>NZ_JBIATE010000008.1:62524-294124 GCF_042891445.1 Streptomyces sp. NPDC001890 | reverse complement strand
CGTGAGGTGCAGGGCGTCCTCGCCCCGGAGATCCAGGCGGCGCTGCTGGGCAAGAAGAGCCCGCAGGAGGCGCTGAACGCCGCGCAGAAGGCCGCGCAGGCGATGCTCGGCCGCTGACCGACCGGGCGCGGTACCGGGTCCGGCCGCACTCGGACCCGGTACCGCGCCCTCCCCGGGGCACTCCCCCGACCCCCCGCAATTCCCCCGTACCGCAAGGAGATCCCCGTGGCAGTCGTCGCGGAACCAACCCGCCGGGGCCGTCGCAGCGGGCCGCAGGCGCGCCGCGAGGCCCGGATCGGCCTGCTCTTCGTCCTTCCGTGCTTCCTGCTCTTCCTGGCGTTCCGGTTCGGTCCGGGCATCGCCGGGGTATTGATGAGCTTCACCGACTACTCCCTGACGGGCGGCGGCAGCTTCATCGGGCTGGACAACTTCACCCGCCTGTGGGACGACCCGCTGTTCTGGCAGGCGCTGAAGGTCACGGTCCTCTACACCGTGCTCGCGGTGCCGGGCACGCTGATCGCCTCGGTGTCCCTGGCGCTGATCACCCGCCGCGCGTTCCGCGGCGCCAAGTTCTTCCGTTCGGTGTTCTTCCTGCCGGTCGTCACCTCGCTGGTGCTGGCCGCCACCGTCTTCGTCTGGATCTTCTCCACCGGTGGGCCGTGGTCCACCCTGATGGGCTGGTTCGGGATGTCCGAGGGCTCCTGGCTCTCCGACGACGTGCTGGTGCTGCCCGCGCTCGCGATCGTCGGCGTCTGGTCCCGCTTCGGGTACGGGATGCTCATCCTGCTGGCCCGGATGCAGGACATCCCGCGTGAGCTGGAGGAGGCGGCGCTCACCGACGGCGCGGGCCCCTGGCAGCGGTTCCGGTACATCGTGCTGCCGCAGCTCAAGCCCGCCCTGTTCTTCCTCGCCGTGATCGAGACGACGGCCTCGTTCCAGGTCTTCGACGCGGTCTACACGATGACCGGCGGCGGCCCCGCCAACGCCAGCTACACGCTCGTCTTCCAGCTCTACGACGCGGGCTTCAAGTACTTCGACCTGGGTTACGCCTCCGCCATCGGCGTCGCGCTCTTCGCGCTGACCGTGGTGGTCGCGGTGATCCAGCGGCTCGTGATCGGGAAGGACCAGTGACCATGACCGCAGCACCCGCCCAGACCGAGGCCCCGCCCGCGCCGAAGCCCCCCGCCGCCCCCGACCGGGCCGAGCGCCGCGCCGCACGCAAGCTGCGCAAGCTCTCGGAGCAGGACACCGTTCCGCACGGCATGCGGCCCACCCGGGCCGGCCGGATCGGCCGCGCCGTGCTGCTGACGGTGGCCGCGATCGTGACGATCTTCCCGTTCTACGCGATGGTCGTGCTCTCCCTGAAGCCGTCCGCGGCGGTCGAGTTCCCCGGCAGCCTGCTGCCGTGGCCGCTGACCGGCGAGGCGTACGACACCGTCATGAACGCCCAGGACGTACCGCGCTGGCTGTTCAACACGCTGATCTACTCGGTCGTCTCGGTCGTCGGCGTGCTGCTGCTCGCCTCGCTCGCCGGGTACGCCTTCGCCAAGAAGCGCTTCCCCGGCCGGGAGACGATGTTCTGGTCGTTCCTGTCGATGGTGATGGTCCCGTACCACGTCACGATGATCCCGACCTTCGCGATGATCGCGAAGCTGGGCGGCGTGGACACGTACTGGGGTCTGATCGTGCCGACCCTGGCCAACGCCCAGGCGGTGTTCCTGATGCGGCAGTTCATCCAGGGACTGCCGGACGAACTCTTCGAGGCGGCCCGGCTCGACGGCTGCAACGAGTGGCAGATCTTCTACCGGATCGTGCTGCCGCTGCTGAAGCCGATCCTGGCCACCCTCGGTGTCTTCGTCTTCCTGTGGCACTGGAACGACTTCCTGTGGCCGCTGGTCATCGGCCAGTCCACCGACATGCGCACCCTGACCGTCGGCATCGCCTCGCTCCAGCAGCAGAACGTGCCGCTCAATGTGGTGCTCTCCGGCTCCGTCATCGCGTTCGTGCCCATCTTCGCCGCGTACATGGTGGGCCAGCGCTACTTCACCGAGGGCGTCACCGCGTCCGGAATCAAGGGATAGCAACCAATGTTCACCGATGAGGCCGCGCTCGAAGAGCGGCTCGCCACCCCCTCCCCCGCGCTCGTCGCCGATCTCGGCCGCCTCGAAGGCGATCTGCTGGTGCTCGGCGCCGGCGGCAAGATGGGCCCCAGCCTGTGCCGGCTGGCCCGCCGGGCGCTGGACGCCGCGGGCCGCCAGGACGTGACCGTGTACGCGGTCTCCCGCTGGTCCGACAAGTCCGCCGCCGACGAGCTGGAGGCCGCCGGGGTCTCCACCGTGGCCTTCGACCTGATGGACCCGGCCGCCGACCTGGCCGGACTGCCGGACGCCGGGAACGTCGTCTTCATGGTCGGCGCCAAGTTCGGCTCCGCCGGAGCCCCTTCGCACGCCTGGGCGGTGAACGCCGCGATGCCGGACCGGGTGGCGCGCCGCTGGTCGGGGGCGCGGATCGCCGCGTTCTCCACCGGCAATGTGTACCCGCTGGTCCCGGTCTCCTCCGGCGGCTGCACCGAGAGCGACCCGGTGGGCCCGGTCGGCGAGTACGCCATGTCGTGCCTGGGCCGGGAGCGGATCTTCGGCCACGCGGCGCTGACCCGTGGCACCAGGGTCGCCAACATCCGCCTCAACTACGCGGTCGACCTGCGCTACGGCGTCCTCGCCGACATCGCGTACCGGGTACAGGCCGGCGAGAGCGTCGATGTGACGACCGGTCACGCCAATGTGGTGTGGCAGGGGTACGCCAACGAGGTCGCGCTGCGCTCGCTGCTGCACGCCACCGATGGCGAGGCGTTCACCCTCAACCTCACCGGCCCCGAGACCGCTTCGGTGCGCCGCATCGCCCGGTGGTTCGGCGAGGAGTTCGGCAAGGAGCCGGTCTTCGCCGGCGAGGAGGCGCCCACCGCGCTGCTCTCCGACGCGAGCCGCTGCCACGCGCTGTTCGGCTATCCGGACGTCACGCTGCGCACCCTCGTCGAATGGCAGGCCGACTGGCTGCGCCGCGGGCTGCCGCTGTCCGGCAAGCCCACCAAGTTCCAGGTCCGTGACGGAAGGTTCTGATCCACCCCATGTCCACTCCCTCCCTCGCACCGACCCCCGCCCTGGACGCACTCGCCCACGGTGCGGTGATCCCCGCGCACCCGCTCGCCCTGCATGACGACGGCTCCTTCGACGAGCGCCGGCAGCGGGCCCTGACCCGCTACTACCTCGCCTCGGGCGCGGGCGGCGTCGCCGTCGCCGTGCACACCACCCAGTTCGAGATCCGCGAACCGGAGGTCGGCCTGTTCCGGCCGGTCCTGGAGCTCGCCGCCGAGACGATCGACGCCGAGGCCGGCCGGCCGTTCATCAAGGTCGCCGGTGCCTGCGGCTACACGGCACAGGCCGTCGCGGAGGCCGAGACCGCCGCCGAGCTCGGTTACGACGCGGTGCTGCTCAGCCCGGCCGTGCCGGGCGCGGACGAGAAGGGCCTGCTGGAGCGGGCGCGGGCGGTCGGCGAGGTGCTGCCGGTGATCGGCTTCTACCTCCAGGAGGCGGTCGGCGGACGCTACCTGTCGCCGCACTTCTGGTCCTCGTTCACCGATCTGCCGAACACGGCCGCGGTGAAGATCGCCCCGTTCGACCGCTACCGCACCGCCGATGTCGTACGCGCCGTGGCCGCCGCCGACCGGGCCGACGAGGTGGCGCTGTACACCGGCAACGACGACGACATCATCGGTGATCTGCTCACCCCGTACGAGACGGCGGGCGGCGGGCCGCGCTGGTTCGCGGGCGGACTCCTCGGCCAGTGGGCCGTGTGGACCGGCTCCGCGGTGACCCTCCTCGACGACGTCCGCAGGGCGCGCGGCGGGGACCACGGGGCGATGGTGCGCTGTCTGGCCCGGCGCCCCGAACTGACCGACGCCAACAGCGCGGTCTTCGATGTGCGCGGCGCGTTCCGCGGCTGCATCGCCGGGGTCCACGAAGTGCTGCGCCGCCAGGGCCTGCTGGCGAACATCCGGTGCCTGGACCCGGCCGAGACGCTCTCCCCCGGACAGGCCGAGGAGATCAGCCGGGTGGCCGCGGCCTACCCTTGGCTGACCGATGACGCCTTCGTTGCGGAGCACCTCGATGCCTGGCTCTCCTGATCCTGCCGACCGCTCCCGGGTGGTCGTCGCCGTACCGCCGGGCCTGCGGGCCCAGTTCTTCACCGCCGAGGTGTGGCAGGAGCTGGAGCGGGCGGCCGAACTCATCGTCGTCGACGACCACGGGGACCGGGCGGCGGTCGCGGCCGCGCTGCCCGGCGCCCGTGCGCTGATCACCTCGTGGCGGGCGCCCAGGGTGGACGCCGGGCTCCTCGCATCGGCCGACCGGCTGGAGCTGGTGGCGCACACCGGCTCGGCGGTCGCGCCCTATGTCACCGAGGAGGTGTTCCGGCGCGGCATCCTGGTCACCCAGGCCGGTGACGAGATGGCCCGCCCGGTCGCCGAGGTGGCCCTCGCCTTCACGCTCTCCCTGCTCCACCGCATCCAGCGCTTCGACCACGCCCTGCGCGGCGGGCAGGAGTGGGCGGCGGCGAGCGAGGCCCCGCCGCGCCACGAGATCCACGGCAGCCGCATCGGCGTGATCGGTGCCTCCCGCACCGGGCGCGCCTACATCGCCCTGGCGCGGGCGATGGGGGCGCGGGTGAGCGTCACCGACCCGTATCTGTCCGCCGCGGACGCCGAGGAACTCGGCGTGGAGCGCGTACCCCTCGAAGCGCTGCTCGCGCACAGCAGGATCGTGGCCGTGCACGCACCGGTCACCGAGGAGACCCACCGGATGATCGGCGCCGGACAGCTGGCGCTGATGCCGGACGGGGCGGGTCTGGTGAACACCGCCAGGTCGTGGCTGGTCGACGAGGACGCGCTCCTGGCCGAGCTGGCCACCGGCCGGCTGGACGCGGCGATCGACGTCTTCGACGACGAGCCGCTGCCCGCCGACCACCCGTTCCGTGCCCTGCCGAACGTGCTGCTCACCCCGCACCAGGCGGCGGGCAGCGTCGAGTGCCGGCAGCGGCTGGGCACCAGCGCCGTCAACGAGGTGCTGCGGCTGCTCGCCGGGCGACCCCCGGTCCACGCCGTCACCGCCGACGCCCTGACCCGTCTGCACTGAGGGCTCGCCGAGCCCCTTACCCCCGTACCGTTCAGGAGATCTCACTTCATGCGACTGATGCGCATCGGCGAGCCGGGCCACGAGCGCCCCGTCCTCGTCTGCCCCGAGGGCCGCCACTACGACCTGTCCGGCATCACCGACGACATCGACGGAGCGTTCCTCGCCGCGCTCGCCGACAACCCGCACCTGGTGCCCGCCGAGCCGGTGCTCCCGGAGACCGACATCACCGGCCAACGGATCGGCGCCCCCGTGGCCCGGCCCTCCGCGCTGCTCTGCATCGGCCAGAACTACGCGGCCCACGCGGCGGAGTCGGGGGCCGAGCCGCCCGAGCAGCCGATCCTCTTCTACAAGTCGCCGAACACCGTCGTCGGCCCGTACGACGACGTGCTGATCCCGCGCGGCTCGAAGAAGACGGACTGGGAGGTGGAGCTGGCCGTCGTCATCGGCCGCCGCGCCTCCTACCTGGACTCCCCCGCCGACGCCGCCGCCCACATCGCGGGCTACGCCGTCAGCAACGACGTCTCCGAACGGGCCTTCCAGCTGGAGGAGTCGGGCGGACAGTGGTCCAAGGGCAAGAGCTGCGCCACGTTCAATCCGCTGGGCCCGGTGCTGGTGACGGCCGACGAGGTGGGCGACCCGCAGCAGCTGCGGCTGCGCAGCTACGTCAACAGCGAGTCCCGGCAGGACTCCTCCACCGCGGACATGATCTTCAGCGTGGCGCACCTGGTGCACCACCTGTCGCAGTACCTGGTGCTGGAGCCCGGCGACGTCATCAACACCGGCACCCCGCAGGGCGTGGCGCTGTCCGGCCGCTTTCCGTACCTGGGTCCGGGCGATGTGATGGAGGTCGAGATCTCGGGCCTCGGCCGGCAGCGCAGCGTCTGCCGCCCTGCGTGACGGAAAGGCCGTAACGCCTCTCAGTCCTCCGGGAGTTCGACCGGGGCGATGTCGTCGAAGACGTCGCCGGGGCCGGGGTTCGTCGCATCGGTCGCGCCGCCGAACCGGGTCATCACACCCCACACGGCGTTCAGCGCGGTCTGTACGGCGCCCTCGGCCCAGCCGGCCGTCCAGGAGATGTCGTCGCCCGCGAGGAACAGGCCCCGGCGGTCGGCGGGCAGCCGGTCCTGCATGAAGTGGGTGAACAGCCGCCGCTGGTAGCGGTAGTGGCCCGGCAGGTTGGCCTTGAACGCGCCCATGAACCACGGCTCGTTCTCCCAGGACACCGTCACCGGGTTGCCGATGATGTGCTTCCTGATGTCGACGTCCGGATAGATCTCGCCGAGCGACTTGAGCATGACGTCCATGCGCTCGTTCGGGGAGAGCGGCAGCCACTTCAGGCTGTCGTCGCACCAGGTGTACGAGAGGCAGATGACGGCGGGTTCGTCGGGGCCGTCGTCCAGGAGGTACGTCCCCCGGGTCATCCGGTCGGTGAGCGTCATCGACAGGGTGTCCCGCCCGGTGGCCTCGTCCTGGTCGAGCCAGAACGGCCGGTCGACGGGGACGAAGAGCTTGGACGACTCCATGTAGTGGGTGCGCTCCATCGCCGTCCAGTGGTCGATCGGGAACAGCGCGTCGTCGCAGTCGATCTTCGAGAGCAGCAGCCAGGACTGCCCGGTGAAGATCGCGGCCGGGTAGGTGCGGATGTCGCCGGTGGCGTCGGTGACCGTGATCCGGTTGCCGGCGGTGCGGGTCAGCCGGGTCACGGCGGGGCGCGGCTCGCCGTCGTGCAGCGAGGACAGCGACGTACCGAGCGGCCAGTGGACGATCTTGCGCGGTTCGCGCTCCCAGAGCCGCAGCGGGAGCTGCTGGCTGCCACCGACGATGCCCCGGTGGTGGTCGTCCGCCTCGGTGTAGACGACGCGGAGGATCTCCAGGATGGAGTTGGGGAAGTCGGTGTCCCAGCCGCCGGTGCCGAAGCCGACCTGGCCGAAGATCTCCCGGTGGCGGAAGGACTTGAAGGCGTCGGAGTCGCAGAGGAATCCGTAGAAGGTCTGGTTGTCGAGCTTCTGGACGAGCTTCGCCCAGATCTCCCGGATGCGCGGCACGTCGCGCTCCCGCATCGCGCGGTTCATGTCGGAGAAGTCCGCGCCCTCCTCCAGGCAGCGGTTCCAGGCGTCCATCACGTCCCGGTAGACCTGCGGCAGGTCGTCGATGGTCCGTGCGTAGTGGGACTCGCCCTTGAGGTCGACGACGGTCGAGGGAGTGGCCGGGGAGAGCGGGTTGGGGAACGGCTTCGTCTCCAGGCCGACCAGGTCGATGTAGTGCTGGAGCGCGGTGGAGGAGGGCGGGAAGCGCATCGCGCCCATCTCGGCGGTGAGCTGCGGATCGCAGCCGTCGAAGCCGACGGTGCGCAGCCGGCCGCCGATCTGGTCCGCCTCGTAGACGACGGGCCTGAGCCCCATCTTCATCAGCTCGTAGGCGGCCACGATGCCGGAGAGCCCGCCGCCGATGACGGCGACCTCGGTGCCGTGCTCGGTCGCCGGTATCTGCCCGATGCCGGCGGGGTGCGCCAGGAAGTCGTCGTACGCGTAGGGGAAGTCCGGCCCGAACATGGTGATCGGCTCGGCGGCGTCGGTGTGCTGGACGGCGTTGGGCACCGTGGACGTCATGGGGTGGGGACTCCTTGCGCGAAGGGCGGTGGAACGGTGGGGCGGGCTCAGACGAGGGAGCCGTACAGGCCGGGGCGGCGGTCGTGCAGATACGGGTTCATGGCCCGCGAGGCGCTCAGCAGCGCGGGGTCCACCTCGCCGACGACGAGTTCCTTTGCGCGTCCGGCGCGGCTGCGGACGGCGCCGTCGGGACCGGCCAGGCAGCTCAGCCCGACGAACTCGAACTCGCCCTCCGGACCGGTCCTGTTGACGTACGCCACGTACATCTGGTTCTCGAAGGCGCGGACCGGCACGAGGGACTCGGCGACGAACTGGAAGGGATGCATCTGCGCGGTGGGCACCAGGAGCAGATCGGTGCCGGCCAGCGCGTGGGCGCGGACGTTCTCCGGGAACTCGACGTCGTAGCAGATCATGATCCCGATGCGTACGCCGTCCAGCTCGGCCTGGACCACGGTCCGCTCGCCCGGGGTGAACCACTCGTGCTCGAAGGAGCCGAAGAGATGGGTCTTGCGGTAGTTGGCGAGCGGTGTCCCGTCCGGGCCGATGAGCTGTGCGGCGTTGAAGATCCGCTCGCCGGCGCGCTCCGGGTATCCGTAGAGGACGGCGAGCCGGTGCCGGGCGGCGATCTCGCCGACGGCCAGGGCGGACGGCCCGTCGGCCGGCTCGGCCAGCCGGGGTACCGCGTCCCCGATCGCGTACCCGGTCAGGAACAGCTCGGGGCAGACCAGGAGCCGCGCCCCGGCGTCCGCCGCCCGCCGCGCCGCGCCGTCGAGCACCTCGATGTTCCCGGCCACGTGCCCGGGTCGTCCGGAGTTCTGGAGCAGGGCGGTGCGCAACGGCGGCATGGCTGACCTCGGGCGGTGCGGGCTGGCGGGGACGTATCGAAGGTACGGTCCGCCGATCACACCGGACAAGGCGCGAGCGTTGCGCGTGCACCGTCGATCCATTGCGCGCCGGAGGCCACCGGCGGTGATTCATTGCGTGGGACGTCCGCGCAGGTCAAAAGGGTGATCTGGGTCTCACCGGGACCGGCTGCGGGAACCTACTCCGGCGCGCCCGAGGAGTACCGCCGCAGCAGCGGAGACAGCACCAGCACGGACTTCGTCCGCTCCACGTACGGCTCGCCCGCGATCCGCTCCAGGACCTGTTCGAAGTGGCGCATGTCGGCGGCGAAGACCTGCACGATCGCGTCGGCCTCCCCCGTCACCGTGGAGGCCGAGGCGATCTCCGGGTAGCGCGCGAGGCCCTGCTTGATCGCCTCCGGCGAGGTGTTGCGGCTGCAGTAGATCTCGATGAACCCCTCGGTCTCCCAGCCCAGCGCCGCCGGGTCGACCCGGACCGTGAAGCCGGTGATGGCGCCCTCGGCGCGCAGCCGGTCCACCCGGCGTTTCACGGCGGGCGCGGACAGGCCGATCATCGCGCCGATGTCCGCGTAGGAGCGCCGGGCGTCTTCGGCGAGGGCGTGGACGATGCGTTCGTCGAGGTCGTTCAGGCGCACTTCGGGCGGTTCACTTCTCTGCGATGGTCTGCTTCGGGCGCGGCCGCGGGCCGCCCCCGAAGTAGACCACGGCGCCGCCCGCTCCCGGGCCCGCCCACGGCGTTGTGCGACCGGTCAGAACGGGAACCGCGAGCGGCCGTGCTGCACCGAGATCCACTTCTGGGTGGTGAAGGCCTCGATCATGGCCTCGCCGTTGAGCCGGCCGAGGCCGGAGCTCTTCTCGCCGCCGAAGGGGACGATCGGCTCGTCGTGGACCGTGCCGTCGTTGATGTGGATCATGCCGGTGTGGATGCGCTGCCCGACCCGTACGCCGCGCTCGATGTCGCCGGTGTGCACCGCGCCGCTCAGGCCGTACGGGGTGTCGTTGGCGATCCGTACCGCCTCGTCCTCGCCGTCGAACGGGACGACGAGCGCGACCGGCCCGAAGATCTCCTGGGACAGGACGGGGGAATCGGCGGCCAGCCCGGTCAGCACGGACGGGCTCACCAGATTGCCGTCGGCCCGGCCGTGCAGCAGCGCCGTCGCGCCGGCCGCCACGGTCTGGTCGACGAGCGAGGAAATCGCCTCGGCCTGCGAGGAGTTGATCAGCGGGCCGATCACGGTGTCCGGCTCCGCCGGGTCCCCGACCTTGAGCGAGGCGACCTTGGCGACGAACTTCTCGGTGAACTCCTTCTCCACCGCCCGGTCGACCAGGATCCGGTTGGCGGCCATGCAGACCTGGCCCTGGTGCACGTACCGGCTGAAGACGGCCGCGTCCACGGCGTAGTCGAGATCGGCGTCGTCGAGGACGATCAGCGCGCTGTTGCCGCCGAGTTCGAGCACGGCGCGCTTGAGGTTGGCCGCGCAGACCGTGGCGACGTGCCGCCCCACCTTGTCCGAGCCGGTGAAGGAGATGACCTGCGGAACGGGGTGCTCCAGCAGGGCGTCGCCGATCTCGGCGATGTCGGTGACCACGACGTTGAGCAGGCCGGCCGGCAGCCCGGCCTCCTCGAACACCTTCGCCACCAGCGTGCCGCCGCAGACCGGGGTGTTCTGGTGCGGCTTGAGCACCACCGCGTTGCCGAGCGCCAGGGCGGGGGCGACCGACTTCAGGGACAGCAGGAACGGGAAGTTGAAGGGGCTGATGACGCCGACGACGCCGACGGGCACCCGGTAGACCCGGTTCTCCTTGCCCTCGGTCGGCGAGGGCAGGATCTGCCCGGAGGGCCGCAGCGCGAGCTGGACCGACTCCCGCAGGAACTCCTTGGCCAGGTGCAGCTCGAAGGCCGCCTTCAGCCGGGTGCCGCCCAGCTCCGCGACGATCGCGTCACCGATCTCGGACTCGCGCTCCTCGACGATCCGCAGCGCCCGCTCCAGCACCGCCCGCCGCTTGTACGGGTTGGTGTCGCCCCAGGCCCGCTGGGCGTCCTGCGCGGACCGGTACGCCTGGTCCACCTCGTCGGCCGTGGCGACCGTGATCGAGGCGAGCTTCTCACCGTTGTACGGATTGAAGTCGATGATGTCCCAGGACCCCTTGCCCGGCCTCCACTCTCCGTCGATGTACTGATGGGCCAGGTCGGTGAAGAAGGACATGAGATCCCTTACCACTGAGGAACGGGCGGCTGACTGGGCTTCATGTTACTTATATTTCAATGGGGTTGAAGCGGGCCGACGCGCCGCCGGAGGACCGGAACCGGTCATCCGCGCCGCCCGTCGCAGCCGCCCGTCGCAGCCGCCCGGAAACGCCGGTGCCCCTCCGGGCCGAAGCGGCCGGGAGGGGCACCGGAATCCATCGGGTCGTGGGATCAGCTCCAGCTGGCGTGCAGCGGCTTGCCCTCGGCGTAGCCGGCGGCGCTCTGCACCCCGACGACCGCCTTCTCGGCGAACTCCGCCAGCGAGGCCGCGCCGGCGTAGGTGCAGGAGGAGCGGACACCCGCGATGATCGAGTCGATCAGGTCCTCGACACCGGGCCTGGCCGGGTCGAGGAACATCCGCGAGGTGGAGATGCCCTCCTCGAAGAGCGCCTTGCGGGCCCGGTCGTAGGCGGACTCGTCCGAGGTGCGATTCTTCACGGCGCGCGCGGACGCCATGCCGAAGGACTCCTTGTAGAAGCGGCCGTCGGCGGACTGCTGGAGGTCGCCGGGCGACTCGTACGTACCGGCGAACCAGGAGCCGATCATCACGTTGGACGCGCCCGCGGCGAGCGCCATGGCGACATCGCGCGGGTGCCGGACGCCGCCGTCCGCCCAGACGTGCTTGCCGTACTTCTTCGCCTCGGCGGCGCACTCCAGGACGGCGGAGAACTGGGGCCGGCCCACGCCGGTCATCATCCGGGTGGTGCACATGGCGCCGGGGCCGACACCCACCTTGATGATGTCCGCGCCGGCCTCGACGAGGTCGCGCACGCCCTCGGCGGCGACGATGTTGCCCGCGACGATCGGGACCTGCGGGTCGAGCGCGCGCACGGCCCGGACCGCGTTGATCATGGACTCCTGGTGGCCGTGGGCGGTGTCCACGACGAGCGTGTCGACGCCCGCGTCCAGAAGCTGCTTGGCCTTGCCCGCGACATCGCCGTTGATCCCGACGGCGGCGGCGATCCGCAGCCTGCCCTCGGCGTCGGTGGCGGGGGTGTACAGGGTGGCGCGCAGGGCGGCCTTGCGGGTGAGGATGCCGACGAGCCGGCCGTCCGCGTCGACCGCGGGGGCGAGCTTGCGGTTGGCGCCGTCCAGCTTGTTGAACGCGTCGCGCGGGTCGATGTCCGCGTCGAGCAGCACCAGGTCCTTGGACATGACCTCGGAGAGCTGGGTGAAGCGGTCGACTCCGGTCAGGTCGTGCTCGGTGACGACGCCGAGGGGCCGCTGCTCCTCGTCGACGACGACGCCCGCGCCGTGCGCGCGCTTGGGCAGCAGCGACAGGGCGTCGGCGACCGTCTGGCCCGGGGCCAGCACGATCGGTGTGTCGAGCACCAGGTGGCGCGTCTTCACCCAGGAGATGACGTCGGTGACGACCTCGATCGGGATGTCCTGCGGGATGACGACGATGCCGCCGCGGCGGGCGATCGTTTCGGCCATCCGGCGGCCCGCGATGGCCGTCATGTTGGCGACGACGAGGGGGATGGTGGTGCCGGTGCCGTCGGGCGAGGAGAGATCGACACCCTGGCGGGAACCGACTGCCGAACGGCCCGGGACCATGAAGACGTCGTCGTACGTGAGGTCGTACGGGACCGAGGGGGACTCTGTGTAACGACCAGTACCGGGCTCAAGAAAACGCATAACGCTCATTTTTTCATACGAAACGGAGCAGGTCGCTTCCACGAAGACACAGCAAAGGGCACCCGCGTTCGTATGTTCCTCCGAGGGAACCGGACGGGCGTCCCGGGCAAGTGGCACCTGCCTTGCTCGCGGACCCTACCCGCAAGGCATTCGAATCATTCGCGATCATCTTCCCTGGACCTGGTGACGAGGGGTCGGGTAGCTTCAAACTCGCAGGTCCCGTGGGTCTCGACGACGCCTCGGAGGAACAGCCGGAAGGGTCACAACTTCCGTCACCCGTACGACCGGAGAGGATCACGACCCACTCGTGGAGAGCGAACTGCCGGACATCTACTGCCCGTTCCCCCAGCGCACCAACCCGAACGTCGGCAACACCCGGGCCCATCTCGACGAATGGACCCGCAACACCGGTCTGGTGCACCGTGATTCGGCCAGGGACCGCTTCGAGCAGGCGGACTTCGGCTCCTTCGTCGGCATGGTGTACCCGACCGCCGACAGCAAGAATCTCGACCTCGTCGCGGACTGGTTCGTATGGCTGTTTCTCGTCGATGACCAGCTCGACGACGGCCATCTCGGCCGCAGCCCGGAGCGGGTGCGGGACGTGGTCGAGCTGATGCGGACCGTCATCGCGGGCGAGCAGCCGGCCCCGCTGCCGGACGGGCGGCTGCCCGCCGCCGTGGTCGCCCTGGCCGACCTGTGGGAGCGGACGGCACCGGCCGCGGCCCCGCACTGGCGCACCCGGTTCGGGTGGCACCTCACCACGTATCTCATGACGACGACCACCTGGGAGGCGGGGAACCGGGCCGCCGGGGTGGTGCCGTCCGAGGAGACGTACATCGCCAAGCGGCGCCACACCGGCGCGATACATGTCTGCATGGACCTGATAGAGATCGTGGCCGGGATCGAGGCCCCCGAGTCGATCCACAACGACTCCCGGTTCATCACCGCGCTGGAAGCCTCGTGCAACGTCGTGTGCTGGGCCAACGACGTGTACTCGTACGAGAAGGAGCAGGTGCTCGGCGAGATCCACAATCTCGTCCATCTGGTCCGGCACCACCGCGGCTACGGCGAGCGGCAGGCGCTCGAACACGTCTGCGCGCGGATCGCCACGGAGACGGAGCGCTTCCTCTCCGCCGAGGCCGAGCTGCTGGCGGCGTACCCACAGCTGTCCTGGATGCTCACCCCGTACCTGGAGGGGATGCAGAGCTGGATGCGCGGCAACCTGGACTGGTCGCGGCAGACCCCGCGCTACAACCCCGCCGACGTGAGCCAGTACGAGGAGCCCGAGGAGTACCTGGAGGCGACGGTCCTGGGCACGGTCGGGGACTGAGCCGCCGGAACACGCGACGCCCGGACGACGCGTACGCCGTCCGGGCGTCGCGCTGTCCGGGCGTCGCGCTGTCCGGGCATCGCGCGTTCCGGGCGTCGCGTGTTCCGGGCATCGCGCGTTCCGGGCATCGCGCGTTCCGGGCGTCGCGTGTTCCGCGAGCGCCGGGGCGGCGGGCGTCGCCCCGGCGCCGCTCAGTCGCCGTCCGGGTCGGCCCGCTCCAGGGCCGGCCGCTGCGGTGCCGCCGACTCCGTCAGCAGGTAGTCGGCCGCCGCCGTGTCCGTCACCAGGCTGGTGACCAGCCCGGACCTCAGCACCGCCCCGATCGCCGCGGCCTTGCGCTGGCCGCCCGCGATCGCCACCACCTCGGGGATCCGGCGCAGCCGGTCGGCCTCGACCGTGATGCACCGCTCCCCCAGGTCCCGGCCGACCCGCCGCCCCTCGGTGTCGAAGAGGTGCGCCGACATCTCCGCCGCGACGCCGAGCGAGGCGTAGTGCGCCCGCTCCTCGTCGCTGAGCATGTCGTGCACGGTCGAGATGCCCGGCTCCCAGGAGCCGATGGAGACCGCTGCGACGGTCACCTTGTCGAAGTACTCGAAGGCGCGGGCGATCCCGGTCTGGTGGCGCAGCGCGGCGGCCGTCGCCGGGTCGGGCAGCAGCATCGGGGCGTAGATGGGGTGGGCCTCGCCGCCGGACACCTGGGCGGCCCGCCGGACCGCCTCGACGGAGCCGCGCTCGGCCGTCCCCGCGTCGTACACCCCGGTCAGCTGGACCACCGTGCACGGCGGCAGCCGGTCGAGCGCCGCGGCCATGTGGATGGTGGACCGGCCCCAGGCCAGCCCGAGCACATCGCCCTCGTTCACCAGTTCGCCGAGAAGATCGGCCGCGACCTCGCCCAGGTTCTCCGGGTCCGGTGCGTCGTCCTGCTCCTCGGCCGGTGACTCGACGACGACCGCGTGGCGCAGCCCGTAGCGGGCGCGGAGCGCGTCGGAGCGCTCGGCGTCCAGTTCGGCGGGGACGCGGATCTCGATCCGTACGAGGTCGCGCTCAAGGGCCGTCTCCAGGACCCGGGCCACCTTGAAGCGGCTGACGCCGAACTCCTCGGCGATCTGGATCTTCGACTTTCCCTCGAGGTAGAAGCGGCGGGCCATGGCCGCCGCCTGCACCAGCTCCGCGGGCCCCATCCGCAGGGCGGACCGGCCCGCCGACATTGCAGACACCGCGATCTCCTCACTGCTGTTCACACTCTCGATACGCCGTTCATCCTGTCAGATCCGGCGTTCCTTGCCCGATCCCGTCGGACCGAGTTCATCTGCCCTTGTCCGGGCCGACCCGCGATCGGGTACGGGAACCGGTTCCGGTGTCAGTGGCCGCACGCCCAGGCCGCCGAGGCGGTGGCCCCGTCGGCCTTGGTACGCAGGGCCCGCACGGCTTCGGCCGGGTCGCTCGCCCCGTACACCGCCGAACCCGCGACGAAGACGTCCGCTCCGGCCTCGGCGCACCGCTCGATGGTGGAGGCGGAGACGCCGCCGTCGACCTGGAGCCACAGTTCGAGGCCGTGCTTGGAGATGAGCTCACGGGTGCGGCGGATCTTCGGCAGCATGATGTCCAGGAAGGCCTGGCCGCCGAAGCCCGGCTCCACCGTCATGATCAGAAGCATGTCGAGCTCGGGGAGCAGGTCCTCGTACGGCTCGATGGGCGTCGCGGGCTTGAGCGCCATGGAGGCGCGGGCGCCCTTGGCCCGGATCTCCCGCGCCAGCCGCACGGGGGCCGCCGCGGCCTCCACGTGGAAGGTGACGGAGCCCGCGCCGGCCTCGACGTACTGGGGCGCCCAGCGGTCCGGGTCCTCGATCATCAGATGGCAGTCCAGCGGGGTCTCCGTGGCCCGGCTGAGCGATTCGACGATGGGCACGCCGAGGGTCAGATTGGGCACGAAGTGGTTGTCCATCACATCGACGTGGAGCCAGTCGGCGCCTTCGACCGCCTTCGCCTCCTCGGCGAGACGGGCGAAGTCGGCGGACAGGATGCTGGGGTTGATCTGGGCCATGTCCCAAGCCTGCCATGCTCCGCGCCACTTCCCCGCCCCGGTGCGGGCCAAAGCCTCACGGGATCATTACAGTTCGCGCGATCCGGGCGCTCCCGGCCGCACGATCCGGGCGTTTCGGTCCCGGGCGGGTGGTTCGGGGCCCGCCGTCGGAACGGGTGCGGGCCCCGAGTGCCGCCCTCGAAGGGATCAGGCGGTACGTCGCAGCAGCGCCAGGTACATCGCGTCGGTGCCGTGCAGATGCGGCCACAGCTGGACATCGGGGCCGTCGCCCAGCGCGGGCACACCCGGCATCAGCGGGCGGGCGTCCACCCACTCGGCCTCCACGGGCGGGCCGCCGCGCCCCTTGAGTACGTCGTCGACGACCACCCGGGTCTCCGCGAGGTGCGGCGAGCAGGTCGCGTAGCCGACGACGCCGCCGACCCGCACCGCCTTCAACGCCTCGCGCAGCAGGCCGCGTTGGAGCGGGGCGAAGTTCTCCAGGTCCTCCTTGCGGCGGCGCCAGCGCGCCTCCGGGCGGCGCCGCAGGGCACCCAGACCCGAGCACGGCACGTCCATGAGGACCCGGTCGAAGCTGCCGGGCCGCCACGGCGGGCGGGTGCCGTCGGCGGTGATCACCTGGTAGGAGCCGGGGTTGCCGGCCAGCGCGCGCTCGACGAGGCGGGCCCGGTGCGGCTGCTTCTCGGCGGCGAGCAGCGCGGCGCCCCGTTCGGCGGCGAGCGCGGCGAGCAGGGCCGCCTTGCCGCCGGGGCCGGCGCACCCGTCGAGCCAGCGGCTGTCGCTGCCCTCCACGGGTGCGTCGGCGAGGGCGGCGGCCACCAGCTGGCTGCCCTCGTCCTGGACCCCCGCGCGGCCCTCCTGGACAGCGGTCAGCGCGCCGGGCTCACCGCCCTCCGCCATCCGTACGGCGTACGGGGACCAGCGGCCCTGCAGGCCGTTCTCGTCGCCGAGTGCGGTCAGCAGCTCCTCGGTGGTGGAGCGGCCGGGGCGGGCGACCAGGGTGACCTCGGGCCGCTCGTTGTCCGCTTCCAGCAGGTCCTCGATCCCGGCGCGGCCGCCGCCCAGCGCGTCCCACAGCGCGGAGACGACCCACCGCGGATGCGAGTGCACGACCGCGAGGTGGTCCTCGGCGTCCTCCTCGTACGAGGGGGCCACCTCGGCCACCCAGCCGTCGAGGTCGTTCGCGGAGACCTTGCGCAGTACCGCGTTCACGAACTTGGCCCGTCCCTCGCCGAGCACCACCCGCGCCAGCTCCACGCTGGCGGAGACCGCGGCGTGGGTGGGGATCCGGGTGCCGAGCAGCTGGTGGACGCCCATGTTCAGCACGTCCAGGACCGGCGGGTCGACCTCGCGCAGCGGCCGGTCGATGCAGGCCGCGACGATCGCGTCGTACGTCCCCTGGCGGCGCAACGTCCCGTAGACCAGCTCGGTCGCCAGCGCCGCGTCCCGGTTGTCGAAGTCGCCCTTGGCACGGGCCTTCTTCAGCAGCGGGGGCAGGACGAGGTTGGCGTACGCGTCCCGTTCGTCGACGGCCCTGAGGGCCTCGAAGGCGAGGAACCGGACGGGGTCCTTCTTGGGGCGGCGATGCGGCTTGGCGGGACGGCGACGCTGCTGGTCGTTCACGTGAAAGGTGCTCCGCTGATGGTGAGGGGGCGAACCCTCCCAGCCTACGTCGCCGCCCCGGCCCCGGAGAGCCTCAGCCCTCCAGCAGCTCGCCGTGGGCGATCCGCACCCCGCGGGCCCAGTCCGCGGCCCGCATCGGCTTCTTGCCCTGGGGCTGGACCCAGAGCAGCTCGACCGCGTGCGATCCGGTGCCCACGTACACGTTGTTCTTGGCCGCCGACAGCTCGCCGGGCGCCAGATCGGCACGGTCCAGCACGGGCACCGCCTGGATCAGCTTCAGCCGCTCCCCCCGGAACAGCGTCCACGCGCCGGGCGCGGGCGTGCAGCCGCGCACCACGCGGTCGACCCGCAGGGCCGGGGCGGACCAGTCCACCTGGGCGTTCTCGACCGTGATCTTCGGTGCGAGGGTGATCCCGTCGGCGGGCTGCGGCACGGCGTGCAGGGTGCCGTCCTCGATGCCGTCCATCGTGGCGACGAGCAGCCCGGCACCGGCGAACGCCAGCCGGGTGAGCAGGTCGCCGCTGGTGTCGGTGGGACGCACCTCCTCGGTGAGCACGCCGTAGACCGGGCCGGAGTCGAGCCCCTCCTCGATCAGGAAGGTCGACGCGCCGGTCACCTCGTCCCCGGCCATGACCGCGTGCTGCACGGGGGCCGCACCGCGCCAGGCGGGCAGCAGCGAGAAGTGGAGGTTGACCCAGCCCCGGGCGGGGACGGCGAGCGCCTCCTTGGGGAGCAGCGCACCGTAGGCGACGACCGGGCAGCAGTCCGGGGCGATCTCCCGCAGCCGGGCGAGGAAGTCCTCGTCGCGCGGCCGGGCGGGCTTGAGCACCTCGATGCCGGCTTCCTCGGCGCGCTCGGCGACGGGGCTGGCGACCAGGCGGCGGCCCCGCCCGGCGGGGGCGTCGGGCCGGGTCACGACGGCGGCCACCTCGTGCCGGTCGGAGGCGATCAGGGCGTCCAGGGCGGGTACGGCTACCTCGGGGGTGCCTGCGAAGACGAGCTTCATGGGTGGCTGACTGCCTCTCGGGCCGGAACGTACGGTGACGAGCAACGCACCAGTCTATGGGCCCGGCGGCCGGGGGGCGTACGCATGACTGCGCGCCCCTCTGAAGGCCGCACGCGCCCCTGAAGCGTGACCAGATCCACAGGTGAGGCGTTGGTCAAGAGAGATTGACCGAAGCGAGCCGCCACGGTGCGGCCCGATCCCTTTCAACGCCGGTTCGAGAGGCTTCTTCATGGCCGACCACGCAACCCACGACGCCCAAGCGAGGGCCAGTCTGCATCTGTTGGTGCGCGACATCGAGCGGGTCCGGCGGCAGGTGGACGCGCTGCGCACGCTCACCGCCCAACTGGGCAACGTCTACCGTCCGCGCCGCTCCGGCCCGTCCACGGGCTTCGTCGTCTACGGCAGGGCCCCGGCCCCCACTGTCAGGCTCGCCCAGGAACTGCGCGACAGCGTCGAGACCCTGGTCACCGCGGCGGTCGACTTCGACCGCTCGCTGGGCTTCTCCTGGGACGCGGTGGGCTCCGCGCTCGGGGTCACCAAGCAGGCGGTGCACCGCCGCTACGGTGCACGCCGCAACGCCCGCCAGCCGGGGGCGGCCGAATCCGGCGCGGAGACCGCGGTGCCGCGCCCGCTGCCCGGCTCCGCCAACCCGTCCGCGCTGCCGCCCGTCGTGCCTGCCGCGCGCTCCATGCCTCCGCAGCCTTCGGCGGACCGCCCGTCACTGCGCGAGGACCTGCGCCCCGGCGTCTTCCCCGGCCCGCGCAACGGCTGACCGCCCCGCTCCCTGCCCCGCCGCGCCGACGCCCGGCGGGGCAGCCGCATACCCGCACCCGGGCTCCCGGCCCCCGGACGGCGCCGGACGCCGCGCGCTCCGCAGCGCCGCCCGGCCCCGGGCCCACCGCGTCACCCGATGTCCGGCGGATCCACCCTGATCCGGACCTGCTCGCCGCTCCCCCGGGACATCCGGGCCGCCTGCGCGGTCTTCAACGCGGCCGCCAGCCCCGCCCCGCTGCCCGGAGGCACCCTGAGCAGGACCCGCTCCCAGGACTCCCCGTGGGGCGCGTCCCCGGGTCTGCGGGGCCTGCCCGGTCCGGTGACCGGTACCGGGACCGGGCCCAGCACCTCCGCCTCCGGCGGCAGCTCGGCCGCCGCGAGGAACGCGGTCAGCGCCTCGGGCCCGCCGGTCACCGCGGCCATCCGGGACACCGGCGGGAAGCCCAGCTCGGCCCGCTCCGCCAGCTCACGACGGGCGTGGCCGACCGGGTCCCAGCGCACCAGGGCCTGCACCGGCCGCAGCGTCGGCTCGGCGACGACCACCACCGTGCCGCCCTCCGGCTGGCCGCGCACCAGCGAGGCCGCGGCCGTCCAGCGGCGCAGCGCCTCCTCGCCGGCCCTGAGGTCGGGTCGTCCCACCATGGCCCAGCCGTCCAGCAGCAGGGCGGCCGCGTAGCCGCCCTCGGCCACCGGCTCGGCGCCGGGGGTGCTGACGACCAGCGCGGGGACGTCCGGCACCGAGTCGAGGATGTGGTCGCGGCCGGAGGTCCGCACCGGCACGGCGGGGAACGCCCGGCCGAGCTCCTCGGCCGTACGGCGGGCGCCGACGATCTGGGCCCGCAGCCGGTGGGATCCGCAGGCGGCGCAGTGCCAGGACGTCTCGGCCCGACCGCACCAGGCGCAGTCGAGCGCCTGCTGGTCCGGTGCCTGAAGCGGTCCCGCGCAGTGCCGGCACCGGGCGGGCTCGCGGCAGCGCTCGCAGGCGAGGCGCGGCGCGTATCCCCGGCGCGGCACCTGGACCAGGACGGGGCCACTGCGCAGCCCGTCCCGTACCGTCTGCCAGGCCAGGCTGGGCAACCGGGCGGCCCGCGCGGCGCCGTCCCGCACCAGCTCGCCGTCGCCGACCGTACGGACCAGGGGCGCCGCGGTCCGCAGCTGCTCCCGGTCCGCGCGCAGCGGCAGCGCCCAGCCGCTCTCGACCAGCTGGGCGGCCTCCACCGTGCAGCTCGTACCGCCGAGCAGGAAGGCGCAGCGGCCGTGCGCGGCCCGCAGTTCGAGCACTTCGCGGACGTGCGGGAAGGGCGCGTTGTCGTCGCTGTGACTGGCGTCCCCGTCGTCCCAGACCGCGACCAGGCCGAGGTCCGCGACCGGGGCGAACATCGCCGCTCGCGTCCCGACGACCGCCCGTACCGAGCCGCGCCGCACGGCGAGCCACTCCCGGTACCGCTTCTCCGGTCCGGAGTCGGCGGTCAGCAGCGCGTGGCGCCCGGGGCCGAGCAGCGCGGTGAGTGCGGCGTCCACCCGAGCGGCGGTCCGGCCGTCGGGGACGACGACGAGGGCGCCGCGCCCGGACGCGAGCGTCGCGGCCATGGCCCTGGCGATCTCCTCGGGCCAGTGGGGTCCGGGCAGCGCGGTCCAGACGGCCCGGGGGGCACCGCCCTCGGCCAGTGCCCGCAGGAACGCCGGCCCCTGTGCGTACCGCTCCCAGCTCCCCGGCGACGGCGCGGGCGGCGGGGGCAGCGGCTCGGGCGAGGGTCTGGACTCGGCCCTCGCGTTGCGTGGCGGCACGGCGAGCTGGAGCACATCGGCGAGGCTGCCCGCGTAGCGGTCGGCGACGGACCGCGCGAGCGCGAGCAGCTCGGGGCCCAGCACCGGTTCGGTCGAGACGACGGAGGCGAGCGCGGCGAGGGCGCCCGGGTAGTCCGACTCGGCGAGCCGCTCGACGAGGAAGCCGTCGATCAGCCCGCCGCCCTCGCGCCGGCCGCCGCGCACATTGCGTCCCCCGGCCCCGAAGCGGACCCGCACCCGCACTCCCGGCCGGGCCTCGGCGTCGAGCTCCTCGGGCACCGCGTAGTCGAAGTACTGGTCGAGGTGGAGCACGCCCTTGTTGACCAGCACCCGGGCAACGGGAAGCTCCTTGGCGAGCGCGGCGCCGCGCCAGGTCCGCGGCTTGGCCCGGGGCACCTTGGCCTTGCGCACCGTCTCCCGGATCAGCGCAAGCTGCTCCGGGGCCCCGTCGCCGGGGTCCTCGGATCGCTCGTTGTCGCTGCTCACAGCCAAATTCCTACCAGACACGACTGACAGCGGCCCCGTCGAGGCGGTGCCGGGGCCCGGACGCGCCGGGGCCCGGACACCATGTGCGGTGTCCGGGCCCCGGCGTACGGACCAAAAGGCGGCGGGCCTACAGTCCGGCCGCCGCGCGCAGCGCGTCCACGCGGTCGGTGCGCTCCCAGGTGAAGTCGGGAAGCTCACGGCCGAAGTGGCCGTAGGCCGCGGTCTGGGCGTAGATCGGGCGGAGCAGGTCGAGGTCGCGGATGATCGCGGCCGGGCGGAGGTCGAAGACCTCGCCGATGGCGTGCTCGATCTTCTCGGTGTCGACGGCGGCGGTGCCGAACGTCTCGACGAACAGACCGACCGGCTCGGCCTTTCCGATCGCGTACGCGACCTGCACCTCGCAACGGGCGGCGAGGCCCGCGGCGACGACGTTCTTGGCGACCCAGCGCATGGCGTAGGCGGCGGAGCGGTCGACCTTCGACGGGTCCTTGCCCGAGAAGGCACCGCCGCCGTGACGGGCCATGCCGCCGTAGGTGTCGATGATGATCTTGCGGCCGGTCAGACCCGCGTCGCCCATCGGGCCGCCGATCTCGAAGCGCCCGGTCGGGTTGACCAGCAGCCGGTAGCCGTCGGTGTCCAGCTTGATGCCGTCCTCGATCAGCTGCCCGAGCACGTGCTCGACGACGAACTCGCGGATGTCGGGCGCGAGCAGCGAGTCGAGGTCGATGTCGCTGGCGTGCTGCGAGGAGACGACGACCGTGTCGAGGCGGACGGCCTTGTCGCCGTCGTACTCGATGGTGACCTGCGTCTTGCCGTCGGGGCGCAGGTACGGGATGGTCCCGTTCTTGCGGACCTCGGAGAGCCGGCGGGAGAGCCGGTGCGCGAGGTGGATCGGGAGCGGCATCAGCTCGGGCGTCTCGTCGCAGGCGTAGCCGAACATCAGGCCCTGGTCGCCGGCGCCCTGCTTGTCGAGCTCGTCCTCGTCGCCCTCGACCCGCTTCTCGTAAGCGGTGTCGACACCCTGCGCGATGTCGGGAGACTGCGCCCCGATGGACACCGAGACACCGCAGGAGGCACCGTCGAAGCCCTTCTTCGAGGAGTCGTAGCCGATCTCCAGGACCTTGTTGCGTACGAGGGTCGGAATGTCGGCGTAGGCCTTGGTCGTGACCTCACCCGCAACATGCACCAGACCGGTGGTGATCAAGGTCTCGACGGCGACGCGGGACCGGGGGTCCTCGCGCAGCAGCGCGTCGAGAATGGTGTCGCTGATCTGGTCAGCGATCTTGTCGGGGTGACCCTCGGTGACGGACTCCGAGGTGAAGAGACGGCGGGACACATCGCTCCCTGGGGTTGCAGCGGCTGCTGGCTGATCATTTGGCGGACGGCCGGGAGCTGCGCCCGGCACGGTCCGGGGGTCAGTTTATCGTTCGCGCCCGTCCGGCGGACCACGTGTCTCGCCCTTTGGGAGTTCTGTGACCTGCGGCACGGCCCTGCGGAGCGGGCCGATTCCCCTCGGGCGATGCCATTTACGCCCATATCCCAAGGGTTTCGGCCCGGCCACGGACACGTCACGAGAAATTCATCCGAGACGTGACGACACGAGATCCCAGACCGTGTCGGCGAGCGCTTCCTTGGGACCGTACGGCACCTGGGTCTCTCCACCGTCGGCGGCGAGCACCACCGCCTCGTTCTCCTCCGAACCGAAGGTCCGGCGCTCCCCCACCTCGTTGACGACGAGGAGGTCGCAGCCCTTGCGGCGGAGCTTCTCCCGGCCGTTGGCGAGGACGTCGTCGGTCTCGGCGGCGAATCCGACGACGATCTGCTCCGGCCGGGCGCGTTCACCGGCCACCTCGGCGAGGATGTCGGGGTTGCGGACCAGCGTGATGGGCGCGGGCTCCTGGCCGTCCTTCTTCTTGATCTTCCCTGTGGCGTACTCGGCGGGGCGGAAGTCGGCGACCGCCGCCGCCATCACGACCACGTCGGCGTCCGCCGCCGCCTTGAGCACGACCTCGCGGAGCTGCACTGCGGTCCCCACGTGCAGGACGTCGGCGCCTGCCGGGTCGGGCAGGCCGGTGTTGGCCTCGACGAGGGTGACCCGGGCGCCGCGGGCGACCGCGGTACGGGCCAGGGCGTAGCCCTGCTTGCCGGAGGAGCGGTTGCCGAGGTAGCGCACCGGGTCGAGCGGCTCGCGCGTACCGCCCGCGCTGATCACCACATGGCGGCCGGCCAGGTCGGGTTCGACGGGTCCGCGGGCCAGTACCCGGCGGCAGACCTCGAAGATCTCCCCGGGATCGGGCAGCCGGCCCTTGCCGGTGTCGACACCGGTCAGCCGGCCGACGGCGGGCTCGATCACGACGGCGCCCCGGCGGCGCAGCGTGGCGACGTTCTCCTGGGTGGCGGGGTGCTCCCACATCTCGGTGTGCATGGCGGGCGCGAAGACGACCGGACAGCGGGCGGTGAGCAGCGTGTTGGTGAGCAGGTCGTCGGCGAGGCCGTGGGCCGCCTTGGCGAGCATGTCGGCGGTGGCGGGGGCGACGACCACCAGATCGGCGCCCTGCCCGATCCTGACGTGCGGCACCTCGTGGACGTCGTTCCAGACCTCGGTGGAGACCGGGTGGCCGGAGAGCGCGGACCAGGTGGCCGCTCCCACGAAGTGCAGCGACGACTCGGTCGGTACGACGCGCACGTCATGACCGGACTCGGTCAGCCGGCGCAGCAGTTCGCACGCCTTGTACGCGGCGATGCCTCCGCTGACCCCCAGAACGACCTTCGGCTTGTCCACTGCGTCTCCCCGCACTCGGATACGAACACCCCCCATGCTGCCTCACCGGGGCCGGTCCGCCGCTGTCGCCCCGGACACACCTCAGGCCCGGCGGTCGCGGCCGCCGGGCCTGAGGTGAAGGTGCAATTCCTGCTTACTGCGCGGGGCCCTCGATGGCCTCGGAGGTGAGCAGGCCCGCGTTGATCTCGCGGAGCGCGATCGAGAGCGGCTTCTCGTGCACGTGGGTGTCGACGAGCGGACCGACGTACTCCAGGAGACCCTCGCCGAGCTGCGAGTAGTACGCGTTGATCTGGCGCGCGCGCTTGGCGGCGTAGATCACGAGGCTGTACTTCGAGTCGGTGGCCTCGAGGAGCTCATCAATCGGCGGGTTGATGATGCCCTCGGGCGTGGTGATGGAAGAGGACACTCTCTGCCTTCCGAAGGGGGTAAAGATCAAAGAAATCTTTGACGGTGCGGAGTTCCGCGGTGGCGCGTACCGAATGCGTCAGCATTCCTCAGCGTTTATCAGTCGCTGTCGGCACGCTGGCCGGAAGCCTCCAGCATCAAGGCTAGCAGCTCACGGGCCACGTCCTCGACGGAGGTGTTGACCAGCGTCATGTCGAACTCGGCCTCGGCGGCCAGTTCGACCTTGGCGGCGGCGAGCCGGCGGTCGATCACCTCGGGCGCCTCGGTGCCGCGGCCGGTGAGCCGGCGGACCAGCTCCTCCCAGCTCGGCGGGGCCAGGAAGACCAGCCGGGCGTCCGACATCGACTGCCGGACCAGCCGGGCACCCTGGAGATCGATCTCCAGCAGCACCGGCTCGCCCGCCTCCAGGCGGTCGAGCACGGCGCGGCGGGGCGTGCCGTAGCGGTTGCCCGCGAACTCGGCCCACTCCAGCAGCTCGCCGTTGGCGATCAGCTTGTCGAACTCCTCGTTGTCCACGAAGAAGTAGTGGACACCGTTGCGCTCGCCGGGGCGCGGCTTGCGGGTCGTCGCCGACACCGAGAGCCAGACCTCGGGGTGGACCTTGCGCATATGAGCGACGACCGTGCTCTTGCCGACCCCGGAGGGGCCGGAGAGCACGGTCAGCCGCGGACGTACGTCCGGGGGTACGGGGGACGTCCCCCGGGATGTTGCAGCCATGGAGCGATTATCCAGGTTCTCAGGAGTGCCTGAGAACGTCAGGCGGCGCTGCCGCCGAACTCACGCTCCAGTGATGCGATCTGGTTGGAGCCGAGACCCCGGACCCGGCGGCTCTCGGAGATGCCGAGCCGCTCCATGATCTGCTTGGCGCGGACCTTGCCCACGCCCGGCAGGGACTCCAGAAGGGCGGAGACCTTCATCTTGCCGATGACGTCGTTCTCCTGGCCCTGCTTGATGACCTCGTGGAGGGAGGCGCCGGAGTGCTTGAGTCGATTCTTGACCTCGGCCCGCTCCCGGCGAGCCGCGGCGGCCTTTTCGAGCGCGGCTGCGCGCTGTTCAGGGGTAAGGGGCGGAAGAGCCACGCCTACGTCACCTCGGATGTCGATCTGTCGGATACGGACCGGTGAGGAAGCCGGAAAGCTCCACACCAGGTGAGCGACGGACAACTTGTGTACGTCGGCTCTCGTCGGAGACTAGCGGCCAAGGCCGCCGGAGTCAGCGAGAACCAACGAAAAGTCCTGGTCAGCCTTGGCCGACCAGGACATTTCTGGCATAACAACCGAGTTTTTTGGTCAGGAAAGAGTCAACACCCGGTTACGTGGCATGGTCAGCCACCCGTCACGGCCGCCCGGATCTCGTCCGTGAGCCGTTCGGCGGCACCCCGCAGCCCCGCCACGTCCGGTCCCTGACTCAGTACGCCGCGGCTCACGCTGGGCACCACATTGCCCACCGAGGCGCCGAAGACTCCGGGCAGATCCGCGGGCGTCGCGCCCTGCGCCCCGATGCCGGGAGCGAGCAGCGGGCCGTTGATCGCCAGGTTCGCCCCCGCGTCCCCGAGCGTGGCTCCGACCACCGCGCCGACGGAGCCGAGCGGGGCCATCCCCTCGTTCTCGGCGGCCATGTGGTCGAGCATGAGCTGGGCCAGCGAGCGGCCGTCGGCGGCGGTGGCGCGCTGCACCTCGGCGCCCTCCGGGTTGGAGGTGAGGGCCAGCACGAAGACGCCCGCGCCGGACAGGACCGCCGCGTCGAGCGCCGGACGCAGCGAGCCGAAGCCGAGGTACGGCGAGACGGTGACCGCGTCCGAGAACAGTGGCGAGTCCTTCTCCAGGTAGGTCGCCGCGTAGGCGCCCATGGTGGAGCCGATGTCGCCGCGCTTGGCGTCCATCAGCACCAGCGCGCCGGCCGCCCGCGCCTCCTGGACCGCCTTCTCCAGGACGGCGATGCCGCGCGAGCCGAAGCGCTCGAAGAACGCGGACTGCGGCTTGAGCACGGCGACCCGGTCGGCCAGTGCCTCCACGACGGTGCGCGTGAAGCGTTCGAGCCCGGCGACGTCGTCGTTCAGCCCCCAGGCGGTGAGCAGCGAGGCGTGCGGGTCGATGCCGACGCACAGCGGGCCCCGGGTGTCCATGGCGCGGCGCAGGCGCGCGCCGAAGTGTTCGGTGCTCATGCGGTGGCCTTCCTGGTCTCTGCGCCGACGGCCTCGGCGAGGGTGGCGTACGGGGAGGCGGCCAGGCGCGCGGCCAGGCCCTTGTGGATGGCGCGGGCGTAGAACGGCCCCTCGTAGATGAAGGCGCTGTAGCCCTGGACGAGGGTGGCGCCGGCCAGGATGCGCTGCCAGGCGTCCTCGGCGTTCTCGATGCCCCCGACGCCGACCAGGGTGATCCGGTCGCCCACGCGGGCGTAGAGGCGGCTCAGCACCTCCAGGGAGCGGGCCTTGAGGGGGGCGCCGGAGAGTCCGCCGGTCTCCTGGACCAGGGACGGCGAGGACTTCAGGCCGAGGCCCTGGCGGGCGATGGTGGTGTTGGTGGCGATGATGCCGTCCAGGCCCAGCTCGACCGCGAGGTCCGCGACCGCGTCGACGTCCTCGTCCGCGAGGTCCGGGGCGATCTTGACGAGCAGCGGGACCCGGCGTCCGGTGACGGTCCGGTCGGCCGCCTCGCGCACGGCGCCGAGCAGGGGCCGCAGCGCCTCGGTGGCCTGGAGGTTGCGCAGCCCCGGGGTGTTGGGCGAGGAGACGTTCACGACGAGGTAGTCGGCGTGGGCGGCGAGCCGCTCGGTGGACTTCACGTAGTCGGCGGCCGCCTCGGCCTCCGGCACGACCTTCGTCTTGCCGATGTTGACGCCGACCGTGGTCCGGAAGACCGGCCTGCGGGCGGCGAGGCGGGCGGCGACGGCGGCCGAGCCCTCGTTGTTGAAGCCCATGCGGTTGATCAGCGCGCGGTCCTGGACGAGCCGGAAGAGGCGCTTCTTGGGGTTGCCGGGCTGCGGCTCGCCGGTGACCGTTCCGATCTCGACGTGGTCGAAGCCGAGCATCGACATGCCGTCGATCGCGACGGCGTTCTTGTCGAAGCCGGCGGCGAGGCCGAACGGGCCGTGCATCCGCAGGCCGAGGGCCTCGGTGCGCAGTTCCTCGTACCGGGGCGCGAGCGCGGCGGCGACGAAGGTGCGCAGCACGGGGATCCGGGCGGCGAGGCGGATCCACCGGAAGGCCAGGTAGTGGGCCTGTTCCGGGTCCATCCGCTTGAAGACCAGGCGGAAGAAGAACTTGTACATCGGGGTGTCCTCGGTGTCCTCACGGAGAGGGGGACACCGTTTCCGGTGTCCCCCTGCCGTTCTGCTAGTCGCGGGCCGCGGTCAGATGCTCCGCGTGTTCCTGGAGGGACCTGACGCCGACGCCCCCGTGGGTGAGCGCGTCGATGCCCTGGACGGCGGCGGCGAGCGCCTGGACCGTCGTCAGGCACGGCACGGACCGGGCCACGGCCGCGGTACGGATCTCGTAGCCGTCGAGGCGGCCGCCCGTCCCGTACGGCGTGTTGACGATGAGGTCGACCTCGCCGTCGTGGATCAGCTGGACGATGGTCTTCTCGCCCTGCGGGCCCACGCCCTCGGACTGCTTGCGCACGACCGTGGCGTTGATGCCGTTGCGCTTGAGGACCTCGGCGGTGCCGGAGGTGGCGAGCAGCTCGAAGCCGTGGGCGACGAGTTCGCGCGCCGGGAAGATCATCGAGCGCTTGTCGCGGTTGGCGACGGAGATGAAGGCGCGGCCCTTGGTGGGCAGCGGGCCGTACGCGCCGGCCTGCGACTTGGCGTACGCCGTGCCGAAGACCGAGTCGATGCCCATGACCTCACCGGTGGAGCGCATTTCCGGGCCGAGGACGGTGTCGACGCCGCGGCCGTGGATGTCGCGGAAGCGCGACCACGGCATGACGGCCTCCTTGACGGAGATCGGCGCGTCCAGCGGCAGGGTGCCGCCGTCGCCCTCGGCCGGGAGCAGGCCCTCGGCGCGCAGCTCGGCGATGGTCGCGCCCAGCGAGATGCGGGCGGCGGCCTTGGCGAGCGGGACCGCGGTCGCCTTCGAGGTGAAGGGGACGGTGCGGGAGGCGCGCGGGTTGGCCTCCAGGACGTAGAGGATGTCGCCGGAGAGCGCGAACTGGATGTTGATCAGTCCGCGTACGCCGACGCCCTTGGCGATGCCCTCGGTGGAGGCCCGCAGCCGCTTGATGTCGTAGCCGCCGAGCGTGATCGGGGGCAGCGCGCAGGCGGAGTCGCCGGAGTGGATGCCGGCTTCCTCGATGTGCTCCATGACGCCGCCGAGGTAGAGCTCGGTGCCGTCGTAGAGCGCGTCGACGTCGATCTCGATGGCGTCGTCGAGGAAGCGGTCGACCAGGACCGGCCGGGTGGGGCTGATCTCGGTGGACTCGGCGATGTACGAGGAGAGGCGCATCTCGTCGTACACGATCTCCATGCCGCGGCCGCCGAGCACGTAGCTGGGGCGGACGAGGACGGGGTAGCCGATCTCGTCGGCGATGGCCTTGGCCTCGTCGAAGGTGGTGGCCGTGCCGTGCTTCGGGGCGGGGAGTCCGGCCTCGGCCAGGACGCGGCCGAAGGCACCGCGGTCCTCGGCGGCGTGGATGGCCTCCGGGGACGTGCCGACGACCGGCACACCGTTGTCCTTGAGCGCCTGCGACAGGCCCAGCGGGGTCTGGCCGCCGAGCTGGACGACGACACCGGCGACCGGTCCGGCGAGGGTCTCCGCGTGCACGATCTCCAGCACGTCCTCCAGCGTCAGCGGCTCGAAGTACAGGCGGTCGGAGGTGTCGTAGTCGGTGGAGACGGTCTCCGGGTTGCAGTTGACCATCACGGTCTCGTAGCCCGCGTCGCTCAGCGCGAAGGAGGCGTGGACGCAGGAGTAGTCGAACTCGATGCCCTGGCCGATGCGGTTGGGGCCGGAGCCGAGGATGATCACCGCGGGCCTGGTGCGGGACGCGACCTCGTTCTCCTCGTCGTAGGAGGAGTAGAAGTACGGCGTCTTCGCGGCGAACTCGGCGGCGCAGGTGTCGACCGTCTTGTAGACCGGGCGGATGCCCAGCGCGTGCCGCACCTCGCGCACGACGTCCTCGCGCAGGCTGCGGATCTCGGCGATCTGCGCGTCGGAGAAGCCGTGCCGCTTGGCCTCGGCCAGCAGCTCGGGGCCCAGCTCGTCGGCGGCGGCGAGCTCGTCGGCGATCTCCTTGATCAGGAAGAGCTGGTCGACGAACCAGGGGTCGATCTTCGTGGCGTCGAAGACCTCTTCCTGGGTGGCGCCGGCCCTGATCGCCTGCATGACGGTGTTGATCCGGCCGTCGGTCGGGCGGACCGCCTCGGCCAGCAGCTCGGCCTTGTCGCCGGGCTCGCCGACGAAGGTGAACTGCGAGCCCTTCTTCTCCAGCGAGCGGAGCGCCTTCTGGAGCGCCTCGGTGAAGTTCCGGCCGATCGCCATGGCCTCGCCCACCGACTTCATGGTGGTGGTGAGGGTGGAGTCGGCGGAGGGGAACTTCTCGAAGGCGAACCGCGGGGCCTTGACCACGACGTAGTCGAGGGTCGGCTCGAAGGAGGCCGGGGTCTTCTCGGTGATGTCGTTGGGGATCTCGTCGAGCGTGTAACCGACGGCCAGCTTGGCGGCGATCTTGGCGATCGGGAAGCCGGTGGCCTTGGAGGCGAGCGCCGAGGAGCGGGAGACGCGCGGGTTCATCTCGATCACGATGACCCGGCCGTCGGTCGGGTCGATGGCGAACTGGATGTTGCAGCCGCCGGTGTCGACGCCGACCTCGCGGATGATCGCGATGCCGATGTCGCGCAGCCGCTGGTACTCGCGGTCGGTGAGCGTCATCGCCGGGGCGACGGTGATCGAGTCACCGGTGTGGACGCCCATCGGGTCGAAGTTCTCGATGGAGCAGACGACCACGACGTTGTCGTTCTTGTCGCGCATCAGCTCCAGCTCGTACTCCTTCCAGCCGAGGATGGACTCCTCCAGGAGCACCTCGGTGGTCGGCGAGAGCGTGAGGCCCTGTCCGGCGATGCGGCGCAGCTCGTCCTCGTCGTGCGCGAAGCCGGAGCCGGCGCCGCCCATGGTGAAGGAGGGGCGGACGACGACGGGGTAGCCGCCGAGCGTCTCGACGCCGGCGAGGACGTCGTCCATGGAGTGGCAGATGACCGAGCGGGCGGACTCGCCGTAACCGATCTTCGCCTTGACGGCCTCGACGACGCCCTTGAAGAGGTCGCGGTCCTCGCCCTTGTGGATGGCCTCGACGTTGGCGCCGATGAGCTCGACGCCGTACTTCTCCAGGACACCGTTCTCGTGCATGGAGATCGCGGTGTTGAGCGCGGTCTGGCCGCCCAGGGTGGGGAGCAGCGCGTCGGGGCGCTCCTTGGCGATGATCTTCTCGACGAACTCGGGGGTGATCGGCTCGACGTACGTGGCGTCGGCGATCTCCGGGTCGGTCATGATCGTCGCCGGGTTGGAGTTCACCAGGATGACGCGCAGGCCCTCGGCCTTGAGGACGCGGCAGGCCTGGGTGCCGGAGTAGTCGAATTCGGCGGCCTGGCCGATGACGATCGGGCCGGAGCCGATGACCAGGACGGACTGGATATCGGAGCGCTTAGGCACGCTGGCCCTCCATCAGGGAGACGAAACGATCGAAGAGGTACGCGGCGTCGTGCGGGCCGGCGGCTGCTTCGGGGTGGTACTGGACACTGAAGGCGGGCTGGTCGAGGAGCTGGAGCCCCTCGACGACCTGGTCGTTCAGGCAGACGTGGGAGACCTCGGCGCGGCCGAACTTCGTCTCGGACACCTTGTCGAGCGGGGCGTCGACGGCGAAGCCGTGGTTGTGCGCGGTGACCTCGACCTTGCCGGTCGTACGGTCCTGCACGGGCTGGTTGATGCCGCGGTGGCCGTACTTCAGCTTGTAGGTGCCGAAGCCGAGGGCGCGGCCGAGGATCTGGTTGCCGAAGCAGATGCCGAAGAGCGGGGTCTTCCGCTCCAGGACGCCCTGCATGACGGAGACCGGGTGGTCGGCGGTGGCCGGGTCGCCGGGGCCGTTGGAGAAGAACACGCCGTCGGGCTCGACCGCGTACACGTCCTCCAGGGTGGCGGTGGCGGGCAGCACGTGCACCTCGATGCCGCGCTCGGCCATCCGGTGCGGGGTCATGCCCTTGATGCCGAGGTCGATCGCGGCGACGGTGAACTTCTTGGTGCCGATCGCGGGGACGACGTACGTCTCCTTGGTGGCGACCTGGGCGGAGAGGTCGGCGCCGACCATCTCGGGGGCCCGCAGGACCCGGGCCAGCAGCGTGGCCTCGTCGGCGACGGCGTCACCGGAGAAGATGCCGACGCGCATGGCGCCGCGCTCACGCAGGTGGCGGGTGAGCGCGCGGGTGTCGACACCGCTGATGCCGACGACGCCCTGGCGTTCCAGCTCCTCGTCCAGCGAGCGCTGCGCGCGCCAGTTGGAGGGGACCCGGGCGGGGTCGCGGACGACGTAGCCGGAGACCCAGATCCGTCCGGACTCGGGGTCCTCGTCGTTCACCCCGGTGTTCCCGACGTGCGGGGCGGTCATCACGACGACCTGGCGGTGGTAGGAGGGGTCGGTCAGCGTCTCCTGGTAGCCGGTCATGCCGGTGGAGAAAACCGCCTCGCCGAAGGTCTCCCCCACGGCCCCGTAGGCACGGCCGCGGAAGGCGCGGCCGTCCTCCAGGACGAGTACGGCGGGAGCTTTGGCGGCTCCCCGGGTGGAGATCGTCATCGTGCGGTGCCTTCCGTAGTTCTGGTGAGTTGGTCGATGGCCTCGACCCAGGCCGGGTGCTCGGCGGAGCGGTCGGAGCGGAATCCGGAATCGATCAGCTTGTCGCCGTGCGCCCAGGTGATGATCAGCAGGCCGCCCTCGGGGAGGACCTTGCCCGCGATGCCCTTGTCGAGCCGGGCCCCGCGCAGGGCGGCGGCCGGCACGAAGAAGTCGGCGGCCCCGGGCCGTACGACGTCCAGGCCCTGTTCGGTCAGGGTGAGCTCGACGCGGCTGCGGGTGCCCAGGCCGTGGGCGACGATCCGGTCGAGCCACTGCCCGGCGGTGGTCGAGGCGTGGTACCGGCCGGTCAGCGCGAGCAGCTTCTCGCCGTCCGCGAACCCCTCGGGGGTGGCGGCGAGCTCCGGCAGGCCGGACTGGAGGCTGCCCCGCCACTTCCATCCCTGGCGCATCAGCCAGTAGACGAAGGCGATGAGGACGATCAGGGCGATGACCCAGCTGATCCGGGCGGACCAGTCGGTCACCTCTGCCGACTTCCGTTCGGCGGCGAGGTGGTACAGAGGGGTGAGTGATGTCACGCGAGCTTCCCGTCGACGACCGTGGCACGGCCCCGCAGGAAGGTGTGGGTGACTCGGCCCGGCAGCTCGCGCCCCTCGTACGGAGTGTTGCGGCTGCGGGAGGCGAAGCCCGCGGGGTCCACGACACCACGGTAAGCCGGATCGACCAGGGTGAGGTTGGCGGGCTCACCGGCCGAGACGGGCCGGCCGTGTCCGTCGAGCCGTCCGATGGCGGCCGGGCGGAACGACATCCGGTCGGCGACGCCCGCCCAGTCGATCATTCCGGTCTCGACCATCGTCTGCTGGACGACGGAGAGCGCGGTCTCCAGACCCACCATGCCCATGGCGGCGGCGGCCCACTCGCAGTCCTTGTCCTCGTGCGGGTGCGGGGCGTGGTCGGTGGCGACGCAGTCGATGGTGCCGTCGGCGAGCGCCTCGCGCAGGGCCATGACGTCGGCCTCGGTGCGCAGCGGCGGGTTCACCTTGTAGACCGGGTTGTAGGACCGTACGAGCTCGTCGGTCAGGAGCAGGTGGTGCGGGGTGACCTCGGCGGTGACGTTCCAGCCCTTGGACTTGGCCCAGCGGACGATCTCGACGGAGCCCTCGGTCGACAGGTGGCAGATGTGCACCCGGGAGCCGACGTGGGCGGCGAGCAGCACGTCGCGGGCGATGATCGACTCCTCGGCGACGGCGGGCCAGCCGCCGAGACCGAGTTCGGCGGAGACGACGCCCTCGTTCATCTGGGCGCCCTCGGTGAGGCGGGGCTCCTGGGCGTGCTGGGCGACGACGCCGTCGAAGGCCTTCACGTACTCCAGCGCGCGGCGCATGATCACCGCGTCGTCGACGCACTTGCCGTCGTCGGAGAAGACCTTCACCCCGGCGGCCGAGTCGTGCATGGCGCCGAGCTCGGCCAGCTTCTTGCCCTCCAGCCCGACGGTGACGGCGCCGATCGGCTGCACGTCGCAGTAGCCGGACTCCTTGCCGAGCCGCCAGACCTGCTCGACGACACCGGCGGTGTCGGCGACCGGGAAGGTGTTGGCCATGGCGTGCACGGCGGTGAAGCCGCCGACGGCCGCGGCCTTGGTACCGGTGAGGACGGTCTCGGAGTCCTCGCGGCCGGGCTCGCGCAGGTGGGTGTGGAGGTCGACCAGGCCGGGCAGCAGGATCTGGCCCTCGGCCTCGACGACGGTCGCGTCGCCGGCCTCGATGCCGGTGGAGACGGCGGCGATGGTCTCGCCGTCGATCAGGACGTCCTGGGGTTCGCCGCCGAGGATCTTCGCGCCGCGGATAAGGATCTTGCTCATGGTTACTTGTTCTCCTCGGTACGGGACGGGGCGGCGGGGGCGGCGGATTCGTACCCGCCCAGCAGCAGGTACAGGACGGCCATGCGGATCGAGACGCCGTTGGCGACCTGCTCGACGACCGTGCACCGGTCGGAGTCGGCGACCTCGGCGGTGATCTCCATGCCGCGCACCATCGGGCCGGGGTGCATGACGACGGCGTGCTCGGGCATCCGCGCCATGCGGTCGGCGTCCAGGCCGTAGCGGCGGGAGTACTCGCGCTCGGTCGGGAAGTACGCGGCGTTCATCCGTTCACGCTGCACACGCAGCATCATCACCGCGTCGGACTTCGGCAGCACGTCGTCGAGGCTGTAGCTGACGTCGCAGGGCCACCGCTCCACGCCGACCGGGACGAGGGTCGGCGGGGCCACCAGGGTGACGTGGGCGCCGAGCGTGGTCAGCAGGTGCACGTTGGAGCGGGCCACCCGGCTGTGCAGGATGTCGCCGACGATGGTGATCCGGCGGCCTTCGAGGTCCCGGCCGAGACCGCTGTCGGTCCCGACCAGGCGGCGGCGCATCGTGAAGGCGTCCAGGAGGGCCTGGGTGGGGTGCTCGTGGGTGCCGTCACCGGCGTTGACGACGGCGCCGTCGATCCAGCCGGAGGTGGCGAGGCGGTACGGGGCGCCGGAGGCGCCGTGCCGGATGACGACGGCGTCGGCGCCCATCGCCTCCAGGGTCAGCGCGGTGTCCTTGAGCGACTCGCCCTTGGAGACGGACGAGCCCTTCGCGGAGAAGTTGATGACGTCCGCGGAGAGGCGCTTGGCGGCGGCCTCGAAGGAGATGCGGGTGCGGGTCGAGTCCTCGAAGAAGAGGTTGACGACGGTACGGCCGCGCAGGGTGGGGAGCTTCTTGATCGGCCGGTCCGCGACCCTGGCCATCTCCTCGGCGGTGTCGAGGATCAGGACGGCGTCGTCGCGGGTGAGGTCGGCGGCCGAGATGAGGTGGCGCTTCATCTGGGTGTTCTCCGGGTGGCTGGAGGATTCAGGCATGCGGGCGTGCGGAAGCCGCGGTACGGGCTCGTGGTGCGCCGTACGGGTGTGGTGGGGCTACTGCTCGCCCGTGGGGGCGGTCCGCTCGACGCCGAGCAGCACGGCGTCCCGGCCGTCCTCCTCGGCGAGCTGGACCTTGACCGTCTCCCGCAGCGACGTGGGGAGGTTCTTGCCGACGTAGTCGGCACGGATCGGGAGTTCGCGGTGACCGCGGTCGACGAGGACGGCGAGCTGCACCGCGCGGGGCCGGCCGATGTCGCCCAGGGCGTCGAGGGCGGCGCGGATCGTGCGGCCCGAGAAGAGGACGTCGTCGACGAGGACGACCAGGCGGCCCTCGATGCCCTCGCCGGGGATGTCGGTGCGGGCCAGGGCACGCGCCGGGCGCAGCCGCAGGTCGTCGCGGTACATGGTGATGTCGAGGGAACCGACCGGCATCTTCCCGCCAGTGATCTCTTCGAGCTTCTCGGCGAGCCGGCGGGCGAGGAAGACGCCTCGCGTCGGGATGCCGAGGAGAACCACGTCGTCGGCGCCCTTGGCGCGTTCGACGATCTCGTGGGCGATCCGGGTCAGTACCCGGGCGATGTCGGGAGCCTCCAGAACGGGGCGTGCCGCATTGCCGGGGGCTTCGTGCTGTGCGTCCATAAGAAACGGACCTCCTTCTCCGTCTCACGGGACGGACCTTAAAGGACGTCGAAATTGCGTCATCCACGTTACCAGGGCTTGCACCGGCCCCCGCTCCCACCCCCGGGAGATGCCGGTCCGGACCATTCGGCTTGACGCATCCAAGTAACGCTGCGTAACCTCACAGTGAGTTACCAGCAACGCGGCGGAGCCGCGAAATATCCCAGCGTCCGGGGAGCCTTATGTCCAGCGAATACGCAAAACAGCTCGGGGCCAAACTCCGTGCCATCCGCACCCAGCAGGGCCTCTCCCTCCATGGCGTGGAGGAGAAGTCCCAGGGCCGCTGGAAGGCCGTCGTGGTCGGCTCGTACGAGCGCGGCGACCGTGCCGTGACCGTGCAGCGCCTCGCTGAGCTCGCGGACTTCTACGGGGTCCCGGTCCAGGAGCTCCTGCCCGGTACGACGCCCGGCGGTGCCGCCGAGCCGCCGCCGAAGCTCGTCCTGGACCTGGAGCGCCTCGCCCACGTCCCGCCGGAGAAGGCCGGTCCGCTGCAGCGCTACGCGGCGACGATCCAGAGCCAGCGCGGTGACTACAACGGCAAGGTGCTCTCGATCCGCCAGGACGACCTGCGCACACTGGCCGTGATCTACGACCAGTCGCCGTCCGTGCTCACGGAGCAGCTGATCAGCTGGGGTGTGCTGGACGCGGACGCGCGTCGCGCCGTGGCCCACGAAGAGGGCTGACGGCCCCCTGAAGAAACGTACCGCCGTGTCGGTGCGGTTCACCCCAACGGGTGCCCGCGCCGGCACGGCTTTTTCGTGTGCTCCGGGCCGCGCGCGACGGTACGCGTGTGACGGGCCCACGCACGCCGAAGGGCCCACGGTCGAGCGACCGCGGGCCCTTCGGCGGCTGAACGGCCGCCGGAGCTACTGCTCCCGGCGGAGGTTCGGCTTGAGGTCCTTGAAGCGGGCCAGCAGCCCGTTGACGAAGGACGGGGAGTCGTCGGTGGAGAACTCCTTGGCGAGCTGGACCGCCTCGTCGATCACCACTGCGTCCGGGGTGCCGTCCTCCCAGATCAGCTCGTAGGCGCCGAGCCGCAGGATGTTCCGGTCGACGACCGGCATGCGGTCGATCTCCCAGTCCACCGCGTAGGTCACGATGAGGTCGTCGATCCGGTCCGCGTACTGCGCGTACCCCTCGACGAGCTCCATCGTGTACTCGGTGACCGGCGGCTGACGGTTGTCGGCCCGCGAGTGCCGCACCCAGTCCGCGAGGACCGTCTGCACGGACTCGCCGCGCTGGTCGGCCTCGAAGAGGATCTGGAAGGCGCGCTTGCGGGCCTTGTTCCGGGCAGCCACGGTTAGCTGTTCACCCGGCCGAGGTAGTCGCTGGTGCGGGTGTCGACCTTGACCTTCTCACCGGTGGTGATGAAGAGCGGGACCTGGATCTGGTAACCGGTCTCCAGGGTGGCGGGCTTGGTGCCACCGGTGGAGCGGTCGCCCTGGACGCCCGGCTCGGTCTCCTTGATGACGAGCTCGACGGCGGCCGGGAGCTCGACGTAGAGCACCTCGCCCTCGTGCTGCGCCACGGAGGCGGTGAAGCCCTCGATCAGGAAGTTGGCGGCGTCACCGACGGACTTGCGGTCGACCATGAGCTGGTCGTAGGTGTCCATGTCCATGAAGACGAAGTACTCGCCGTCCATGTACGAGAACTGCATGTCGCGACGGTCGATGGTGGCCGTTTCGACCTTCACACCGGCGTTGAACGTCTTGTCGACGACCTTGCCGGAGAGCACGTTCTTGAGCTTGGTGCGCACGAAGGCCGGGCCCTTGCCGGGCTTGACGTGCTGGAACTCGACGACGGACCAGAGCTGGCCTCCGTCGAGCTTGAGCACCATGCCGTTCTTGAGGTCGTTCGTGGAAGCCACGGTTGCGGAATCTCCTGGACTGAAGCTGGTGGAACGACCGAGGATGCGCGCTAGAGCGCGAGCAGCTCCTTGGTCGTAATGGTGAGTAGCTCGGGTCCGCCGTCCGCCTCGGGGCGCACGACGAGCGTGTCATCGATCCGGACCCCGCCCCGGCCCGGGAGGTGGACCCCCGGTTCGACGGTGACCGGCACACAAGCGTCCAGTTTACCCATGGCCGCAGGTGCCAACTGCGGGTCCTCGTCGATTTCGAGTCCCACCCCGTGCCCGGTCCAGGGTGCCAGGCCCCCTCCGTGCCCCGCCGAGTCCAGGACATGGCGGGCCGCGCGGTCCACGTCGCGGTAGGCGGCGCCCGGTACGAGGGCCTCGCGCCCGGCCCGCTGAGCGGCGAAAACCAGGTCGTAGAGCTCGATCTGCCAGTCGGCGGGCGTCGTCCCGATGACGAACGTGCGGCCGATCTCGCAGCGGTAGCCGCGATAGTTCGCGCCGAGGCAGACGGAGAGGAAATCTCCTTCCTCCACCCGCCGGTCCGAGGGGCGGTGGCGGCCCTGGCCCGAGTTCGGGCCGGTGGCCACGGAGGTGGCGAAGGCGGGGCCGTCGGCGCCGTGGTCCACCAGGCGGCGCTCCAGCTCCAGGGCGAGATGCCGTTCGGTGCGGCCCACCAGGATGGATTCGAGGAGTTCGCCCAGGGCCTGGTCGGTGATCTCGGCGGCGATCCGCAGGCAGGCAATCTCCTCCTCGTCCTTGACCACCCGCAGCTGCTCGACGGTGGCCCCGAGATCTTCCAGCCTCAGCCGCGGGGCGACCGAGCCCATGGCCCGGTGGCGGGCGACCGTCAGATGGTGCTCCTCGACGGCCAGCGACTCGGCGCCCGAGGAACCGGCCAGATCGGCGGCCGCGACCACCGGATCGCCGTCGGAGGGCGGCAGCAGGGCGACCCGCAGCTGATCGTCGGTGCGCCCGTCGGCCGGGTCGCCGCCCGAGGCCCGGGGAGAGACCAGGACGTCCCCGGCGGGTCCGAGCAACAGCACGGCGCCCGGCGGTGCACCGCCCGCGAGATAGCGGACGTTGGCGGGGCGGGAGACCAGGGCGGCCGCGGATCCGACGGCGGCGCACCGGTCGCGAAGCAGCCCGCGGCGGACGGCGTACACCTCTGACATGTCACGAGCCTACGAGCGACGGCGCGGGCCTGCTCGGTCAGCGCGCCCGACCGGGGGGCTGACGGGCACCGGATGCACCACCCGGTTCACCAGGTCGGCGGGCTGGCTATGGAGCGGGCGAGGATGTCGTCCAGGACGCGGGCTGTGGTCTCCACGTCGTACGTCGAGTTGTCGATGATCGGCAGGCCGGAGCCGTACCAGCCGGCCATCCGGCCATGGATCCTGGCGACCTCCTCGTCCGAGAGGCGGCGGTTGCCGCTTCGGGCGGCGTTGCGCTCCAGCACGATCTCCAGGCCGGGCAGCAGGACGACGGGCAGGAGCCCGGGGCCGACGTGGCGCTTCCAGCCGCCGAGCCCGACGACCGGGCGGTCGGGGAAGACGGCGTCGTCGAGGATGCAGGAGATGCCGTTGGCGAGGAAATTACGGGCGGCGAAGCCGCAGGTGCGGCGGGCCAGGCGGTACTGGGCCTCGGAGTGGTCGTTCCACCCGGACTGCGGGTCGGCGAAACCGGAGCAGACCCATTCGCGCACGTCGTCGAGGCTGACATGGGCGGTGGGCACCCGGCGGCGGCTGGCCCACAGCTTGGCCACGGTGGTCTTGCCGGCGCCCGCGGGGCCGATCAGCAGGACCGCGAGGGTCGTGCTGCCGGTGCCGGGCTCGGCGGGCGGCGCGGGCAGCGGGACCGGGCCGCCGGGCGGCAGCTGGACGTGTCCCGTGGTCTCCCTGAGGGGAGGGCCCGGGGCGTGGTGCGGGGCGGGCCCGCTCCACCCGCCGGGCGCCGGCGGGGTGATGGGCGGCGGCCCCGGCGGACCGGGGTGGCCGGGGTGCTGGGCCTGGTGCGACCAGCCGGCAGGTCCGCTTCCGGGTCCTTGGGGCGGCGGCAGCGGGGCCCCCACTGCGTGCTGCATCCGGTGCCACTCCGTCTCGTACAGTCAACTGGCGCTGGTGGAACGGCAACCGTACCGTCCCCGGCCGCCGCTGGGACAACGGCCGGGGACGCGTGACAGTGCCCGGATGGCCGGGAAACCGGTCCGTCAGCCGGTCGGCTCGTCCGCGAGGGCGCGCAGGGCGAGGCGGTAGGAGCCGATGCCGAATCCGGCCACGGTCCCCGTGGCGACCGGCGCGACCACGGAGTCGTGACGGAATTCCTCCCGCGCGTACGGGTTCGAGATGTGCACCTCGATCAGCGGGGCGGTGCGCTGGGCCGCCGCGTCCCGCATCCCGTACGAGTAGTGGGTGAAGGCACCCGGGTTGAGAACGACCGGAATTGAACCGTCCGCGGCCTCGTGGAGCCAGCGGATCAGCTCGCCCTCGTCGTTGGTCTCGCGGACGTCGACGTCGAAGCCGAGCTCCTTGCCGAGCGCCTGGCAGGTCTCGACGAGTCCGGCGTAGGACGTGGCGCCGTACACGTCCGGCTCGCGGGAGCCGAGCCGGCCGAGGTTCGGGCCGTTGAGGACGAGCACCTTGCGGGTCACGCCGACACCTCCCCGTAGGCGGCCAGCAGCACGGCCGGGTCGGGGCCCTCCAGGACGGTGGGCTTGCCCAGGCCGTCCAGGACGATGAAGCGCAGCAGGTCGCCGCGGGACTTCTTGTCGACCTTCATGTTCTCCAGCAGCTTGGGCCACTGGTCGCCGCGGTAGGTGAGCGGCAGTCCGACGGACTCCAGGACGGCGCGGTGCCGGTCGGCGGTGGCGTCGTCGAGCCGCCCGGCCAGCCGGCCCAGCTCGGCGGCGAAGACCATGCCGACCGAGACCGCGGCGCCGTGCCGCCACTTGTAGCGCTCGTTCTTCTCGATGGCGTGGGCCAGGGTGTGGCCGTAGTTGAGGATCTCGCGCAGCCCGGATTCCTTCAGGTCGCTGGAGACGACCTCGGCCTTGACCCTGATGGCGCGTTCGATCAGCTCGGCGGTGTGCGGCCCGGTGGGCCTGCGGGCGCCCTCCGGGTCCGCCTCGACCAGGTCGAGGATGGCCGGGTCGGCGATGAAGCCGGCCTTGATGACCTCGGCCATGCCGCTGACGTAGTCGTTCACGGGCAGCGAGTCCAGCGCGGCCAGGTCGCAGAGCACCCCGGCCGGCGGGTGGAAGGCACCGACGAGGTTCTTGCCCTCGGCGGTGTTGATGCCGGTCTTGCCGCCGACGGCCGCGTCGACCATGGCGAGCACGGTCGTGGGCACGGCGATCCAGCGCACGCCGCGCAGCCAGGTCGCCGCGACGAATCCGGCCACGTCGGTGGTGGCGCCGCCGCCGACGCCGACGATGACGTCGGTGCGGGTGAAGCCGGTCTGGCCGAGCGCCTTCCAGCAGTACGCCGCGACCTCGGCGGTCTTGGCCTCCTCGGCGTTGGGCAGCTGGACGGCGATGGCCTCGTAGCCCTGCTCGGCGAGGTCCTGGCGGACCGCCTCACCGGTCTCGGCGAGCGCCTCCGGGTGCAGCACCGCGACACGCTTGGCACGGTCGCCGATGAGCGTGGGCAGCTCGCCCAGCAGCTGCCGGCCGACCAGCACCTCGTACGGGTCGGTGCCCGCGCTGCCTGCGATCGGGATACGGATGAGGCCCTGCTCGGTCATGGGTGTGTTCTCCCGGCCGGGCGCGACGGGATCGTCCGTGCGCTCCGGCAGTTCCAGTGCGTCGAGGACCGCCTGGGCGACCTCTTCGGGGGTGCGCTCGTCGGTGGCGACGGTCACCCGGGCCACCTCGGTGTACAGGTGGCGGCGGGCGTCCATCAGCTCGCGCCACTGCCGGCGAGGGTTGACGGCGAGCAGCGGGCGGGCGGCGTTCAGGCCGACCCGCCTGACAGCCTCCTCCACGTCCATCGAGAGATAGACGACGGGGCGGCCGGCGAGCAGCTCGCGGGTCGTCGCGTCGAGCACGGCGCCGCCGCCGAGGGAGAGGACGCCGGTGTGCTCGGCGACGGCGGTGTGCACCGCGCGCCGCTCCAGCTCGCGGAAGTGCTCCTCGCCCTCGTCGTAGAAGATCTCCGGGATCGGCTTGCCCGCCGCGGCCACGACGTCCGCGTCGGTGTCGCGGTAGCCGGTGCCGAGGCGGTCGGCGAGCAGCTCACCGACCGTGGACTTGCCGACGCCCATCGGGCCGACGAGGACGATCAGCGGGCCGCTCATCGGATCTGGAGGTGGTCGAGGTACGACTGCACGTTCCGGTGGGTCTCGGCGACGCTGTCGCCGCCGAACTTCTCCGCGACGGCGTCGGCCAGGACCAGCGCGACCATCGCCTCGGCGACGATGCCCGCAGCCGGAACGGCGCAGACATCGGAGCGCTGGTGGTGGGCCTTGGCGGGCTCGCCGGTGACCACGTCGACGGTGGCGAGGGCGCGCGGCACGGTCGCGATGGGCTTCATCGCGGCCCGGACCCGCAGCAGCTCGCCGGTGGTCAGACCGCCCTCGGTGCCGCCGGAGCGGCCGGAGGCGCGCTTGATGCCGTCCTCGGTGACCAGGATCTCGTCGTGCGCCTTGGAACCGGGGACCCGGGCCAGGTCGAAGCCGTCGCCGACCTCGACCCCCTTGATGGCCTGGATGCCCATGAGCGCGGCGGCGAGGCGGGCGTCGAGCCGGCGGTCCCAGTGGACGTGCGAGCCGAGGCCGACGGGCACGCCGTACGCCAGCACCTCGACGACGCCGCCGAGGGTGTCGCCGTCCTTGTGGGCCTGGTCGATCTCGGCGACCATCGCCTTGCTCGCGTCGGCGTCCAGGCAGCGCACCGGGTCGGCGTCGAGCTTCTCCACGTCGGCGGGGGTCGGGAGGACGCCGTAGGGCGCCCTGGCCGAGGCCAGCTCGACGACATGGCTGACGATCTCGATGCCGGCGGTCTCCTTGAGGTACGACCGGGCGACGGCGCCGAGCGCGACGCGGGCCGCCGTCTCCCGGGCGCTGGCGCGCTCCAGGATCGGCCGGGCCTCGTCGAAGCCGTACTTCTGCATGCCCGCGAGGTCGGCGTGGCCGGGCCTGGGGCGGGTCAGCGGGGCGTTGCGGGCCAGCGCGGCCAGCTCCTCGGGGTCGACCGGGTCGGCCGACATGACCTGCTCCCACTTGGGCCACTCGGTGTTGCCCACCATCACGGCGACCGGGGAGCCCATGGTGAGACCGTGGCGCACCCCGCCGAGGAAGGTGACCTCGTCCTTCTCGAACTTCATCCGCGCACCGCGGCCATAACCGAGCCGCCGCCTGGCGAGTGCGTCCGCCACCATCTCCGTGGTGATCGGGACGCCGGCCGGAAGACCCTCCAGCGTCGCCACGAGTGCGGGGCCGTGCGACTCCCCCGCGGTCAGCCAGCGCAACCTGCTCAACGGTGCTCCTCATGCTCGCGCCTGGAACTGCAACGGCGCGACCGGGTGCGCGGCCCTGGCCCGCCGCCTTCGATCCTCCCACGGCCAGGGGCCCCGGCCCGCCGCCGGTCCATCAGACGGACGGATCAGCGGGCCGGATCCGCACTCAGCGGGCGGCCAGCGCCTGCTCGCCGGCCCGGCGCATGGCGGCCAGCGGGGCCGGCGAACGGCCCGTCATCTGCTCGACCTGGAGGACGGCCTGGTGCACCAGGAGGTCAAGACCTCCGATGACCGGACCGCCGCGAGCCGCCCAGGCCGACGCGAGTCCGGTGGGCCAGGGCTCGTACAGCACGTCGAAGAGCGTGCCGGGATGCTCCGGTACGTCGTCCATCAGCCCGTCCGTGGCCCCGGCCGGCGTCGTCGCGACGACCAGCGGGGCGCGCAGCGCCTGCGCGGCCTCCGCCCAGTCGGCGATCCGGACGTCCATGCCGAGGCGTTCGCCCCAGCCGCGCATCTCGTCACCGCGCTCGCGGCTGCGGACATAGGCCGTGACCGGCCCCGTGCAGATCCGCGAGAGCGCGGCGAGCGCGGACGAGGCGGTGGCGCCGGCGCCGAGCACGGCGGCGGACTCGGCCTTCTCCACCCCGCGCTCGCGCAGCGCGGCGATCATCCCGGGGATGTCGGTGTTGTCGCCGGTCCGCCGGCCGTCCTCGGTGAGAACGACCGTGTTGACGGCCTCCACCGACGACGCGGTCTCACTGACGGAGTCCAGCAGCGGGATGATCGCCCGCTTGAGCGGCATGGTCAGCGAGAGCCCGGCCCAGGTGGCGTCGAGCCTCTGGACGAAGCCGGGGAGCGCGGCCTCGTCGACCTCGAACCGGTCGTACGTCCAGCCGTCGAGGCCGAGTTCGGCGTACGCGGCCCGGTGCAGCACCGGGGAGAGCGAGTGCGCGATGGGCGAACCGAGGACGGCCGCCCGGCGGGGCCCGTCATTCGAGGCCATGCTTTTCCTTGAACTTCTTGTTGAGCTTCTCGTGCTCGGCGGCCGTCTTGGTGAACTGCGTCTTCTTGCCGTCGAGCGAGATGAAGTACATCCACCCGTCGCCGGTGGGGCTGAGCGTGGCCCGCAGGGCTTCGTCGCCCGGATTGCTGATCGGACCCGGCGGAAGTCCCGCGTGGTAATAGGTGTTGTAGGGATCCGGGTTGGTCAGGATCTCGTTCGAACTGATCTTGATCTTGCTCTGCCCCTTGAGGTAATTGAAGGCAGAGTCGAATTGGAGCTTGCGGTTCGTGGCGATGTTGTCGGGCTTCAAGCGGTTGTAGACGACTTCGGCCATCTTGCGGAAGTCGTCGTGCGTGAGCCCCTCCGCCTGCACCAGGCTGGCGACGGTGAGCACCTGCCACGGGCCGTCCAGCTTGTACTTCTTCGCGGCTCCTTCGAGGTCGAGCTTCTTGTACTCCTCGTTGGACCGCTCGACCATCTTCTTGAGAATGGCCTCGGGCTTGGTTTCCTTCGTGACCGGATACGCGGCCGGGTAGAGGAACCCTTCCAGCGGATCCTTGACGTTCCTGCCGTTGACCGCCCAGTCGGGCAGGCCGAGTTGGGACCTCTTGGCCGCGGCGACTTCCTTGGTCGTGCCCTTCTTGAGGCTCAGCTTCTTGTCGACCAGGTCGTAGACGTAGGCATTGCGGTAGCCCTCGGGAATCACCAGGAGATTCTGGCTGTTGGGGTCGACCATCATCTTCACGGCCTCGGCCGCGGACATCTTCTCGTGGAGGAGATACACCCCGGCCTGGATCGACTTCCCCTTGGGGTTCTCGCCCTGCGCGGCGACGAACGCGTCGACGCTCTTGACCACACCCTGCTTCTTGAGGATGTTGCCGATGTCGGTCCCGTACGAGCCCTTGGGGATCTCCACCTCGACCGACCCCGAGCCGCTGCCCTCGTAGTCGGGCGCCGCGCCGTAATGGTCTTTCCAGTACGAGTAGCCGAAGTAGCTGACCCCGCCGAGGCCGCCGACCAGGATCAGCGAGACGACCAGGCAGGCGCAGCCGCTGCGGTTCTTCTTCTTGCCCTTGCCGCGGCGCTCGTTGCCGCCGCGGCTGCCACGGCGCGACTCGCGCGGGTCGTCGTCGTGGTCGTCGTAGTCGTCGTCCTTGCCGTCACCGCTGTCGTCGGTGCCCGTGAAGAACGGGTGGGTCTCCTCCGGCTGGACCTCCGGGTCCCAGTCGGGAGTCTGCGCCGGGGCCTGCTGGGGAGCGGCCTCACGACGGCCCGGGGGCTGCGGCGGCGGGTAGGCCTCCGACGTGCCGTAGTGGTCCTGCGTCTCGCCGTAGCCGCCCTGTCCCCCGCCGTACGGGTCGGCAGCCGGCTGGGCGTCGTAGGGCATCGCGGCGGGCTGCTGCCCGGTGCCCCAGCCGCCGTTGTCGTACTGCGGCTGCTGGGGCTGCTGGGGCTGCTGCGCGTACGGGTCCTGCGGGACTCCGTAGCCGGGCTGCTGCTGGTACTGCTGCTGCTGCGCGTATGGGTCCTGCTGCTGCGCGTACGGATCGTGCGGGTAGGGCTGCTGCTGCTGCCCGCCGTACTGGTTCTGGCCGTGGGCGGGCTGCTGTCCTCCCCATCCCTGGTCCCCGTACAACGGGTCCTCGGGATGCCACGGTTCGGAGCCGGGGCCCCGGCCATACTCAGTCATCGATCCCCTAGAGCCGCGAGACGACGTTCCGCCTCTTGCTGTGCGGTGTTTGTTCGAAGCACCGCCGCATCGCGCGGAACGTTACCGTATCGCGATCAGACAACCACTTCGACGGCTTCGCCCGGGGCCCGGCCCGACGCCCGTTCGGACTCCAGAGCGTTCTGAAGGATCACCACAGCGGCAGCTTGGTCGATGACGGATCGGCCTTTCTTGGACTTCACGCCCGAAGCGCGCAGCCCCTGACTGGCCGTGACTGTGGTCATCCTCTCGTCCACGAGTCGCACCGGAATGGGTGCGACCGCGCGGGCGACCTCCTGGGCGAAGACCCGGATCTTGGCGGCGGCGGGTCCCTCACCGCCGCCGAGGGACCGCGGCAGGCCGATGATGATCTCGATCGGCTCGTACTCCTCGACGATCTGTCCGAGCCGCCGGTGGGCCGCCGGGACATCACGTCCCGGAACGGTCTCCACCGGCGTGGCGAGGATCCCGTCGGGGTCGCACGAGGCGACCCCGATCCGGGCGTCCCCGACATCGATCGCGAGACGACGACCGCGGCGCATCTGCGTCATTCCCGTCGTCACGCCGTCTCGGTGACGAGGCGTTCGACGGCGGACACCGCGGCGCCGATGGCCTCGGGGTCCTGGCCGCCGCCCTGGGCCACGTCGGGCTTGCCGCCACCGCCGCCGCCGAGGGTCTTGGCCGCGGTACGGACCAGGTCACCGGCCTTGAGACCGCGCTCGCGGGCGGCCTCGTTGGTGGCGATGACGGTCAGCGGGCGGCCGTTGGCCGTGGTGAACAGGGCCACGACGGCCGGGCGGCCGCCCTGGATGCGGCCACGGACGTCGAGGACGAGCTTGCGCAGGTCGTCGGCGGACGTGCCGTCGGGGACCTGGCCGGTGACCAGGGCGACGCCGCGTACGTCCTTGGCGGACTCGGCCAGTCCGGCGGCGGCCTGGAGGACCTTCTCCGCGCGGAACTTCTCGATCTCCTTCTCGGCGTCCTTCAGCTTGCCGAGCATTCCGGCGATCTTCTCCGGGAGCTCCTCGGGACGCCCCTTGACCAGCTCCTGGAGCTGGGCGACGACCGTGTGCTCCTTGGCGAGGAAGTTGTACGCGTCGACGCCGACGAGGGCCTCGATGCGACGCACGCCGGAGCCGATGGACGACTCGCCGAGCAGCTTCACCAGGCCCAGCTGGGCGGTGTTGTGGACGTGCGTACCGCCGCAGAGCTCCTTGGAGAAGTCGCCGATGGTGACGACCCGGACCCGCTCCCCGTACTTCTCGCCGAACTCGGCGATGGCGCCCTGCTTCTTGGCCTCGTCGATCGACATGACCTCGGCCTGGACGTCGAGTTCGCGCGAGAGCACGTCGTTGATCTTCTGCTCGACGTCGGTCATGACCGAGCCGGGAACGGCGTTCGGCGAGCCGAAGTCGAAGCGGAAGCGACCGGGCTGGTTCTCGGAACCGGCCTGGGCGGCCGTCGGGCCCAGCGCGTCGCGCAGCGCCTGGTGCGTGAGGTGCGTGGCGGAGTGGGCGCGGGCGATGGCGCGGCGGCGCTTGACGTCGATGGAGGCGAGGACCGGAGCGCCGACGGTGACCTCGCCGACCTGGACGACACCCTTGTGGACGTGGACGCCGGGGACCGGCTTCTGGACGTCGCGGACCTCGATGACGGCGCCGGTGTCGAGCCTGATCCGGCCCTGGTCGGCGATCTGGCCGCCGCCCTCGGCGTAGAACGGGGTGCGGTCGAGGACGACCTCGACCTCGTCGCCCTCCGAGGCGGCCGGGGAGGACACGCCGTCGACGAGGAGACCGACGATGGTCGACTCGCCCTCGGTGGCGGTGTAGCCGGTGAAGTCGGTGGCGCCGGAGTTGTCGGCGACCTCGCGGTAGGCGGACAGGTCGGCGTGACCGGTCTTCTTGGCGCGGGCGTCCGCCTTGGCGCGGTCCCGCTGCTCCTTCATGAGGCGGCGGAAGCCCTCCTCGTCCACCGAGAGGCCCTGTTCGGCGGCCATCTCCAGGGTGAGGTCGATCGGGAAGCCCCAGGTGTCGTGGAGCAGGAACGCCTTGTCGCCGGCGAGGACCCTGCCGCCGGCGGCCTTGGTCTCGGTGACGGCGGTGTCGAGGATGTTGGTGCCGCCCTTGAGGGCCTTGAGGAAGGCGGCCTCCTCGGCGAGGGCGACGGTCTCGATGCGCTTGCGGTCGGTGATCAGCTCCGGGTACTGCTGCCCCATCGTCTCGATCACGACGTCGACCAGGTCCTTGACGACCGGTCCGTCGGCGCCCATCAGGCGCATGTTGCGGACGGCGCGGCGCATGATGCGGCGCAGCACGTAGCCGCGGCCCTCGTTGCCCGGCGTCACGCCGTCACCGATGAGCATCACGGAGGTGCGGATGTGGTCGGCGACCACGCGCATCGAGACGTCCGAGTCGTGCTTGTCGCCGTAGCGGACACCGGTCAGCTCGGTGGCCTTGTCCATGACGACGCGCAGGGTGTCGGTCTCGTACATGTTCTGTACGCCCTGCAGGATCATGGCGAGGCGCTCCAGGCCCAGACCCGTGTCGATGTTCTTCGACGGCAGGTCGCCGAGGATCGGGAAGTCCTCCTTGCCGTCACCGGCGCCGCGCTCGAACTGCATGAAGACCAGGTTCCAGATCTCCACGTACCGCTCGTCGTTGACGGCCGGGCCGCCCTCGACGCCGAACTCGGGGCCGCGGTCGTAGTTGATCTCGGAGCAGGGACCGCAGGGGCCGGGGACGCCCATGGACCAGAAGTTGTCCTTCTTGCCCAGGCGCTGGATGCGCTCGGCGGGAACGCCGATCTTCTCGCGCCAGATCTGCTCGGCCTCGTCGTCGTCGAGGTAGACCGTGATCCACAGCCGCTCGGGGTCGAGGCCGTAGCCGCCGTCCGCCACGGAATTGGTGAGCAGCTCCCAGGCGTAGGCGATGGCCCCTTCCTTGAAGTAGTCACCGAAGGAGAAGTTGCCGCACATCTGGAAGAACGTGCCGTGCCGGGTGGTCTTGCCGACCTCTTCGATGTCCGGCGTGCGCACGCACTTCTGCACGCTGGTGGCGCGCGGGGCCGGCGGCTTCGTCTCGCCGAGGAAGTACGGCTTGAAGGGAACCATGCCCGCGTTGACGAGCAGCAGAGTCGGGTCGTCCGCGATGAGCGACGCCGAAGGGACGACGGTGTGACCGCGCTCCTCGAAGAAGCTCAGCCAGCGGCGACGAATTTCAGCCGACTCCATCAGTGGTCCTCATTCCGGTTGTACGACGTGTAGGGGAGTTTGCGGTATTCGGTGGCCCCGAGGGACCTTTCGGGTCCGACGGGCTCGGACGCCTCGACGACGTAGTGCCGCCGCACCGGGAGGTCCGGGTCGACCGGCGCCTCCAGGCCCAGCGCCTCGCCCAGTTCGGCTTCGCGCCGCGCCATGGACTCACGGACGTCCAGGGCGAAGTCCTTGAGCTTGTGACCCGTCTCGATCGCCCGGTCCGCGGCCTGCGCCGCGAGGCTCTCGGGGGTCAGCTGCTTGAGCTTCCGGTTGACCTTGGCGGTGGCCCAGACACCGGCGGCGGCGCCTGCGGTGAACCAGAACGTACGGCGGAACATGGCTGCGTCAGTCCTTCGGTCCGCGGGGGTTTCTGCCGCCGCGCTTCCTGCCCCGTGCGGACGGCACGGTGCGGCCGACGACCACCGCGCGGCGGGCGGGCTCCGGTTCGGGGCCGGCCTTCCGGCCGATCGCCCGCCGCACCCCGTAGCCGAACGCGGCGACCTTGACGAGCGGGCCGCCGAAGGTCGAGGCGACGGTGGTGGAGAGCGCGGAGGCGTTCGAGGTGACTTCCTGGACGTCCGTGGCGATCGCGTCGACCTTGTCGAGCTGGGTCTGCGCGGACCGCACGGTCGCGGAGGCGTCGGCGAGCAGCGGGACCGCCTGTTCGGTCACGTCCGCCACGAGCTTGGTGGTCGCCCTGAGCGTCTGGGCGAGCCTCACCAGCACGACGGCGAGGAACGAAACCAGGATCGCCCAGAAGACGGCCACCAGGATCCCGGCCACCTCTCCACCGGACACAGTGCACCGCTCTCTAGCTTGTCGCTGTCTCTGTCTGTCTCTCCGGCGACGGCCGTCGCAGCGGCCGGTCGTCGTCCCCCGAGCCTATCGCGCCGGTGGTCGCACCCCGTACCGCATTATCCGCGGAAAGGGCGGGCGTTGCCATAAGGAGATTGTACGGAGAGCTTTCGGGCCAGTACTCTGCGTGTCTCATGCGACGCCCCCAGCGCTCCGTTCCGTCCCCCCACGATCCGAGTGCCCCCACAGCGCCCGGAAATCTCCCGGCGGAACTGAACAGATTCGTGGGACGGGAGAACGAACTCGTCCGTCTCGCTCAGCTCCTGGACGAGTCCAGGCTCGTGACCATGGTCGGCGTGGGCGGCGTGGGCAAGACCCGCTGCGCCGCCCGGATCGCCGCACTCCTGGAGAAACGGTACTGCGACGGTGTCCGGATGGCCGAGCTCTCCGCCGTCCACGACCCCGAACTGCTGGAACACGCCCTGGTCGACGCCCTGGGCCTCACCGACCACACCAGCAGACCGCCCCGCACGACCCTGATCGAGCACCTGGCCGGCCTCCGGCTCCTCCTGGTGATCGACGGCTTCGAGCATCTGGTCGACGCCTGCGCCGACCTCGTTCGGGTACTGCTGCGGCGGGCCCCGCACCTGCGGGTGCTGGCCGCCGGACGGCTGCCGCTGGAGCTGGACGGGGAGTTCGTCTTCCCGCTCCCGCCGATGGCGGACGAGGACGCGATGCTGCTCTTCGCCGAGCGGGCCGTCGCCGTACGGCCGGACTTCCGGCTGACCGACGAGAACCGCTCGACCATCCGCGAGCTGTGCCGCCGCCTGGACGGCATCCCGCTCGCGCTGGAACTGGCCGCCGGACGGCTGCGCGCCCTGTCCACCGCCCAGGTCCTGCAGCGTCTGGACGACCGCTTCCGGCTGCTGACCGGTTCGAGCCGCAGCGCACCGGCACGCCACCAGACGCTCCGCACGGCCATCGGCTGGAGCCATGAACTCTGCGCCCCGGAGCAGCGGTTGCTCTGGGCGCGGCTCTCGGTCTTCGCCGGACAGTTCGACCTGGAAGCGGCCGAGTACATCTGCAGCGGTGCCGATCTCCCGGCCGACTCGGTGCTCGACGTGCTCTCCGGGCTGCTGGCGCAGTCCGTCGTCCTGCGCGAGGACTCGGCGCACGGCACCCGTTACCGGATGCTGGACACGGTGCGGGAGTACGGCGCCGAGTGGCTGGCGGCCACCGACGACACGGACCGGCTGCGGCGCCGTCACCGGGACTGGTTCCTGGGGCTGGCGACCTGGTGCGAGCTCGACTGGTTCAGCCCGCGCCAGGGCGAGGTGGCCGCGCGGGCCGAGAGCGAACTGCCGAACCTGCGGCGGGCGATGGAATGTTCGCTGGAGAGTCCGGGCGAGGCCCATCTCGCGCAGTATCTGGCGGGCACCCTGTGGTTCCTCTGGGTGGGCTGCGGGCGGCTCTCGGAAGGCCGCCACTGGCTGGCCCACGTACTGGAGGAGGACACCCCGCACGACTCCTCCCGGCTGAAGGCGCTGTGGGTGCTCGGGTACGTGGCCGTGCTGCAGGGCGATCCGATCGGCGCCGTCTCCGCGCTGCAGGAGTGCCGGGACGAGGCGGAGCTGTCCGGTGACTCCACGGCGCTCGCGTACGCGGTGCACCGGACGGGATGCCTGGCGCTCGTCACCGACGACATGGCCAGGGCCCAGGAGCTGCTGGACGAGGCGCTGCGCCGCTACCGGGAGCTCGGCGAGCTGAACAGCAATGTGCTGATGGCCCAGATCGAGCTCGCGATGGCGGTCGGCTTCCAGGGGGATCTGGACGGTGCGGCCGCCATCTGCGAGGAGGTCAAGGAGATCTGCGAGGACCACGGGGAGCGGTGGGCCCTGTCGTACGCGCTGTACGTGCTGGCCTTCGCGGCGTTGCAGCGCGGCCGGGCGGAGCGGGCCCGGGAACTGCTCGGCCAGTCGCTGGCGATCAGCCACGCCTTCCACGATCTGCTCGGCTCGGCGCTCGCCCTGGAGCTGCTGGCGCTGATCACGGCCATCGAGGGCGACGCCGCGGAGGCGGCGGTGCTCCAGGGGGCCGCCGACCGGATCTGGCCGTCGGTGGGACTGCCGCTGTTCGGATCGGCGCACTACGGGCAGCCCCGGGCGCGCTGCGAGGAGCTGGCCCGCCGGGCACTGGGCGACGGCCGGTACGAGGCGGGGCTGCGCGCGGGCGGGCAACTGGACGCGGACGCGGCGGTCGCCAGGGCCCTGGCGACCGGCACCGCGGACCACTCGAAGACGCCGGGGCGGCTGCCCGGAACGCTGCCGGGTCCCCGGGAGAACGCGGAGGCCCGCCACCTCCCGTACATCCGGGAGGGGCGGGCCTGAGCGCTGGTGGGAGCGACTACGCCTGGATCAGCGGGCGTAGTACTCGACGACGAGCTGCTCGTCGCAGATCACCGGGATTTCCTTGCGGTTCGGGTCCCGGTCAAGGCGGAAGGCCAGGGCCTTCAGGTTCACCTGCAGGTAGCGCGGGGTCTCGCCGTCGGGGGCGTAGCCACCCTCGCGGGCCACCTGGAAGGGGTGCTTGTCGCGGCTGCGCTCGCGGACCATCACGATGTCGTCGGGACGGACGCGGAACGACGGCTTGTCGACCTTGCCACCGTTGACCTCGATGTGACCGTGCACGACCATCTGACGGGCCTGGTAGATGGTGCGGGCGATGCCCGAACGCAGAACCAGCGCGTCGAGACGGCGCTCGAGCTCGACGACCAGCGCCTCGCCCGTCTTGCCCTCGGCCTTCTTGGCGCGGTCGTACGCGCGCGCCATCTGGCGCTCGCTGATGTCGTACTGGGCACGCAGACGCTGCTTCTCCAGCAGACGGACCTTGTAGTCCGAGTTCTGCTTGCGGCCACGGCCGTGCTCGCCCGGCGGGTAGGGGCGGGCCTCGAAGTACTTGACGGCCTTCGGCGTCAGCGCGATGCCGAGCGCGCGGCTCTTCTTGACCTTGGGACGCGACTGGTTAGGCACGTTCTCCAGACCTCCGTTGTAGGTTAGGTTAGGCTCACCTTACTTAAGGAGATCGCATGTCTCGCCCGGGGAACACCAGTCACATCACGGACAGCACTGACAGCGTCGACACCCCTCGGGGTGCCGATACGACGGAGGACCGATCAGATCGTGGTCAGCCGCGTCCCGGCGGGCTTGAAAACACTCGGATGCCGTCAGCAGCCGAGCGCACACGAACTCTCGTACAGAGTACCTGCTCGTCGGTGCTGCTCATCCCCGGGGTGGATACGACGGCCTGGGACCAGCTGATGCCGCTCACCCGAAGCGTCGGTCCCGACGGGGATCTGTTCCTCGAACTCCCCACCGATTCCCCGGTGGTACGGACCGCGACACACGCCGAGGAGGACGAGCTGCCGGTTGTGCTGGAGCTCACGGACGTGGCCCCGGTATCCGTCCCGCACCGCATCCGCGGCCGCGCGTGGGTCTCGGGTTGGCTCACCACCGTACCCGGCCTGTCGGGGCCCGGCCGGACGACGCTCAGGCTGGAGACGGGCGAGGCGTACGTCGACGATCTGTGGGGCGCCGAGGAGGTCGGGCCGGAGGCGTTCCGGGACGCGGCGCCCGATCCGCTGATCGGGTACGAGGCGGAGCTGCTGCAGCATCTGCACGCGGCGCACGGCGAGCAGCTGGCGACGCTGTGCGGGCTGCTGGGCGACCGGACGGCGGGCCGCTGCCCTGCCCACCTGCCTTCCGTCGTGCCGCTCGCGCTGGACCGGTACGGGCTGCGGCTGCGGCTGTGCGAGGACCGGGGGCGCAGCTACGACGCCCGCTTCGAGTTCCCCGCTCCGGTGCGGGACGTCGACGAACTGCGCGAGGCCATGTACACGCTCTTCGAGGCCGCGGCGCGCTGAACGGGGCGCGCCCCCGCGCGGGCTCAGCCCGCGGACGGGCCGGTGCCGTCGCCGGCCGTGCGGCCGAGCCGCTCGCGGACCCGCTCCACCACATCCGCGTAGCGCGCCTCCGCTCCGTAGCGCGTGGGCTGGTAGTAGTGCTTGTCGCGCACCGCGTCCGGCGCGTACTGCTGGGCGGCGATGCCGCCGGGGACGTCGTGCGGATACACATAGCCCTGGGCGTGGCCCAGCTTGGCGGCGCCCTTGTAGTGACCGTCACGCAGATGGGCGGGAACGGGGCCCGCGAGCCCCTTCCGTACGTCCTCCTGGGCGGCGAAGATCGCCAGGGTCGCCGCGTTGGACTTGGGGGCGAGGGCCAGGGCGATCGTGGCATGGCTCAGGGTCAGCGCCGCCTCCGGGAAACCGATCATCGCGACCGCCTGGGCGGCCGCGACGGCGGTGGGCAGCGCCGTGGGGTCGGCGAGACCGATGTCCTCGCTGGCCGAGATCATCAGCCGCCGGGCGATGAACCGGGGGTCCTCCCCCGCCTCGATCATCCGGGCCAGGTAATGCAGCGCGGCATCCACGTCGGACCCGCGGATCGACTTGATGAGCGCGCTCGCCACGTCGTAGTGCTGGTCACCGTCCCGGTCGTACTTGACGGCCGCGCGGTCGACGGTCTCCTCCAGGGTCAGGAGGCTGATCTCCTTCTCCTGCTTGGCCAGCGCGGCACCGGCCGCGGCCTCCAGCGCGGTCAGCGCCCGGCGGGCGTCGCCGCCCGCGATCCGCAGCAGATGCGCCTCGGCCTCCTCCGGCAGCGTCACCGCGCCGCCGAGCCCCCGCTCGTCGGTGAGCGCGCGCCCGAGCAGTCCGCGCAGATCGTCGTCGGTGAGCGATTCCAGGGTGAGCAGCAGCGAACGGGACAGCAGCGGCGAGATGATCGAGAAGTACGGATTCTCGGTGGTCGCCGCGATCAGCGTCACCCAGCGGTTCTCCACGGCCGGCAGCAGGGAGTCCTGCTGCGCCTTGGAGAAGCGGTGGATCTCGTCGAGGAAGAGGACGGTCTCCTTGCCGTAGCCGCCGGTGGCACGGCGGGCGCCCTCGATGACGGCGCGCACCTCCTTGACGCCCGCGGTGATCGCGGACAGCTCGACGAAGCGCTTGTTGGTGGCCTTGCTGACCACGTACGCCAGAGTCGTCTTCCCGATGCCGGGCGGGCCCCAGAGGATCACCGACGACGGGCCCGCCGGCCCGCCGTTGCCCTCGCCGACCAGGCGGCGCAGTGGCGAGCCCGGCTTGAGCAGATGCTGCTGGCCGACGACCTCGTCGAGGGTGCGGGGGCGCATCCGGACAGCCAGTGGGCTGCTGGACGGGTCCTTCTCCTGGCGGTCTTCGGCTGCTGCGGTAAAGAGGTCGGGCTCCACGTTTTGAAGCCTATGCCACGGCACTGACATCCCCGCCGGGCCGGTCGCCCGGGCAGGAGGGGGACGGTCAGCTGGTCCAGAAGTCCCACCAGCGGGTCAGGATCAGCATGCCGATGACGCCGACCCACAGGACCGGCGGCACCCAGTGGAACTCCGTCAGACCGTTGCGCAGCCAGCTCGGCGCCGGGATGATCCGGTGCTTGATGTTGTGCGTGGTGACGTAGCAGAACATGAAGATCGTGGCGACCCAGGCCAGGCAGCACCAGAGGCAGAGCGAGTTGATGTTGTAGAGCGACTGGTACTGGAGCCAGGTGCAGAAGCCCACGCCGAACAGCGTGCCGGCGTTCATCCCGAGCCAGTACCAGCTGCGGAAGCGGGCTCCCGCGAGCAGTGCGAGCCCGATTCCGATGATCACCGGGTAGGTGGCCATGCCGAGCATCGGGTTCGGGAAGCCGAAGGCCGCCGCCTGCTCGCTCTTCATGATGTTGCCGCACGCGACGACCGGGTTGAGGCTGCAGCCCGGTGTGAAGTTGGGGTCCTCCAGCAACTTGAACTTGTCGATGGTGATGACCCAGGCGGCGAGGAGTCCGGCGGCCCCCGTGATCACCAGCAGCAGTGCGAGCGCCCGACTGCCGCCGATGGTCCTCTTCCCGCTGTCCTCGTCCTGTTCGGAGGAGGGATGGTCAACCGCTGCAGTCGTCATATCGCCGTTCCATCAGTGAGTGGCCTGCTGGGCACGGTCATTGTGCCGTACCACGACACAGCTCTTCCGTTCGATGGACATAAAGGTGTACCCGAAGGTCCGCGTACGACCGGCGCGGAACTCAGGGCCACGAGAGGCTCCGCGCCCCGACCGAACTCGTGGCAGCAGTACGCGTACTGCGGAGGCACTGCGGCGAACCGGCCTCCGCGTACGGCCCGGACCTGGGGATCCACCGGGGCGAGATGTTCAGGACCCTCGGGCCGGACGGGCCGGGAAGGGCACGGGCGCGGCGCACCCGCCGGGTCGTCGCAGCCGTGCCGAAGGGTCAGCCACGGTGTCCGGCGTCGATCCGGTCCGCGCCGGCCGCCATGGGCGCTCCCGGTTCGACCTCTCCCGTCAGGGTGAATCCGCACGCGCCGAGTTGACGGTACGGGAGGCGGTGGCGCACTCGGCCCGCTGCGGGAGAAGGCCGGGGCCGGACATGACTTCGGGGTGGCCCACGGGAGGAAGCTCCCGCCGGCCACCCCGACGACGCCTCAGGCCAGGCGCTCGCGGACCGCCTCGACCGCGTCGGACAGCGGCACGGCCGTCTGCTCGCCGGACTCCATGTCCTTGAGCTGGACGACGCCCTCGGCCAGGTCGCGCTCGCCCGCGACGATCGTGAGGCGGGCCCCCGACCGGTTCGCGCTCTTCATCGCGCCCTTGAGGCCCCGGTTCCCGTACGCGAAGTCCGCCGCCACGCCCTCGCGGCGCAGCTGCGTGACGACGCCGAAGAGCACCCGGCGGGCCTCCTCGCCGAGCGGCACCGCGAAGACGCTGGTGGCGGCGGGCAGTTCGAGCTCGATGCCCTCCGCCTCCAGCGCGAGCACCGTACGGTCCACGCCGAGCGCCCAGCCGACCGACGGGAGCGCCGGTCCGCCGATCATCTCGGACAAACCGTCGTAGCGGCCGCCGCCGCCCACCGCGGACTGCGAGCCGAGCCCGTCGTGGACGAACTCGAAGGTGGTGCGGGTGTAGTAGTCGAGGCCGCGGACGAGCTTCTCGTCGTCCTCGTACACCACGCCCGCCGCCGAGAGCAGGTCCCGCACCTCCTCGTGGTACGCCTTGCAGGCGTCGCAGAGGTAGTCGCGCAGCACCGGGGCGCCGGCCAGCTGCTTCTGCACCTCGGGCCGCTTGTCGTCCAGGACCCGGAGCGGGTTGATCTCGATGCGGCGGCGGGTCTCCTCGTCCAGGTCGAGCTCGCGCAGGAAGCCCTGGAGCGCGTCCCGGTAGACGGGGCGGCACTCCTTGTCGCCGAGCGAGTTCAGCAGGATGCGGAAGTTCCGCAGGCCCAGCGCGCGGTACGCCTGGTCGGCCAGGATGATCAGCTCGGCGTCCAGCGCCGGGTCCTCGGCGCCGATCGCCTCGGCACCGACCTGCGAGAAGTGGCGGTAGCGGCCCTTCTGCGGGCGCTCGTAGCGGTAGTACGAGCCGGAGTACCAGAGCTTCACGGGCAGGTTGCCGAGCTTGTGGAGGTTGGCCTCCAGCGCGGCGCGGAGCACCGAAGCGGTGCCCTCGGGGCGCAGGGCCAGCTGGGAGCCGCCCTTGGTGGTGAGGGTGTACATCTCCTTGGTCACGATGTCGGTGGACTCACCGACACCGCGCGAGAAGAGCGCGACGTCCTCGAAGCCGGGGGTCTCGATGTAGCCGTAGCCGGAGTTCTTCAGGGGGGCGGCGATGGCCTCGCGCACAGCCAGATACTTGGCGGAGTCGGGCGGGGTCAGGTCGTACGTGCCCTTGGGGGCCTTGAAAGTGCTCACGGGATTTCTCTCGTCACATTCCTCGTCGGGGCGCGTCCATACCGTTCAGGAACGGATTCGAGGCGCGCTCACGGCCGATGGTCGTCTGGGGTCCGTGGCCGGACAGCACCACGGTCGAGTCGTCGAGCGGCAGGCACACACGGGCCAGCGACTCGAGCAGCTCGGCATGGTCGCCGCCGGGCAGGTCGGTGCGTCCGACGGAGCCGGCGAAGAGCAGGTCGCCCGAGAAGAGGATCTGCGGAACATCCGCGGCCTCGGGCATCCTGAACGTCACCGACCCCTTGGTATGGCCGGGCGCATGCGCGACACCGAACTCCAGACCGGCCAGCTTCAGCAGAGCGCCGTCGCTCAGCTCCTTGACGTCGTCCGGCTCCCCGATCGTCAGCTCGCCCATGAGCGGCATCCCGATGGAGCGGCCGAGGGCCTTCTCCGGGTCACTCATCATGTAGCGGTCCTCGGGGTGGATCCAGGCGGGGACGTCGTGCGCGCCGCACACGGGGACGACCGAGGCGACATGGTCGATGTGGCCGTGGGTCAGTACGACGGCGACGGGCTTCAGCCGATGCTTCTTCAGTGCTTCCTCGACTCCGGCCGCGGCCTGGTGGCCCGGGTCGATGATCACGCACTCCTCGCCTGCGGCCGGGGCGACCAGATAACAGTTGGTCCCCCAGGCCCCTGCGGGGAACCCGGCAATGAGCACGATCGTCCTTAATGGTCGTCCGACGGCGGATGGCGACCGAGAGGGTCGCGGCAGTTCAGAGCCTACCGGCGCTCCTCATTCCACAGCTAACCCATATACGGTACGGGGCAGCCAAGGCCCATCACACGACCTACAAGGAGATCACCCGGTGGTCAGCAGCGATCAGCGGCGGCGGCAGCTCGCCAGGGAGAAGTTCGAGCGGCAGCAGCAGCGCCGGGAGGAGGCCCGCCGCAGGACGAAGCGGCTGACGGCCGTCATCGCGTCCGCGGTGGCCGTGGTGGCGGTCATCGGTGTGGGCTCCTATCTCGCCCTCGACGACGACGGCAAGAAGGACAAGGCGGACGCCGCAGCGAGCGCGAACCCGTCGGCCGACGCGTCGCCGGCGCCCAGCGAGAGCAAGGCGCCCGAGCCCGCGATGAAGATCGACAAGAAGGCCGAGTACGCCATGTCGCTCAAGACGAGCCAGGGCGACATCAAGTTCACGATGGACGCGGCGAAGACCCCGCACACCACGAACTCCTTCAAGTCGCTGGCCGACAAGGGCTTCTTCGACGGCACCAAGTGCCACCGGCTGACCACCGAGAACATCTTCGTCCTGCAGTGCGGCGACCCCAAGGGCGACGGCACCGGCGGCCCCGGCTACACGATCCCGGACGAGAACCTGACGGGGCTGGGCAAGGCGGGCGCCGACGGCACGGTGACCTACCCGGCGGGCGTGGTGGCGATGGCGAACGCCGGCCCCCAGACCGGTGGCAGCCAGTTCTTCCTGGTGTACAAGGACAGCAAGCTGCCGCCCAACTACACCCCGTTCGGCACGATGGACGACGCCTCGATGAAGGTCCTCAAGGACATCGCCGCGGCGGGCACGGAGGGCGGCACCCCCGACGGTGCGCCGAAGAAGGCCGTGAAGATCACGAAGGCCGCGGTCGACAAGTCGTGACCGGCCCGGGGCGGCCGGCCCGGCCCTGACAGGTCCTGGGGCGGGACGGATTTTTTTCGGCCGCGCTGAGTGCGGACAGCCGGGCGGCCGGTCGCCTAGATTGGCGTTGTGCAGGGCGGGCGCTGCCCGCCCCAGGAAACTGTGGACGATGCCAGGGGGGCGAACCCCCTCGCGGGCATCAGGTGGAGGAGGCGCTGTGAGCAGCGACCCGTGGGGCCGTGTCGATGAGACCGGCACCGTGTACGTGCGGACAGCCGACGGCGAGCAGGTCGTCGGATCGTGGCAGGCGGGTTCCCCCGAGGAGGCTCTGGCCTACTTCGAGCGCAAGTACGAGGGCATTGTGGTCGAGATCGGCCTCCTCGAACGGCGGGTGAAGACCACCGACCTGTCGGCGAAGGACGCCACGACCGCCATCGAGCATCTGCGTCTGCAGGTGGACGAGCATCACGCCGTCGGTGACCTCGACGCGCTGCGCAAGCGGCTCGACGCGCTCGTCGCGACGGTCGACTCGCGGCGCGAGGAGCGCAAGGCCCAGAAGGCGAAGCAGACCGACGAGGCGAAGCAGGCCAAGGAGGCGCTGGTCGCCGAGGCCGAGGAGCTGGCGCAGAGCGAGCAGTGGCGCTCCGCGGGCGAGCGGCTCCGTGCGCTCGTCGACACGTGGAAGGGCCTGCCGCGGCTCGACCGCAAGTCCGACGACGAGCTGTGGCACCGCTTCTCGCATGCCCGCTCGGCGTTCTCCAAGCGCCGCAAGGCCCACTTCGCGTCGCTGGACGCCCAGCGCGAGGAGGCCCGCAAGGCCAAGGAGAAGCTGGTCGTCGAGGCGGAGTCGCTCTCCGGTTCCACCGACTGGGCGGCCACGGCCGCCCGCTACCGCGACCTGATGACGGAGTGGAAGGCGGCGGGCCGCGCCCAGCGCGAGGCCGAGGACGAGCTGTGGAACCGCTTCCGCGGTGCTCAGGACGTCTTCTTCGCCGCCCGCAGCGAGGTCTTCGCCGAGCGGGACGCGGAGCAGGGCGAGAACCTCAAGCTGAAGGAGGAGCTCGCGGTCGAGGCCGAGCGGCTGGTGCCGGTGAAGGACCTGAAGGCGGCCAGGGCCGCGTTCCGGGCCATCAACGAGCGCTGGGAGGCCATCGGCCACGTACCGCGTGACGCCCGCCCGAAGGTCGAGGGGCGGATGCACGCGGTGGAGCGGGCGCTCCAGGAGGCCGAGGAGTCGGAGTGGCGTCGGACGAACCCGGAGGCGCGTGCGCGCGCCGCGGGTCTGACCGGTCAGCTGCAGGCGGCCGTGGACAAGCTGCGTTCGCAGATCGACACGGCCCGCGCCTCGGGCAACAACGCCCGCGCCGACAAGCTCGCCAAGGAGCTGGAGGGCCGGCAGGCGCTGCTGGACCAGGCGCTCAAGGGCCTGGAGGAGTTCGGCGGCTGACACCTCCTGACTTCGCCCGAGGGGCTTCCCCGCGTTCGCGCGGGGAAGCCCCTCTCGCATACCCGGCCGTACGAGGCGCTCACCGGTCCCGCCGTGGTGCGACCGACTGCGGGCACCCGGCAGCGAGGCGCCGTGTCAACTGCCGGGAACGGGCAGTGACATGGGGACGGGACGGAAGAGATGATCTACGTACCGGCGCGCTTCGTGCGGCTGCCGGATCCGCCGAGATCACTACGTCCTTGAGGCAGGTCCACAGATGAGACTGACCCGTGCCGCCCTGACCGTCGCGGCCACCGCACTGGCCCCCGCGCTGCTGCTGACCGGTCCGGCTTTCGCCGCCGGGGAAGCCTCCCCGTCCACGGCCGTGGCCACGGCAGCGGCGGCCGACGGCTCCGGCACACCGGTGGACGAGATGTCCGACGACGACCTCCGGATCGCGATCCTGCGCATCCTGGCGGACGAGGACAGCGGCAAGGGGGTCGTCCGGGAGGCCAACGAAGCCCTGGACATCGGCACCACGGAAGCCATGCGGTACTTCCTGAACACCGGCTATGCCCTGGCCCAGGCCGAGGACGACCGGGTCGCCATCGTCCGCATCCTCGCCGACCCGGACTCGGGCAAGCGGGTCATCGAGGAGGTGAACCAGCTCCTCGACAGCGGCACCCCGCAGGAGATCCGGCAGTGGCTGGAGACCGGCTACCGCCTCGCCCAGGCCGAGGACGACCGCGTCGCCCTCTTCCGCATCCTGGCCCGCCCGGACATCAGCGAGGCGATGCGCGCGGCGGTCAGCGAGGCGATCGACGGCACGCCGGAGGAGATGCGGTACTTCCTGGAGTACGGGCAGTACGAGGTCGACGCGTAGCCGGGCGTCTTCCGCCGGCGGCGCGGGGCCCGGGCCCGGCCGCCGGCGGGTTGCCGGTCGGTTCCTACGGCCTGCGGGCCGAGGTCACCCGGTAGACGTCGTAGACGCCCTCCACGCCGCGTACCGCCTTCAGTACGTGGCCGAGGTGTTTCGGGTCGCCCATCTCGAAGGTGAAGCGCGAGGTGGCCACCCGGTCCCGGGAGGTCTGTACGGCCGCCGACAGGATGTTGACGTGCTGGTCGGACAGGACACGGGTGACGTCCGAGAGCAGCCGGGACCGGTCGAGGGCCTCGACCTGGATGGCGACCAGGAAGACCGAGGACTGGGTCGGCGCCCACTCGACCTCCAGGATCCGTTCCGGCTGCTGCGACAGCGAGTCGACGTTGACGCAGTCGGCGCGGTGCACGGAGACGCCGCTGCCCCGGGTGACGAAGCCGATGATCGGGTCGCCGGGAACGGGCGTGCAGCAGCGGGCCAGTTTGACCCAGACGTCCTCGACGCCCTTGACGACCACGCCCGGATCGGCGTTAGAGCGGCGCTTGCCGCGGCCGCGCGAGGGCGGCGAGCTCTCCGCGATGTCCTCGTTGGCCTCGTCCTCGCCGCCGAGCGCCTGGACCAGCTTCTGCACGACACCGGCGGCCGCGACATGTCCCTCGCCGATCGCCGCGTACAGCGACGAGATGTCGGGGTAGCGCATCTCGTGGGCGAGGGTGACCAGGGAGTCGCCGGTCAGGATGCGCTGGATCGGCAGGTTCTGCTTGCGCATGGCACGCGCGATGGCGTCCTTGCCCTGCTCGATCGCCTCGTCGCGGCGTTCCTTGGAGAACCAGGCCCGGATCTTGTTGCGGGCGCGGGGCGACTTGACGAAGCCCAGCCAGTCCCGGGAGGGTCCGGCGCCGGCCGCCTTGGAGGTGAAGACCTCCACCAGGTCGCCGTTGTCGAGCGTCGATTCGAGCGGTACGAGCCGCCCGTTGACCCGCGCTCCTATCGTCCGGTGGCCGACCTCCGTGTGCACCGCGTACGCGAAGTCGACCGGGGTCGCGCCCGCGGGCAGCGCTATGACGTCGCCCTTGGGCGTGAAGACGAAGACCTCGTTGCGGGAGAGGTCGAAGCGCAGCGACTCCAGGAACTCGCTGGGGTCCTCGGTCTCCTTCTGCCAGTCCAGGAGCTGGCGCAGCCACGCCATGTCGTTGACGGTGTCCTGGCTCCGGCCGCCGCCCGTGTTCTTGGGGACGTCGGTACGGATCTTGGAGGCGCCCGCGACGGCTTCCTGCTTGTACTTCCAGTGCGCGGCGATGCCGTACTCGGCGCGGCGGTGCATGTCGAAGGTGCGGATCTGGAGTTCGACGGGCTTGCCGCTGGGACCGATCACCGTGGTGTGCAGCGACTGGTACATGTTGAACTTGGGCATCGCGATGTAGTCCTTGAACCGGCCGGGGACCGGATTCCATCGCGCGTGGACGGTGCCGAGCGCCGCGTAGCAGTCGCGGACCGTGTCGACAAGTACCCGAATCCCCACCAGGTCGTAGATCTCGGCGAAGTCCCTGCCCCGCACGATCATCTTCTGGTAGACGCTGTAGTAGTGCTTCGGCCGCCCCGTGACGGTGGCCTTGATCCGGGCGGCGCGCAGGTCGGCCTGGACCTCGTCGGTCACTATGGCGAGATATTCGTCGCGCTTGGGGGCCCGCTCGGCGACGAGACGGACGATCTCGTCGTACATCTTGGGGTAGAGGATCGCGAAGGCGAGGTCCTCCAGCTCCCACTTGATGGTGTTCATGCCCAGGCGGTGCGCCAGCGGGGCGTAGATCTCAAGCGTCTCGCGGGCCTTCTTCTCCTGCTTCTCCCGCTTGAGGTAGCGCATGGTGCGCATGTTGTGCAGCCGGTCGGCGAGCTTGATGACCAGGACCCGGGGGTCCTTGGCCATGGCGACGACCATCTTGCGTACGGTCTCGGCCTGGGCGGCCTCGCCGAACTTGACCTTGTCCAGCTTGGTGACGCCGTCGACGAGCAGGGCGACCTGGTCGCCGAAGTCGCGGCGCAGGGTGTCCAGGCCGTACTCGGTGTCCTCGACCGTGTCGTGCAGCAGCCCGGCCATCAGCGTCGCCGGGTCCATGCCGAGCTCGGCGAGAATCGTCGTGACGGCGAGCGGATGCGTGATGTACGGGTCGCCGCTCTTGCGCTTCTGGCCGCGGTGCCAGCGCTCGGCGACCTGGTAGGCGCGCTCGATCTGGCGCAGCGTGGCCGTCTCGATCTTGGTGTCGTTGCTGCGGACGATGCGCAGCAGCGGTTCGAGCACCGGGTTGTACGGGCTGGAGCGCTGCACGCCGAGACGGGCCAGCCTGGCCCGCACCCGGTTGGACGAGCCGCCGGAGCGGGTCGTGGGGGCGCTCGGCGGGACCGGCCTGGCCGCGGGCTTCGCGGGGGGCTTCGGGGCGGACGCGGCCGGGGAGACGGGTGCGGCCGGCTGTGCGGGGGAAGCGGGCGCGGCCCCGGGTGCCGGGGTACTCGCCCGGTCCGGGCCCGAACCGGGCTCGGGGGCCGGGGGCTTCGGCTTGTCCGCGGGCTGCTTCTTCCCGGGCGTGGCTGAGGCCGCCGCGGGCTTGTCGGGCTGCGGGGCGGCGACTGGCTGGGCCTCGTCTGGCAAGGGCGCTCCTCGTGCGGATCCGGGTACCCGGAGAGGCCATCGTATCCACCCTGTGGCCGGTCCTCCCCCGGGGACCGTGGAGACTCCTGACAACGCGGGACGGGCACCCGGTTGTTCCCGGGTGCCCGTCCCGCTCGCACCATGCGTCGCCGCGTACGGTCGGTGCTGCTCAGACCGTGATCAGGACCTCCAGCGGCGCGCCCCGCAGACCCTGCTCCAGCCGGGCCCGTCCGGGGAGGAAGCCGAGCTCCATGAGGACCGCGACGCCCGCGACCTCGGCACCGGCCCGCCGGATCAGCTCCAGCGAGGCCTCGGCGGTGCCGCCCGTGGCGAGGACGTCGTCGATGACCATGATCCGGTCGTCGGCGGACAGGTCCTCCGCGTGGATCTCGATCTCGGCGGTGCCGTACTCCAGCTCGTACGCCTGGCTGAGCGTGGCTCCGGGCAGCTTGCCCGCCTTGCGGACGGGTACGAAGCCGAGCCCGGCCCGGACCGCGACCGGGGCGGCCAGGATGAAGCCGCGCGCCTCCAGGCCGACGACCTTCGTGGCGCCGTGCCGTACGCACAGCTCCGCGAGGGTGTCGGTGAGGGCCGCGAACGCCGTCGGGTCCGCGAGCAGCGGGGTGATGTCCTTGAACAGCACGCCCGGCTTCGGGTAGTCCTGGACGTCGCGGATCCGGCTGAGCAGGAGCTCGCGGGTGCCCTCGGTGGTGCTGGTCATCGACGCTTCCCCGGGGTCCGGCCGTGGCCCCTGGGGGGCTGCTGGCGCTGGCCGACGACCGCGGCGGCGGGTGCGGCTTCCTGCGGGTGGTCGCCGTCCGGCTGCTCGTCCTCGGCGGACTCGCCCTTGGCGGCGGCTGCCGCGCGCTTGGCGAGGATCCGCTTCTTCAGGGCCTTCATCTGCGGCTCGCGTTCCTTGAGGTCGGCGACGAGCGGCGTGGCGATGAAGATCGAGGAGTACGCACCGGCGGCGAGGCCGACGAAGAGCGCCAGGGAGATGTCGTTCAGCATGCCGGCGCCCAGGACACCGCCACCGATGAAGAGCAGACCGGCGACCGGCAGCAGGGCCACCACGGTGGTGTTGATGGAGCGGACCAGCGTGCCGTTGATGGAGCGGTTGGCGATCTCGCTGTACGTCCACCGGGTCTGCTTGGTGATCCCGTGGGTGCCCTCCTTGAGGCTGTCGAAGACGACGACCGTGTCGTAGAGGGAGTAACCGAGGATGGTCAGCAGACCGATCACGGTGCCCGGGGTGACCTCGAAGCCGACCAGGGCGTAGACGCCGACCGTGATGGTGATGTCGTGGATCAGCGCGACCAGGGCCGCGATGGCCATGCGCCATTCGAAGGCGATGGCCAGGTAGATCACGACGAGGACCATGAAGATGCCGAGGCCGGTCCATGCCTTGTTGGCGATCTGCTCACCCCAGCTGGGGCCGACCAGGTCGGCGGCGATCTTCTCCGCCGGGACGTCGAGGTCCTCGGAGAGCTTGTTCTTGATCTCGTCGGACTTCGCCGTGTCGACCTCGGTGATCTGGATGCGCAGACCGCCGTTGCCGAGCTTCTGGACGATCGCCTGGTGGCCGGAGGCCTCCGTGGCCAGGTCCTCGGCCTTGGCGACGGTGACGCTGGTCTTCGGGGTGGTGAAGACGGCGCCGCCCTTGAACTCGATGCCCATGTTCAGGCCGCTGACCGCCAGGCCGACGATGGCCGTGATGGTGATCAGGATCGAGATCCCGTACCAGATCTTGCGCTTGCCGATGAAGTCGTAGCCGACCTCGCCTCGGTAGAGACGGGCGCCGAGAGTGCCGAGTCGCGACATCTCACGCCTCCTTCGGTTCAGTGGGGGCGTTGACACGGCGCGAGCGGCGCAGCGGCGGCTTGGCGCCGAGCCGCTTCGGGTCCAGGCCGGACCACGGGTGACCGCTGGCGAAGAACTTCGTACGGGCCATCAGCGTCATGAGGGGCTTGGTGAAGAGGAACACCACGACCACGTCGAGCAGAGTGGTGAGACCCAGCGTGAACGCGAAGCCCTGGACCTTGCCGACGGTGACGACGAAGAGCACCGCGGCGGCGAGGAACGACACGAAGTCGGAGACCAGGATGGTGCGCCGGGCGCGGGGCCAGGCCCGCTCGACGGCCGGGCGGAGCGTGCGGCCCTCGCGGATCTCGTCGCGGACCCGTTCGAAGTACACGATGAAGGAGTCCGCGGTGATACCGATGGCCACGATGGCGCCGCAGACCGCCGGGAGGTTCAGCGCGAAGCCGATGGCCGGGCCGAGCAGCGACATGATCGTGTAGGTCAGGATGCCGGAGACCAGGAGGCTCAGGAGCGCGATGAACGCGAGGCCCCGGTAGTAGGCCACCAGGTAGATGACGACCAGGGCCAGACCGATGGCACCGGCGATCAGACCGGCCTGGAGCTGCTCACCGCCGAGCGCGGCGGTGACCGTGGTGACGCTCTGCTCCTGGAAGGAGAGCGGGAGCGCACCGTAGGAGAGCACGTTGGCCAGGTCCTCGGCGGACTGCTGGGTGAAGCTGCCGGAGATCTCGGCGCTGCCGCTGAGCGTGGTGTTCACCTGGGGCGCGGAGACGACCTCGCCGTCCAGGGCGATGGCGAACTGGTTCTGCGGGGACTGCTGCGCGGAGAGCTTCTTGGTGATCGTCTGGAACTGCTTGGAGCCCTTCTTGGTGAACTCCATGTTGACGATCCACATGCCGCGCTGCTGGTCGAAACCGGCCTTGGCGTTGTCGACCTCGGTGCCGGACACCTCGGAGGGGCCGAGGACGTACTTCGCGTCACCCTCGGAGCTGCATGCGACGACCGTGTCGGTGGGCTTGGCACCCCGTGCGGCCTCGGCGCGGGACGCCTTGCTGGAGCAGTCGAGCTCCGCGAACTGCTTCTGCAGCTTGGCGGCGGCGGCCTGTTCGGCGGCGGATGCCGACGGCGTGGCATCGGCCTTCGGCGTGGCGTCGGCCTTCGGCGTGGTGCTCGCCTTGGGAGTGGGCGTGGTGTCGGCCTTGAGGGCGCCGGTGACCGCGCGGCCCTGGGTGGTGGCGCTCGCGCTGGGCGTCGAGGACGCCTTGCCGTTGTCCGCGGTGGTGGCGCTCGCGCTCGGTGTCGACGAGGCCTTGCCCTTGTCGGCGGTGGGGGCGCTGGGGCTGCCGGACGGGGTGGGCTTGCCGGACGACGAGGCGCTGGGCTCCGGGGTGGGCGTGCCCTGGGCGACGGTCAGCACCGGCCGGAAGTAGAGCTTGGCCGTGGTACCGACCTGCTCCCGGGCCTGGGCGGAGTTCGTGCCCTTGGGGATGTTGACGATGATGTTGCTCTTGCCCTGCGTCTGGACCTCGGCCTCGGAGACGCCAAGACCATTGACACGGCGTTCCATGATCTCGACCGCGGTGTCCATGTTGGTCTTGTTGATCGCCGATTCCTGGCCCGGCTCGCTCTTCGCCTCAAGCGTGATCGAGGTGCCGCCGGCCAGGTCGATGCCCAGTCGTGGGGTCGGCTGATCGGCCAGGAACATCCCGCCGGTGAGCGCGACCATGGCGATCAGGATCAGGGCCAGGGAACGCCCCGGCCTGCCCTGACCGCCGGCCGCCCCTCGGCTCTTCTTCGGTGCTGCCACCTTCTCGTTTCTCCCTGTCCAACCGCCCCGCGCCGGGTACGCGCCCGAGCGGCCACGAAGTGTAGTGGGGACCCGCCCCCGCAGAAGACCGCACGGTCCGGGGAATGCCGGATGCCTGTGGGCTCACGGCATTCCCCGGGCGTGGATTACTTCGCGTCGGCCTCGCCGTCGTCCTTGCCCTCGGACTTCTTGCCGGACTCGGCGTCCTTCGGCTCGGCGTCCTCGGCCTTCTTGCCGAGGTCGATCCGGGCCTCGTCCACGTCGTCCTTGTCGGCGTCGCTCTCGGTCAGCGAGGAGGCGTCATCGGGGACGACGGTGCCGTCGAGGTCGAGACCGCTCTCGTCGTCGCCGTGGACGATGCGGTTGTACTCCGCGTCGTCGAGGACGGCGCCGATGGCGTTCTTGGCGTAGATGGCGTGGACGCCGGGCGCGATCTCGAGGAGGACCGTGTCGTCGTGCAGTTCCTTGACCGTGGCGTACATGCCCCCGATCGTCCGGACGCCGGTGCCGGGCTGCATCTCGTTGCGCATCTGGGCGGCGGCCGCCTGCTTCTTCTTGGCGGACCGCGTCATCAGGAACATGGCCCCGATGAGCACGATGAAGGGGAGGAGAGTCACGGGATTCACGGGACGAGTTTCCTTCGCACGACCGCGTTGGAAGGCGGCCTGTATCTACGGGGGTGGGTACACCGACCTGTAAGGGCGGCATCGGCGGAGTCTAAGCGAGTCCGCATCGATGGAACAACGCCCGGAGTGGCCCGGTGGTTCCTGCTCCGGTCAACCTGTGACAGATCACGCCCCGAACAGGCCCTGTTGTCCCTTTCCGCCTTGCTGTGGAGGCACGATACCCAGATGGGCCCAGGCGGCGGGGGTCGCGACTCGCCCCCGCGGCGTCCTGGCCAGCAGCCCTTCCCGGACCAGGAAGGGCTCCGCGACCTCCTCGACGGTCTCGCGCTCCTCCCCCACGGCGACCGCGAGGGTGGACAGCCCGACGGGTCCGCCGCCGAAGAGCTTCAGCAGGGCGCCGAGCACCGCGCGGTCCAGGCGGTCCAGGCCACGAGCATCCACCTCGTACACCCCGAGGGCGGTGGCGGCGACCGGGCGGTCGATCCGTCCGTCGGCCTTGACCTGGGCGTAGTCCCGGACGCGGCGCAGCAGCCGGTTGGCGATGCGGGGGGTGCCGCGGGACCGGCCGGCGATCTCGGCGGCGCCGTCCGCGTCTATCTCCACGTCGAGGAGGCGGGCGGAACGGTGGATGACGCGCTCCAGCTCGGTGGGTGCGTAGAACTCCATGTGGCCGGTGAAGCCGAAGCGGTCGCGCAGCGGCGGCGGCAGCAGTCCGGCCCGGGTGGTCGCGCCGACCAGGGTGAAGGGCGGCAGTTCCAGCGGGATGGCGGTGGCGCCAGGGCCCTTGCCGACGATGACGTCGACCCGGAAGTCCTCCATCGCCATGTAGAGCATCTCCTCGGCCGGCCGCGACATGCGGTGGATCTCGTCGAGGAAGAGGACCTCCCCCTCCTGGAGGGAGGAGAGGATCGCGGCGAGATCACCCGCGTGCTGGATGGCGGGGCCGGAGGTGATCCGGATCGGGGCGCCCATCTCGGCCGCGATGATCATGGAGAGGGTGGTCTTGCCGAGGCCGGGGGCGCCGGAGAGCAGGACGTGGTCGGCGGTGGCACCACGGGCGCGGGCCGCCTTGAGAACCAGGTCGAGCTGTTCGCGCACCTTCTCCTGGCCGACGAATTCGTCCAGGTCCTTCGGTCGCAGTGCCGCTTCGACCGCGGTGTCCTCGCCGTCCGCGTCGGCGTGGACGAGGCGCTCGTCGAGCCGCTCGTCGGTGTCGGGTCCGGTCTCGTCCCAGTTCATTCAGTCTGTCCCGCCTCGGGTGTTTCGGTGCCGTGCGGTGCCCGGCCCGGCGTCGGGGGTGGCCCCCGGGGTGTGGCGCTCCGGTCAGCGCGCGCGGTTGAGGGTCTGGAGTGCGGCACGCAGCAACTGCGGCACGGGGGCCTGTCCGCCCTCGGCGATGGCCGCCTCGGCCTTGGGGGCGACGGCGGTGACCGCTTCGTCGGCCTCGCGGGTGGCGTAGCCGAGGCCGATCAGGGCGGCCTGGAGCTGATCGCGCCAGGAGGAGGTGACGGCGGTGCCGATGCCCTGGCGGCCGATGTGGGCGCCGACGGGCTCGCCGAGTCTGTCCTTCAGTTCGAGGAGGAGTTTCTGCGCGCCCTTCTTGCCGATGCCGGAGACGGCGGTGAGCGCCTTCTCGTCGCCGGTGGCGACCGCGGTGCGCAGGGCGTCCGGGCTGTGGGTGGCGAGCATGGCCTGGGCGAGCCGGGGCCCGACCCCGCTGGCGGTCTGGAGCAGCTCGAAGACCTGCCGCTCGTCGTCGTCGGCGAAGCCGTAGAGAGTGAGCGAGTCCTCCCGCACGACGAGGGAGGTGGCGAGCCGGGCCTCCTGGCCGACCCGGAGGGCGGCGAGGGTGTTCGGCGCGCACTGGACGGCCATGCCGATGCCGCCGACCTCGATCACGGCCGTGGTCGGGGCGAGTGCGGCGACGGGGCCGCTGACGAAGGCGATCATCGGGGGACCTTCCGGACGGGAACTGCGGGGGTACGGGGAACGCGCCGGGTGCCGGACGCGGCGGCTGCCGCATGGGCCTGCTGGAGGCGGTTGACGGCGGGGGCACGCCAGATGTGGCAGATGGCGAGGGCGAGGGCGTCGGCCGCGTCGGCCGGCTTCGGCGGGGCGTCGAGCCGCAGCAGCCGGGTGACCATCGCGCCGACCTGTGCCTTGTCGGCGCGGCCGCTGCCCGTGACGGCCGCCTTGACCTCGCTGGGGGTGTGCAGCGCGACGGGTATGCCGCGGCGCGACGCGCAGAGCATGGCGACGGCGCTGGCCTGGGCGGTGCCCATGACCGTACGGACGTTGTGCTGGCTGAACACCCGCTCCACGGCGACGAATTCGGGCCGGTGCTCGTCGAGCCATTCCTCGATGCCGCGCTCGATGGCGACCAGCCGGTGGCCGAGCTCCGCGTCGGCCGGGGTGCGCACGACACCGACGCCGAGCATCGCCAGGGGGCGGCCGGCGACGCCTTCGACGACGCCGACACCGCACCGGGTCAGCCCCGGGTCCACACCCAGTACCCGCATGGGACGCCCCCTCCGTACCGATCGGTCAACTGTTCCCGCAGGCTATCGGCTCGCACTGACAATGCGACGGGCCGACGGGGTGTGTCCCCGTCGGCCCGTCGCTGAAGGCTGCGCAGAGCGCGGCTCAGGCGTCGACCTTCTCCATGACCTCGTCCGAGACGTCGAAGTTGGCGAAGACGTTCTGCACGTCGTCGCTGTCCTCCAGCGCGTCGATCAGCTTGAAGATCTTGCGCGCGCCCTCCTCGTCCAGCTCGACCTGCATGGTGGGCAGGAAGTTGGCCTCGGCGGAGTCGTAGTCGATGCCGGCCTCCTGGAGCGCGGTACGGACCGCGACCATGTCGGTGGCCTCGCTGACGACCTCGTACGTGTCACCGAGGTCGTTGACCTCCTCGGCGCCCGCGTCGAGCACGGCACCCAGGACGTCGTCCTCGGTCAGCTCGCCCTTGGGGACGATGACGACGCCCTTGCGGTTGAAGAGGTACGAGACCGAACCCGGGTCGGCCATCGAGCCGCCGTTGCGGGTCATCGCCACACGCACGTCGGAGGCGGCACGGTTGCGGTTGTCGGTGAGGCACTCGATGAGCACCGCGACACCGTTCGGGCCGTAACCCTCGTACATGATCGTCTGGTAATCGACGCCGCCCGCTTCGAGACCGCCACCGCGCTTGACCGCGGAGTCGATGTTCTTGTTCGGTACGGAGCTCTTCTTCGCCTTCTGGATCGCGTCCACGAGGGTCGGGTTTCCCTCGGGGTCCACACCGCCGGTGCGGGCCGCGACCTCGATGTTCTTGATCAGCTTCGCGAAGAGCTTGCCGCGCTTGGCGTCAATCACGGCCTTCTTGTGCTTCGTCGTAGCCCATTTAGAGTGGCCGGACATCTGCCTTCTCCTTCGCGTCACCAAAAACGATTCGAACCCGAGAGATCCTACCGGGATCGAGTCAGCCGACTGCGCGCACCATGTCAACGAACAACGCGTGAACGCGATGGTCCCCGGTCAATTCCGGGTGGAAAGACGTGGCCAGGGCGTTTCCCTGACGTACGGCGACGATGTGCCCGCCGTGCTCCGCCACCACCTTCGCCTGCGCGCCGACCGACTCCACCCAGGGGGCGCGGATGAACACGCCCTCCACGGGGCCGCCCTCGATGCCGGCGACCTCGACGGCCGCCTCGAAGGACTCGTTCTGCCGCCCGAAGGCGTTGCGGCGCACGATCATGTCGATCCCGCCGACCGTCTCCTGGCCCGAACGCGGGTCGAGGATCTTGTCGGCGAGCAGAATCATTCCGGCGCAGGTGCCGTAGACCGGCATTCCGGCCCGTACCCGCTCGCGCAGCGGTTCCAGCATGCCGAACAGGGACGCCAGCTTGGACATCGTGGTGGACTCGCCACCGGGGATGACCAGGCCGTCGACCTCGGCGAGTTCCTCGGGACGCCGGACCGGCCTGGCCAGGGCGTCAGCCGAGGCCAGGGCGATCAGGTGTTCCCGTACGTCGCCCTGGAGAGCCAGGACTCCGATCACAGGGGTGTCGCTCATCAGTGATTACCAGCCGCGGTTGGCGTAGCGCTCGGCCTCGGGCAGGGTGTCGCAGTTGATGCCGACCATGGCCTCGCCCAGGTTCCGGGAGGCGTCCGCGATGATCTTCGGGTCGTCGTAGAAGGTGGTGGCCTTCACGATCGCGGCGGCGCGCTTGGCCGGGTCGCCGGACTTGAAGATGCCGGAGCCGACGAAGACGCCCTCGGCGCCGAGCTGGCGCATCAGCGCGGCGTCGGCGGGGGTGGCGACACCGCCCGCGGAGAACAGCACGACGGGCAGCTTGCCGAGCTCCGAGACCTCCTTGACCAGCTCGTACGGGGCGCGGAGCTCCTTGGCGGCGGCGTACAGCTCGTTGTTGTCGTAGCCGCGCAGGCGGGCGATCTCGTTCTTGATCTGGCGCAGGTGGCGGACGGCCTCGACGACGTTGCCGGTGCCGGCCTCGCCCTTCGAGCGGATCATGGCCGCGCCCTCGGCGATCCGGCGCAGGGCCTCGCCCAGGTTGGTGGCGCCGCAGACGAACGGGGTGGTGAAAGCGAACTTGTCGCTGTGGTTGACCTCGTCGGCCGGGGTGAGGACCTCGGACTCGTCGATGTAGTCGACGCCGAGGGACTGGAGGACCTGGGCCTCGACGAAGTGGCCGATACGCGACTTCGCCATCACCGGGATGGAGACGGCCTCGATGATCTCCTCGATCATGTTCGGGTCCGACATCCGGGCCACGCCGCCGTCCTTGCGGATGTCGGCCGGAACCCGCTCCAGGGCCATGACGGCCACGGCGCCCGCGTCCTCGGCGATCTTCGCCTGCTCGGCGTTGACGACATCCATGATCACGCCGCCCTTGAGCTGCTCGGCCATGCCGCGCTTGACGCGCGCGGTGCCGGTGGCCGGGGAGTCTGCGGACTGCGGGGTGGTGGGAAGCGTGGACATGGGTCGACCTCACTCGGAGAAAAAGTTGCTGAGAAGCGCTGCTGGGCGCAGTGCTGAGCAAACTCTCCGGGAACAGTCCACTGCAAGGGCCAATGGCAGGCCGGTGGATCGTTTTGAACGCGTACGGGACGACATGTGGCCCCCGTCACGCGCGAATGCGGTGGTCCGGTCAGCTGACGGGACGGTCCGCCAGGGCCACCGGGGGCTCGTCGTCCATCTCGAAGGCCAGCGGGAAGGGGGCGTGTCCGGCCAGCCGGAACCACCGCACCTTGCGGTGCCGGCGCAGCGCGCGCGCCGCGCGCACGGCGTCGTTGTGGAACCGCCGGGCCATCGGGACACGGCGCACGGAGGCGGCGAGTTCGAGCGCCGCCTCCTCCCCGCCGGGGATCTCCTTCACGGCCTCCACCTGCGCCGTCTCACCGAAGACCGCCCGCAGCGCGGCACTCAGTTCGCTCTCCGCGACCTCGCGGTGCTCCTCCTCCGCCTGGCGGGCGGCGTGCGCGGCCTCGTACAGGACGATGGAGGCGGCCGGATCGAGGACACCCGAGGTGGCCAGTTCCTGGGTGACCGACGCACGGCGCAGGAGTTGCGCGTCGAGGGCGGCCCGTGCGGCGTCGATGCGGGTGTGCAGCCGGTCCAGCCGTCCGGCGGTCCAGCTGAGGTACATGCCGATCGCGACGATCGCGACGGCGATCCAGATGAGGGTTTCGATCACGGGCGGCAAGGCTACCGGTGGTGCACGGACGGCGTGGCGGCCCGGCCCCGGCCCCCCGGTCGGGCGGCCCTCACTCCCGCGCCAGGCCGAACCGTGCGCGCAGCCCCGTGCGTTCGTCGGCCGCCACCGAGGCCGCGCCGTCCGTCACCGTCTCGTACACCGCGAGGATGTCCGCCCCGACCGTCGACCAGTCGAACCGGCGCACATGCGCGGTGCCCCGCTCGCGCAGCTCCGCACGCCGCCGGGGGTCCCCGAGCAGCCGGATCGCCGCCGCGGCCAGCGCGTCCGCGTCCTCGTTGGCGAAGAGTTCGCCCGCCGCACCCAGGTCCAGCACCTGCGCGAACGCGTCCAGGTCGCTGGCGAGGACCGGCGCGCCGGCCGACATGGCCTCGACCAGGATGATCCCGAAGCTCTCGCCCCCGGTGTTGGGCGCCACGTACACGTCGACGCTGCGCAGCAGCCGCGCCTTGTCCTCGTCGCTCACCATGCCGAGGAATTCGACCCGCTCGCGCATCGCCTCGGGCAGCGAGGCGACGGCCTCCTCCTCGTCGCCCCGGCCGGCCACCAGCAGCCGGGTGTCCGGGCGGGCCTCCAGGATCGCGGGCAGGGCCCGCATCAGGACCGGCAGGCCCTTGCGGGGCTCGTCGATGCGCCCGATGAAGCCGATCGTCCCGCCCTGCCACTCGGCCTTGGGCTCGGCGGCGGCGAAGAAGCCGACATCGACCCCGTTCGGGATGACGACCGCGTCGCCGCCCAGGTGCTCGACCAGGGTGCGGCGCGCGTACTCGCTCACCGCGATCCGCGCGCTGATCTTCTCCAGGGCCGGCTGGAGGATCGGGTACGCCGCGATCATGGCCCGGGAGCGCGGGTTGGACGTGTGGAACGTGGCGACGATCGGCCCCTGCGCGGCCCAGCAGGCCAGCAGCCCCAGCGACGGGGAGGTCGGCTCGTGGATGTGGATCACGTCGAAGGTGCCGTCGTGCAGCCAGCGGCGCACCCGGGCGGCCGAGAGAAAGCCGAAGTTCAGCCGGGCGACGGAGCCGTTGTACGGGACGGGCACGGCCCGGCCCGCCGACACCACGTACGGCGGCAGCGGCGTCTCGTCGTCGGCGGGCGCCAGCACGGACACCTGGTGGCCCAGCCGGATCAGGTGCTCGGCCAGGTCGCGGATGTGGAACTGCACTCCGCCCGGTACGTCCCAGGAGTACGGGCAGACGATGCCGATCTTCACGTGCGGTCCTCCCGGGGCTCCAGATCGGCGAGCCAGAGCCGTTGCAGCATGTGCCAGTCCTCCGGATGATCGGCGATTCCGACGGCGAAGGCATCGGCCAGCGCCTGCGTCATCGAGGACGTCTTCGCCGTGCGGTCACCTGACTCGGGCACCTCGACCGGCGGATGGATCCGCGCCTTCATCACCGGCGTGTCGTCGTAGCTCAGCGTCACAGGCAGCAGCAGCGCGCCGGTCTGCTGGGCCAGCAGCGCGGGGCCGGCGGGCATCCGCGCGATGTCGCCGAAGAACGTCACCTCGACGCCGGAGGCGGACAGATCGCGGTCGGCGACCAGACAGACGAGACCGCCCGCGCGCAGCCGCCTGGCCAGGGTGCCGAAGGCCGCCCCGCCGCTGTGCGGCAGGACCTCCATGCCGAGCCCCTCGCGGTAGGCCACGAACCGGTCGTACAGGGTCTCGGGCTTGAGGCGCTCGGCGACCGTGGTGAAGGGCACCTTGAGATCGGTGGTGACCCAGGCTCCCGCCAGGTCCCAGTTCCCCAGGTGCGGCAGGGCCAGGATGACGCCGCGCCCGGAGTCGAGGCCGTCGGTCAGCCGGTGCGCGTCGGTCACGTCTATGGACGCCTTGATCCGCGCCGGACTCCAGGTGGGCAGCCGGAACGACTCCATCCAATAGCGCATGTACGAGCGCATCCCGGCCCTGGAGAGCTCGGCCAGCCGGGCCGGTGACGCCTCGGGCACGACCCGTGTCAGGTTCGACTCCAGCCGCAGCACGCTCTTGCCGCGCCGCTTCCACACCTGGTCGGCGATGGTGCGGAAGAGCGTCCGGGCGACCGGCTCGGGAAGCTTCTTGACGGCGCTCCAGCCGAGCCCGTACAGCCCGTCGGTCAGCCGGTCCCGCAGACCTTCGCGGGGCTGTGCCGGGTCGTCGCTCACCGGTCGGTCCCGCTCCCCGGCCCCGCGGCGGCGGCCTCGGCCGCATCGGCCTCGGCGGATTCGCGGCGCACGGTCACGACCCGCTGCACCAGCGTCACCAGGCTGCCCACGGCGACGATCCACAGCGCGATCGGCAGCAGGACCTCGATCCCGGGGACGCCGAACTTGTGCAGGCCCGCCAACCCGGCCGCGACCAGCGAGATCACCAGCCGCTCGGCGCGCTCCACGAGACCGTTGACCGCCACCGGCAGTCCGATCGACTCGCCGCGCGCCTTCGTGTACGAGACCACCTGGCCGCTGGCCAGACAGAAGATCGCGACCGCGCAGAGCACGTTGTCATCGCCGTTGCCCGCGTACCAGAGCGCGAATCCGCCGAAGATCGCCCCGTCGGCGACCCGGTCCAGGGTCGAGTCCAGGAACGCGCCCCAGCGGCTGGAGATACCGGCCTGCCGGGCCATGTTGCCGTCGACGAGGTCGGAGAAGACGAAGATCGTGATGACGATCGTGCCCCAGAAGAACTCCCCCATCGGGAAGAAGACCAGCGCACCTGCCATCACCCCGGCCGTACCGATCAGAGTGACCGCGTCAGGGCTCACGCCGAGACGGAGCAGCAGTGCGGCGAACGGTGTGAGGACACGCGTAAAAAATGCACGCGCGTACTTGTTCAGCATGGCCTTCCCGAGGGTCGGTGGGCCGAGCGGCCCCTACGGCCACCGGCTGGCCCATCGTAGTCACGCCCGCCGGAGTCCACCGTCCGGGCACCCGGCGTCGCGCGGCGGCGTGCCATGTATGGACGCGGCCCGGCCCGAGTGGAAAGCTCGAATTACCGCGGGCGTCGCGTGCAGCCGCCGCGGCGGCTCCCCGGTGCCCGTACAGCTCTCCCCTCTCCCCACATCGCGTCGGTATTCCCTCCGCTTCGCACCACTACCTGGGAGGCACGCATCATGGGCGACAAGGCACACGCACACACCGGGGCCGCCGGCAGGGCAGCGACGGCCGGCCGGCCCGCATCCGTACGGAATGTGGTGCTGGTCGGCCACAGCGGCTCCGGAAAGACCACCCTCGTCGAGGCCCTCGCGCTGACCGCGGGCGCGGTCAACCGGGCCGGCCGGGTCGAGGACGGCGCCACCGTCTCCGACTACGACGAGATCGAACACCGCCAGCAGCGCTCCGTACAGCTCTCCGTGGTCCCCGTCGACTGGGGCGGGTACCGGATCAATCTTCTGGACACCCCCGGCTACGCCGATTTCGTCGGGGAACTCAGGGCCGGTCTGCGGGCGGCGGACGCGGCCCTCTTCATCGTTTCCGCCGCCCAGGAGGCCGACGCGGTGGCGGGCGCCACCCGGGCCGTCTGGGAGGAGTGCGCGGCCGTCGGCATGCCGCGCGCCATCGTCGTCACCCACCTGGACACGGCACGCACCTCGTTCGACGAGATGACCCGGATCTGTGGCGAGATCTTCGGCGGCGACGATCCCGACGCGGTGCTCCCGCTGTACCTGCCCGTCCACGGCGCCGAGGGCGCCGACGGCCACGCCCCGCTCACCGGGCTCACCGGGCTCCTCACCCAGCGGATCTTCGACTACTCCTCCGGCGAGCGGCGGGAGGACCCGCCCGCCAAGGACCAGCGGCCAGCACTCCAGGAGGCCCGCAACCGGCTGGTCGAGGGGATCATCGCCGAGAGCGAGGACGAGACCCTGATGGACCGCTACCTCGACGGGGCCGAGGTCGACATCGGGACACTCGTCGACGATCTTGAGCGCGCCGTGGCCCGGGGCTCGTTCCATCCCGTCCTCACTGCGGCCCCCGCCGCCCCGGATGCCCGCCAGGGCATCGGCACCGTCGAGCTGCTGGACCTGATCACCGGCGGCTTCCCGACCCCGCTGGAGCACACCCTCCCCGACGTCACCCCCCTGCACGGGGCATCGCGGCCGGACCTGGCCTGCGACCCGGACGGCCCGCTCGTCGCCGAGGTCGTCAAGACGGCCTCCGACCCGTACGTCGGCCGGGTCTCGCTGGTCCGCGTCTTCTCCGGCACCCTGCGTCCCGACGAGACCGTCCACGTCTTCGGCCACGGTCTGACCGACCCCGGCCACGAGCCCCGCCCCTTCCACGAGACCGAGGTCCGCGTCGGCGCGCTCTCCTCCCCGTTCGGCAAGCAGCAGCGCCCGGTCACCGCGTGCGGCGCGGGGGATCTGGTCAGCGTCGCCAAGCTGGGCGGCGCCGAGACCGGGGACACCCTCTCGGACCCGGAGCTGCCGCTGCTGCTGGATCCCTGGACCACGCCCGACCCACTGCTGCCGCTCGCCATCGAGGCGCACAGCAAGGCGGACGAGGACAAGCTCTCCCAGGGGCTCGCCCGGCTGGTCGCCGAGGATCCGACCATGCGCCTGGAACAGAACCAGGACACCCACCAGGTGGTGCTGTGGTGCCTGGGCGAGGTCCATCAGGACGTGGCGCTGGACCGGCTGCGCAGCCGGTACGGCGTCCAGGTCGACGCCGTACCGCACAAGGTGTCGCTCCGCGAGACCTTCGCAGCCCCGTCGACCGGGCGCGGCCGGCATGTGAAGCAGTCCGGCGGCCACGGCCAGTACGCCATCTGCGAGATCGACGTGGAGCCGCTGCCCGCGGGTTCGGGCATCGAGTTCGTCGACAAGGTGGTCGGCGGAGCGGTGCCCCGTCAGTTCATCCCGTCCGTCGAGAAGGGGGTGCGCGCCCAGGCCGCCCGCGGGGTCGCGGCCGGCCATCCGCTCGTCGACGTGCGCATCACGCTGCGGGACGGCAAGTCGCACTCGGTGGACTCCTCCGACGCGGCGTTCCAGACCGCGGGCGCGCTGGCCCTGCGGGAGGCCGCCGCGGACACCCGCATCCAGCTCCTCGAACCCGTCGCCGAGGTCCGGGTCCTGGTCCCCGACGACTATGTCGGGCCGGTGATGAGCGATCTGTCCGGGAGGCGCGGCAGAGTGATCGGAACCGAGCAGTCCGGCGCCGGCCGCACCCTCGTGCGGGCCGAGGTGCCCGAGCTGGAGATCGGCAGGTACGCGGTCGACCTGCGCTCCCTCTCCCATGGCGCCGGCCGGTTCGACCGGGCGTACGCCCGGCACGAAGCGATGCCCCCGCAGCTCGCCGAACGCCTCCGGGGACAGCTGGAGAACAACCCGAACGACTCCTGACCGGCCATGCCGCCCGTCTTTGTCCACAGGGGCGGGCGGCGCAGCGATCCGGACGATACGCTTTGGTCCCAGCTCAGAAGGTGTGCCAGGCACGGCAGTTGGGAAACAGCCGCAGGAGCAGTTCCTCGGCGGCGAGTGGGGGCGACAGTGGCCAGCGACGGATTCGATTTCTCTCCCGGAGCGCAGATCCCGCTCCAGGGTTCGGGCGGGCAGGCGGTGGCGACGAACGCCCTCGCCTCCGCCGCGTACCGCGACAGCCCGGTGGAGAAGATCCTTGACGCCAACAGCGAGTGGCACAAGTCCGAAGTCAAGGTGGGCCGTTCCAAGCTCTTCAAGTCCGACTATTTCAAGCCCAATCTCGGCGAGGCGTTCTCCCGCGCCGTGCAGGAACGGATGCTGGGCGGCGCCCGCAAGGCCCTCATCCAGTCCTTCGGGACGGACCCGCAGACCGTCGTCGAGCACTGCCTGTCCGCGTCCCGCCTCCGCAAGAGCCGGGACACCAAACTCACGGCCGTCACCGCCCTGTTCGGCTTCCTCTTCCTGCCCGGCATGATCCTGTGGGTCCTCGCGTTCCGGCTGCGCGACTACCTCGGCAAGACCAAGGACAAGGCGCTCTCCGCCCTGGGCGGCGCGCTGCTCCCGGTCATCGGCATCGTGGCGCTGGTCTTCCTGGTCGGCCTGCCGCTCACCGGGTTCCTGGCGCTCTACGTCCGCGCGATGATCGTGGCCCCCGTCATCGGCTGGTTCATCGCCAAACGGATCGCCGAGTCCTCCGCCAAGGACATGCGCGCCCGCTGGGAAGGGCTGCTCTCCGGCGGCGGCGTCAGCGCCAAGATCCCCGAGGCCGTGCCGAAGAACCCCAACGAGACCTCCCGCGAGGCGCTCCGCCAGGGCCTGGAGAAGCTCACCGCCGAGCAGCATTCCAACTCGGTCTTCTACGCGGGTCCCAAGGGGATCCTCGGCATGGGCACCCGCTGGGGCAGCTGGCAGCTGGCCGAGGAGCTCGTCTCCAAGGAACCCGGCAAGGAATTCCACCAGTTCCGCAGCTGGGACGTGATCCGGGCCATCCACGACCAGCTCAAGGTGCTGGAGCGCGGCCCGCTGAACACCGGCGGGTTCCCCACCCCGTCGGTCACCCACTGGATCGTGTCCCCCGTCGGGGAGAACGCCGACTCGGTGTCCCGCCCCGCCGGCGAGGACGTCGCCACCTTCCAGGTCAAGCCGCACGAGATACAGCGGATCTGCAACCACCAGCAGTTCGGCGGCGGTGACCGGCATTATCTGGGGGTCCAGTTCACCCTCTGGGACGGCCAGTTGGTCATCACGATGATGATCACGGTCACGGTGCTCTACGAAACCCTGCGCATCGAGGTCACCGGGCATGCCCTCGGCCCGGTCCACTCGCTGTTCACCAGCAAGCCCTCGGCCAAGACCAAGACGGTCAACAAGACCGTCCGGTTCTGGGAGACCCGCGACATCACCCTCCCGCTGGTCGAGTCCAGCGAGGTCGTCCGGCTCGCCCTGCGCGCCCCGTTCACCTGGTACCCGCCGCTGCTGGACTACCTGGGCGGCAAGATCGCCCTGCCCGAGCCGTTCGGTCTGCGCCACGCCTGGGCCGAGAAGCCGTGGCGCCACCGCTTCATGGCGGACGACGCGATGCGGGCCGCGACGCCGGTACTGCGCGCCGTCCACAGCGCCGCCCTGCGCGTCCTCGACGAGAACGGCGTCGACACCGAGCGCTTCGACAACCGCTCGATGATACTGAGCGGCGCGGTACAGGACCCCACCCCGCGCAAGGCCGACCTGTACGACGCGTAGCCGGTCGCCCCGACGCACGAGGGCCGCCCCGGCCGGAAACCGGCGGGGGCGGCCCTTGCACGAACCACTGCCGGGATCAGCCCTCCGGCCAGGCGTCGGCCAGCATCTTGCGGGTGTCGGCGAGCAGCTGCGGCAGCACCTTCGTGTGGCCGACCACCGGCATGAAGTTGGTGTCACCACCCCAGCGCGGCACCAGATGCTGGTGCAGATGGGCCGCGATACCGGCACCCGCCACCGAACCCTGGTTCATGCCGATATTGAATCCGTGCGCCCCCGAGGCCGTCCGCAGGGCCACCATCGCCCGCTTGGTGAAATCGGCCAGCTCCATGGTCTCCGGACCGTCCAGCTCCGTGTAGTCCGCGACATGCCGGTACGGCACCACCATCAGATGGCCGCCGTTGTACGGATACAGGTTCAGCACGGCGTACACGTGCTTGCCGCGGGCGACGACGAGCCCGTCCTCGTCCGAACTCGACGGGATCCCGCAGAACGGACAGCCGTCGCCGGCCTCCGGGCCGGTCGGCTTGTTCTCGCCCTGGATGTACGCCATCCGGTGGGGCGTCCACAGGCGCTGGAACGCGTCGGGCGTTCCCACTCCGATCTGCTGCTCCGGCTCACTCGTCATGGCGATCAGCATATTGCTTCACTCCCGGGGTGCGTGTCGCCGGGGCCACACCCGTCGGCGTACGGAGATGCTGAGGCGATGAGCGACCGGTCCGCCGACTCCACCCCTGAACGCCTCCGGCGCTGGGAGCAGCGCACCGAGGTGCCGCTCCTCGGCGTCTCCCTGCTCTTCCTGCTCGGCTACGCGGTCCGCGTCCTCGTCCCCGAGGACACCGAACCCTGGCGGGACATCGCCCTGGTCCTGGTCGGTACCACCTGGCTGGTCTTCGTGGCGGACTACGTCGTACGGTTCCGGCTCAGCGGCCTCGGCCACCGCTTCTTCCGGGCGCACTGGCTGGACACGATGGTGCTGCTGCTTCCACTGCTGCGGCCGCTGCGCCTGATCCGGGTCTACAACGCGGTCCAGCAGCGCCGGGAGCGGCCTCGGCTGAGCCTGTACGCCCGTGTGATCAGCTACGCCGGCGCGTCCGCCCTGCTGCTCGGCTTCTCCGCCTCGCTCGCGGTCTACCACCAGGAGCACAAGGTCCCGGAGTCCACGATCCATACCTTCGGCGACGCGGTGTGGTGGGCGTGCGAGACGCTCACGACGGTGGGGTACGGGGACGCGGTGCCCATCACACCGGGCGGCCGGGTCGTCGCCGCGGGCCTGATGGTGTGCGGGCTGGCGCTGCTGGGGGCGGTGACGGGGTCGTTCTCCTCGTGGCTGCTCCAGGTCTTCCGGCGGGAGGACGAGAAGAGGCCCCCGGAGGGCGGGTAGCTCTCCGGGGGCCTGACACCCGCACCGGGTCCGTCAGACCTGGACGCGGTCCTCGACGGCCTTCTGGATCTTGGCGATGGCGTCCTCGACCGGGATGCCGTTCTCCTGCGATCCGTCGCGGTAGCGGAAGGAGACGGCACCGTTGGCCATGTCCTCATCACCAGCGATGATCATGAAGGGCACCTTGGCCTTCTGCTGGTTCCTGATCTTCTTCTGCATCCGGTCCGAGGAAGCGTCCACGTCGACCCGCAGCCCCTTCTTCCGGGCCTTGGCCGCGAACTCCTGCAGGTACGGGATGTGCGCGTCGCCGATCGGGATGCCGACCGCCTGGACCGGGGCCAGCCACACCGGGAACGCACCCGCGTAGTGCTCCAGGAGCACTGCGAAGAAGCGCTCGATGGAGCCGAACAGGGCACGGTGGATCATGACCGGGCGCTGCTTGGTGCCGTCCGGGCCGGTGTACTCCAGGTCGAAGCGCTCCGGGAGGTTGAAGTCGAGCTGCACGGTCGACATCTGCCAGGTGCGGCCGATGGCGTCCTTGCACTGCACCGAGATCTTCGGGCCGTAGAACGCGGCGCCGCCCGGGTCCGGGACCAGCGGCAGCCCCTGCTTCTCGGCGACCTGGCGCAGCGTCTCGGTGGCCTCTTCCCAGATCTCGTCGGAGCCGACGAACTTCTCCGGGTCCTTGGTGGAGAGCTCCAGGTAGAAGTCGGTCAGACCGTAGTCGCGGAGCAGGTTCAGGACGAAGGTGAGCGTCCGGTCGAGCTCCTCGGCCATCTGCTCCTTGGTGCAGTAGATGTGCGCGTCGTCCTGCGTGAAGCCGCGCGAGCGGGTCAGACCGTGCACCACGCCGGACTTCTCGTACCGGTACACCGTGCCGAACTCGAAGAGGCGCAGCGGCAGTTCACGGTAGGAGCGCCCGCGCGCGTCGAAGATCAGGTTGTGCATCGGGCAGTTCATCGGCTTGAGGTAGTAGTCCACCCCGTCGTCGAGCTGCATGGGCGGGTACATGCCGTCGGCGTACCAGTCCAGGTGGCCGGACTTCTCGAAGAGCTTGCCCTTGGTGGCGTGCGGGGAGTAGACGAACTCGTAGCCCTCCTCCTCGTGCCGGCGGCGCGAGTAGTCCTCCATGGCGCGGCGGATGATGCCGCCCTTGGGGTGGAAGACCGCGAGACCGGGGCCGATCTCGTCCGGGAAGGAGAAGAGGTCCAGCTCGTTGCCGAGCTTGCGGTGGTCGCGCTTGGCGGCCTCCTCCAGGAACTCCAGGTGTGCCTTGAGCTCGTCCTTGGTGGGCCAGGCGGTGCCGTAGATGCGCTGGAGCATCGGGTTCTTCTCGCTGCCGCGCCAGTACGCCGCGGCGTTGCGCATCAGCTTGAACGCCGGGATGAACCGGGTGGTCGGCAGGTGCGGGCCCCGGCAGAGGTCCTTCCAGCACAGGTCGCCGGTCTTCGGGTCGAGGTTGTCGTAGATGGTCAGCTCGCCGCCGCCCACCTCGACGTCCGCGCCGTCGTCCGAGGACGCGGAGCCCTTGATGCCGATGAGCTCCAGCTTGTACGGCTCGTCGGCCAGCTCCTCGCGGGCGGCCTCGTCCGTCACGACCCGGCGGGAGAACTTCTGGCCCCGCTTCTGGATCTCCTGCATCTTCTTCTCGATGGCCTTGAGGTCCTCGGGCGTGAAGGGCTTCTCGACGTCGAAGTCGTAGTAGAAGCCGTCCTTGACCGGCGGACCGATGCCGAGCTTGGCCTCGGGGAAGAGCTGCTGCACGGCCTGCGCCATGACGTGCGCGGTGGAGTGCCGCAGGATGTTCAGGCCGTCCTCGGAGGAGATCTCGACGGGCTCGACGACCTCGCCGTCGGCGACGGCGTACGCGAGGTCCTTCAGCTCGCCGGCGACCCGGGCGGCGACGACGGTGCGCTCGCCGGTGAAGAGCTCGGCTGCCGTAGTGCCCGTCGTCACCACGCGCTCTTCCCGCTCGGAATCGCGTTGGATGATCACACGGACGTCTGACACCGGTCTCTCCTGACTCAGGGGGAACGCACGCATGTGTAGTGCGCGTGCGATACGAATCGTACCGAGCCGCGGGCCCCCTCTGCTAAACGGTTCGGGCAGCCGGCCCCACCGCTCCCCCGCAGGCCCCTCCCCCAGCGGCCTGTTCGCCGGTGCACGCCTCCTCGAAAAGGTCGACGTTCTCCTGGAGCGACTTCATCAGCCGGTCCCGCTCCGCCTCGTCGACCTGCACCGGCACGACCTGCGAGGTCCTCGTCAGCCGCCGGAAGCCGCCGCGGCTCTCCAGCCTGCCCTCCACCCGGATCGGCAGCCCCACCAGATGGGCGTGGCCGGCGATCCGGTACGCCTCCTCGTCCAGCTCCAGCCGTACGTGCGGCACCTCGGCGCCCGCCAGCACCCGCAGCCGCACGATCCCGGGGCCGCGCGGTGCCGAGCGGCGCATCCGGACGACGGCGCCGGTGATCCGTACCGTCACGGCGGGCTCGTCGTGGAGGTAGCGCTCGCCCGCCCGGCGCAGGGCCGGCAGGTCACCGGGCGAGAACTCCACCGGCTCGGGCCGGGCCGGGCAGCCCTCGGGGGTTCCGGCGGCGGGCGCCCACTCCAGGGCGATCCCGGCCCCTTCCGAGCCCTGGACGAGTGCGACGACGGCCTCGGTCAGCTCCCGGCTGACACCCGCCTCGACGGCGGTGTCGAAGGCTTCGTAGCCGCCGGTGGCCCGTTGGTAGTCCACGGCCTCCCGGGTGGCGTGCAGCGCCCGGTGGAGCCGTACGGCGACGGCACGGCCCGGTTCGACCGGCACGAACGCGGCGAGTTCGCGGCCGCCGGGCGCGGGCCCGACGAGGATGCCGTCGAGTGCGGCCCTGGCCCTGCGGCGGTGGCGTGCGCCGTGGTAGCCGGTGTTCGCGCGTACGGCGAGGGCTCCGGCGAGCAGTATCTGCCGGGCCGCGGTGTGCAGCCGCTCGGCCCCGGCCCAGCCCGCCGCGCCCGCGACCGTCTCGGGGACCTCGCGCCACCAGCGGATCTCGTCGCTGGGCACGGCGAGGGAGACCAGCACCTCGCGGGCGGAGGGTGCGGCGCTGCGGGCGAGCGCGGTCAGCGCCTCGGCGAGGAGGTCCTCGCTGTCGGGGAAAGCGGTGGTGTCGGGGACCAGGAGGCTCGTCCCACCGCCGGGCGGGGCGGGCGGGCCCGGTGGCGTCCACCGGCTGTAGCGCCCGGCCGCCCCGCCCCGGCGCCGCCAGCCGTGCCGGCCGAGCAGGGCGCCGAGGACCGCGGGGTCGACCCGGGCCGGGTCCGGGACGTCTCCCGGGAGCCGGGCAGCATCGGGCCACGGCCCCGCGACCTCGGCGGGGTGCGGGCGGGTGGCTGACGGGATCGTTCCGTCCGTGCAGTCGTCGTGTCCGTCCATCGGCCGGTGCATCAAGGTCTCCCTCCCGCCCCTACGCGGGTCATGATCGCGCAGAGCGCCCGGTCGTCGAAGATGCGCGAGGTGGGGATCCGCACGGTGGTCCGGTGCCGGCCCGTCACCGCGTGGCCGGCCAGGTTGGTCCAGTAGCAGCAGTGCCGCAGGTCGAGCCGGTCGTGCCCGGCGCGCAGCCAGTCGTCCTGGCTGCGCGGCACGATCATCACCACGAGGATCTTGTGCACCGACACCGGTGTCCGGGCGAGCTTGACGAGGTGGGCGTTGTCGAGCGTGAAGGCGAATGTCGGTCCCGGCGGGCTCGGCGGGATCTGGTACGTGCATTTGAGCTGGACCTTTATGGTCACTTCGTCGTCCACGGCATGGCCCGGCGCGCCGTGGCTGACGTGCCAGTCGATGCCGTTGTCGGGGAAGGGCTGCGACAGGGAGCACCCCGCCGCGGCCGCTACGGCGTGCAGATAGCCCACCTGGAGCGTCTCCATGCAGGCGGTGGTTGCGAGTGTGCCGCGCAGCGGTTCGGTCCGCTGGGACAGCAGCCCGCTCGGTTCGGGCTTCGCGAGCGCCATGGCTGCGGGTGCCTTCCGGGCTGTGCCGATCGGTTCTCCGGGCGGGGGCGGCGGACAACTCCCGCTCCCCTCACCTGTGTTGTCACCGCACGGGACGGCCCGCAAACGGCGTACGAGGCAAAGGGCGCGGGTATCACCGGACCGGGCAGAGGAATCACACATCTGCCGTTCGGGCACGAGGAGTTCGGGGATGACTCACTGGTACGAGGGGCCGCTGGCCGCTTTTGACACCGAGACAACAGGAGTCGACGTCGAGGGGGACCGGATCGTCTCGGCCGCCCTGGTCGTCCAGGACGCGGCGGGCGGGCGGATGCGCGTCACCCGCTGGCTGGTGAATCCGGGGATACCGGTGCCCGTGGGGGCGACCGAGATCCATGGTCTGACCGACGATCACCTGCAGCGCAACGGCCGCTGGCCGGCGCCGGTGGTGGAGGAGATAGCCCGCGCGCTGGCCGAGCAGTGCGCGGCCGGGCGCCCGCTGGTCGTGATGAACGCGCCGTTCGACCTGACGCTGCTGGACCGCGAGCTGAAGCGCCACCGCGCCTCGTCGCTCGGGACGTATCTGCAGAACTCCCCGCTGTGCGTGCTGGATCCGCGCGTGCTCGACAAGCATCTGGACCGCTACCGCAAGGGGCGGCGGACCCTCACCGATCTGTGCGAGCTGTACGGAGTGGTGCTCGACGGCGCCCATGACGCGGCGGCCGACGCGGCGGCCTCGCTGGAGCTGGTGCGTGCGGTGGGGCGGCGGTTCTCGTCCCGGCTGGAGCGGCTGACCCCGCCGGAGCTGCACACCCTGCAGGCCGTGTGGCATGCGGCGCAGGCGCGTGGACTGCAGGCGTGGTTCGCGAAGAACGGCACGACGGAGGCGGTGGATCCGGCCTGGCCGCTGCGCCCGGAACTGCCTGCCGCGGCATGAGAGGGTTCCCGGCCCCCGCTTGCGCACACGCAGAAGCCGGTCCGTCGATTCTGCTGACGGACCGGCTTCTTCCGGGTGGGCGATACTGGGTTCGAACCAGTGACCTCTTCGGTGTGAACGAAGCGCTCTCCCACTGAGCTAATCGCCCGGGAACGGGTTGAACCATACAGGGCTCCCGGGGTCCGGTTCAAACCGCTTCCAGCCTGGCCGTGAGACCCCGCCGCCCGGCACGCATCATCAGGGCGTGATTGGCCCGGAACACCGGGCGTCCGGGCACCGCCAGCAGCCGCATCAGCCGCCGGTGCACCTCGACCTCCTGCTCGTAGACGGCGCGGCTGCCACCGCCGTGCGGGGTGACCGTCCAGCGGACCCAGCCGTCCAGATCGCCGCTGAGGGTCGCCTCGATGACCCCGGCCCGCCGGTCGCGGCGGCGTTCGCGGACGGTCATGACGAGGTCGAACGGGAGGAGCGAGCGGATGCGGGTGGTGCCGGTGGAGCCGTCGACCGGGGTGACCTCGCGGACCTGCGGCCACCAGCGCGGGTAGTCGTCGCCGCGTTCGAGGATCTCGTACACGGCGTCGGGCGGGGCGGGAAGGTCCCAGATACTCACGAATCGGTAGTGGCTCCAGTCCATGGATCCAGTCTGCGCGTACTCAGCCGGGGAACTGAGTATCCGAGCGCATGTCCGAACCTGTGGCTCGCGCCACACTCGCGTCCATGGAACATGTGCCGCCACCCGCCGAGGAATTGGCGCTCCTCGATCGCGAACTGGCCCGGCTGGACGCCCGCCGGTCCCAGTTGCTGGTTCGCCGCGCCTGGCTGCTGAGCGTGCTGACGCCGCCCGCCGGGCCTCCCGGCGCGCCGTCGGCCCCGTGGCCCGCCGCTCCGTTCGGTCCGCCCGCGACGGCCCGGCCCGCGGCTCCGTTCGCGGCTCCGTGGGGGCCGCCTGCCCCGCAGGCCGGACCGCGCAGCGCGCAGAACGTGCTGCTCACCCTGGGCGGTCTGCTGCTGACGATCGCGGCGATCGCGTTCACCCTGGTCAGCTGGGGCCACATGGGGATCGCCGGCCGTTCGGCGGTGCTCGCCGTGGTGACGCTCGCGGCGCTCGCCGCTCCCGCCGTACTGCTGCGTCGGGGGCTGTCCGCGACGGCCGAGTCGCTGGGTGCGCTGGCGTCCGTGCTGATGATCCTCGACGCCTACGCGCTGCACCGGGTGGCGGTGCCGGAGGCCGGCGGTGCTGGCTACGCCGCGGCCGCCTCGGCGGTGCTGGCGGTGCTGTGGGGCGGGTACGGGCTGCTGCTCGGCCGGCTGCGGCTGCCGCTGCCCCTGGCGGTGGTGAGTGCTCAGCTGCCGCTGGTGCTGTGGGCCTGGTCGGCCGGCGCGGGCGCCTCGGTGTTCGGCTGGGCGCTGCTGCTGACGGCGGCGCTGGACTGCGCGATCGCGCTGTGGGGGCCGGGTGTCGCGGTCCGGGTGACGGCCTGTGTCGGCTGCTGGACGACGGGCCTGTCGGGACTGCTGGTGGCCCTGGGGCAGTCGGTGTCCGCCGGCACCGCGTCGGGTGCGGTGGCGCCGGCCGCGCTGCTGCTCGCGGGCGCGGCGCTCGCGCTGTTCGGTGCGTGGCGTGCGCCCCGGGGGCTCGCAGTGGCCGGTGGTGTGCTGGCCGGGCTGTCCGGGGTGGCCGCGGTGGGTGGCGTGCTGCGTGCCGGGGTGGACTGGGACTGGTCGGTGCCGGTGTATCTGCTCTGCGGTGTGGTGCTGTTGGCGGCCGTGCGCGCACCGCTGCCCCGTCCGGTCGGACAGGGGCTGGTGTGGGCCTCGTCGGCGGTGACCGCGGCCGCGGTGCTGGCCGCGGTGCCGCCGGTCGGCATCTCGCTGCTGGGCGCGGCGTCGCAGCTGGCCCGCGTGTGGACCGGCGCTCCCGACGGCGGTGTCCGTGGTGCGCTGGGCACGGAGGACCTGGCGTGGCCCCAGCCGGCCGCGGCCCCGGTGGTGTTGCTGGTGGTGGCCGGTCTGCTCGGGCTGGCGCACCGGTCCTGGGCCCGGCTGGTGCGGGTGGCCGGGCCGGTGGTCTCGCCGGGTCCGGCCTGGCGGAACGCGGCGGGGGCCGCGGCGACGGCGCTCTGCTGGGCGGGGCTCACCACGCTGCCCGCGGTGCTGGGGCTCTCGTACGCGGCGGCGGTGTCGGTGCAGTCGGTGCTGGTCGCCGCGGTGTTCGCGGTGGCGGTACGGGCTCTGCGCGATGGAACGGGCGCCGTGGGGACGACCGCGCTGGTCTGCGGCCTGGTCGGCGCGGTGAGCGCGGGGCTCCTCTCGCTCGCGGCCCAGGCCACGACGTACGCGGTGTTCGCGGCGCTGCTGCTGGTGCTCGGGGCCGTCGCGGTGCTGCTCGACGGCGCCGCGACGCCGGAGCGGGCGCTGCCGGACGCTCCGGCGGCGCGTGCGGCAGGGGCGCTGCGGATCGCTCAGGCGGTGACGGCGTGCGGGGCCGTGCTGTGCGCGATGGTGCTCGCCCGTGCGGCCGGGGCGTCCCTGGAACTCGCCGGACACCGGGCGGCACCGCTGATGCTGGCCGTCCCCGTGGTGACGGTGCTGCTCGGGGCCCGGCTGCGGAACCGTCCGCCGACTCTTCCGGTCGAGCTGACCGGGGCCCTGTCGGCCGGGGTGGCGGTGCTCATGGCGGTGCCGGACGGGCCGTTCCTGGCGCTGGTGCTGGCGCTGAGCGGAGTGCTGGCGGCGGGCACGGCCGTGCGGGCCGAGCGTCGGCCGGTGGCCGGGTACCTGGCGGTGGCGCTGTTCGCGCTGGCGACCTGGGTGCGTCTGGCGGCCTCGGACGTTTCGGCCCCGGAGGCGTACACGCTGCCGGTGACGGTGCCCGCCCTGGCGGTCGGGTTGCTGCGCCGGCGTCGCGACCCGGAGGCGTCGTCGTGGACGGCGTACGGGGCGGGTCTCGCGGCGACGCTGGTGCCGAGCCTCTTCGCGGCCTGGGTCGATCCGCACTGGCTGCGGCCGCTGCTGCTCGGCGCGGCGGCCCTGGTGATCACTCTGGCGGGTGCCCGGCTGCGGCTCCAGGCACTGCTGCTGGTCGGTGGCGCGGTGCTGGCCCTGGACGCCGTGCACGAACTGGCGCCGTACGTGGTCCAGGTGGTCGGCGCGCTGCCGCGCTGGCTGCCGCCCGCCCTGGCCGGGCTGCTGCTGCTGGTGGTCGGTGCGACGTACGAGCAGCGGCTGCGCGATGCGCGACGGCTGAAGGAGACCGTGGGCCGGATGCGCTGACGGCACGTCGCATGGCGAGCGGCGGCGCGAACTCGCCCGTGAAATCGAGCAGTTCGCGCCCCGCCGTCGCCGCTGCGGGAATTCCCGGCGGAGTTCCCGAATCGTCCGGGGCATTGCTCACGGCTGCCGGGGACCGAACTCTTTCCGGGAATTCCCGTGACCGCCCGAGCGGGCCGGCCGCGATATCCGGATACCACTCCTCGATTTGCGGACCCGGAGCGTCCGCCACCGCATGGATTGAATCGTTCACGAAAGCGCTTGTGAATCGTTCCGCGGGCATCGGCGAGGACCCGGCGGGCCGGCCGGGAACGGAAAACGCAGAGGGCCCGCGAGACTCTGCGGTCTCACGGGCCCTCTGTCCGGGGTGGGCGATACTGGGTTCGAACCAGTGACCTCTTCGGTGTGAACGAAGCGCTCTCCCACTGAGCTAATCGCCCGGGCGCAGGCCAAACATTACCCCATGTCAGCGGCACCCCATGACCACCCCCGGGTCACTCGTTGATCTTCCACGGCATGGTGATGCCGAACTTCCAGACGTAGATCCCCACCAGCACCGCGATGATCACCAGGCCGATCGACGTGAGGATGATGTTGCGCCGCCGGACCTTGGGGTCCAGCGCCCGCTGGGCGGCCTCGGTCACCTTCCGCCTGGTCCAGCGGAGCACCAGCTGCGCCCAGACGAATTCGGTCGCCCAGATCGCCATGCCACCGAAGATCACCAGCCAGCCGGGGCCGGGCAGGGGCAGCATGACGATGCCCGCCACGACCACGGCGAAGCCGACGACGAAGACGCCGACCTGCCAGCTCAGGTGCAGCGTCCTGGACGCCTTGATGAACCCGGGCGCCCGGGAGCCGAGCTCCTTCTCCTTGGTCACACCCTCGGTGACCTCACCCGTCACGCCGTCCGCCCTGTCCCCCGCGCCGGACACCGGTGTCGCCGACGCGGCGTCCCCGTTCCGCACGTCACGCTCCGCATTCATGACAGCCAACCTACCGGAACGGCCTTCGTCACCGGAATGGCCGCATAACCGAAAGTTACACACCGCCGTACGAGCTACCTGAAGGAACACAAAAAGGTCAGAGGGGTTTACAACGCCACCGTAGGTGGCATGTCGATTTCGCCGACGTGCGAATCCCCGAGCGCACACTGAGCGAAAGGCCCTGGCGCTTATGAACACCACGGTCAGCTGCGAGCTGCACCTGCGCCTCGTTGTGTCGAGCGAGTCCTCACTGCCTGTACCAGCGGGCCTGCGGTATGACACGGCCGATCCGTATGCCGTGCACGCCACCTTCCATACCGGAGCGGAGGAGACGGTCGAATGGGTATTCGCCCGCGACCTCCTTGCCGAAGGGCTGCACCGGCCCACCGGCACCGGAGACGTCCGCGTCTGGCCATCCCGTAGTCACGGCCAGGGCGTCGTCTGCATCGCGCTGAGCTCCCCAGAGGGCGAAGCCCTGCTCGAAGCCCCGGCGAGAGCCCTGGAGTCGTTCCTGAAGCGGACCGACGCCGCGGTTCCGCCAGGCACCGAGCATCGTCACTTCGACCTCGATACGGAGCTCTCACACATCCTGGCCGAGAGCTGAGCCAGGCCGAGAGCTGCACGGCGCCGTCCGACTCGGGGAGACGGCGCCGCGCGGAAAACCTCATACGGATGACACCGGCGCCGTGATCACGGAATCCACCGTGGTGACGGCGCCGGTGCGTGCCCGAGGACTCGTGGCGCCCGCCTCACGCCCCGGACGGACGCCGACCGGCCATGGATACCCACCCATGGCCGGTATCCGCTCTCCGGACCGCCCACGGGCCCTCTCGGGCCGCTGTGCGCCACGGCCGAGCCAGTAGAGTCAGCCCGCATCGGCGGACACCCGTCCGCCGGAGGCAGGGAGCGGAAGCGTGCTGATCCCCCACGACACCCGGATCGCCCTCGACACGGTGATCGAACTGATGAACACCGCACCGGAGAGCGAACCGCCGGCGAGCGGGCAGCCGGAGGACGAGCCGGGCGACGGCCTCGCCGACATCGTGGCGCTCTACGACTTCGCGCGGCGCCATCGCATCAGCGGCGTGGGCGAGCTCCACGAGAAGGACCTGCGGGCCGTACGGGAGGTGCGGGCGCGCTTCGCCGAGATCTTCGCGACGGACGACGCGCAAACCGCCGCCTCGCTCGTCAACGCGCTCGTCGCCGCCGCCGGCACCACGCCGCAGCTCAGCAACCACGACGGCTACGACTGGCATGTGCACTACTTCGCCCCGGACGCGTCGATCGCCGACCACCTCGCGGCCGACTGCGGCATGGCACTGGCCTTCATCGTGGTGGCGGGCGAGCTGGAACGGCTGCGGCGGTGCGAGGCGCCGGACTGCCGGCACGCCTTCGTCGACCTGTCCCGCAACCGCTCCCGGCGCTACTGCTCCAGCCGCACCTGCGGCAATCGTCTGCATGTGGCCGCGTACCGGGCACGCCGCAAGGAAGCGGCCGGCTGACCGTTCACAGCATGAAGAGATCGTGCACCGCGGCCATCAGCAACAGGCTGCCGACCACCGCGAGGAAGATCATCAGAGGCGGCTGGGAAAGCGCGAAGAGGCAGCCGCGCGGCTCTTCGGCAGGGCTTGCGGGGGCATCGCCCCGGGAGGTGTCGACCATCGCAGGACGATCATGACTCAGACCGACCCCCGTTGGCGATCAACACGCTTCTTCGTACCGGGAGTTCACCCACCCTCGAAGCGGCCGGGATTCGCTCCGGCGTCCGATCTCCCGCCACACATTCGGTGCGCACCCCTGAGCACCGCGTTCCCCAACTCCCCCTGACTGAAACCCGGGACACCGAACGGCGGTCGGCCCGCCCGGCCAACACCGCCTCGTGCACGGCGCATTCGCGATACGGCCGCACATGACGCAGCGGCACTCGCACCGCGGTCTCAGCCCGGCGTCGAGCTGGAGGCCCGCACCACGAGCTCCGGCTGGAGCACCACACTGCGGTGTTCGTGGGTGCCGTCCTCGTCGTCCGACTCCTCCAGCAGGAGCTCCGCGGCCATCCGGCCCATCACGACCGCGGGCTGGCGGACCGAGGTGAGCGGTACGGCAGCGGCGGCGGCGAACTCGATGTCGTCGTAGCCGACCAGGGCCATGTCCTGCGGCACCCTGACGCCCGCCGCGTACAGCGCCTGGAGCACCCCCAGGGCGAGCAGGTCGTTGGCGCAGAACACCGCGGTCGGCCGGGGCACCAGGCCGAGCAGCCGGGCCCCGGCGTCGCGGCCCGCCGCCACGTCCAGCCGGCCGGAAGGGATCTCGACGAGCGCCTCGGGCGGCAGCCCGGCATCCGCGAGGGCCGCGAGGGCGCCCTCGCGCCGGTCCCGGATCTGGTGGAGGTCGCCCGGACCGCTGACGTAGGCCACCGAGCGGTGACCGGCGGAGACCAGATGGCCGACGGCGAGGGCGCCGCCCCGGACGTCGTCCACGCAGACCGCGCAGGTGCCCGTGGAGGACGCCACCCGGTCCACCAGCACATGGGGAATCCCGTGCCGCCCGAACGCCTCCAGGTTCCGGCCGGTCGCGTCGGCCGGGGTGATCAGAACGCCGCAGACCCGCTGTTCGGCGAAGAGCCCGAGGTACTCGGCCTCCTCCGCCGGGCTCTGGTCGCTGTTGCAGACCATGACGCCGAGACCGGCCTCCCGGGCGGCGCGCTCGGCGCCGCGGGCCACGTCCACGAAGAACGGGTTGCCCATGTCGAGGACGAGCAGGGCCATGATCCGGCTGCGGCCCGCCCGGAGCTGGCGCGCCGACTCGCTGCGTACGTAACCGAGTTCCTCGATGGCGGCGAGCACCCGGGCACGGGTCTGCGGCAGCACGGCCTCGGGCCGGTTGATCACGTTGGACACGGTGCCCACGGAGACGCCGGCCTGCCGGGCCACATCCTTGATCCCTGCCACACGCGCCACTTGTCCTGCCCCACTGATGCCTTCGGCCGCGCCGGACCGCGGCGTGTCCCCATCGTACGGACGGCGCCCGGGGACGGCCCTCCGGGCCGGGGGCAGGGGCCGGGGCCGGATGTCAGATGCCGTGCTTCTTCAGAATGGCCTCGATGTCACTGAAGTCGTCGCCCGGCGAGGCGGACTGCTGCCGGGGCTTCGTCTTCGGCTGCGCCCGACTCCCCTGGCCCCCCGCCCCCAGGGACGGGGCCGAGGCGGCGGGGGCGACGGCTTCGCCCTGCGCCGCCCGCGCGGCGGCCCGGCGCTCCTTGCGGGTGCCGCCGCCGCGGCGCTCGATCGCCCGGGTCGTCATGAACAGCAGCCAGGCCACCGCGAGCAGCCCGAAACCGAGCCAGACGCTCGGCTTGAAGGCGATCCCGGCGACCCAGTCCACGATCCCGGTCAGGACCAGGGCGATCGGGACCAGGGAGTAGGCGGCGATCCGGGTCGCGGCGAGGAAACGCCTTCGCCAGGCGGTGACGGCGGCGATGCCCAGGCCCGCGGCGGACACCGCGGAGCAAATGGTCTCGGCAAGCATCGGTGCCTCCAGGCGCACGGGGAAACGTCCCTTCCATCCTGCACCGGTGACCGGCCCGGCGGCCACGATCCGGGACCGCATCAGGGACATTTCAGGGCCCGGATCCTCCCCAGGTGCCGATCGGCGGCCTGCCGGGCCTGCGGAGCCCCGGCGGGACCGGGTGCCGATTGGGAGGCTCGCGCGAGCCCTGGGAGACTGGCCGCATGAGCGATTCCACCCCTGCGGCCCCCGTCGTCCTCGACGTCTGGTGCGAGCTCCAGTGCCCCGACTGTCACCAGGCCCTCACCGATGTGCACGCCCTGCGGGCCAAGTACGGCGACCGGCTGGAGGTACGGCTGCGGCACTTCCCGCTGGAGAAGCACAAGCACGCCCACGCCGCCGCGCAGGCCGCCGAGGAGGCGGCGGCGCAGGGCAAGGACTGGCCCTACGTCGAGGCGGTGCTCGCCCGTACCGCCGATCTCGCCCGCACCGGCGAGCCGCTGCTCGTCGAGGTGGCACGGGAACTCGGCCTGGACGCCGAGGAGATGGACACCGCTCTGATCGACGGGCGCCACATGCTGATCGTCGACGCGGACCAGGCCGAGGGCAAGGCGATCGGGGTCACCGGCACCCCGACGTACGTGATCGGCGACGAGCGGCTGGACGGTGGCAAGAGCCAGGACGGGCTGCGCGAACGGATCGAGGAGATCGCCGACCGGCTGCTCGCCGAGCGGGGCTGAGCGGGCTGAGCGGCCTGAGCGGGCCCGCCCTCAGAGGTTCTTGACCAGGTTGTACTGAGTCGTCCGGTATCCGAGCGACTCGTACAGCCGCAGGGCGGGCGTGTTGGACGTGAGCACGTGCAGGCCCAGCCGGTCGTCGCCCGCGTCGAGCGCGATGCGTTCCGCCTGGAGCATCAGCGCCCGGCCGTACCCCCGCCCCCGGAACTCCGCGCGTACCTCCACGTCGAACACGTAGCCCACCAGCATCCCCGGATGCATCTCGTGCCGCGCCACCCAGACGTGGCCCACGACCTCGCCCTCGTGCGTGAGGACGTGCAGATGCGTTCCTTCGGTGGCGAGGCCGTGCGGCAGGTTCTGGGCGTGGCCGGTCTCGGCCTTGCGCATGGCCTGGTCCGCGGGGACGCCGCGTTCGATCCAGGTCTGCGCGTAGTCGCTGATCGCGTGGCGCTCCCACTGCGCGAATTCCTCGTCCGTCATCGGCCGGGCGGTGACGGCGCCGGGCAGGGCGGGCGGGACCGGCGCCACTTCCTTGACCATGTTCCTGCTGCGCTCGGTGTAGCCCAGCGCGGTCGCCAGCCCCTGCCCCGCCGGGACGTCAGCCGGGACCGACAGCTCCATCCGGGTGCAGCCCCAGCCGCGCAGCACCTCTTCGGCGGCCAGCGCGGCGATGGTGCCGCGGCCTCGCCTGCGGCGGGATTCGTCGATGCGCAGCGAGCGCAGCACGCCCGCCTTCGCACCGAATCCCGGATCGGTGCCGATCTCGACGGCGCCGACGGGCCGCCCGTTGTCGCACACGTCATACGCGCGGAACTGCGCACCATCGGCGCCTTGCTGGATCGGCCCGGTCGGCCGGAGGGTGGTGGTCATCGCAGCTGTTCTATCCGCTTCGGCCCGGCCCGTCACCCGATTTCCCGTTCGGACGTGGCCCGGTGCTACGGGTCGAGGTCGTTCCCGGCCCGCTCGTCGAAGATCCGCATGGCCTTGGTGGTCACCGGTCCGGGGCCGCCGGGCAGTTCCCGGCCGTCCACCCGGTGCACGGCCTGCACGTCGCGCAGGGTGGAGGTGAGGAAGATCTCCTCGGCCCGCTCCAGGATGTCGAACGGCAGATCGGTCTCCTGCGCGCCCGTCCACTCCACGGCCAGCGCGCGGGTGATCCCGGCCAGGCAGCCGGAGGCGACCGGCGGGGTGTGCAGCTGCCCGTCGAGGACGACGAAGACATTGGACCCGGTGCCTTCGCAGAGCCGGCCGGCGGTGTTGGCGAAGAGCGCCTCAGTGGCGCCGTGCTCGTGGGCGCGTGCGAGGGCGACGACGTTCTCGGCGTACGACGTGGTCTTGAGGCCGGTGAGCGCACCGCGCTCGTTGCGGGTCCAGGGGACGGTGATCACTGCGGTGGTGTCGGGGCGTCGGGCCGCCTCGCCGAGGGCGACGACGAGGCCGGGGCCGGCGTCGCCGCGGTCGGAGCCGAGCGGGGAGAGCCCGCCGGTGTAGGTGATGCGGAGCCTGCCGAGGGCCATCGGGTTGGCGTCGACGACTTCGGCACAGGCCCGGCGGACCTCGTCGAGGTCGGGGTCGGGGAGTCCGAGGCCGCGGGCCGAGCGGGTCAGCCGGTCGAGGTGGCGGGTGAGGGCGAAGGGCCTGCCGTCGACGGTCCTGACCGTCTCGAATATGCCGTCCCCCACGGTGAGCCCGTGGTCGAGCACGGACACCCTGGCGTCCTCGGCGTCGCGCAGTTCGCCGTTGACCCAAATCCTCATCACGCGGTCCTTCCGGTTGTGTCGTGGTCGCCCGACGCTACAGCGAGCAGCCGGGACGCCTTGAGCTCGGTCTCGTCCCACTCGCGTTCCGGGTCGGAGCCCCAGGTGATGCCGGCCCCGGTACCGAAGCGGAGGACCGGGGCGGGACCGGTCCGGTCGATCCAGAAGGTGCGTATGCCGACGGCCAGCGAGGCGGTGCGGCGGTCGGCGTCGACCCAGCCGATGCCTCCGCAGTAGGGCCCGCGCGGTGCGGTCTCCAGCTCCTCGATGATCCGCAGGGCGCTGGACTTGGGTGCACCGGTGACGGAGCCGGGCGGGAACGCGGCGCCGAGGAGCTCGGGCCAGCCGGCGCCCTCGGCGAGCTCCCCGCGCACGGTCGAGACGAGGTGGACCAGGCCGGGGTGCTTCTCGACCACGCAGAGGTCGGGAACGGTGACCGATCCGGTGGCGCAGACCCGGCCCAGGTCGTTGCGGACCAGGTCGACGATCATCACGTTCTCGGCGTGGTCCTTCTCCAGCAGATCGTCCTCGGTCCGCCCGGTGCCCTTGATCGGCCCCGACTCCACGGTCCGGCCGTCCCGCTTCAGGAAGAGCTCGGGGGACGCGGTGGCGATCTCCACGCCGTGCGCGGGCAGCCGGATCGTTCCCGCGTACGGAGCGGGATTGCCGCGGGCCAGCAGCGATGTCAGCGCGTCCACGTCCGCGGCGGCCGGATCGGGCAGGGGCGCGGTCAGTACCCGGCAGAGGTTGGCCTGGTACACCTCGCCCGCCGCGATGTACGCGCGGATCCGCCGTACGCCCGCGACGTACGCGGCGCGGTCCAGGGACGAGGTCCAGCCACCGGCCGCGGGCCCGCGCCAGGCTCCCGGCACAGGGGCGGGCACCGCGCGGGTACGTACGGAGCCGAAGCGGGCGCAGACGAGACGGCCCTCGAAATCGGCGGCCACGGCCCAGAAGCCGGACGATTCGAGGGCTGCGGGATCACTGGTCACGTCCTGCAGATCGGACGCGAGGAGGCCGCCGAAGCGGGCTATCGGAGCGAGGTCGTGCACGTCGTCGAGTCTAGGACGGCACGCGACGAGCTGCCCCGGGGCGAGCGCACCTCAGCACGCTGCACAAACGCGTTTTTGTACTGGCCCGGGAATCCGCTAGAGTTCAACACGTCGCCGGGACGCGCAAGCGGACCGGGAAAGACAAGCGGACGTAGCTCAGTTGGTAGAGCGCAACCTTGCCAAGGTTGAGGTCGCCAGTTCGAACCTGGTCGTCCGCTCGCACAAGGTGGGGGATCTTCCCGAACCCCCACTCGTGGTGGAGTGGCCGAGAGGCGAGGCAACGGCCTGCAAAGCCGTCTACACGGGTTCAAATCCCGTCTCCACCTCCAAGGACGATTAGCTCAGCGGGAGAGCGCTTCCCTGACACGGAAGAGGTCACTGGTTCAATCCCAGTATCGTCCACTGATCCACAAGGATCCCCGCGCGATTAGCTCAGCGGGAGAGCGCTTCCCTGACACGGAAGAGGTCACTGGTTCAATCCCAGTATCGCGCACGCAGTACACGCAGGTTCACCCTGCGCGATTAGCTCAGCGGGAGAGCGCTTCCCTGACACGGAAGAGGTCACTGGTTCAATCCCAGTATCGCGCACCAGCAGAAGCCCCGGTCGTCTCGACGACCGGGGCTTCTTCGCTTCCGCTGTGCGCATGTGGGTGCGGACGCACTGCGGGCCCGGACGGAACGCGTCCGGGCCCGCGGTCAGGCAGTCAGCGGTGGTGTCCCGTTCAGGACGGGAATTCAGGACGAGAAGAGCATGCGGCCGAAGCTCTTGTGCCGGTAGTGACCGCCGTGGTGCTGCGGGGCACCCCAGGCAGGCGCCGGGGCGGACGGGTACGCCTGCGGGGCCGGCGGTGCGGGCGGGGCCTGCTGCGTCCACTGCGCCTCGATGCGGGTGAGGGACTCCAGCTCGCCGTAGTCGAGGAAGATTCCCCGGCAGCCGCTGCACTGCTCGATCTGTATGCCGTTGCGGTTGTACGTGTGCATCTGTGCGTGGCACTTGGGACACTGCATGGTTCGGCTCACTCCTCGCCTTCGGGTCGCCGTCGCCGGAATTCCTGCCCGCCGACGGTCGGTTCAGCCTACGACGAGTGTTCGGCGCCCAACTCGGGCGGGAGAGATGCAATCCGGGCACAGGTTTCGATCATTGCCTGTTCCACCTCATCCGGAGTTCGGTCTTCCACCGCGGACTTGGCGAAGGCCAGCGCGGCGGTCTGAACGGTCAGGGCGCGGGCCGGGACATCCAGGTCCGGCCAGGGGTCGCCCTCGGCGCGGACGGCGGGGCCGCCCGCCGCCCGGTAGGCGTCCAGGAAGCGGAACCAGACCTCGGGGGGCAGGATCCCGGCCGCGTACCAGGCGGCGGGGCGGGCGAGGTCCCAGGCCGGATCGCCGAGACCCGCGTCGTCGACGTCGATGAGCAGCCAGGGGCCGTGCGGGGCCGGGTGGCGGACGAGCTGTCCGAGGTGCAGATCGCCGTGGCAGAGGTGGCGCGAGCGGTGCGGGGGTGCGGCGGCCTCGTCGCGGGCCCAGGCCGGCAGGCGGTGCCAGGCTTCGAGCACGGGGGCGGTGGCCGGGTCGCCGGGCCGGGCGGCGCGCATCCGGGCGACGGCGAGCGCGGCCTTCGCGGGGCCACGCATCGGCGGGAGCGCCGGCGCGGGCGGGGCCGGGGTCCGGTGCAGCCCGGCCAGCAGAACGGCGGCGTCCTCCCAGGGGGCGGCGTCGTGGTCGACGGGGTCGACGGGCCGGCCGTGGGGCCAGAGCGTGACGGGGCGGCCATGGAGAGTGGCGGACGGTGCACAGGGGCGGGGGATCAGCGGGGCGAGCAGGATGCCGGTGAGGCGCGGGTCGTTCGCGAGGGCGAGGCGGGTGAGCAGGTCGGCGGGGTCCGTGCCGGCGGCGTGGGCCTTGGCCACGACCGCCCCGCTGCGGACCACCGTGCCGTCCGCACGGTCCGCGAGCACCGCCGGGGGCGGGCAGGCGCAGGGGTCCCCGGGGTGTTCGTGGGCGGCCCGGTGGGCGAGATCGCCCAGCGCGCGTACGACTGCGGTGGTCACGGTCTCCCCCGGTGGCGGACTGGTAGCGGGTGCGGGCCCGGTCCGCACCGGGTCCGCCGATGAGCGTACGCGCGCCGGGAGGAGCCGCGGGCGGCGGTCGCCGCCGCACCGCGAACGCCCCCGGAAAGCGCGATGTCCGGTCAGCTCCCCAGCTGACCGGACAAACGCTGCCGTCCGCCGCACCCCCGTCCCCACGGGGTTGTTGGCCGGATGTCCCGGTCCGGACCGCTCTTCCGGACCCGGGGCGCCGCTCAGCGCCCCAGCATCACGCCCACGGACGACGCCTGTGTGACCACTGCGTCCCAGCCGCCGAAGACGACCACGAGCAGGGCCGCCAGGGGGAGAACCATCGCCGTCGCCACGAGTGGGTGGCGCGTGCCGGAGGACGGGCGGCTGCCGAACGAGGCTTGGGCCCTGCGTCCTGCGCGGATCATGGTCCGCGTTGCCGTGTCCGCCATGGTTCCTCTCCTGACTCGATGTGGGGCGGCGGGCGTGTGACCTCGGGGGACGAGTGTTGCGCCCGCCGCTTGACCTCAACATTAGGGACGTGCGGCGCTGCGGTCGTCATGCCCGCGTACCGATTGCCGGGCCTCCCGGAGGATGAGCCCCGGGCCGTCGTTGTACTCCCCTGGGTGGAGACCGGGTGCCCGGCCCCGGGGACATCCCGGAGGGGTGCCCGCGCGGGCGGCGAACTTCGCTCGGCGCCGTAGTCGTTGGACGGGGGGCCGCCGGTGCGCCTGGCGAGGGCCGCCGTGACTTCACTCACCCGCGGCCCGCCCCCGGCCCCCGGCGGCCGGTCCGCCCGCGTCGAAGAGGGCCGCGGGCACCCGTCCGGGCCGGGGCCGGCGCCGTACCGCGGGTGGCCGGCGCGGCTCCAACCGCCCTTGCCCTCAGTCGTCTTGGGGTCCGGGTCCGTCCGGTACGGGACGCGCCCCGGACCCATGCCCCGTCAGGGGGCGTGCCGCGCAACGACAATCGATCGACCGGTGAGGGCGCGGCCTCTGAGCGCCCCGGGCGCCGGGTACGTAAGCTGTGCCTCGTCAGGCGGACCAGGCAGCGGGGATGGGCAGACATGGCGATGATGCGGCTCCGGCGCGAGGACCCGCGTGTCGTCGGCTCGTTCAGACTGCACCGGCGGCTCGGGGCGGGCGGCATGGGTGTCGTCTACCTGGGTTCGGACCGGCGGGGCCAGCGGGTGGCGCTGAAGGTGATCCGCCCGGATCTGGCGGAGGACCAGGAGTTCCGCTCCCGCTTCGCGCGCGAGGTGTCCGCCGCACGGCGGATCCGCGGCGGCTGCACGGCGCGCCTGGTGGCCGCCGACCTGGAGGCGGACCGTCCGTGGTTCGCCACGCAGTACGTTCCGGGGCCCTCGCTGCACGACAAGGTGGCCGAGGAGGGCCCGCTGTCGGCGGCCGAGGTGGCCTCGATCGGGGCCGCGCTCTCCGAGGGCCTCGTCGCGGTGCACGAGGCCGGGGTCGTCCACCGCGACCTGAAGCCGTCGAACATCCTCCTCTCCCCCAAGGGTCCCCGGATCATCGACTTCGGGATCGCCTGGGCGACCGGGGCCTCCACCCTCACCCATGTCGGTACGGCGGTGGGCTCGCCGGGGTTCCTCGCGCCCGAGCAGGTGCGCGGCGCGGCCGTGACGCCCGCGACCGATGTGTTCTCGCTCGGTGCCACGCTGGCGTACGCGGCCATGGCCGACTCGCCCTTCGGGCACGGCAGTTCCGAGGTGATGCTGTATCGCGTGGTGCACGAGGAGGCTCAGCTGCACGATGTGCACGACGCACTCGCGCCGCTGGTGAGCGCCTGCCTGGCGAAGGACCCCGAGGAACGGCCGAGCACGCTCCAACTCTCCATGCGGCTCAAGGAGATCGCGGCGCGGGAGGCGCAGGGGCTGCACGAGAGCCGGCCGCCCGTGCAGCGTTCGGCACAGGAACTGGACCGGCCGACCGGCCGTCTCGACGGCCCGTACACCGAGCAGCAGACGCGGCGTGCGGCTCCGCCCGCGCCCCGTCAGCAGAAGCAGAAGCAGAAGCAACCCCAGGGCAGCAGACCGTCCTCGTCGTCGCGGGCCGGCTCGCCCCGGACCGGCGGTTCGCGCCCCCAGCAGCATCAGCCGCCGCGCAACACCACCCGGTCCGGGCGGCGTCCGCAGGGTACGAACGGGGCGAACGGCCGGCCGGGAACGCGGCCCGGGGCCCGTCCGACTTCGTCGGGGCTGCGTCCCGCCAATCCGCGGCTGCTGCGGCAGCGGCTCGTCGTCTTCGTCGTGGTGACGCTGCTGGTGGCGCTCGGCATCGCGGCGGCCCAGGGCTGCCAGGGACCGGCCCGCGGCCTGGGCGCCGATCAGGGCGACGGCCGGGCACAGAGTCAGAGTCAGAGCCAGAGCCAGAGTCAGCCCCGGAGCCAAGGCCAGAGCCAGGGTCGGTAGCCCGTCGGGGCGGGGCCGGTCCGGCCTCGATCCGCCGGACGGGCCCCGGGCGTTCCCGGGGCGGGCGGTCCGTGACGGGCGGGGGCGGGCCCCGGCCGTCACGGTCTCGTACGCCCTTCGGCGCACTCGCCGCCGGGAACGCCCCGGCTCACCGCCGTTCGAGCACCCGCCGTACCTCCCGGCAAGCGGCCGGGATCGGCCCGATGACCGGCACCGGGAAGCGCCCCTGCAGGGCTTCGGCCGCCTCCCCCAGCGGACCTCCGCCGATGATCACGGCCTCGGCCCCGTCCTCGGCGATGCAGGCACCGACCGCTTCGGCCAGCCGTTCCCGCATCGCCTCGGGGGTGGCGGCCAGCTCCAGGGGGTCGCCCGGCGTGAGACGGATGCCGGTGTACTGGGAGGACCGGCCCAGGCGGTCGACCCGCGCGGCGATGGCGGCGGCCAGGCCCGGCGTGGTCGTGGCGATGCCGAACCGGCGACCGCCCGCCGCGGCCTCCGCCATCGCGGCCTCGGCGATGCCCACGACGGGGACATCGGTCCACGCACGCAGTTCGTCGACGCCGGGATCACCGAACGCGCTGACCACCAGGGCCTCGACGCGCTCGCCGTCCGGCCCGGCGAGGGTGGACCGCGCCGCGGCCAGGACCTGCGGTCCGGCAGCCCGCAGTACGTCCTCGTCCACCAGCATCGGGGGGCCTTCGGCCACGGTGACTCCGCGGACCCGGTAGCCGTCGTCGGGGCGCAGGGTCCGGCCGGCGATGGCGGTCATCATCTCGGTGGTGGCCACGGAGGTGTTGGGATTGATCAGGGCCACGAAGGTCACCGGGTGCCCCCCGTCGTATCGTCCGCGGGCTGCCCCGCCGGTTCTGTCACGGACTCCTGCGCCCGTTCCGTCGCGGACTCCTGCGCCGTCTCCTCCATGGACCGGCCGAAGGTCTCCGGCGGGAACTGGACGGACACGGCAAGGCCCACGAAGAGTACGCCGATCAGGGTGAACATCCCTGCCATGCCGTACGAGTCGAAGGCGGCACCCGCGAGCATCGGCGTCAGTCCGCCCGCCAGGGAACCGAGGGCCAGGATGATCGAGGTGCCGAACGCCCGCACCCTGGTGGGGAACTGTTCGGGCGCGAAGATCCAGATCGTGGTGTTCAGGGTGATGATGCAGCAGTTGACGGCCGCTCCGAGGACGAGGATCAGGGCGACGCCGTTGGCCAGGAAGCCGAAGCAGAAGGCCGCCGCGCAGCCGAGTCCGGCGGCCACCGTGAGGACGAGCTTGCGCGGGACGTAGCGCGCCGCGGTGGAGGCGATCAGCGCGCCGATCAGCGAGCCGGCCTGCATGACCAGGGTGAAGAGCAACGACTTGGTGATGCTGTGCCCCTGGGCCACGAGGATGGTGGGCATCAGCGACAGGATGGATATCTGCGCGCCGTACGACATGCAGACGGCGACGCCGAGGGAGAGGGTGCGGCGACGGAGGGTTCCTCCGAAGACGTCGCGCAGGCGGTTGCGCTCGGCCACGACCTTCTCGCCGGTCTCGACCGCCGTGATGAACTGCTTCGGGTTCTTCTGAGGGCCGCGGAGCCGGCCGGAGGCGAGCTTGTTGAGGACGAGGTTGGCCTCGTCGACCTTGCCGCGGGAGAGCAGGTAGCGCGGTGTCTCGGGGACGAACCGGCGGTAGAACAGCACCAGCAGGGCGGGCAGGGCGAGCATGCCGAACAGCCAGCGCCAGCGGTCGGGCCCGGAGAAGAAGGTGAAGACCAGGACGCCGAAGCCGGGGGCGAGCATGTTGCCGAGACCGCCGGCCGTCACGTTGATGATGCCGACGGCGGTGCCTCGGTGCCGGGCCGCGAAGAACTCGGACATCATCGTGACCGCGATGGCGATCTCGCCGCCGAGGCCGAAGCCGACGATGAACCGGCCGAGCGCCACGACCGCGTACACGGGAGCGAAGGCGCAGATCAGCGCGCCGAGCGAGAAGAGCAGCAGATTGACCGTCAGCATGGTCCGGCGGCCCATCTTGTCGCCGATGATGCCGGTGGTGAGCCTGCCGAGCGCTGCCGCGGTGAAGGTGATGGTGTTCAGGAATCCGAGCTCTGCGGCCGTGGTGCCCCACGACTCCTGCAGTACGGGGCCCACCAGGCCGACCGCGTTCTGTTCCAGCGCGTCGAAGAAGACGCCGAGCAGCACCATCGCGCCGATCTGGCGGTGTGCTCCGGTGACGCCGATCCGGTCGAGCGTGTCCTCCAACTGACGATGCCGCGGGCTCGCGTCCGCGGTGGTCTTGAGCGGGGGAGCTTCCATGGGGATCCTTCCGAACGGAGCAGGACCTGAAAATGGAATACCATTTTCGGCTCGCGGAAGTTTCATCCGAGGATCGGCACAGCGTCAAGAGGTCTGGCAAGGAATCCCGGATGCCGGGTGCGGTGAGCCTGGGATACCGACCGCGCGGTTTCAGGGCGGCGGGACTGCTCGTACGGCTCACGACGGAGCCGTACGCCGGCGCGCGTCGGCGTACGGGACGGCCCGCGGGGTACGCGGCCGGCCTGGCCGGTACGGAGAGCACCGAGGCCGTTGCCCCGCGTCCGTGAACGCGGGGCAACGGCCTCGGCCGGTGTCGCGGAGGCTCCGCTCCGTACTACTTGCCCAGGGCCGCGGCGCCGGCCCGGGCGAACTTCTCGTCCAGGTCACCGGACGGGGCCCCCGCGACACCGATGCCCGCGATCGGCGCGCCCTTCGCGTCGACCGGCACTCCGCCGCCGAGGAACAGGGTGCCGGGGATGTCCTTCAGCGTCGGGGCGTTCTCCAGGCGCTTGACCAGCTCGGAGGTCGGGGCGTTCCAGGAGACGGCGGTGAACGCCTTCTTCCGGGCCGCCTCGTACGACTGCGGGCCGGCGCCGTCGCCGCGCAGGGTGACGATGGTGTTGCCGTTGCGGTCGACGACGGCGACGGAGACACGCTGGTTCTCCTTCGCGGCGGCGTCGAGTACGGCCTGCGCGGCCTTGCCGGCCGCATCGGCGTTCAGGTGCGTGGACCGGGCCAGGTTCTTGCCCGCAGCCGACCGGGGGGCGGCGCTCGGGGACGACCCCGCGTTGGCCGAGACCACGGCGAACGTACCGAGAGCGACGGCGCCGACCAACGTACCGCCGATGACGATGCGCATACGCTTCGTGGTCTTCCTGGCGTGCTTCATTCCGGTCACTCCTGTGATGGGTGCGGGGTGCGGCTCCGTCCGCCCGGAGGATTCCGGCGTTCGGGCCCGCCGGCTGCTGCCGTCCCGTTCTGATCAAGGGTGCGGCCGGACACCCGCCCGGTCCGTCGACGTACCGGCTTCATGTGCCGAGCGGGAAGGCTGACACCGGGGTCATCCGATCGGTTGACCCCGGGCAGCCGGGCGGGAGGCGCGCCGGGTTCAGGCCGCTCCCGGCCGGGTGGCGTAGAAGGCGACGGCCGAGGCGGCCGCCACGTTGAGGGAGTCGACACCGGCGTCCATCGGAATGCGGACGTGCTCGTCGACCGCGGCGAGGGTACCGGGGGCGAGGCCCGCCCCTTCCGTGCCGAAGACCAGCGCGAGCTTCTCGTCGTGGCGCGCGGCGAGTTCGTCGAGGGTGATCGCTCGTTCGCTCAGGCAGAGGGCGGCGAGCGTGAACCCCGCGGAACGCAGGACCCCGACGTCCTTCGGCCAGGAATCCAGCCGGGTCCACGGCACCTGGAAGACTCCCCCCATCGAGACCTTCACGGACCTCCGGTAGAAGGGATCGGCACAGCGAGGGGTGAGGAGGACCGCGTCGATGCCGAGAGCGGCGGCGTTCCTGAAGGCGGCACCCAGGTTGGCGTGGTCGACGATGTCCTCGAACACGGCGATGCGCCGTGGCCCCGTGGCCGCCGCGCCGAAGGTCGTCGCCAGCAGTTCGTCGGCCGTCGGCAGCGGCTTGCGCTGCATCGAGGCGAGCGCGCCCCGGTGCACGTGGTAACCGGTGACGCGCTCGGCGAGTTCGGGGCTCACCGCGTAGACCGGGGCGGGGACCTCGTCGATGACGTCCCGCATCAGGTCGACCCACTTCGCCGAGAGCAGCATCGAGCGCATCTCGTACCCGGCGTGCCTGGCACGCCTGATGACCTTCTCGCCCTCGGCGATGAAGAGGCCCTCGGCGGGCTCCCGCCTGCGCCGGAGTTCGACATCGGTCAGTCCGGTGTAGTCGCGCAGTCGGGGGTCGTCGGGGTCGTCGACGGTGATGAGATCAGCCACGGGTTCGATACTGCCTTGTCCGGTGTGTGGTGCCAACGGATCGGAGGAAGATCCGTTACCGCTGGTTACTCGGTGCGGGTGCGGGCGGTGTCCCGGCCGGCTACTCGGCGGGGAGCGGCGCGAGGCCGGTGCCGACCGCGACGACGTCGCCGATGACGATGACCGCGGGGGGACGTACGTCCTCGGCGGCGGCCCGTTCGGCGACGGTCGCCAGGGTGGCGTCGACGCGGCGCTGGGACGCCGTGGTGCCCTCCTGGACCAGGGCGACCGGGGTGTCCGGGGACTTGCCGTGGGCGACGAGGGCCTTGGCGATGGCGCCGATCTTGTCGACGGCCATCAGCAGGACGAGGGTGCCGCGCAGCCGGGCGAGCGCCGCCCAGTCGACCAGCGAGCGCTCGTCGTCGGGGGCGACATGGCCGCTGACGACGGTGAACTCATGGGCGACCCCACGGTGGGTGACGGGGATTCCGGCCGCGCCGGGCACGGAGATCGAGCTGGAGATGCCGGGGACGACGGTGCACGGGATGCCCTCGGCGGCGAGCGCCTGGGCCTCCTCCATGCCGCGGCCGAAGACGAACGGATCGCCGCCCTTGAGCCGTACGACGGCCTTGCCGGCCTTGGCGTGCTCGATGAGCGCCTGGTTGATCGCCTCCTGCGCCATGAAGCGGCCGTACGGGATCTTCGCCGCGTCGATCACCTCGACGTGCGGCGGCAGTTCGTCGAGCAGGTCGCGCGGGCCGAGCCGGTCGGCGATGACCACGTCGGCCTCGGCGAGGAGGCGGCGGCCGCGCACGGTGATCAGGTCGGGGTCGCCGGGGCCGCCGCCGACCAGAGAGACACCGGGGGTGGGCCGGGAGCGGTGATGCGGGGCGGCGAGCGTGCCGTCGCGCAGTCCCTCGACGATGGCGTCGCGGACGGCGGCGGAGTGACGCGGGTCGCGGCCCTGGGCGTCGGTGGACAGGACGGCGACGGTCACGCCCTCGCTGCGGCCGGTGGCCGGGGTCCAGGCGGTCGCCACATCGGCGTTGTCGCTCCGTACGCACCAGGTGCGGGTGCGCTCGGCCTCGGCTGACGCGGCGTCGTTCGCGGCGTCGTCGTCGGAGGCGATCAGCGCGTACCAGGTGTCGGCCAGGTCCCCTTCCTCGTACCGGCGGCGCTCCCAGCGGATCTCACCGGCGTCGGCCATCGCCTCGACGGCCGGGGTCGCGGACGGCGACACGAGGGTGATGTCGGCGCCGGCCGCGATGAGCGTGGGGAGGCGGCGCTGCGCGACCTGGCCGCCGCCTACGACGACGACGCGGCGCCCGCTCAGGCGCAGTCCGACGGGGTACGCGGGGTGATCGGCGTGCTCGGCCATGGCGGTGCGGACTCCTCGTGCGGTGCGGGGTGCGGGCCGCTGCGACGGTGGAGCGGCTTTGACGTGCGGTTTCGTGGGTGTGGGTCCACGATACGGGGTTGGGGTTCCAAGCCCGTCCGGCGGTCGAGGAGCGGGGGTCCGGGGGCAGGGCCCCGGACCCCCGGGCCGGTCTACTTCTCCGTGACGCCCGCCGAGTCGAACGTCGCGACCTCGTGCATCGCCCGCGCCGCGCTCTGCACGATCGGCAGCGCCAGCAGCGCTCCGGTGCCCTCGCCGAGGCGGAGGTCGAGGTCGACCAGCGGGCGCAGGCCCAGCTTGTTGAGCGCGGCGACATGGCCGGGCTCGGCGCTGCGGTGGCCCGCGATGCAGGCGGCCAGGGCCTCGGGGGCGATCGCCCGTGCGACCAGGGCCGCGGCACCCGCGCTGACGCCGTCCAGGATGACGGGCGTACGGAGCGAGGCGCCGCCCAGCAGGAAGCCCGCCATCGCGGCGTGCTCCAGGCCGCCGACCGCGGCCAGGACACCGATCGGGTCGGCCGGGTCGGGCTGGTGCAGTTCGAGGGCGCGGCGGACCACGTCCACCTTGCGGGCGTGCATCTCGTCGTTGATGCCGGTACCGCGTCCGGTCACCTCGGCCGGGTCCATGCCCGTGTACACGCAGATCAGCGCGGCGGACGCGGTGGTGTTGGCGATCCCCATCTCACCGGTGAGCAGGCCCTTGTTGCCTGCCGCGACCAGATCGCGGGCGGTCTCGATGCCGACCTCGATCGCCGCGAGCACCTCCTCGCGGGTGAGCGCGGGGCCGGTGGTGAAGTCGGCCGTTCCGGCGCGCACCTTGCGGGGCAGCAGGCCGGGCGTCGCGGGCAGCTCCATGGCCACGCCGACGTCGACCACGCACACCTCGGCGCCCACCTGGGCCGCGAACGCGTTGCAGACCGCGCCGCCGCCGAGGAAGTTGGCGACCATCTGGCCGGTGACCTCCTGCGGCCAGGCCGTGACGCCCTGGGCGTGCACCCCGTGGTCGCCCGCGAAGATCGCGACGGCCGCGGGCTCGGGGATCGGCGGCGGGCACATCCGGGAGAGCCCGGACAGCTGGGCCGAGATGATCTCCAGCATGCCGAGCGCGCCGGCCGGCTTGGTCATCCGCTTCTGGCGTTCCCACGCCTCGCCGAGCGCCTTGGCGTCCAGCGGGCGGATGTTGGAGATGGTCTCCTGGAGCAGGTCGTGCGGATCCTCGCCCGGCAGGGCGCGGCGGCCGTACGTCTCCTCGTGGACGACCCAGGACAGCGGGCGGCGCTTGGACCAGCCCGCCTGCATCAGCTCGGGCTCCTCGGGGAACTCGTCGACGTAACCGACGCACAGGTACGCCACGACTTCGAGGTGCTCCGGCAGTCCCAGGGCCCGGACCATCTCGCGTTCGTCGAAGAAGCTGACCCAGCCGACGCCGAGCCCCTCGGCGCGCGCGGCGAGCCACAGGTTCTCGACGGCGAGCGCGGAGGAGTACGGGGCCATCTGCGGCTGGGTGTGCCGGCCGAGGGTGTGGCGGCCGCCGCGGGTGGGGTCGGCGGTGACGACGATGTTCACCGGGGTGTCGAGGATGGCCTCGATCTTCAGTTCCTTGAACTGCTTGGCCCGGCCCTTGGGCAGCGACTTGGCGTACGCGTCGCGCTGACGCTGTGCCAGTTCGTGCATGGAGCGACGGGTCTCCGCCGAGCGGATGACGACGAAGTCCCAGGGCTGCGAGTGGCCGACGCTGGGCGCCGTGTGCGCGGCTTCGAGGACGCGGAGCAGGACCTCGTGCGGGATGGGGTCGCTGCGGAAGCCGTTGCGGATGTCACGGCGCTCACGCATGACGCGGAGCACGGCCTCGCGCTCGGCGTCGTCGTAGCCGGGGGCCGGCGGGCCGGCGGGAACCCCGGCCTCGTCGGACTCCGACGCCTCGGGGGCCTCAGGGGCCTCGGGAGTCCCCTGCGCCTCCGGGGCCCCGGCTTCGGCGGCTTCCGGCTCAGGAGCAGCGGCCGGAGCCTGGGCCTGGTCCTGGGGCGCCTCGGCGGGCTCCTGGGCCGGGGCTTCGGCGGGCAGCGCTTCGGGCTGTACGGGATCCACGGGGCCGGTCTCCGCGACGGCCACGGGCTCCACCGTGTCCGTGGCGGGCGTGATGTCCGGGGTCTCGATGACCTCCGGGCCCTGCTCGGGCTCCGGCTCGGACACCGTCGGCACCTCGGCCTCGGGGGCAGGCGCGGGTACGGCGACGGGGGCTTCGGCGATCGCCGCGGGCTCGACCGGCCCGGCGTTCGCAGCGGGCTCGGAAGGCTCGACGGCCGCCTCCGCCACTACGGGCTCCGCGGGCTCCACCGGCGCCACGGGCCCCATGGCGATCGGCACACGCTCGGGCTCGGGCTCGACTTCGGCCACGGGCTCCGCCTCGGCGCTCGTCCCGGCCACGGGGGTCGGGGCCAGGTGCGGAGTCGTCGGCACCGAACCCTCCACGGGCACGAACTGGCCCATGGGGACGGCTTCCGCGGTCTCCTGCGGCGCGATCGCCTCGGCGGGGACCTCGGCGTGCGCCTCGGCGGCGGGCACCGGTTCGGCGGCGGGGGCGGCCACGGCTTCCGGCGCCACGACCGGAGCGGCCTGGACCGGCTGCGGCGCGGGCGGCTGCACCGGCTCGACGACCGGCTCGGTGACGGGCTCCGCGATCGGCTCGACGACCGGCGCCGGAACGATCTGCTCCGGGGCGGCCTGCTCCGGAAGGACCTGCTCCGGGGCGGCCTGCTCCGGAACGACCGATTCTGCTGCCACCGGCTGAGGGGCCGGGGCCCCCCACGGGCTGCCGCCCTGCGGCAGGATCTCGCCGAGCTGCGGACCCGGCAGTGCCGACGCGTCGTCACCCGGCAGCTCGAAGTACTCCGGGCCGGTGGTCGGCGGTCCGGCGTGCCGCGCGGGGGCCTGGGCGCGGGCCTGCGCCTGGGGTGCGCCCGCGGGACCGCGGTCGGCGAGCGAACGGACCACTTGGCCGGTCGGCGTCCCGCCGTAGGACGGTGTGCCGTCGGGCACGGCCGGGCCGCGGTGCAGCGGCCGGCGCACCGGTGTCTGGGGCTGGGTCTGGGCGGCCGGAGCCGGGGTGGGCGAAGGGATGCGAACACCCGTCAGGTCGACCGAACCGGAGTCGCGGCCACCGGACTCGTGCGTCCCCTGGCCGTTCTCGGGCAGCGGCTGGGCCACCGCCTGCTGGGCGACGTACGCCTCGGCGGCCTGGGCCGCGACGGGCTCCTGCACCTGGACCTGGACGGGGCCCTGGGGCTGCGCCGGGGTCTCGGCGGGCGACTGGGCGTAGGGCTGTGCCACCGGCTGGGCCTGGTAGACACCCTGCGCGGGCAGCGGTGCCTGGGCGACGACGCCCTCGGGGTACTGCCCCGGGGCCGGCACGGCCTGCGGGTCGCTCCAGGCACCCTGCGGGCTCGGCATCAGAAGGATGTCGTCGTCCTCGGAGACATGCTCGGAGGGAGCGAGGTAGGTGTAGGCGTCCGGGGCGGCGACGCCCGGCTGCTCCACCGTGCCTGCGTTCTCCGGCAGTCCCTCGACCGGGATCTGGCCGGTGTCACTCATGCGTACCCCTCGCCCATCGTCAGTGCTCCTTCGGCCCTTCGCCCGGGACGCCCGAACACGGCACGCCTGCGCTCGTCAACAAGAACGAGCGGGCTCGCCGCGCGGCACGAATCGGTCGCGGACATACTGCATTCTCGCGGCCGTTCGCCGCCGCGGCAGCTCATTTCGCCACGGCCCGCTGTGGACTGCGCCACGTCGCGCATCCCCCGGTTCTGCCGTACCACAACGGGGGCCAAAACGGTCCCCCTTTCCGGACATTGACGAACGAAGCGACGAACGTCCGGGCGCGGTGCAACGATCGGCCAGCCTACCTCTCGCTGTACGCCGACCGGGTCACGGGGCGAGGTCGGAACGCACCGCGGACAGGAGAAACACGACCGAGCGTTCGCGCTCCGACCATGCTGCCGTGTCGAGTTCGACGGACTGGAGGAGCGAGCACCGGACCGTGTATCCGTTTCCGCCCAGGGCGGCGCCGAGCGCCTCGGCCTCGTCCCGCGTCGACGCGTGGGTCACGATGCGTTCCGGCCGCCGTTCGGTGACGGCGGTGACGACGGGGACCCCGCCGCCGCCGATCCGTACGACATCGGGTTCCGGCAGCCGCTCCAGCACATGGGGGGCCCGGCCCCCGACGACCTGGAGCTGCACGCCGAACGCCCGTGCCGCCGCCGCGGTCCGGGCGCAGGCGGCCGGGTCGCTGTCGACCGCCAGGACCGCGGCGCCGAAGCGGGCGGCCTCCACCGCCAGGGCCCCGCTGCCGGAGCCGATGTCCCAGAGGAGGTCGCCGGTCCGGGGGCCGAGGTGGGCCAGCTGGGCGGCGCGCAGCCCCGGGGAATCGCCCTCGCCGCTCTCCGTGCCCCGCCCGCCGGCGTCCCCCGCGTACGCCTCGGTGGGCAGGGCCCAGCCGCGCACGTCATGGGGGTCGGCGGGGAGACCGCCGGCGATCCAGGCTCCGGCGGCCCGCGGTTCGGGGCCGCCGCCGATGACGACGACCACGTTGGGGTCGCGCCAGACGTGGTCGGCGGCCTTGTCGGAGGTGACGACGGTGACCTGTTCGCGGCTGGTGCCGAGCTCCTCGCAGATGACGAAGGTGCGGTGGACGCCTTCGAGGAGCAGGGCGAGTTCGGCGGGGCCGGCGCCGGGCGAGGTGAGGACGGCGACCTTGTGGTGGGCGCGGCAGACGTTCACGGCGCGGCGCAGGGTACGGGGGTGGGCGACGACCGTCCGGGCGTCCTCCCACGGCATTCCCGCGCGGGCGAAGGCGGCGGCGACCGAGGAGACGGCGGGGACCACCTCGACCTCAAGCCCGTGTTCGGGTGCGCGGAGGTTGCGTACGACTCCGAAGAAGCCCGGGTCCCCGTCGGCGAGGACCACGGCGCTGCCCCGGTGGAGGGCGATCCTGCGGGCGGCCAGGTCGATGGAGCCCAGGCGGATGCGTTCGGCGTTCGCCGGGACTTCGGGAAGTGCGAGGTGGTGGGCGGCTCCGGCGACGAGCGTGGCGGCCGAGAGAGCGGCCGTGGCCGCTTTGGTCAGTGGCGAGCCGTCCCAGCCGATCACGGTGACCCGATCGGCCATCTGTCGTCAGTCTCCTGGAGTCGTCGCAGGTGAGGTGGGCAGGGTGAGAGTACCCGGTCCGTACCGGCGTGGTGTCGGGGACCCTTCGCGGGGTCAGTTCCAGTCGTTGTAGGCGCCGTAGCCGCCCGCGTCGGCGAGCTGTTCGGCGACGCCTTCGAGGTCCTCGGGCAGCAGGCCCCAGACGATCAGGTCGGTCCTGATGTCGGTCCAGCCGCCGTCGGTGCCGTTGTCGGTCCGGGTGCGGGCTATCCGGGCGTTGCGCAGGACGCCCTCGCTGATGCAGCCGAGCTTCTGGGCGACCTGCTGGGAGGCGGTGTTGTCGGCGGCGGTGCGCAGTTCGATGCGCTCGAAGCCCTGGTCGCGGAAGAGCCACTGCGCCAGTGCCAGTACGGATTCGGTGGCGTATCCCTCGCCGCGGGCCCAGGGGGCGGTGATGTAGGCGGCCTCGGTGGCGCGGGTGCGCCAGTCGGTGTTGCGGAGCCGGACCGAGCCGACCAGGCGCTGGGTGAGGAATTCGGTGACGGCGAGGACGATGCCGTCACCGGTGGTGCGCTGGGCGGGTGCGATCCTGCGGATCCAGCGTTCGGCGTCGATCTGGGTGTAGGGGTGCGGGGCTTCGGTCCAGGCGACGACGAGTTCGTCGTTCATCATCTCGATGTACGCGGGGGCGTCCGCCATGTCGAAGGGGCGCAGCACCAACCGATCCGTGCTGATGGAGATGTCCGGAAAGGTGGAATTCATGCGCAGCTCCATACCGAAGACCGTTAAAGGCACAGCATGCAGCATCGGGCCGGTGCCGCGCATGGGCGGGTCCGCACGGCGGAGCCCCGCGCCCCTTCGGCGGGGTGCGGGGCTCGTCGGACGGATGCCGTGCGGGTGTCAGGACTTGGCGGCGGTGCCGAAGGCCGGGATGACGGAGCCCTGGTAGGTGTCCTCGATGAACTTCTTGACCTCGTCGGAGTGCAGGAGTTCCACGAGCTTCTGGACGCGGGGGTCCTTCTCGTTGCCCTTCTTCACGGCGATGAGGTTGGCGTAGGGGTTGCCGTCGGCCTTTTCGAGCACGAGGGCGTCCTTGGCGGGCTTGAGGTCGGCCTCGATCGCGTAGTTGCCGTTGATGACGGCGGCGTCGACGTCGTTCAGGGCGCGGGGCACGGTGGCGGCCTCCAGTTCCTTGAACTCCAGGCCCTTCTTGTCGGTGATGTCGCTCAGCTTGGCGCTGGTGCCGACGCCGTCCTTGAGGGTGATGAGGCCGTTCTCGGCGAGGAGCTGAAGGGCACGGCCCTCGTTGGTGGTGTCGTTGGGGACGGCGACGGTCTGGCCGGCCTTGAGGTCCTTGAGGTCCTTGACCTTCTTGGAGTAGAGGCCGAGCGGCTCCAGGTGGACGGTGCCGACGGAGACCAGGTGGGTGTTCTTCTTCTTGTTGAAGTCGTCCAGGTACGGCTGGTGCTGGAAGAAGTTGGCGTCGACCTGGCCGGTCTCGGTGGCGGTGTTCGGCAGGACGTAGTCCGTGAACTCCTTCACCTCCAGCTTGAGGCCCGCCTTCTCGGCCAGGTTCTTCTTGACGAAGTCCAGGATGTCGGCGTGCGGCGTGGGGGACGCGGCGACGACGAGCGCCTTGGAGGTGTCGGTCTTGGCACCGGTGTCGCTCTTGGCGCCCGGGTCGGACGAGGTGCCGCAGGCGGTGAGGCCGAGGGCGATGGCGGCGGTGGCGGCGGCAGCAGCGGTGATCTTGATGTTCCTACGCACGAAAAGTGCCTCTTTCCGGTGGTGATGGTGGTGCGCCCGGACAAGGAGTTCGGGCTTGTGAGCGGAGTGGAAGTCTCAGGCGGTGGCGCGGCCCCGGCGGGCCAGCAGGCGTACGGCCAGGTCGCCGATCAGCTGGATCACGGTCACGATGACGATCAGCACCGCGACGGTGATGAGCATGAACTGGTTGTCGAAGCGCTGGAATCCGTAGGTGACGGCCTTGGAGCCGAGCCCTTCGCCGCCGACCGCGCCGGCCATCGCGGAGTAGCCGATGAGCACGATGACGGTGGTGGTGACGCCGGAGATGAGCGAGGGCAGCGCCTGCGGCAGCAGGACCTTGCGGACGATCGTCGGGATGGATCCGCCCATCGACTGGACGGCCTCGACGAGCCCGTGGTCGACCTCGCGGACGGCGGTCTCGACGAGCCGGGCGAAGAACGGGATGGCGCCGACGGAGAGCGGCACGATCATCGCGGACGGGCCGATGAAGGTGCCCACGACCCAGGTGGTGAAGGGGATCAGGGCGATCAGCAGGATGATGAACGGCAGCGAGCGGCCGATGTTCACGATCACGCCGATGACCTTGTTCACCGGGGTGTTCTGGAGCAGTCCGCCCTTGTCGGTGAGGACGAGCAGGACGCCGAGCGGCAGTCCCACGAGGACCGTGACGACCGTGGACCAGAGCACCATGTAGAGGGTGTCGATGGTCCCCTGGGTGAGCAGCGGCTGCATTTCGGACCAGGTCACTTCGCCACCTCCTTGGTGAGCGGTGCGGGGGTCTGTACGGGGATGACGGGGCCGTCGTGCTCCACGACCTCGGCCTGGAGGCCCTGCTCGCGCAGGAAGCCGATCGGGACGACGTTCTCCTCGAAGCGGCCGGGCAGCTCGATGCGCATCCGGCCGATCTGCCTGCCGCCGACGGTGTCCATCGCGGCGCCCAGGATCGAGATGTCGATGTTGTACGTACGGGAGAGCTGGGAGATCACCGGCCGGCCGGCGGCGTCGCCGTGGAAGGTGACGTCGACGACCGTGCAGTCGGGGCCGGAGGCCGTACCGCCGACGGGGAACAGCTCGTGGGCGAGTGCGGAGCCGGGGGTGGCGAGCAGTTCGCCGACGGTGCCGGACTCGACGACGCGCCCCTTCTGCATCAGCGCGGCGGAGTCGCAGACCGTCTTGACGACGTCCATCTCGTGCGTGATGAGCAGGACGGTCAGGCCGAGCTGCTGGTTGAGGTCGCGCAGCAGTTGGAGGATGGAGCGGGTGGTCTCGGGGTCGAGGGCCGAGGTGGCCTCGTCGGAGAGCAGGACCTTGGGGTCGCCGGCGAGGGCGCGGGCGATGCCGACGCGCTGCTTCTGGCCGCCGGAGAGCTGGCCGGGGTACGCCTTGGCCTTGTCGGCGAGGCCGACCAGGTCGAGGAGTTCGAGGGCCTTGCGGGAGCGGTCCCGGCCCGGGACACCGAGGATCTCCAGCGGGAGTTCGACGTTGTCCCGGACGGTGCGGGAGGACAGCAGGTTGAAGTGCTGGAAGACCATGCCGATGCGGCTGCGTGCCTGGCGCAGTTCCTTGCCGGCCCGGTGGCCGCGTCCGGCGAGTGCGGTGAGGTCCTGGCCGGCCACGGTCACGGTGCCGGAGGTGGGGCGCTCCAGGAGGTTGACGCAGCGGATCAGGGAGGATTTGCCGGCGCCGCTCTGTCCGATGACGCCGTACACCTCGCCCTCGCGGACGTGCAGGTCGACGCCGTCCAGGGCGGTGACCTCGCGGCCGCGCGACTGGTAGACCTTCGTGAGGCCCGAAGTGGTGATCACAGGGGTTTCCGTCACTGTCGAGTGCGCGGCGCGATGTCCGCCGGGCACGGGGCATTCGTCTGATGAGACTGTTTGGACGTTTCGATCGGACGTTCCAAGCGGGGGTCTCGGCACGGCTCGGGGCGGCATGCGGCCGGGCAGCGGTGCTGGGGCAGGCTCGTTCCGCTGGATGCGGACGGCTCGGGCTCGGTCTCGCTTCGGGGCGCGAGGAGCGGGCGGGGGCCCTCAGAAGGTGCGCATTCGACACATACAACGAGCACCGGGCGTCGTGATCGCCTCGGTCGCAAGGATGCGGCTGCTCGTCGTGGTCATGGGCCAAGTAAAACAGACGTAACGTTCCGCCCGACCAGCCTGTCCGAATAGCGGACACGCGTGGATGGTGCGGTGAGACGGCCCTGCCGGTTGCCGTGATTTCCGCTCCCCCGGCTGTGACCTGCGTCGATACGGCGGAGAGGCCGCGCGGGGGCCATCGGCGACGGCAGCCGCGACCGGCCCGGGACGCTCATCGGCTGTGGCAAAGGCCACGGCCTGCGCTCCCCGGGCGCGGGGGCGCACGCAGGGGGCCGATTGGTCCGTAATACCCTCACCACATGCTTGACGCCCTGACGGTCGCGGTCGCCGTGACCGCGCTCGCCCTCACCGCCTGGTGCGGATTCGCCGCCTACCGGGACCAGCCGACCAAGGACTGGCACTTCATCGGGATGGCCGTGGTCTCGCTGCTGGCGCTGGCCCAGCTGGTGGTGGGCATCGTGCAACTGTCCCGGGGCGAACGGCCCGAGCAGGGCATGACGATCTTCATCGCGTATCTGATCGGGGCCTTCTTCGCGGTCCCCGCGGCCGGTTTCCTCTCGCTGACCGAGCGGACCCGGTGGGGTTCGGTGACGGTGGCGGCGGGCGCGGTCGTGCTGGCCGTCCTCGAAGTCCGGCTCTACGACATCTGGGGAAACTGACCGTGACCGACACCGATCGCACCCCCGCGGCGGCCACCGGCGAGAAGCAGCCCTTCGACCTCGGGACGGGGCCCGGCCGGGTACTGGTCTGGTTCTACGGGGTGTTCACCGTCGCGGCCGCCTCCCGCTCGATCGTCCAGATGATCCTGGACTTCGGCAGGGCACCGCTCGCGTATGTGCTGTCGGCCGTCGCCGCGGTGGTGTACGGGTTCATCACGTACTCGCTGGTGCGCGGGGGCGAGAAGGCGCGCAGGACCGCGCTGGTGTGCTGCGCCGCGGAGCTGCTGGGCGTGCTGGTCGTCGGGACCTGGACGATGGTGGAGCCCTCGGCGTTCGCGGACGCCACCGTCTGGTCCGACTTCGGCATGGGGTACCTGTTCATCCCGGTGATCCTGCCGGTCACCGGGATGATGTGGCTGCGCCGGGCCAGGCAGGCGTAGACGCTCAGGCGCTGGCGACGTACGCGGGTTTCGTGGCGTCCTTCTCCAGCAGGATCATCAGGACGCCGTCCGGGCTGGTCTCGCTGCCCACGCGGGCGTACCCCGCCCGCCGGTAGAGCCGCAGATTTCCCTCGCTGCGGTGGCCGGTGTGCAGCCGGAACAGGGTGGCCGACCGCTCGTCGGCGAGTCCCGCCTCCACCGCCCGCAGCAGCCGGGCACCGAGACCGTGCCCCTGCAGCCGGGGGTGGACGCAGAGCCTGCCGATCTCCCCCGCCCCGTCCTCGCCGACGGCAGCCCGGACCGAGCCCACGACCTCGTCGCCCAGCCGCGCCACGAACACCAGGTTCGTGGCGATCTCGGCGTGCAACGAGTCGAGGGTCTGGACGAGCGGGTCGATCCGGTAGTTCCCGTACAGCTCCGCCTCGCTCTGGAAGCAGAGGTACTGGAGTTTCAAGATCTGTTCGGCGTCCTGCGCCGTCGCCGCCGAGATGATCACGCTCATGCCCATCCGCGCATGCCTCCGCCCACCTGATCCACCGGTTGTCTAACGCTCCTTTCCCCGCAGTTCAGGAGCAGCAACCTCCGCCGCGAGCATTCTGCGCAGACATCCAAGGCAACGGGAACGGATCGGACCCAAACTCCCCTGTGACATACCCAACTTCCCTGCGATTTCCCGGTAGGTGGGGTCGCCGGGCGCGAGCAGCGCCGCCATCAGCCGCGCGCACCTGCCGGGCAGCCGGTCCACCGCCGCGTGCAGCGCCCGGCGTTCGTCGGCGCCGAGGGCGAGCCGTTCGGGGCAGCCGGCCGGGTCGGCGGCGGTCTCGTCGCGGTAGGGGCGTTCGTGCCGGGTGCTGCGGCGGGCCCTGCGGGCCTCCGCCCGTACCGCGTCCCGCACCCAGCGGGCCGGGTCCGCCGGTGGCCCCTCCCCCGCGAGCCGCTCCAGCAGCCGCAGCCAGACGGCCTGTTCGAGGTCGGCCGGTTCGACCGCCGCACCCGTCGCCGAGGCGGCCGCCTCGGCCCCGGCCTCGGCGCTCACCAGCGGGTGCAGGGCATGGACAACGGTCACGGGGGCGGGGGCGGGCCCTGCCGGAACAAGATCGAGAAGCGTCATGCCCCGGCCGACGCGCCCACGGCGGCGGCCGGTTGCCGTGCCGGGCGCGCACCACCCGACCGGGGCACTCCCCGGCCGGGTGCTGACGCGGTGGTCACTTCGCGTCGTGGTCCGCGGCGGCGAGCAGGGCGGTGTCCGGGTTGTCGGAGAAGATTCCGTCGATGCCCGTCGCGAAGTACGCCTGGAACGCGCCGAACGCGTCGCCGTAGGCCGTGGGGTCCGTGCCGCGCCGGAAGTCGGCCGGCAGGAAGCTGTTCTCGTTGCGCATGGTGTAGGGGTGCAGGACCAGGCCCTGCGCGTGCGCGTCCTCCACCAGGGTGGTCGGTGCGGTGAGCCGCCCCGAGGCGTCCTTGGGGATGACCAGGTCCAGGGTGGGGCCGATGCCCTGGGCGAAGGAGGCCATCCACTTCAGCCCCTCGGGCTTCACCAGGTCCGCGACGGTGCGCGGATCACCGGACGTCACGAAGTCCCAGGGGCGCTCGCCCGCGCCGGAGAGCAGGACGACGCGGGGGGTCGCGACGAGCCGGGCCAGCCGCTGGATGCTGCTCGGTTCGAAGGACTGGAGGATGAGCGGCGACTTCTGACGGTGCCGGTCGTAGCGGCGCAGCAGCTGGGCGAGCGGCTCCTCCAGGCCGAGGCCGAGGCCCCGGAAGTAGGTGGGGTGCTTGGTCTCGACGTACAGCCAGACGGGCTTGCCGCGCCTGCGGCCCTCCCGATCGGCCCAGCGGAGCACCTCCTCGAAGGTGGGGATCTCCCAGCGGCCGTCGTAGAGCGTGTTCTTCTGACGGGTGCCGGGGATGCGCTCCTTGGCCCGCAGCGTCTTGAGTTCGGCGAGGGTGAAGTCCTCGGTGAACCAGCCGGTGAGGGAGACTCCGTCGACCTTCTTGGTGGTCTTGCGGCTCGCGAACTCGGGGTGGTCGGCGACATCGGTGGTTGCGGTGATGTCGTTCTCGTGGCGGCATACGAGATGGCCGTCGCGGGTCGGCACCAGGTCCTGCTCGACTATGTGCGCGCCCATGTCGAGGGCCAGCTGGTAGGAGCCGAGGGTGTGCTCGGGCCGGTAGCCGCTGGTGCCGCGGTGTCCGATGACGGTGGGCACCGGCAGGTCGAGGCGGAAGCCGTGGCCGCCGTGCCGTTCGGAGGCATTCCCCGCGGTGCCGCCCGCGGCGTCGGCCGGGCCGCCGGCCAGTCCGAGGGCGGCGGTGCCCAGTACGGCGGCTCCCGCTCCCAGCATGGTTCTGCGACCGGGACCGGTCTGCGCGCGCTCAGTCATGAATGCTCCTCGCGTGTGATGTCCGGCACCTGTCGGACGGGGCCCGAGCGTAAGCAGCAGTACCGTCGAGGAGGCAGCCCCTGGACGAACATGGCGGAAACTCATGTCAACACCGCGTATCCGTTCCGTGAACCCGATGTGCGTTCTGTGAGCGGCCGCGAGTATCGTCCTCACCTGCATGGACCGTCACGATCCCGCACCTCGGCCGGCCCCGGCCACTACACCGGAGGAACCGTTGTCCCGACACGCACTCATCAAGGCAGTGCTCGGACCGATCTTGCGCCTGATGTTCCGCCCCCAGGTGGAGGGTGTGGAGAACATTCCCGGGGACGGTCCGGTGATCCTCGCGGGCAACCATCTGACGTTCATCGATTCGATGATCATGCCGATCTGCTGCGACCGGCCGGTGTTCTACATCGGCAAGGACGAGTACGTGACGGGCAAGGGGCTCAAGGGCCGGGCGATGGCCTGGTTCTTCACCGGCTGCGGCATGATCCCGGTGGACCGGGACGGCGGGCGCGGCGGTGTGGCGGCGCTGATGACGGGCCGTCGGGTGCTGGAGGAGGGCAAGGCGTTCGCCATCTACCCCGAGGGCACCCGCTCCCCCGACGGCCGGCTGTACCGGGGCCGTACGGGCATCGCGCGGCTGACGCTGATGACGGGCGCGCCGGTGGTGCCGTTCGCGATGATCGGCACGGACAAGCTCCAGCCCGGCGGGGCCGGCCTGCCGCGTCCCGGCAAGGTGACGGTCCGTTTCGGTGAGCCGATGGAGTTCTCCCGGTACGAGGGCATGGACCGCGACCGGTATGTGCTGCGGGCGGTGACCGACTCCGTGATGGCCGAGGTGATGCGGCTGTCCGGTCAGGAGTACGTCGACATGTACGCCACGAAGGCCAAGGCCGCGTGAGCTGAGGCGCGAAGCGCCGACGGCAGGACGTGCGGAAGGGCCCGTACCCCCGGTTCTCCGGTGGTACGGGCCCTTCCGCGTGTCCGGTCCGGGCCGGGGCGGCTACTGGTGCACGATGCCGTCCTCCAGCTTCTGACCGCGCAACAGGAACCAGGCGGCCACGGCCGTCGCCAGCAGGACCGCCGCGCCGACACCCGCGGCGAGGCCCAGCCCTTCGACGAACGACTCCTGCGCCGCGGAAACCAGCGCCTGCCCCTGCTGGGCCGGCAACCCGTGGGCCGCCTCGACGGCTCCGCCGAGCGATTCGTGGGCCGCCGCCGCGGGGCCCGACGGGACGCCTCCGGGGGTGTCGAACTCCTGGTAGACGCCGGTGACGATGGAGCCGAGCAGGGCGATGCCGAGGGCGGCGCCGAGTTCGTACGCCGTCTCGGAGACCGCGCCGGCGGAACCCGCCTGCTCCTTGGGGACGCTGGAGAGGATCACGTCGGAGGTGACGGTGAAGGCGAAGCCCGCGCCCACGCCGACGACGAGCAGTACCGCCCCGATCAGCGGGTAGGAGGTCTCCTTGTGGATCAGAGTGACCGCGGCGAGGGCCAGGCCGATCGCCGCAAGGCCGCCGCTCACCACCGACCGCACCGAGAAGCGGCGGGCCGCCCTGCCCGCGATCAGACCGGCGACGACCGCGCCGACGGCCGCGGGCAGTTCGGCGAGACCGGCCTCCAGCGGTCCGCGCCCCTGCACCAGTTGGAGGAACTGGGAGAGGAAGAAGACCAGTCCGGACAGGCCGAGGATGGTCAGCAGGTCGGCGAGGACGGCTGCCGAGAAGCCCCGGTGGTGGAAGAGCCGTATGTCCAGCAGGGGCGCCGGGAGCGTGAGCTGCCTGCGTACGAACCAGCAGAGTGCCGCCACACCACCGATGCCCGCGGCGATGGTCCCGGTGCTCGGGCCGTGCGCCGCCAGCTCCTTGATGGCGTACACGACGCCGATCATGCCGACGAAGGAGAGCGCGACACTGGGCAGGTCCCAGGGGCCCGGGGCCGGGTTCCTGGACTCGGGGATCATCTTCGCGCCGACGACCACGAGGACCGCCATGACCGGCAGGTTGATCAGGAAGACCGAGCCCCACCAGAAGTGCTCCAGCAGCAGTCCGCCGACCACCGGGCCCACGGCCGCCCCGGCGGAGGCCATCGCTCCCCAGATCCCGATGGCGAGGCTGCGCTCGCGCGGGTCGTGGAAGAGGTTCCGGATCAGGGCGAGCGTGGACGGCATCAGGGTGGCGCCCGCGACACCGAGCAGCGCCCGCGCCAGGATCATCATCTCGGGGGTGTGCGCGTAGGCGTTGAGCACGGAGACCGCGCCGAACGCCGCCGCACCGCACAGCAGCAGCTTCTTGCGGCCGATGCGGTCGCCGAGGCTGCCCATCGAGACCAGCAGGCCGGCGATGACGAAGGAGTAGACGTCGCCGATCCACAGCAGTTGGGTGCCGGTCGGTTCGAGGTCCTCGGTGAGGAACGGGGTCGCGAGGCCCAGGACGGTGGCGTCGATCGCCACGAGCAGCACCGCGAGGACGAGCACCGACAGCGCGATCCACCGCCCGGGACGGTGCAGTTCGTCCGGGGATGCCACACGCTGTTCGATACGGCTCATTGCTCCACGCTCCGGCGTGCACCGCCGAGCAGCAACTCGACGATCATGTACTGGAAGTCCTGGCTCGCCACCCGGCCGTCCTGAACCGCCCAGGCGCCGCTGGAGATGAGTCCGTAGAGGGCCTCGGTCAGCCAGGCGGGGGTGAGGTCGATGCGGAATTCGCCGCGCTCCTGGCCCCGTCTGAACAGGGCGGAGACCCGGGCGTCGAGGCGGCTCCAGCCCTCGTTCACCTCCGCGCCCTCGAAGAGCTGGTTCTCGGTGACGAGGAAGGAGAGCAGTCCGGCGCCCGGCTCGACGGCCGCGACCAGACGGCGCAGCGCCTCCGGCGCGGGACCCTCGTCGAGGGCGGCGGCGTCCAGAGCCGCTTCGAACTCCTGGATGCCCAGGTTCTCCAGCGCCTTGACCAGTGCGTCCCGTCCGGCGAAGTGCCGGTGCAGGGTTGCGCGGCCGATGCCTGCGGCCTTGGCGACCTCGTCCATGGTGGCGGTCGACTTGCGGGTCAGCAGAGCGGCGGCGCTGCGCAGCACCTGTTCACGATCAAGACTCATGAGACAATCATAGACCATATGAGACATGGTCGTCTCAATGTGGAGGGGTGGCCTCCGGGAGGACCGTCAGGTCCAGGCCGGGGAGACGGGCCGGATCGGTGATCACGGACATCTCGACGATCCTGCCCCGGACCACCGTGAAGATCATGACCGAGAAACGGTGGCCCTCGCGCGCCGCGATGACGGCCGGTTCCCCGTCGACCAGGGCCCGCTGCGAGGACCGCGCGAACGGCGCGAACATCATCGCCTGACGGGCCACGGCCGCGGCACCCCGTACCAGGCCCGGCGCACCGGCAGGGCCGGCGCCGATGTCGGACCGCACCACCACGTCCGGATCGAGCACGGCCAGGAGGGCCTCGAATTCACCGTCACGGGCGGCGGCCAGAAAGGCGTTGACGACCTCGCGCTTGCGGGCGAGGTCCGGGTCCGGCACCGGCTCCGCGCCCTGCACCCGGCGCCGCGCCCGGCTGGCTAGCTGCCGGGCCGCGGCCGGGGTACGGTCCACGACGCCGGCGATCTCGTCGAACGGCACGGCGAACATGTCGTGCAGCACGAAGGCGAGCCGCTCGGCGGGGTCGAGCGTTTCGAGCACCACGAGCATGGCGAGACCCACCGAGTCGGCCATCAGCGCCTGCTGCTCGGGATCGGTCCCCGGCCGGTCGCCGAGGTCCGGGCCGGGAGCGGGCTCCTCGGGTGCCCCGGTGCCGAAGGGCTCCTCACGGCGGGAGCGGCGGGAACGGAGCAGGTCCAGGCACACCCGCCCGACGACCGTCGTCAGCCAGCCGCCCAGATTCTCGATCGCCCGGCCGTCCGAACGGCTGAGCCGGATCCACGCCTCCTGGACGGCGTCCTCCGCCTCGCTCGTCGAACCGAGCATCCGGTAGGCCACGGCCTTCAGCCGGCCCCGGTTCTCCTCGAACCGCTCCGCCAGGAACTCATGTCCGTCCACAGCCACTCTTCCTCCGTCGTGTTCCGTCACAGCACTGACGGACGCGACCCCGTCGATGTGACGGACGGCCCGCGCCGATTCCCGGGGCCCGCCCCGGTCAGCTCCAGCGCAGCCCGGCGCGGTGCCGCCAGTACGCATCGGGCTCCTCCACCAGCGCGTCCAGCCGGGCTCGCCGCTCCTCGTCGAGATCGACGACGGCCGCGTGCAGGTTGCCGGCGAGCTGGCCGACGGTCGCCGCGCCGGAGAGCACCACCCCGGCCCAGGACTGGTGCAGCACCAGGGCCAGGGCGACCGCGTCGCTGCCGAGACCGGCGTCGGCGGCGATCTCCCGGACCACGGCGGGGGCCTCCGTCCCGGCGAGCCGTCCGTTGGCCATGGCCTCCTTGACGATCACCGTGAGTCCGGCCGCATGGGCCTCGGCGAGCGCCGTCCCGGCCGAGGTCTCCAGGGCGTTGTAGGTGGCCTGGACCGTACGGAAGAGCGGCTCGCCGTCCACCGTGACGGTGAGGGCGGCCCGGATCGCGTCCGCCTGGGCGGGCCCGCTGGTGGAGAGGCCGACACTGACGCCCTCGGCGGCGAGCGCGGCCAGCCGGGCGTGCAGTTCCTTGTCGGTGAGGGCCGGGCTGTCGGCGGTGACCGAGTGGATCTGGTAGAGGTCGAGGCGGTCGCCGAGCAGCGCGTCGGTCTCGGCCCGCTGGCGCAGGAAGGTGGCGAGGCTGTGGTCCTTGACCTCGTGCGCCTCGGCGTCGACGCTCCAGTCGGCCGTGTAGGTGTAGCCCCACTTGCTGCCGATGACGACGTCGTCCACCTCGGGGTGGGCCGCGAGCCACTGGGCCAGGAACTCCTCCGAGCGGCCGTAGGAGCGGGCCGCGTCGAAGTAGCGGACGCCCTGGGCGTAGGCGGCGTCGAGCAGCTCGTGGGTGCGTGCGCGCAGCGCCTCGACGCTGCGGTCGCCGGGCAGATCGCGGTCGCGGTGGAGATTGATGTAGCCGGGTCTGCCGACCGCCGCCAGGCCGAGCCCGATGTGGGCGGTCGGAGTCGTCGCTGTGGCCAGCCGGGCGAAAGGCATCGTGGGCTCCTCCTCGGTCGGTGCGCTCCCCGTCAACGTAACCCAGCGCACGGAAACCGGAAGGCGGGGAGCGCACGCGCGCTCCCCGCCTTCCGATGCCTTCGCTCCCCGCCTTCCGCTGCCGCCCTCGGGGCGGTCAGTTCTTCGCGGTGGCCCAGGTCTGCTGGACGGCGAGGTCGGCCTTCACCTCGGCGAGCTGGACGGCCACGGCCGACGGGGCCGTACCGCCGCGACCGCTGCGGGAGGCGAGCGCGCCGGGCACGTCGAGGACCGTGCGGACCTCGGGGGTGAGGTGCTCGGAGATCTTGGCGAACTGCTCGTCGGTCAGCTCGTCGAGCTCGATGCCGTGCTGCTCACACTCCTTGACGCACTCACCGGCGACCTCGTGGGCGACGCGGAACGGCACGCCCTGCTTGACCAGCCACTCGGCGATGTCGGTGGCGAGCGAGAAGCCGGCCGGGGCCAGCTCCTCCATGCGCTCGCGGTTCACGGTGAGCGTGGCCATCATTCCGGTGAAGGCGGGCAGCAGGACCTCCAGCTGGTCGCAGGAGTCGAAGACCGGCTCCTTGTCCTCCTGGAGGTCGCGGTTGTACGCGAGCGGGAGGGCCTTGAGCGTGGCCATCAGACCGGTCAGGTTGCCGATCAGGCGGCCGGACTTGCCGCGGGCCAGCTCGGCGATGTCCGGGTTCTTCTTCTGCGGCATGATCGAGGAGCCGGTGGAGAAGGCGTCGTGCAGGGTGACGAAGGAGAACTCCTTCGTGTTCCAGATGATGACCTCCTCCGCGATCCGGGAGAGGTTCACACCGATCATCGCGGTGATGAAGGCGAACTCGGCGACGAAGTCGCGGGAGGCCGTTCCGTCGATGGAGTTGCCGACGGAGCCGCGCTCGAAGCCGAGGTCGGCGGCGACCGCCTCCGGGTCGAGCCCGAGGGACGACCCGGCCAGGGCGCCGGAGCCGTACGGCGAGACGGCGGTCCGCTCGTCCCACTGGCGCAGCCGCTCCGCGTCCCGGGACAGGGACTGCGCGTGGGCCAGGACGTGGTGGGCGAAGAGCACCGGCTGGGCGTGCTGCAGATGCGTACGGCCGGGCATCGCGACGTCCGGGTGCGCCTCGGCGAGGCCGACCAGCGCGCCCTGGAGCTCGGCGATCAGGCCGCCGATGATCCGGGCGTGGTCGCGCAGGTACATCCGGAAGAGCGTGGCGATCTGGTCGTTGCGGGACCGGCCGGCCCGCAGCTTGCCGCCGAGGTCGGGGCCGAGGCGCTCCAGCAGCCCGCGCTCCAGCGCGGTGTGGACGTCCTCGTCGGCGATGGTGCCGGTGAAGGAGCCGTCGGCCACATCGGCTTCGAGCTGGTCGAGACCGGCGATCATGCGGCTCAGCTCGTCCTCGGTGAGCAGGCCCGCCTTGTTCAGCACGCGCGCGTGGGCGCGGGAGCCGGCGATGTCGTACGGCGCGAGCCGCCAGTCGAAGTGGACGGAGGCGGACAGCTTGGCCAGTGCCTCGGCCGGACCGTCGGCGAAGCGGGCGCCCCAGAGGCGTACGTCGCTGTTGCCGTTGCCGTTGCTCACTGCGTGCTCCTCGGAAGAACAGGGTGATGGGTGTGCGACCGCCTCCCCGCACGGAGGGCCGGAGAGGCGGTGACGTAACTACCGGGGATCGGGCGAGGTCACGCTTCGCCGCCGCGCCACCCGACTGATGGGTATAACTATGCAGACCTCTGTATGTTTTGTCAAAGCTATGCGCCCCTCCCTCGTCGCCCCGCCGGCCACCCGGGCGTCCCACGAGCTGAAATCACCTCCTCCGCACCGGAGTCGGCGACGACAATGACAGCCATGGGGAAAACATATGAACGCATCGAAGGACGGCTCAGGACCTTCATCGAGGAGCAGCACATCTTCTTCACGGCGACGGCGCCCCTGGACGGCGAGGGCACGGTCAACCTCTCCCCCAAGGGCGTCAGCGGTTCGTTCGCCGTGATCGACGAGCTGACCGTGGCCTATCTGGACTTCGCGGGCAGCCATGCCGAGACCGTCGCCCACCTCCGCGAGAACGGCCGGATCACGCTGATGTGGTGCGCCTTCCAGGGGCCGCCGACCATCGTGCGGGTGCACGGCCGCGGTGAGCCGGTCTTCCGGGACGATCCCCGGTTCGGCCCGCTGCTCACCCGCTTCCCGGACGTGGACCCGGCTCTCCACGGGCTGCGCGCCGTCATCGTGGTGCGGGCCGAACTGATCCGGGACAGCTGCGGCTACGGGGTGCCGTTCATGTCGTACGACGAGGACCGGCCGCTGCACGCCAAGCGCTTCGCCCGCGAGGACGATGCCTCGCTCGGCGCCTACTTCGAGAAGAAGGAGCACATCGCGACGAGCATGGACGGGCTCCCGGGGCTGCCGCTCCCGCTGCCCGCCATGCCCCCGGCGGGGCGCGATTGAGCCGTACGGAGCAGATCCGCGGGTGGCGCCCCGCCGGAGGGTCTACCGTCCGGGCATGCGCAGATCCCTGGTGACCTTCTCGGTACTGCTCGCGCTGGCGGGCTCCGTCGCGGCCCGGCCCACCGCCGCGCCCCCGCTCCCGCACCGGATGGCCGACACCGGCGGCGGCACCCAGCTGATCACGGCCGAGGCCCCGGCCACGGGCTCCACCACGGGCACCGTGACCTGGTGGAACCTGCGCCGGGGCACCTGGGTGAAGGGCGGGTCCGCACCGGCCCGGTTCGGCGCCGGTGGCCTGACCGAGGGGGCGTCGCGCAAGCAGGGCACGAACACCACCCCCACCGGCCTGTACGACCTGCCGTACGCCTTCGGCATCGAGCCCGCCCCGGCCGGCACCGTTCATCCCTACCGCCGGGTCAACGACCGGTCGTGGTGGTGCCAGGACAACGCGGCGCGGGACTACAACCGCTGGGTGGAGCCACGGCCCGCGGACTGCCGGGCGGGCGAGGCGGAGCACCTGGTCGCGTACCCGACGCAGTACGCCCGTGCGCTCGTCATCGGGTTCAACTACGAACGGCCGGTACGGGGTCGCGGCGCGGGGATCTTCCTCCACGTCAACGGGCGTGGCGCGACCGCCGGTTGCGTCTCCGTACCGGCGGCCGCGATGGACCGGATCCTCGACTGGGTGAACCCGGCCCGCCGTCCGCACATCGCGATCGGGACCCGCACGGGCCCGACCGCGATCACCGGTTACTGACGCGGCCCGGCAACACCGGTGCGCTCAGCGCTCGTTCTGCGCCAGCCGCAGCAGATGGTCGGCGAGCGCCTGGCCGCCCGACGGGTCGCGGCTGATCAGCATCAGGGTGTCGTCGCCCGCGATGGTGCCGAGGATGTCGTGCAGTTCGGCCTGGTCGATGGCCGAGGCGAGGAACTGGGCCGCGCCCGGCGGGGTGCGCAGCACCACGAGGTTGGCCGACGCCTCCGCGGAGATGAGCAGTTCGGCGGAGAGCCGCCGCATCCGCTCCTCCTTCGCGGACCCGCCCAACGGCGCCTGCGGGGTGCGGAATCCGCCCTCGCTCGGCACCGCGTAGATCAGCTCGCCACCGGTGTTGCGGATCTTCACCGCGCCCAGCTCGTCCAGATCGCGGGAGAGCGTCGCCTGGGTGACGCTCAGCCCGTCGTCGGCGAGGAGCTTGGCCAGCTGGCTCTGCGAGCGCACCGGCTGCCGGTTCAGGATGTCCACGATCCGGCGGTGGCGTGCGGTGCGGGTCTGCGGCACGGACGGCCCGCCGTACTCGGATTCCTGCGCCTCGGTCATCGTCGTCGCCTCATTCTCCGGATCGTCCGTCCCCTTGTGCCGCGTCGAGAGCGCCGGACAGCGCCTGGAGCAACGCGTCCACTTCCGCGTCACCGATGATCAGCGGCGGCATGAGCCGCAGGACGTCGGGGGCGGGTACGTTCACCAGGATTCCGGCACTCTGAGCCGCCTGCTGCACCTGGGGCGCGAGCGGCTCGGTGAGCACGATACCCAGCAGCAGTCCGGACCCCCTTACGTGGGACACCAGCGGGTGGCCGAGGCCCTCCACACCGTCCCGGATCCGCTCGCCGAGCCGCTTCACCCGGTCCAGGGCGCCGTCGGCGGCCAGGGTGTCGAGAACGGCGAGACCGGCGGCGCAGGCGATCGGGTTGCCGCCGAACGTCGTGCCGTGCTGGCCCGGCTTCAGCAGCTCGGCGGCCGGGCCGAAGGCCACGGTCGCGCCGATCGGCAGTCCGCCGCCCAGGCCCTTGGCGAGGGTGACGACATCGGGCTCGACGCCCTGGTGGGCCTGGTGCTCGAACCACTGGCCGCAGCGGCCGATGCCGGTCTGCACCTCGTCGAGCACCAGCAGGGTGCCGGTGGCGCGGGTGATCTCCCGGGCGGCCTCCAGATACCCGGCGGGCGGTACGACCACACCGTTCTCGCCCTGGATCGGCTCGATGATCACCAGCGCGGTGTCGGTGGTGACGGCGGCCCTCAGGGCCTCCGCGTCGCCGTACGGGACATGCGTGACGTCACCGGGCAGCGGGAGGAACGGGTCGCGCTTCGCGGGCTGGCCGGTCAGTGCGAGCGCGCCCATGGTCCGGCCGTGGAAGCCGCCGTCGGTGGCGACCATGTGGGTCCGCCCGGTCAGCCGGCCGATCTTGAAGGCGGCCTCGTTGGCCTCGGCGCCCGAGTTGGAGAAGTAGACGCGGCCGCTCCGGCCGAAGAGCTGGAGCAGCCGTTCGGCGAGGGCGACGGGCGGCTCGGCGATGAAGAGGTTGGAGACATGGCCGAGGGAGGCGATCTGGGTGGAGACGGCCTCGACAACGGCGGGGTGGGCGTGGCCCAGCGCGTTCACCGCGATACCGCCGACGAAGTCGAGGTACTCGGTGCCGTCGGCGTCCCACACCCGGGCGCCCTCGCCGCGGACCAGGGACAGCTTCGGGGTCCCGTAGTTGTCCATCAGCGCGTGGCTCCAGCGCTGTGCGAGTTCCTGGTTGCTCATGACTCCCCCTGCGCGTCGGGCACGACCATCGTGCCGATTCCTTCGTCGGTGAAGATCTCCAGCAGGATCGAGTGCTGGACCCGGCCGTCGATCACGCGGGCGGTCTCGACGCCGTTGCGGACGGCGTACAGGCAGCCCTGCATCTTCGGCACCATGCCGCTGGAGAGCTCCGGCAGCAGTTTCTCCAGCTCGGCCGCGGTGAGCCGGCTGATCACGTCGTCGCTGTTGGGCCAGTCCTCGTAGAGGCCCTCGACATCGGTGAGGACCATCAGCGTCTCGGCGTCCAGGGCGGCGGCGAGTGCCGCGGCGGCGGTGTCGGCGTTGACGTTGTAGACGTGGTTGTCGTCGGCGGAGCGGGCGATGGAGGAGATGACCGGGATCCGGCCGTCGTCCAGCAGCGCCTGGATCGCCCCGGTGTCGATGGCGGTGATCTCGCCGACCCGGCCGATGTCGACGCTCTCGCCGTCGATGACGGGCCGGTGCTGGATGGCGGTGATGGTGTGGGCGTCCTCGCCGGTCAGGCCGACGGCGAGCGGGCCGTGCTGGTTGAGCAGGCCGACGAGTTCGCGCTGCACCTGGCCGGCCAGCACCATCCGTACGACGTCCATCGCCTCGGGCGTGGTGACGCGCAGCCCCGCCTTGAACTCGCTGACCAGGCCCTGCTTGTCGAGCTGGGCGCTGATCTGCGGGCCGCCGCCGTGCACGACGACGGGCTTGAGGCCGGCCTGGCGCAGAAAGACCACGTCCTGGGCGAAGGCCGCCTTCAGCTCGTCGTCGATCATGGCGTTGCCGCCGAACTTGATGACGACGGTCTTGCCGTTGTGCCGGGTCAGCCAGGGCAGTGCCTCGATGAGGATCTGCGCCTTCGGGAGTGCGGTGTGTTTCCGCGCCGCGCTCATGAGCTGTACGCGCTGTTCTCGTGGACGTAGTCCGCGGTGAGGTCGTTGGCCCAGATGACGGCGGACTCGGTGCCGGCGGCGAGGTCGGCGGTGATCTCGACCTCCCGGTAGCGCATGTCGACCAGGTCGCGGTCCTCGCCTACGCCGCCGTTCTTGCAGACCCAGACGCCGTTGATGGCGACGTTCAGCTGGTCGGGCTCGAAGGCGGCCTTCGTCGTGCCGATCGCGGAGAGCACCCGGCCCCAGTTGGGGTCCTCGCCGTGGATGGCGCACTTGAGGAGGTTGTTACGGGCGATGGAGCGGCCCACCTCGACGGCGTCGTCCTCGGTCGCGGCGTTGACGACCTCGATCCGGATGTCCTTGGAGGCGCCTTCGGCGTCACCGATGAGCTGGCGGGCCAGGTCCGCGCAGACGGTCCGTACGGCCTCGGCGAACTCGCCCTGCTCCGGGGTGATCCCGCTCGCCCCGGAGGCCAGCAGCAGCACGGTGTCGTTGGTCGACATGCAGCCGTCGGAGTCGACCCGGTCGAAGGTGGTGCGGGTGGCGGCGCGCAGCGCGGAGTCGAGTCCGGCGGCGTCCACGTCGGCGTCGGTGGTGAGCACGACCAGCATGGTGGCGAGGCCCGGGGCGAGCATGCCCGCGCCCTTGGCCATCCCGCCGACGGTCCAGCCCTCGCCGCCCGCGACGGCGGTCTTGTGGACGGTGTCGGTGGTCTTGATCGCGATGGCGGCCTTCTCCCCGCCGTGCTCGCTGAGGGCGGCGGCGGCCTGCTCGATGCCGGGCAGCAGCTTGTCCATCGGGAGCAGCGTGCCGATCAGCCCGGTCGAGGCGACCGCGATCTCACCGGCGTTGTGGCCGGGTAGCACCTCGGCGGCCTTCTCGGCGGTGGCATGGGTGTCCTGGAAGCCCTTGGGGCCCGTACAGGCGTTGGCGCCACCGGAGTTGAGGACGACGGCGGTGACCTCGCCGCCCTTGAGCACCTGCTCCGACCAGAGGACGGGGGCGGCCTTGACGCGGTTGGAGGTGAAGACGCCCGCGGCGGCGCGACGCGGACCGTGGTTGACCACGAGGGCCAGGTCCGGGTTACCGCTCTCCTTGATTCCCGCGGCGATGCCCGCCGCGGAGAACCCCTGTGCTGCCGTGACGCTCACGGTGCGACTCCGATCGTGGAAAGACCTGTGTCCTCGGGAAGTCCGAGGGCGATGTTCATGCTCTGCAAGGCACCGCCGGCGGTGCCCTTGGCGAGGTTGTCGATGGCGCTGATCACGATGATCCGGCCCGCCGCCTCGTCGTGGGCGACCTGGATCTGTACGGCGTTGGAACCGTAGACGGACGCCGTGGCCGGCCACTGCCCCTCGGGGAGCAGCTCGACGAAGGGTTCGTCGGCGAACGCCTTCTCGTACACGGCACGGACGGACTCGGCGCTCACCCCGGGCTTCGCCTTCGCGCTGCAGGTGGCGAGGATGCCGCGGGGCATCGGTGCCAGGGTCGGCGTGAAGGAGACCGTGACCGGTTCACCGGCCGCCGCGCTGAGGTTCTGGATCATCTCGGGGGTGTGCCGGTGGGCGCCGCCGACGCCGTACGGGGACATGTTGCCCATCACCTCGGAGCCGAGCAGATGCGGCTTGGCCGCCTTGCCCGCCCCGGAGGTGCCGGACGCGGCGACGATCACGGCCTCGGGTTCGGCCAGCTGGGCCGCGTACGCCGGGAAGAGCGCGAGCGAGACGGCGGTCGGGTAGCAGCCGGGCACCGCGATCCGCTTGGAACCGGCGAGCGCGGCACGCCCGCCCGGCAGTTCGGGCAGGCCGTAGGGCCAGGTGCCGGCGTGCGGGGAACCGTAGAACTTCTCCCAGTCCGCCGCGTCCTTGAGCCGGAAGTCGGCCCCCATGTCGACGACCAGCACCTCGTCGCCGAGCTGCTCGGCGACGGCGGCCGACTGCCCGTGCGGGAGGGCGAGGAAGACGACGTCGTGCCCGGCGAGGACCTCGGGGGTGGTCGGCTGGAGCACCCGGTCGGCGAGCGGCCGCAGGTGCGGTTGGAGCGCGCCGAGCTTCTGCCCCGCGTTGGAGTTGGCGGTGAGCGCCCCGATCTCGACCTGGGGGTGAACCAGCAGGAGACGGAGCAGCTCCCCGCCGGCGTATCCGCTCGCTCCTGCCACTGCCGCACGTACCACCATCGAAACCTCCTCGTCGATGGCATGACTATACGCAGTCCTGCACTTTTATGCAAAGCTTTCATCAGGCCGGCACCCCCGGCCGTCCGTCACCGGCCACGCTGTCAGTGTGCTCCGTCACCCGCGGACCGTGTCGATCACCGCACCACCGCGCCACTCGCCCCCGGACCGGGCTGTGACCGTGCCCGCCCGTCGGCGCCGAAGGGGTCGATGTCAGGATGGTTCCATGACGAGCAAGGTTTACTTCGACATCACCATCAACGACGAGCCCGCCGGGCGGATCACGTTCAAGCTGTTCGACGACATCGTTCCCAAGACGGCGGAGAACTTCCGCGCGCTGGCGACCGGCGAGAAGGGCTTCGGTTACAAGGGGTCCTCGTTCCACCGCATCATCCCCGAGTTCATGCTCCAGGGCGGCGACTTCACCGCCGGCAACGGCACCGGCGGCAAGAGCATCTACGGCGCCAAGTTCCCGGACGAGAACTTCAAGCTGTCGCACACCAAGCCGGGCCAGCTGTCCATGGCCAACAGCGGCCCCGACTCCAACGGCTCGCAGTTCTTCATCACGACGATCGTGACGTCGTGGCTGGACGGCAAGCACGTGGTCTTCGGCGAGGTCGACGACGAGGCCGGCATGGACCTGGTCAAGAAGATCGAGGCCCTCGGCACGCAGAGCGGCCGCCCGCAGGCGAAGATCACCATCGCGGACAGCGGCGTTCTCTGACCCGCACCCACAACCGCTGGATCGAGCGCGCCGCCCGGCAGTCCCGCCGGGCGGCGCGCTCCGTCGTACCGGCGGCCGGGCGGCCCCCGCCCTCTCGGTACGGTGCCGGGATGGGGAACACATTCCACGGCAGGGGCCACAGCCTGTCCCTGTCCAACGGGGGCACGGACGTCTTCGTCGACGTACTCCTGCTGGCCGTGTCCGATCTCGCCGAGAGCGTCTGGGAGTACCGCTTCGCCACCCTGCTCACCCTGCAGGACCAGGGCGCCGTGGGGCGCGGGGTGGTGGGATTCGACCTGGAGGAGATCGACTGGGGCGGCTCCGCCGACGAGCGGGCCGCCGCGAAGGACTTCGTCCTGCGCGTGATCGATCTGGCGCTGCGCGGGCACCGCTGGGACGAACTGGGCTACGAGCCGCCTTTCGCCCGGGAGTATCTGCGGCAGTACCGGGAGATGGTCGAGGCGTTCGACCCGGTCGGCACCGAGCGGCAGAGCGGCACGTTCCCCTTCCCCGGCCCGGAGGAGGCCGCGATGGCCTCGTGCGTACGGCACCGCCTGCTGTGCGCGCCGGCGTACTGGGACGCATGCGTCTTCTGCAACCGAACGATGGCACCCCGCCGACATGACGCCCCGCCGGTTCCGTGGCGCATCACCCCACCGACCTCACTGTCAACCGATGGTTGACACCCCCAGGACTGTCAACCTAAGGTTGACACATGGTGAATCCCGTACGCCCGACGCATCCCGTGCGCCTCGACGACCTGATCGAGGCCATCAAGAAGGTCCATACCGACGCCCTCGACCAGCTCTCGGACGCGGTGATCGCCGCGGACCACCTCGGTGACGTGGCCGACCATCTGATCGGACACTTCGTGGACCAGGCCCGGCGCTCCGGCGCCTCCTGGACCGACATCGGCAAGAGCATGGGGGTGACCAGGCAGGCCGCCCAGAAGCGGTTCGTGGCCAAGGACCCCGGCGAGGTGTCCGATCTCGACCCCAGTCAGGGGTTCAGCCGCTTCACCCCACGGGCCAAGAACGTCGTGATGGCCGCGCAGAACGAGGCCCGCACGGCGCACAACGACGAGGTGGGCACCACACACCTGGTCCTGGGGCTGCTCAGTGAGCCGGAAGGACTGGCCGCCGCGTTCGTCAAGGCCCAGGACATCTCCCTGGAGGACGTCCGCCGGGCCGCCACGGAGGCACTGCCACCGGCCGCGACCGGCGAGCTGCCGGAGCTGATCCCGTACGACGCCGGGGCCCGCAAGGCGCTGGAACTGACGTTCCGGGAGGCCCTTCGGATGGGCCACAACTACATCGGCACCGAGCACGTCCTGCTCGCGCTGCTGGAACAGGAGGACGGTTCGGGAGTGCTGACGGGTCTCGGCATCGACAAGGCGGCCGCCGAGGCCGCCATCGCCGAGGCCCTCGCCCTGCTCACCACCCCCAAGGAGAACGACTGAGCGGGGCGGCGCCGGCCGCCGGGTGACGGCGGTCGGCGCGCGGCCTCCGCGTCCGCCCCGGCGAATTCCGGCCAGTGCGCGGCGGCCGGGGCGGCGAGGCCATGGCTGCCCCGGCCGGCGTGGAAAGGGCACATGGAGCGGGTGGCCCCCGGTCGTGGACCGTACGTCGACCAGGGGCTTCCGCTCCCGGAGCGGGCGCGGACCGCGACATGCCGGCCGTCGCGGCGGGCGTCAGCGGACTCCCGCTTCGAGCCTGAGGCTCCAGCGGCCCGGCATGCCGGTGAGGGTGACGGTGGACAGCGGCCCGACGTCCACGTTCCAGTACGTCGACGGCGGCGCCTTGAGCGCGTACACGAGTGCGGCCCGGACGACCGCCGGTTCGGCGACGGCGACGATGGCGCCGTCGCACACGGGCCGGGTGTCCAGCCAGCCCCCTATCCGCGAGATGAACGCGAGCAGCGGTTCGCCGCCGTGCGGGGCGGAGCGCGGGTCCGCGAGCCAGGCGTCGACCGCCGCGGGCTCGCACGCCGTGACATCGGCGAGGGTGCAGCCCCGCCAGCGGCCCATGTCGCAGTCGCGCAGGGCCGGCTGGACGAGCGGGGCGAAGCCGAGCACGTCGCCGGTGGCGCGGCTGCGCGGCGTCGGCGAGCAGTAGCGCAGCTCGGCGGCGCCCAGCGGCATGAGGGCGGGCGCGGCGAGCTGTATCTCGTACAGACCGGCGTGGTCGAGCGGCCGGTCGTCGTCGAAGCGCTCGGCGAGCAGGGTGGAGCTGCGCGCCGCGGCGACCAACGAGACTCTGGAAGTCATGGCGGCGATCGTGGATCCGAACACTCTTCCGGTCAAGAGGGCCTCCACAAGTCCGCCCGGCCCGGCCCGGGGCGAGGCGGATCCCGCGGCACCCGTCCCCGATTGGCTGGAACCGCTCTTCTCATGGGGCGCGCGGGCCACCTTGGTCAGGGCCGGCGGCCGCCCCCGGAAGGGTCGGTCCTCCTGCTCGGCAAGACGGTCCCGGCGGCGCCGGTGGCCGCGGTCGCGGTGCTCGTCTGCATCGCGGCGACGCAGCGGGCGGGGCGCGAGCGGCGTGCGCGGTGAGCGGTCGGTACTCCCCCACCGGGCGAAGTCGGCTTTCGGCCATAGACTTGTCCACATGGACCGCCACCCGTGAGGAGGTCAGTCCCGATGGAGGCACACACGGGCGACCGGCTGCTGATACACGGCAGGACCGTGGGGCAGCACGACAAGGTCGCAGAAATCGTCGAAGTGCTCGGGGCCGGGGGCACTCCCCCGTTCCGCGTCCGCTTCGAGGACGGACACGAACACCTGATTTCACCCGGTCCCGACAGCGTCGTACAGCACACCGAAACCCGGAAGCAGGGCTAGGAGACCCCGTAGCGGCCTCCGGCGTTCGGCACTGCTCTTCGCCCCCGGGCCGGGGGCGGGCCGGCCCGTTCCCGGGCGGCCCGCCCCGATCACCCATCGCGTCCACTCCGCCCTTCGGTCAGCGGGGTGGGCGCGCCCTGTTGCGGTAGTGGTCGGCGACCACCCGGTCCATGGCCCCGATCCGGTCCCGGACCACTTCCTTCCCGGAGAAGTAGACGTGGCCGCGCACCTGGTCGTACCCGGCGGCGAAGTCGATGTGCCGGGACAGTTCAGCCGGGTCCTGCCAGGCGGCGGGCTGGGCCGGGTCACCGGCCTTGTACAGCGCCTCCCCCACGAACAGGTCGACTTCCGTGCCGCGCACCGCCTCGCTCCACCAGGGCACCAGCTTGGCGTAGTCGGCGGCGGCGAAGCCGATGTTCCAGTAGATCTGCGGGCAGATGTAGTCGATCCAGCCCTTTTTGACCCAGCCGCGGGTGTCGGCGTACAGATCGTCGTAGGTCTGCACCCCCGCCTTGGTGTCGGAGCCGAGCGCATCGGTCGCGGCGTTGCGCCACACCCCGAACGGGCTGATCCCGAACTGGACGTTCTTCTTGATCTTCTTGATCCGCTCGGCGGTCTCGCGCACCAGCTTGTCGGTGTTGTCGCGCCGCCAGGCGGCCTTGTCCGGGAAACCCGCGCCGTACCGGGCGTACGTGGCGTCGTCGTCGAAGACCTGCCCGGCCACGGGGTACGGATAGAAGTAGTCGTCCCAGTGCACGGCGTCGATGTCGTAGCGGCGGACCGCGTCGAGCATCGCGTCCTGGACGAAGCGGCGGACCTCCGGGATCCCCGGGTTGTAGTAGAGCTTCCCGCCGTACGGCAGGACCCAGTCGGGGTGCAGCCGGGCCGGGTGGGTGGCGGCCAGCCGGGACGGGTCGGTGTGGTTGGCGACCCGGTACGGGTTGAACCAGGCGTGCAGTTCCAGGCCGCGGCGGTGCGCCTCGCGGACGGCGGTGCCCAGCGGGTCCCAGCCGGGGTCCTTGCCCTGGACGCCGGTGAGGTACTGGGCCCACGGCTCGTAGGGCGAGGGCCACAGCGCGTCGGCGGTCGGCCGGACCTGGAGGATGACGGTGTTCAGCCGCCGTTCGACGGCCTCGTCGAGGTACGCGATCAGCTCGGCCTCCTGCGCGGCCGCCGTCAGGCCGGGCTTCGAGGGCCAGTCGAGATTGGCGACGGTGGCGACCCACATGCCACGCAGTTCGCGCCGGACGACATGGCGGTGGCCGGAACGCTCCGGCACTCCGCCGGTCCGCCGGGGCGGAACCGCGACGGCGTCACCGGCCATGGTGACGGTGCTCACCACCCCCGCGACCACCCCGGCCGCCCCCGCCACAAAGCTTCTTCGGGCCATTTGCCGCATTTCGCTGCACCTGCCGTCTCTCTGTGCTCGTCGTCAACGTCGATCGCCCCTTGTATCCAGGCGTAACGCAGAGCATGCCCGCCCCGGCCCACGATGACCCGCAGGTCGCGGAGTAACGTCGTGGGGTCGGGGCGGGCACCGGAATCAGACGGGAACCTGCGACACGCAGAACAGCGAAAGGCACGAGGTGACGGACTCTATGGCCGACATTGCACGCGTCGGAGTGGTGGGCTGTGGCCAGATGGGCGCGGGTATCGCGGAGGTGTGCGCGCGCAGCGGTCTTGAGGTCATGGTGGCCGAGACCACCGGAGAGGCGTTGGAGATCGGCCGCACCCGGCTGCACAACTCCCTCTCGAAGGCCGCCGAGCGCGGCAAGATCACAGCCGAGGAGCGCGACGAGACGCTCGCCCGGCTGAGCTTCACCACGGACCTCGGCGAGTTCGCCGACCGCGACCTGGTCATCGAGGCCGTCGTGGAGAACGAGCAGGTCAAGACCGAGATCTTCCAGGTGCTCGACCAGGTGGTGACCCGGCAGGACGCGATCCTCGCCTCGAACACCTCCTCCATCCCGCTGGTGAAGCTGGCCGTGGCGACCTCCCGCCCGGACCAGGTCATCGGCATCCACTTCTTCAACCCGGCCCCGGTGCAGAAGCTCGTCGAGCTGATCCCGGCGCTGACGACGTCCGACGAGACGGTGAAGCGCTCCGAGGCCCTGGTGCAGGACGTGCTCGGCAAGCACCCGATCCGTGCCCAGGACCGCTCCGGCTTCGTGGTCAACGCGCTGCTGATCCCGTATCTGCTCTCCGCGATCCGGATGTTCGAGTCGGGGATCGCCAGCCGTGAGGACATCGACAACGGCATGGAGCTCGGCTGCGCCCACCCCATGGGCCCGCTCAAGCTCTCCGATCTGATCGGTCTCGACACGGTGGCCTCGGTCGCCGACTCGATGTACGCGGAGTTCAAGGAGCCGCTGTACGCCGCTCCGCCGCTGCTCCAGCGCATGGTGGACGCGGGCAGGCTCGGCCGCAAGACGGGCTCGGGCTTCTACCCGTACTCCTGATCCTTCGTCGTGCCCGTACGGGGCCGGTCCGGGCGATCCCCGGCCGGCCCCGTACGCGCTCGTGCGTGGCCGCGCCGCACGGTGCCCCAGCACCGCGCCGGTGTGCGGCGCCTCACCCCAGCCGTAAGTGGCGAAGCATCATCAGCCCGGCGGCCATTCCGGCGGCCGGGACGTCGCCCCGGCCGATCAGGTCGGGCACCAGCTTGAGCGGTACCCACTCGCGGCGCGAGGACTCGAAGGCGTCGCTGGGCGGACCGGTCCAGCAGGCCTCCTCGGACCAGTAGAGGTGGTGCCGGGCGTCGGTGAGGCCGTTCGACGGTTCCACGGTCAGCAGCGGGCGCAGCGGCCCGGGGCGCCAGCCGGTCTCCTCCTCCATCTCGCGGGCGGCGGCGGCCGCGATGTCCTCGCCGTCCTCGACCACACCCGCGGCGAGCTCCCAGCCCCAGCTGTCCGTGATGAACCGGTGCCGCCAGAGCAGCAGCACCTCATCGGCCTCATTGACGACGGTGGCCGCCGCGACGGGGCGCAGCCGGATGACGAAGTGGTCGAGATGGCGGCCGTCGGGGATGACCACGTCTGCCAGATTGACCCGGAACCAACGATTTTCATACACAGTTTGTTCGTTCAGGTTCGCCCATTGCACGGTTCTGCCACCTTTCGACAAGTAGGTGACAACATCGCAGCAGGAGCGGCACCGGAACGGAACGTACCGGTCCCCGTGAGTACGAGCCGTCCCCCGCGCTCACAGCGGTACGCGCAACGCCCCGTCGATCAGTTCGGCGGCCCGCCCCGCGTCGGCGCAGCCGCTCGCGACCAGGTCCTCGCGCACGGCGCGCAGCCGGTCGCGCAGCCGCTGCGACTCCATGCCCCCGGCCTGCTCCGCCATCTCCACGGCGGTGGCCGCCGCCCGGTCCGCCTCGCCCTGGCGCAGCTCGATATGGCTCAGCATGGCCAGCCGGTGCACCCGGCCCCGGTCGTGCGCCGGGATCCGCACCGCCTTGGCCGCGTGCTCCCGGGCGCCCGGCAGATCCCCGATGCCGAGCAGCGCCTCGGCCACCTGCACATCGACCAGACCCGGCTGGACGTACCCCGTCTCGTCCGGTTCCTGGCCCGGCCGGATGTGCCCGGCCTCCGACTCGGCCCGCCGGATGCACTCCCGGGCCCCGCTCGCGTCGCCGAGCCAGGCGTACGCCTTGGCCTGCATCGCGTACAGGTCGGCGGCGAGCGCCGGGCTGATGTGTCCGGTGGCGGCCCGCAGCGCCGCCTGGGCGAAGGCCACGGACTGCCGGTAGTCGGCGAGGTGGAGCGACTGGTTGACCAGCAGGGCGATCACATAGCCGCCGAGCCCCCGGTCCCCGCTCGCCTTGGCCAGCCGCAGCGCCTGGTGGAAGTAGCGCTGGGCGAGCCCGTGCGCGTCCGAGTCGTACGCGCAGATCCCCGCGACCGCCACCAGGCCGGCCGCCGCCCGGTACAGCCGGCGGCCCAGCGCGTCGCTGTAACCGCCGCGCAGCAGCGGGGCGGTCTCGGCGTTGAGGAAACCGACGATGCGGGAACGGGTCGCGATTCCGCCTGCCCGGCGGTACATCAGTTCGTAGTGGGTACGGGCCGCACGCAGGGTCTCTATGTCGGCCATGGAGACCCGGGTCGGCCCGTCGCGCGAGACGTCGGTGTCCTCCGGCGGGTTCTCCCACTCCCAGACCGGCATCACCGCCGTGGTGCCCGTGACGGCGGCCGGGGCGAGGGCGTGCGGGCGCTGTGCCTCGTCGGAGCGCCACAGCGCGGTGGTCCGCTCGACGAAGCCGGTGAGCGAGGAACCGGGCACGGGCGAGCCGGTCCCCGGGGCCGCCATCCCGATGTCGTCCAGCGAGACGGGCCTGCTCAGCCGCTTGCCGAGCACTTCGCAGATCAGGTCGGGCACCTGGCCGCGCGGGCGCTGACCCTTCAACCAGCGGGCCACCGCGGTGTGTTCGTACCGCAGGCGCAGTCCGCGCGGGCGGCCGGCCCGGTTGACGTGCGCGGCGAGGCCCGCCCGGGAGACGCCCGCCTCCTCGATCAGGGCAGCCAGCAGAATGTTGGGCTCCGTTGCCCCCATGCGCCCCTCCGGTGGTTCGGCACGCCGAGGCGTGTCGCACCAGTGGAGCACGATTCACACGGGGTGTGAACGCAATGCCCGAACCGTCCCGCTGCGCACCCTGTTGCACCGGTCCGCGGATGGGTTGAATCAGTCGTCTCGCAAGAGGCGGACGGGTCGTCTGCTCCCCCTCGTACAGTACGACGACCCGCAACCGCGCCGTCCGCTCTGCCGACCTGCCCGACACTCCGTGGCAGCGCGGACGGCGCCGGACCGCACGGCCCACTGCCCACGGATCGGAGGGTGGCTGCGGGATCGGCACGGAGCCGGGTTCCCCCGGGCCGTGCCGGGGCCCGCGTGCGGTCCACGCCGTTCGGCGAGCATGGCAGGAGGGGCGCATCCGGTCACCGGATGCGCCCCTCCTCGCCTTTTGTACGGGCGACCGCTACGCGCCGCGCAGCACCGCGCCCGTCCGCTCGGCGGCCAGGGCCACCGCCGCGTCGCGCGCGGCCGAGGCCTCGTCCACGGTCAGCGTGCGGTCCGCCGCGCGGAAGCGCAGCGCGTACGCGAGCGACTTGCGGCCCGCACCGATCTGCTCACCGGTGAAGACGTCGAACAGCCGCACCGATTCGAGCAGTTCGCCCGCGCCCTCGTGCAGCGCCCGCTCCACGTCGGCGGCCGGGACGTTCTCCGCGACGATCAGCGCGACGTCCTGGGTCGCCACCGGGAAGGTGGAGATCCGGGGCGCCTGGAGCGCGCCGTCGACGGCCTGCTCCAGGACGTCGAGCTCGACCTCCATGGCGCAGGTCCGCTCGGGCAGGTGGAGGTCCTTGACGACCCGCGGGTGCAGCTCACCGGCGTGACCGAACAGGGTCTCCTCGCCGTTCACCGTGACGTACAGCGCGGCGCAGCGGCCCGGGTGCCACGGCGCGTGCCGGTCACTGCGCACGGTCACCTCGACACCGGCCTCGTGGGCGATGGTGCGGGCGGCCTCGATGGCGTCCGCCCAGTCGGCCGGGCGGCCCTTGCCCCACCAGCCGGCCTGCTCACGGGCGCCCGCGAGGACGACCGCGGCGCGGCGCGGCTGACGCGGCAGCGAGGCGTCGAGCCCGGCGATCTCCTCGGCGGTGGGACGGCGGTCGACGGGCAGCCGGACGGCCTTGGTCTCGTTGCCGGTCGGCCGGAAGACCAGGCCGGTCTCGAAGAGCGCGAGGTCGTGGCTGCCGCGGCCGTCGTTGCGCCGCAGTGCGCCGAGCAGGCCCGGCAGCAGCGTGGTGCGCAGCGCCGGCTCCTCGTCGGAGAGCGGGTTGACGAGCTTGACGGTGCGGCGGCGGGCGTCCTCGGCGTCGAGCCCGAGCTGGTCGAGCGCGGCCTCGCCGATGAACGGGTAGTTCAGCGCCTCGACGTAGCCGGCGCCGGCGAGCGCCCGGCCGACCCTGCGGTACAGCCGCTGGCGGTCGGTGAGCCCGCGGCCGGACGGCGGGGTCGGGAGGGTGGACGGGAGGTTCTCGTACCCCTCCAGGCGGATGACCTCCTCGGCGAGGTCGTTCGGCTCGCTGAGGTCGGGGCGCCAGGACGGCACGGTGACGATCAGCTCGTCCTGCCCGTAGACGTCGCAGCCGACCTCCTGGAGGCGGCGCACGACGGTCTCGCGGCCGTACTCGACGCCGGCCACCCGGTCGGGGTGGTTCGCGGGCATCGCGATGGTGCGGGGCGCCGACGGTGCGCTGACCTCGGTGACCCCGGCCTCGGCGGTGCCGCCGGCGAGCAGCACCAGCAGGTCGACGGTGCGCTGTGCGGCGGCCGCGGCGGCCTGCGGGTCGGATCCGCGCTCGAAGCGCTTGGACGCCTCGGAGGACAGCTTGTGGCGGCGCGCGGTCCGGGCGATCGAGATCGCGTCGAAGTGCGCGGCCTCGATGACGACCTCGGCGCTGTGGTGCTCGCCGTCGACGTCCGCGATCTCGGTGTTGGCACCGCCCATGACGCCCGCGAGGCCGATCGGCCCGCGGTTGTCCGTGATGACCAGGTCCTCGGCGTCCAGGACGCGGACCGTGCCGTCGAGGGTGGTGAGCTTCTCGCCCTGCTGGGCGCGGCGCACCCCGATCGGCCCGTCGACACGGGTGCGGTCGTAGGCGTGCAGCGGCTGGCCGAGTTCGAGCATCACGTAGTTGGTGATGTCGACGGCGAGCGAGATCGGGCGCATCCCGGCCTTCTGCAGGCGGCGCTGCAGCCAGATCGGGGAGCGGGCCTCGGGCTGGAGACCGACCACGGTGCGCGCGGTGAACTTGTCGCAGCCGATCGGGTCGGCGACCTTGACCGGGTAGCCGTACGCGTTCGGCGCGGGCACGTCCAGGAGCGCCGGGTCGCGCAGCGGCAGCCCGTACGCGATGGCGGTCTCGCGGGCGACGCCGCGCATGGAGAGGCAGTAGCCGCGGTCGGGCGTGACGGCGATGTCCAGGACCTCGTCGACGAGCTGGAGCAGCTCGATCGCGTCGGTGCCCACCTCGTGCTCCGGCGGCAGCACGATGATGCCGTGCGTGCCGTCGTCGCCCATGCCCAGCTCGTCGGTGGAGCAGATCATGCCGTGCGAGGTCTTGCCGTACGTCTTGCGGGCGGCGATCGCGAAGTCACCGGGCAGCACGGCGCCCGGGAGGACCACGACGACCTTGTCGCCGACGGAGAAGTTACGGGCGCCGCAGACGATCTCCTGCGGCTCGCCGGTGCCGTTGGCGCTGCCGACGTCGACCGTGCAGAAGCGGATGGGCTTCTTGAAGCCCTCCAGCTCCTCGATGGTCAGTACCTGTCCGACGACCAGCGGGCCCTTGAGGCCGGCGCCGATCTGCTCGACGGTCTCGACCTCCAGACCCACGGCGACGAGCTTGGCCTGTACGTCACGGCCGGTCTCCGTCGCCGGCAGGTCGACGTACTCCCGCAGCCAGGAAAGCGGGACGCGCATCAGATCTCCATCCCGAACGGCCGGGTGAAACGGACGTCACCCTCGACCATGTCTCGCATGTCTTCTACGTTGTGGCGGAACATCAGCATCCGTTCGATACCGAACCCGAAGGCGAATCCGCTGTACTTGTCGGGGTCGACGCCGCAGGCGATGAGCACCTTGGGGTTGACCATGCCGCAGCCGCCGAGCTCGATCCAGCCCTCGCTGCCGCAGGTGCGGCAGGGGCGGTCCGGGTTGCCGACGGACGCGCCGCGGCAGACGTAGCAGACCATGTCCATCTCGGCGGACGGCTCGGTGAACGGGAAGAAGTTGGGCCGCAGCCGGGTCTTCATGTCCGGGCCGAAGAGCGCCTGGACCATGTGGTCGAGGGTGCCCTTGAGGTCGGCCATGGTGAGGCCCTCGTCGACGGCCAGCAGCTCGATCTGGTGGAAGACCGGGGTGTGCGTCGCGTCGAGCTCGTCGGTGCGGTAGACGCGGCCGGGGCAGACGACGTAGACCGGCGGTTCCCGGTCGAGCAGGGAGCGGGCCTGGACCGGCGAGGTGTGGGTGCGCAGCACGACCCCGGACTCGTCGTTCCTGGCGCCGTCGGGGCCCTGGACGAAGAAGGTGTCCTGCATCTGCCGGGCCGGGTGGTCGGGCACGAAGTTCAGGGCGTCGAAGTTGAACCACTCCGCCTCGACCTCGGGGCCCTCGGCGACCTCGTAGCCCATGGCCACGAAGACGTCCGCGACGCGGTCCATGATGGTCGTCAGCGGGTGGCGGGCGCCGGCCGGGGTGCGGTCGTAGGGCAGCGTGACGTCCACCGCCTCCTCGACCAGCACGCGGGCGTCCCGCTCGGCCTCCAGCTCCGCCTGGCGGGCGGCGAGGGCCTTGGAGACGGCGCCGCGGGCCTGGCCCACGCGCTTGCCCGCCTCGGCCTTGGCCTGCGGCGGCAGTGCGCCGATCTCGCGGTTGGCGAGCGACAGCGGTGAGGTACCCCCGGTGTGCGCGGTCTTCGCCTGGGCGAGCGCGTCGAGGTCACCGGCGGCGGCGAAGGCGGCGAACGCCTCGTCCCGCATGCGCTCGATCTCTTCCGGTTTCAGTGCCTCGACCTCGACTGGGTCGTACGACTTGTTCGGTGCCGACATCTCTTCCCGTGCTTCCGATTGGCTGATACTGCGCTTACCGGGGAAGGCCCCGGACCCCCATGGCCCCGATCGACGACTGGAGGACGCAAAGGTGCCAAAGGTCGAGTCTAAGGGCCACAGGATGTGTGGGAGGCCCGTGGGCCCGCTCAGACCAGGTAGGCCGGCGTGCTCACGGGCAGGATAAATCGGAATTCCGCGCCGCCGCCGGGGCCGCGGCCGACCGTGATCGTGCCGCCGTGCGCCTCGACGATGCCCTTGACGATGTAGAGGCCCAGGCCCGTGCCGCCGCGCTTGCTCCCCCGCCAGAAGCGGGTGAAGACACGGCCCATCGACTCCTCGGGGATGCCGGGGCCTTCGTCGCTCACGGTGACCGCCGTTCCCTTCTCGTCGCTCTTCGCGGGTGCGGGTGCGACTTCAATGGTGACGGTTCCCTCGCCGTGGCGCACCGCGTTTTCCAGCAGGTTGCCGAGCACCTGGTCGACCTTGTCCGGGTCGGCCCAGACCGCGGGCAGCGGCTGGCAGGTGCGGACGAGGAAGCGGTCGGGGGTCTGGCCGGTCGCGGTGAGGGCCTGGACGTGGCGTTCGACGGCGAGGGAGAGGTCCACCGGCTGGCGGCGCAGCTCCAGGCGTCCGGAGTCGATCCGGGAGATGTCGAGCAGTTCGGCGATGAGCCGGGTGACGCGGCCCGCGTCGGCGTCGACCGTCTCCAGCATCAGCCGCTTCTGGTCGTCGGTGAACCGCTCCCACTTGGCGAGGAGGGTCGCGGTGAAGCCCTTGACGGAGGTCAGCGGGGAGCGCAGCTCATGGGCGACCGTGGCGATCAGCTCGGCGTGGCTGCGTTCGTTGCGGCGGCGGGCCTCGGTGCCGCGCAGCGAGACCACCACCCGGCGCACCGGTCCGGTCGGGTGCTCGCGCACGTAGCGGGCGGAGACCAGGACCTCCCGGCCGCCGGGCAGCAGCAGATTGCGTTCGGGCTGGCCGACCCGGGTGACGAGCCCGCCGTAGGGGTCGGTCAGGGCCCACCAGCGGCGGCCCTTGAGGTCCTCCAGCGGCAGTACGTGCTCCAGGGAGCGGCCGAGGGCGGCGGCCCGGGGCATCGCGGTGATCCGGGCGGCCGCGGCGTTGAAGCAGATGATCCGGCCGGTCCCGTCGGCGACGACCAGGCCGTCGGGCAGGTCGTCGGGATCGATTCCCAGGCCGGCGGCCGCGGGCTCGGGACTCTCGGCCGCGTCGTCCGCCTCGTCGGCGGATTCGGCGCGCACGACGGCGGCGTGTGTCTCGCGCGGCGTGCTCATGCCGACAGCCATATCCCGTACCCCACCTCTCGAACCGGTGCAGTGGGCCCCCGAGTTCGCCACCCTACTAGTCGTCGGTGACGCGGCGACACCCTGCGTCGTCACCGCGGGCGCTGGGCCCTCGCGGAGGCGTACAGGCAGACGGCCGCCGCCGTCGCCAGGTTGAGGCTCTCCGCCTTGCCGTGGATGGGCACCCGCACGACCGCGTCGGCCAGTGCCCGGGTCTCCTCCGGCAGACCCCAGGCCTCGTTGCCGAAGACCCAGGCGGTCGGCCCGCCCATGGTGCCCGCGTCGAGCTCGTCGTCGAGGTCGTCGTCGCCCGCGCCGTCGGCGGCGAGGATGCGTACGCCCGCCGCCCGCAGCCCCTGCACGGCCTGCTCGACCGGGACGCCGACGGCGACCGGCAGGTGGAAGAGCGAACCGACCGAGGCCCGGACGGACTTGGGGTTATACAGGTCCACCGAGGCGTCGGTGAGCACGACGGCGTCGGCGCCCGCCGCGTCGGCGCAGCGCAGCACCGTCCCGGCGTTCCCGGGATCGCGTACGTGGGCGAGGACGGCGACCAGTTTCGGCTTCGCGGCCAGGATCGCGTCGAACGGGGAGTCGAGGAAGCGGCAGACGCCGATCAGGCCCTGCGGGGTGACGGTCTGCGAGACGTCGGCGAGCACGTCGCCGTCGGCGAGGTGCACCCGGGCGCCGGCCGCGTGGGCGGCGGCGACGATGTCGGCGTACCGCTCGGCCGCCTCGACGGTGGCGAACAGCTCGATCAGGGTCGGCTCGCCGTCGCTGCCGCGGTGCTCGGCGGCCTCGCGCACGGCCTGCGGCCCCTCGGCGATGAACCTGCGCTCCTTGCCGCGGAAGTTGCGCTTGGCCAGCCGCCGGGCGGCGGTGACGCGCGGCGATCGCGGGGAGATCAGTTCGGGGGTGCCCATGGTCGGCGGCGAGCCTCTCTGCGTACGGAGGTGGCGGACGTACGGAATGCGTCGTGCAACGCACCGGACCCGCAGACGGCGAGCGCCTGCGGGTCCGGAACGGAAGACAGTGCGACCTGGATCAGGCGGCCTTCGGGGCGTTGACGTCGCTCGGGAGGGCCTTCTGGGCAACCTCGACGAGGGCGGCGAACGCGTTGCTGTCGTTGACCGCGAGCTCGGCCAGGATCTTGCGGTCCACCTCGATGTTGGCGGCCTTCAGACCCTGGATGAGGCGGTTGTACGTCATGCCGTTCTGGCGGGCAGCGGCGTTGATGCGCTGGATCCACAGCTGACGGAAGTCGCCCTTGCGCTTCTTGCGGTCGTTGTAGTTGTAGACGAGGGAGTGGGTGACCTGCTCCTTCGCCTTGCGGTACAGGCGGGAGCGCTGGCCGCGGTAGCCGCTGGCCTGCTCAAGGATTGCCCGGCGCTTCTTGTGAGCGTTTACTGCCCGCTTGACGCGTGCCACTTTTTAACTCCTTGTAGCGGGGCTGGTGTTCGTGGTGTCGACTCACCCAGCCCGGAAACGAATTGGTCCCGGTCTCGAATACGCCGCCCGCGGATTCACCGCGGGCCGCGGACTCACTTGCCGAGAAGCTTCTTGATCTTCTTGGCGTCGGACGGAGCCACTACGACCGTGCCGGTCAGCGAGCGGGTCTTCTTGGACGACTTGTGCTCAAGAAGGTGGCGCTTGCCTGCGCGCTCACGGAGCACCTTGCCGGAGCCGGTGATCTTGAAGCGCTTGCTGGCACCGCTGTGCGTCTTGTTCTTCGGCATCGCGCCGTTCTCTCCTCGTCAGTGGCGCCCCTCGCGGTGCGGGCACCGGGCAGCAGGGGCGTCAGATCTTGGTGGGAATTCCGGGGAGACCCGGGGCCGCCTGGATGGCGGCCCCTGAGGTCAGGCCTCGGAAGGTGTCTCGGCCGGAGCCTCGGGCTGCGCTTCGGCAGCCTCTCCCGCGGCCTCGGCGTCGGGGGTGGAACCCTGACGCCCCGCCTTGCGGGCGGCCTGGGCCTCGCGGGCCTCGGCCATGGCTTCGGTCTTCTTCTTGTGCGGGCCCAGAACCATGATCATGTTCCGGCCGTCCTGCTTCGGGTTGGACTCGATGAAGCCGAGTTCCTCCACGTCCGAAGCCAGACGCTGGAGCAGTCGGAAGCCCAGCTCGGGGCGGGACTGCTCACGACCACGGAACATGATCGTGATCTTGACCTTGTCGCCCTGCTTGAGGAACCGGACGACGTGACCCTTCTTGGTGTCATAGTCGTGCGGGTCGATCTTCGGCCGGAGCTTCATCTCCTTGATGACCGTGTGCGCCTGGTTCTTGCGCGCCTCACGGGCCTTCATGGCCGACTCGTACTTGAACTTCCCGTAGTCCATGAGCTTGCACACGGGCGGACGGGCGGTCGCCGCCACCTCGACCAGGTCGAGGTCGTACTCCTGTGCGAGTTCCAGGGCCTTGGCAAGCGGAACAATCCCGACCTGCTCGCCGCTGGGACCGACAAGTCGCACCTCGGGAACGCGAATCCGGTCGTTGATGCGGGGCTCGGCGCTGATGGATCCTCCTCGGTAGCACCACGCGGCCGCCTGGCGGACAGCCACGTAACGTCTGTTTCGTGAGACCAACCGCACCAGTGCAATAAAAATGCCCCGGACGGGACACAGGCGGGGCTCCTGGAACAACCGGAACCACCGCGGTCAACCGCGGGGCGCATCGGGCGGTCCCATCGTCCGTACGGAACGATGGTCACCGCCTGACCGGATGACCCGCCGTCCCGAAGGGCGGTCAGGTGGGAGATCGGAGCCTCCACTTGTGGGCCGGGTACATAGCTACCCAGCCGGTCATGTGACACCAGGCTAGCAGTTCGGCCACCGCTGCGCTAACTCGCTGTCTCCTCAGCCGCTCCCGCGGACGGGGCGGCAGCGGCGTGGGCCTATCGTATGGCGCATGAGTGACGCGACCCCCACCAGTGATTCCCCCGGCTTCGACGAGATGACCCGCGACATCGCGGAGGTGCCCGCGGTCGAGGTGATCGTGACGGTCGCGGTCAATCTGATGAGCGCCGCCGCCGTGAAGCTCGGGCTGACCGAGGACGGCGACGAGCACAAGGACCTCGACGAGGCCCGCAAGCTGGTGCACGCGCTGGCCGGGCTGCTGGACGCCAGCACCACCGAGATCAGCTCCTTCCACGCGGCCCCGCTGCGGGACGGCCTGAAGTCGCTGCAGCTCGCGTTCCGCGAGGCCTCGCTCGTACCGGACGAGCCCGGCCACGGCCCCGGCGAGAAGTACACCGGCCCCGTCTTCGGCTGAGCCCCCTCCCCGTTCCTGCTCCTGCGACGCAGTCGAGTCCCCTGCCCGGCGGGCAGGGGACTCGACTGCGTCGCGGTGCGATCAGCGCGTGAAGAGCGGCTCGCCCGGTGCGACGGCGTCGGCCGGCAGCAGCGCCAGGTCCAGGCCGCGCACCAGGCGGGCGCGCAGGACCTCGTCGGCCGCCAGCACCTCCGCGACCCGGCGGGCCGCTTCGGCGGGGTCGGTGCCGGGCGCGAGGACCAGGGCGAGGGTGCCGTCGGCCCGGCCGGGCCCGAGGTGGGCGCGGAGCACCGAGGGTTCGGCGGCGACCGCGTCGCGCACCGCCGAGGTGACGGCGGGGTCGTCGAGCGGGTCGGCGCTGGTGCGGCCCTCGGCGAGGGCGAGCAGCGCGGAGCCGGTCAGCTCGAACGCGACCGGGCCGGCGAGATCGAGGACGACCGTGTCCGCCTTCTCGTGCGCGGCGGCCTGGAGCGCCTGGTGCAGGGGTACGGCGACGGGGCGTGCCTGCGGATCCCAGCGGGCCAGTGTGTCGGTCGAGGTGAAGGCGGGCAGGGCCCGGCGGTCCCCGGCCTGGAGGGTGGGGACGGCCATGTCGCTGGTCTTCTCGCGACGCAGCCCGTTCTCGTCCTCCTCCACCTCCCCGAGCACGGCGACGACCGGGACGAGGAGCCGGGCGCCCTTGAGGGCTTCGAGTACCGGGCCGACGGCCTTGCGGTCCTCGGCCCAGGCGGCCAGGGCCGAGGCCAGTGCCGGGTCGGCCGTGCCGTCGTCGTCGGAGTATCCGGGGTCCGGAATGTTCTTCTGCGCCACGGGGCGAGCCTAGTGCCTGGGCAGTGCCGCCCCGCCGACAGGTCCGTACCGTCCCGTCCGTACGGGCCGGACGGTCAGCCGCGTACGGCGCCGAAGCCCCGGCCCCTGCCGCGCCAGAGCACCACCGCCAGGGCCAGCAGAACCGCTCCGAGGCCGCCCGCGCCGGCCGCGAACCAGCCCGCGGCGCCGCTCTCGTGCTGCTCGGGGGTGGGACCGGAGCCGAAGTAGCGCTTGCGGTAGCCGGTCCCGGTGGAGTCGGCGCGCAGTCCGGCGGGGCGGAGCCCGGCGCCGGCCTCGATCGCCGCGGCGGGGTCGACGATGCCGTACCCCCGGGCGTCGTCCCGGCCGGACGCCGGGGCGCCGCGGGCCGTGTCCGCGAGGAGCTTCTTGATCTGGGCGGGCGTCAGCCCCGGGTGCGCGGCGCGGACCAGCGCGACCGCGCCGGAGACGAACGCGGAGGCGGCGGAGGTGCCCCACTCCACGTAGTACTGCCCGTCGGGTGCGGCGACGACGATGTCGACGCCGGGTGCGCTGACGGTGGCGTACCAGCGGCGGGTGGAGAACGCGGCATGGGTGCCGTACCGGTCGACGGCGGCGACCGCGATCACGCCGGGGTAGGCGGCGGGGTACGAGATGTGGTCGCCCTTCTCGCCGCCGTTGCCCGCGGAGGCGACGACGACGGCCCCCTTCTTCAGCGCGTACTGGATGGCGGCGTCCTCGCCCGCGTCGGGGTGCGCGGACTTGCTGTCGTCGCCGAGCGAGAGGTTGATGACGTCGGCGCCGTGGTCGGCGGCCCAGCGGATGCCGTCGGCGAGGGCCGTGCCGCGTGTCTTCCGGGCCTTGGCGCGGGCCGGGTCGGAGGCTTCGAGGATCACCCGGACCGGGAGGATCTTCGCTTCGGGCGCAATGCCGAGCACCCCGTCGCTGCGCCCCGTTCCATGACCGCGACCTGCGATGATGCCTGCCATCGCGGTGCCGTGGCGGGCCCAGGAGCGATCGCCGCGGCCCGCGCCGAAGCCGATCATGTCCTTGCCGGGCAGTACCTGGCCGGACAGATCGGGCAGGTTGCCGTCGACCCCGGTGTCGACGACGGCGACGGTGATTCCCTTGCCCTTGGTGGTCCGCCAGGCCTGGTCGGTGTGGAGGGCCTGGAGACCCCACTGCTGGTCCCGGATGGCATCGGCCCTGGCCGGTACGGCGGGCAGGAGCGCGAACGCGGTGGCGGCGCAGACCGCGCCCAGGGCGCGGTGGCGGCGGGTGCGGCGGCTCATTCCGGTTTCTCCGTGAGGTCGGTGACGGTCCTGCGCAGCCCACGCTCGATCCGGTCGGCGATGCCCTTGGCCTCGTGGCCGAGCCCGGCCTGGGCAGCGGCCGTCGTGGCGTCCGCGGTCATGGCGCTGTCGACGGGCTGCGGGTCGGTGACGGTGCGGCCGTCGGCGAAGCCGGACACGGCGAACACGACGACGGGCACCTCGGTCAGTACGTGGACGGTCCAGCTGGCGCGCTGCCGGTCGCCGAATCCGGCGGCGACGGTCCCCTCGACCGGGTAGGTGCGGGGCATCAGGTCGGTGCGCCGGCCGAGGTTCTGGCCGGTGAAGCGGGCGCTCAGCGCCTTCATCGCCGCCTCGTCGCCCTCGGTGAAGACCACCCCGACCGTGGTGACGCTGCTGGCGGTGGCGTCGGTGTAGGTGGCGCGGAGCATGCGCTCGCAGCCGACCGGGCCGAGGGTCCGGGCCAGCAGCGGGTCCAGGGCCTCCCGGCAGCCGCTGTCCGGGGCCACGGCGATCCGGGTCCAGACCCGGTCGGCGCCGCCGGGGCCCGCTCCGTCACCGGTCAGGGTGCGGGGAAAGAGGGTGTCCACGGGGACGTTGTGCCAGGCGGAGCGGCCCACGGTGTAGGCGCTGCGGGCGGTGGCGTCGGCCGAGGAGTCGCTGGTGAGCCAGGCACCGGTGGCCGCGCCGCCGATCAGTCCGAGCCCGAGCACGACACAGGCAGCGGCGGTCGCGGTCCTGGCGGGGTGCCGGGTACGGATCGGGCGCAGCCGGGTGGTGGTCTCGGCGGGTGTCTCGGGAGGGGGCAGGCGGAACGGCTGCGGATGCGGTTGCAGGTGCGGCTGCTGGTGGGCGGGGGCCGGCCCGCCCGGTGGCGGAACCGCTCCCGGGCGCGGGGTGAGGTCCACGGCGCCGACGGGCCGCCGTCGGGTCACGGCGGGCGGCTGCTCGGGGCGCGGCGGAGCGGTGACGGGCGCGGCTGCGACGGGCGGGACGGGCGCGGGCGGAGCTGCAACGGGCGGGACGGGCGCGGGCGGAGGGACCGTACCCGGCGGGGTGGCAGGCGCGGGGGCCGGGGGCACCGGCCTCAGCCGGGCCGTGGTCTCCACGGGCGGGACCGCGGCGGCGGGCGCAGGTGTGCTCCGGCCCGTCGGGGCGGGCGCGCCCGCGGGGGGCGTCGCGGGGGTCTGCGCCGGGGGCGCGGGGGGTGGGTTCGTGGGGCGGGGCGGGACAGGAGCGCGCTGCGCCTCGGTACTCATCCGCCCCCCTGGTCCCGTTCCGTACCGCGCGCGGATCGACTTCACAGGCAGGCCCGTTGGTTGCCGCGTGCCGTCACTCTACGGGGTGGGACGGCCCCGGTGGGAGCGGGCGGCTCCCCGCCCGGGACGATCTGCGCAGTTCATCCCCCTACCCAGCAGTACGGAGGTCTGGCAAGCTGCGGCCATGACTGCCCGTACCGCTGACCGGACCCGTTACAACCGGGCCACCGCCCATCTGGACGCCCCGATCGCCATAGTCGATCTCGAAGCGTTCGACGCCAATGCCGACGATCTCGTCCGCCGGGCGGCCGGGAAGCCGATCCGGGTGGCGAGCAAGTCGGTGCGCTGCCGGACCCTGTTGGAGCGGGTGCTCGCGCGGCCCGGCTTCGCCGGGATCATGTCGTTCACGCTGGCGGAATCGCTGTGGCTGGCGCGGGCCGGCTTCGAGGACGTACTGCTGGCCTATCCGTCGGCCGACCGGGCCGCCATCGCCGAGCTGGCCGCCGATCCGAAACTGGCCGCCGCGGTGACGCTGATGGTCGACGACCACGCGCAGTTGGAGCTGATCGACGCGGCGCGGGCAGGCGGGCACGAGGAGATCCGGGTCTGTCTGGAGCTGGACACCTCGCTCCAGCTGCTCGGCAGCCGGGTCAGGATCGGCGCCCTGCGTTCGCCGCTGCGCTCCCCCGCCCAACTGGCGGAGCTGGCACGCTCGGTGGCGCGGCGGCCGGGGTTCCGGCTGGTGGGCCTGATGGCGTACGAGGGCCATATCGCCGGGGTCGGGGACTCCGTCGCGGGCAGGCCGCTGCGCTCCCGGGCGGTCCGGCTGATGCAGGCCGCGGGCCGCAGGGAGCTGGCCGTCCGGCGGGCCGAGGTGGTGCGCGCGGTACGGGCGGTGGCGCCGGACCTGGAGTTCGTGAACGGCGGCGGCACGGGCAGTGTGCAGCACACCGCGGCCGAGCGAGCGGTGACCGAGATCGCGGCCGGTTCCGGGCTCTACGTACCGAGGCTGTTCGACAACTACACGTCGTTCACGGCCCGTCCGGCGGCACTGTTCGCCCAGCCCGTGGTGCGCCGGCCCGGTGTGGGGGTGGTGACGGTCCTCGGCGGCGGCTATCCGGCGTCCGGCCCGGCGGGCCCGGACCGGCTGCCCGTCCCGCATCTGCCGGAGGGGCTGCGCTACGACCCGCAGGAGGGGCCCGGCGAGGTGCAGACCCCGCTGCTCGGCGCCCCGGCCGACGATCTGCTGATCGGCGACAAGGTGTGGTTCCGGCACGCGAAGGCCGGTGAACTGTGCGAGCGCTTCGACGCGTTGCAGCTGATCGAGGGCGACCGGGTGACCGCGACGGTGCCGACGTACCGGGGCGAGGGCCGCACGTTCCTCTGAGCAGGAAGGCCGTCCGACGGCAGCTCAGTGCTCGATCGAGCTGCCCGCGCCGCCGCTCGTCGCGCTGTCGCCGATCGGCCGGATCCCCTTGGTGATGGTGTCCATGAGCCGGAGCGGCGGTCCGTCGGGGCCCGCGTCGAAGGCGTAGCGCACGATCACCAGCGACTCGCTGCCGGTCGGGGACGGGAAGACGAGCGACTGCACGTAACCACCGGGCCCCTTGGCCGTGTCGACCCGCCAGCGCAGCTGGTAGCCGGCCCGTCCGGCGACGCTCACGGACCCTGAGTCGAGCACCTTGTGGGAGGTGATGCCGCCGTGGATCCGGTTGCCGACGATGTTCTTCTCGTAGGCGCCGTCGGCGGCGGTGGCGATGTCCTGCTCGGCGAGCTCCTCGGCGGAGGTGATGTCGGTGGCGCTCGCGACGCGGCTGGTGACCGTGCCGTGGTAGCAGAAGTCGGAGGAGCTGCCGGGACAGTCGTAGGAGTCGACGGTACGCATGGTGAGGACCTGGTCGACGGTCCTGGAGGGCTTCTCCCAGCCGTCGGGGATCGGCAGGGTGATGCCGTTGAGCTGGTCGACGAGGATCTTCGGGTCGTCCTCGGCCGGTGAGCCGCTGGGCGACGGGGTGGCCGTGGCGGCGGTGGACGACGGTGCGGAGGCGCTCGGCCCGGCTGCGGGCCGCGTACCGTCGTCGTCCCTGCCGAGCAGGACGGCGCCGGTGACCGCGGCGCCCACGACGACCAGCCCGGCCACGGCGAGCGCGACGACCCGGTTGCTGCTGCGACCGGATGCGGCGGAGCCGTTGCCGGGTACCGTGGCGACCGGCTCGGGCGGGCCGAACGCCTGCGGCGCGGGCGTGACGACCGGCTCGGGCGGGCCGAACGCCTGCGGCGCGGCGGTCGGGCGGGTGTGCGCGGTCCACGCCGTACCGTCCCACCAGCGGTCGGTGCCCGCTGCCGCGGCGTCCGGATACCAGCCGGGCGGTGTCGCGTTGCTCATCCCCACACCTTAGGGTTCGGCCACCGGCACCGACCCGTCGATTGTCGGACTGTCCCACTTCAGCCGAGGACTCAAGCTGTGAAGTTTAAGGTGTGGGGACAAACCATTACTGGCCGGCCGTCGGCCTGAAAGGGGAGCGGGGCGTGGCCGGGGAAAGCGAGTTCGTCGACCGTCTGATGCCGGTCCTGCGGCCCGTCCGGGCGGGGAACGGCTTCGAGGAGGCGCTGGAGCAGATCCTCCAGGTGATCAGGCTCGGGCTGGTGCCGGGCGGCGGCCGGCTGCCGGCCGAGCGCGATCTCGCCGAGTTGCTGGGGATCAGCCGGGTCACCCTGCGCGAGGTGCTGAAGGTCCTTCAGGACCAGGGTCTGGTGGAGAGCAGGCGCGGCCGGTACGGCGGTACGTTCGTGCTGCGGCCCATCGGCAGCCCCGGCGAGGACGAGTTGCGCCGCAGGATCGCGTCCGTCGACATCGAGGACGTGCTGCGCTTCCGCGAGGTGCTGGAGGCCGGGGCGGCCGAGCTGTGCGCCGCGCAGGGGCTCGACGACGAGGGTGCGGAGCGGCTGCGCGCCGCCCTGACGGCGACTCACGAGGCCCCGCTGCACGACTACCGCAGGCGCGACACCCTGCTCCATCTGACCCTGGCCGAACTCTCCGGGTCCGCCTCGCTGACCACGCAGTACGCGGCCGTCCGGGCCACCCTGAACGACCTGCTGGACTGCATACCGCTGCTGGTGCGCAACCTGGAGCATTCGCAGCACCAGCACACCAGCCTCGTCGAGGCGGTCCTCGACGGGGACGGGGAGGCCGCGCGCGCGGTGATGCGCGAACACTGCGCGGGTACGGCCGCGCTGTTGCGCGGGTTCTTGACCTGAGCGGGAAGGACTTGGCGTCCTTCGTCCACTGCGGCCCCGGGCAGGGCGTAAAGGTTTCCGCCTTCACCATTGCGGCTGTACGGCCGTGGGGCCGTCTCAAGCAGCGACGTTCCCGATCCTGCCGCGCAGCCATCGCAGTGCCGCCGCGCCCTGGGCCCCCTGGAAGGCCCGTAGCGTCGGGAGACCCGGCGGGGCCGGTTTCAGGGACCCCGCCACGAAGTAGCCGCTCAGCGCGGCGAGTACCGCCGTCACTCCCGCCGGGTCGGCGTCCCGGCCCAGCGGGTGGGCGGTGAAGACGGCCTCCGGGTCGGGGCCGCCCTGTGCCGCCACGCACGGCAGCATCGTCAGCAGGTCGAACCAGGGGGCGGCGCGCAGCGCGTGCGGCCAGTCGACGAAGACCACCCGGTCGTCGGTGAGCAGGATGTTGTCGGCCCGCAGGTCGCTGTGGGCGAGGCTGTCCCCGGTGGCCGGTTCCGCCCAGCCCGACTCCAGTTCCGCGAGCAGGGCGAGGTTGCGCGCCGCCCACGGGTCGAGGCGGCCGGTGTCCCCGTCGGCCAGCAGGGTGCGCCAGCCGCTGAACATCCTGGCGTTGCGGTCGGCCACCGCGGGGGCGTCGACCGGTGAGGGGGTCAGGGCCGCGCCCAGTTCGCCGACCGCCGTCAGGACCCGGTCCAGCTCGGCGGCGTCCCAGGGGACGCGGGGCTGGCGGCCGTCGATGTCCTGGAGGACGAGGGCGACCCGGGTGCCGTCGTCGTACGAACCGAGCAGCCGGGGCGCGGGATGACGGGCGGGAGCGCCGCGGTGTGGCGGGCCTCGGCGCGGTGCAGGTCCGGGCTGGCGGCGTTCGTCTCGGCGCTCACCGCCTTGACGAAGGCGCGCCGGCCGTCCGCGAGCCGGACGCGGGCGGCGACCCCCGGCGAGAACCCGCCGCTCTGGCTGCGCGCCTCGACGACCCGGCCGCCGAGGATGTCCTCTACGGCGTCACGGACGGGCGAGGGGAGGTCGGCCCAGTGGTGCCGGACACCGGTGGCGGGTGGAGCGATCACGTTCATCCGCGCATTCTTCGTCACCGAGCGGGACGCCCGCCAGCGCTTTCACCGGCGTTTCGCCGCAGCGTGAGGGACCAGGGGCCGGGGCCTAGGCGTCCCGTCCCGTCAGTGACAGCAGGTCGCGGGCCGGGCCCGTGGGGCGGTGGCCCGCGGGCCAGACCGCGCGCAGCTGGCGCCGCAGGCGTACTCCGGCGACCGGGACCTTGACCAGCCGGCGCGAGGACAGTTCCTCGCCGAGCGCCAGTTCGCTCAGGACGCACGGCCCGGCGCCGCTCTCCGCCGCCCCCTTCACCGCGGTCGTGGAGGAGAGTTCGAGCAGCGGCTGGGCGAGGCCGCCGTGCACGGCGAGGGCCGCGTCCAGGACCTGGCGGGTGCCGGAGCCGTGCTCGCGCAGGATCAGCGGGGTCGCGGCCAGTTCCTGCGGGGTGAGAGGGGCCGGGCGGCGGGCCCAGGCATGGGACGGGGCGACCACGACGACGAGGCGGTCGTGGGCGATGACCGTGCCGTCGAGCTCTTCCGGTACGGAGAGGCCCTCCACGAATCCGAGGTCGGCCTCACCGGCCAGGAGCCGGCCCGCCACCGCCGCCGAGTTTCCGGCCAGCAGCGAGACCGCCGTGTCCGGCCGTTCGGCGCGCAGCGCTATCAGCCAGCCGGGCAGCAGGTATTCGGCGATGGTCATGGACGCGGCCACCCGCAGCCTGGAGTCGCGCCGGTCGCGCAGCGCCTGCGCGCCCGCGTCGAACGCCTCGGCCGCCTCGATGATCCGGCGCGCCCAGTCGGTGACCAGCGCGCCCGCGTCGGTGAGCCGGGAGCCGCGCGGTGAGCGGTCCAGCAGGGCCACGCCGAGCTGGCGTTCCATGGACCGGATCCGGCTGCTGGCGGCGGGCTGCGTGACGCCGATGTCACGGGCCGCGCGCCCCAGGCTGCCGTGCCGGGCCACGGCGAGCAGGAGTTCCAGCGCTCCGAGGTCGGGGATGCGGTGGGAGAGGGGGACATGCGCTTCACCGGCCATAAAGCCACCTTATGACCTCATAGAGACGGACTCCCTGGTGGGGCCGGGACCCCGCCGCGAAAATCGTGGCATGGCCACCTTTCCGCAGACCCAGCAGACGCGACAGACGCAGCAGACACGGCAGGCACAGCAGACGCAGCAGGCCCGGCAGGCTCAGCGGTCCTCGACCCCGCTTCCGGCCGCCGAGCGGCTGCCCGCCCTGCGGTACCTCGGTCCCAACTGGTACGCGGCCGTGATGGGCACCTCGATCGTCGCGAGCGCGGGGGTCGCACTGCCGGTGGACGTGCCGGGGCTGCGGGCCGCCTGCACGGTGGTGTGGATGCTCGCGGTCGTCGCGCTCGCCGCGGTGCTCGCGGCCCGGACGGGGCACTGGATCGCCCACCGCGACCAGGCCCGCAGCCATCTGCTCGACCCGGCCGTGGCCCCGTTCTACGGCTGTCTCTCGATGGCCCTGCTCGCGGTCGGCGGTTCGACGATGGTCGTCGGACAGGATGTGATCGGGCACCAGGCTGCGCTCGCCCTGGACGTGGTGCTGTACTCGGCCGGCACGCTGATCGGGCTGGCCGCCGCGGTCGCGATCCCGTACCTGATGGTCGTGCGCCACCGGATCGAGCCCGGCAACGCGTCACCGGTGTGGCTGTTGCCGGTGGTGGCGCCGATGGTCTCCGCGGCTCTCGGTCCGCTGCTGGTGCCGGAGCTGCCGGCCGGGCAGTGGCGGGAGGCGATGCTGCTGGCCTGCTACGCGATGTTCGGTCTGAGTCTGCTGGCCACGCTGGTGATGCTGCCGCTGATCTTCGCCCGGCTCGTCCACCAGGGGCCGCTGCCGCTCGCGCTGACGCCGACGCTGTTCCTGGTCCTCGGCCCGCTGGGCCAGTCGACGACCGCGGTCAATCAGCTCGCCGATGTGGCACAGGGTGCGATCGGGGAACCGTACGCCTCGGGGCTCGGGGTGTTCGCCGTGCTCTACGGGGTGCCGGTGATGGGGTTCGCGCTGCTGTGGCTGGCGCTGGCCGCCTCGATGGTGGTGCGGGCCGTTCGCAACGGCATGACCTTCGGCATGACGTGGTGGGGCTTCACCTTCCCCGTCGGTACGTGTGTCACGGGCGCCGCCGGTCTGGCCCGGCACACCGGGCTCACCGCGTGCACCTGGCTGGCCGTCGCGCTGTACGTCCTGCTGGTGGCGGCCTGGGCGGTGGCCGGGGTGCGGACGCTGCGCGGGCTGTTCAGCGGAGCGCTGCTCGCAGCACCGCAGGCGCCCGCACCAGTGAAGGCCCGTACCACGTGAGGTACCGCCCGTCGACGAGTGCGGCGGGCAGTGCGGGGAAGGCCTCGGGCCCGTCGTCGGCGGTGAAGCGGTACGGCTCGTCGGGCAGGACCACCAGATCGGCGCCCGCCGCGCCGAGCACGTCGAGCGGGACACGGGGATAACGCTCGGCGTGGCCGGCGTACACGTTCTCGACGCCGATCCGGGCCAGCACGTCCCCGGCGAAGGTGTCACGGCCCAGCACCATCCAGGGCCTGCGCCAGATCGGGATGACCGCCCGGCGGGGCGCACGGGGTGGCGGCAGCGCCGCCCAGGCCGCCTCGGCCTCGTCCAGCCAGCGCGGCCTGGGCAGCCCGCAGGCGGCGACCAGGACCCGGTCCAGTTCCTCGAAGGCCTGGTCGAGGGTACGGATCTCCGTGACGAGCACCTCGGTCCCGGCGGCCCGGAGCGCCGCGAGGTCGGGCTCGCGGTTCTCCTCCTCGTTGGCGACGACCAGATCGGGCCGGAGCGCGAGAATGGCCGGAACATCGGGGTTCTTGGTGCCGCCGATCCGGGCCGCGGCCAGCCCGGCCGGGTGGGTGCACCAGTCGGTGGCGCCGACCAGCAGACCGGGCGCCGTGACGGCGACGGCCTCGGTGAGCGAGGGGACCAGGGAGACGACGCGCACGACGGGCCCCTCTCAGCGGCGCGGGTCGTAGGTGGCGTCGATGTGCTCGGCGACCGCGACGACCAGCAGTCTCGTGCCGGGCACGGTGGCCCGCCAGCGGTGCCGCACCCCGCCGGACAGGAAGAGGGTGTCGCCCTCCTCCAGCCGGTAGGCCTGCCCCTCGGCCTCCACCTCGGCGGCGCCCCGCACCACGTACATCACCTCGTCGTTGCGGTGCTGGAACTCGCGCCCGAGGTCGAGTTCCCCGGTGAACTCCAGGGCGCTGAGCTGGTGGCGTCCGCGCACCACCCTGCGTACGCCCTCGCCCTCGGCCGCCCGTACGACGTCGACGGCGCGTGCCGAGTCCGCGGCGGCGCGCAGCCGTGCCGTGGTGGTCTCCAGGGCTTCGGCGACCCGGTCCAGGGACCGGGCGCTGGGCCGGGCCCGCTCGTTCTCGATCTGGCTGAGGAACGGCACGGACAGACCACTGCGGCCGGCGACCGCGGCCAGCGTGAGCCCCAGGGTCCTGCGCCTTCGGCGGACCGCGGCGCCCACGCGGAGTGCTTCCTTCTCGTCCATGTCCGGCTCCCTCCCGACTCGCCATCCTTCCGGCTGCCAGCACATTACGCATACGGTTGCGCAAGGTCGGCCGGATGATGAACGTCCGAGAACGCCGAAAGGGCGGGCCCGCCGACGGCGGTGCCCACCCTTTCCGGTCCTTCGGAACCCGCGGGAGTCCTCGGGAGGTCCTACTGCGGGGCCATCTTGTCCGCGATGCCCGGGTTCTTCGCCATCCAGGCCTTCACGGCCTCTTCCTCGTGCCCCGCGCCGTGCTTCTGGATCTGGTTCTCCAGGCCGGCGAGCTGGTCCTCGCTCAGCTTGAAGTCCTTGAACCACTTCGTCAGCTGCGGGTAGTTCTTCGGGAAGTCCTTGGACGCGATGGTGTGCAGCCGGTCACCGTTGCCGAAGGCCTTCTCGGGGTCCTTCAGCTTGGTCATGCCGTACTCGCTGTACGCCCAGTGCGGGGTCCAGAGCAGCACCGCGACGGGCTCCTTCTTGGCGTACGCGCGCTTCAGCTCGGCGAGCATGCCGGGCGTCGAGGAGTCGACGACCTTGTACTCCTTGTCCAGGCCGTAGGCCGGCAGCACGTTCGTCTTGAGGTTCTCCATCGTGGCGGTGCCCGGCTCGATGCCGATGATCCGGCCCTTGAACCGCGCGCTCTTGCCCTTGAGGTCGGCGAGGGACTCGACGTCCTTCACGTACGAGGGCACCGCGACCTCGATGGACGTCGGGCCGTACCACGAGCCGAGGTCGCTCAGCTGCGAGCCGTACTTCTCCCAGTAGTTCTTCTGGGTGTACGGCAGCCAGCCGTCGAACTGCACGTCGATCTGGCCGCGCGACATCGCGGTGTACATCGGGCCGACCTCGAACTGCTTGAGGTTGATCTTGTAGCCGCGCTCCTCCAGGACGGCCTTCCACAGGTACGTGGCGGCGATGTCCTCCTCCCAGGGGAACCAGGCCATCTCGACGGCGCGGTCGCGCTCGTCCTTGCCGTTCGCGCCCTTGGCCGTGCCGCCCTCGGCGACCGGGGTCCACTTGTCGGCGACGCCCGGGTTGGCCTTCAGCCAGGTGCGGACCGCCTCCTGCTCCTTGCCGGCGCCGGCCTTCTGGATCTCTGCTTCGAGGCCGGTGAGCTGGTCCTCGCTCATCTTGAAGTTCTTGAGCCAGCTGCCGACCTCGGGGTTGTCGGCGGAGAAGCCCTTGCGGGCCAGGGTGTGGATGCCGTCGCCCTTGCCCCAGAGGTTCTTGGGGTCCTTGAGCTTGGTGAGCTCGAACTGGTTGTAGGCCCAGTGCGGCGACCAGAGCGGAACGACGATCGGTTCCTTCTTGGCGTACGCGCGCTTCAGCTCGGCCAGCATCGACGGCGTGGACCCGTCGACGACCTTGTACTCCTTGTCCAGGCCGTAGCCCGGCAGGATCTTGTCCTTGAGCAGGCCCATCTCACCGGCGCTCGGCTCGATGCCGACGATCCGGTCCTTGAACTGCGAGCCCTTGCCCTTGAGGTCGTCGAGGGACTCGACGTCCTTCATGTACGAGGGGACGGCCAGCTCCAGCGAGGTGGGGCCGTACCAGGAGCCCATGTCCTCCAGGCGGTCCTGGTACTTCTTCCAGTAGCTGGCGTGGGTGACCGGGAGCCAGGAGTCGGTCTCGAAGTCGATCTGGCCGTTGGCCATACCAGTGTAGAGCGCGCCGGCCTCGTACTGCTTGACGTCGACCTCGAAGCCGCGCCGTTCCAGCATCTCCTTCCAGAGGAAGGTGGAGGCGATGCCCTCGTCCCACGGGATGTAGCCCATGCTGATCTTCTTGCCCGCGCCGATGTCCGCACCGCCGGCGGTGCTCTTGGACTTGTCCGTGCCGGAGGAGCCGAAGACGCCCAGGGCGCCCGCGACGAGCGCGAGGACGACGACGCCGGAGACCGCGACGACGGGCTGCGGGCGGTGGTTCCAGATCTTGAAGCCGCCGGCCATCGCCTGCGCCTTGGCGAGCGCGCGGCGGGCGAGCGGGGAGACCTCGCGGCCGAGCGCGCCGGTCATCCGGTCCAGGTACATCGCCACGATGACGATGGAGATGCCCGCCTCGAAGCCGAGGCCGACGTCCACGTTGCCGATGGCGCGGTAGACGGCGCCGCCGAGGCCGCCGCCGCCGACCATGCCGGCGATGACCACCATGGACAGGCCCAGCATGATGACCTGGTTGATGCCCGCCATGATCGTGGGCAGGGCGAGCGGCAGCTGGACCCGCAGCAGGGTGTTGCGCCTGGTCGTACCGAACGCCTCGGCCGCCTCGACGAGCTCGCCGTCGACCTGGCGGATGCCGAGTTCGGTCATCCGGACGCCCGGGGGCAGCGAGAAGATGATGGTGGCGATGATGCCGGGCACCACGCCGACGCCGAAGAAGATGACGCCGGGGATCAGGTAGACCATGGCGGGCATGGTCTGCATGAAGTCCAGGACCGGCCGGGTCACCGCGCTGACGGTCTTGGAGCGGGACGCCCAGATGCCCAGCGGTACGGCCAGCACCAGCGCGATGATGGTGGCGACGAGCACCAGGGTGAGGGTGTCCATCGCCTCGTCCCACAGCTCGACGGAGTCGATGACGGCGAAGCCCACGAAGGCGAGCACACCGGCGAGCAGGCCGCGCAGCCACCAGGCGATGACGGCGACGATGCCCGCGAAGAGCAGCGGGGCGGGGGCGGAGAGTACGGCGGCTATGCCGTCGAACATGTTGCTGACTATGGAGCTGATCGCGTCGAACAGCCAGGCGAGATGGGTCTGGAGCCAGTCGACGGCGGAGTCGACCCAGTCACCGAGAGGGAGCCTAAACACTGGCCACCTTCTTCGTGAGGGGCGTGGCGGTCCGGATGTCCTTCGGGGCCTCGGCGGGGGTCATCGGCTCGCCGAGGACGGCGAGCAGCCGGGCGCGCGGGACGACGCCGACGAGCTTGCCCTCGGCGTCGGTCACGGCGACGGCGACCCCGCTCTGCGAGCAGGGCGTGAAGAGCTCGATGATCGGCGTGGACTCGGTGACGGTGGCCGGGGCGGCCGCGAGCACGTCGGCGGCGGTGCGCAGCTCCTTGCCGTCGTCCGTGCTGGTGCCCATGACGGTGTGCGGTTCGGCCATGATGGCGCCCGCGGTCAGCACCCGGGTCCGGTCGACGTCCTGGGTGAAGGAGGCGACGTAGTCGTTGGCCGGGGTGACGAGGATGTCCTCGGCGGTGCCGAGCTGGACGATCTTCCCGTCGCGCATCACGGCGATGCGGTCGCCGAGGCGCATGGCCTCGTTGAGGTCGTGGGTGATGAAGACGATGGTCTTCTTCAGCCGCTTCTGCAGTTCGAGCAGCTGGTCCTGCATGTCGCGGCGGATCAGCGGGTCGAGCGCGCTGAAGGACTCGTCCATCAGCAGCAGGTCGGCGTCGGTGGCCAGGGCGCGGGCCAGGCCGACGCGCTGCTGCATGCCGCCGGACAGCTCGTCGGGCCAGGACTTCTCCCAGCCGGCCAGGCCGGTCAGCTCCAGCGCGTCGGCGGCGCGCTTCTCGCGCTCGGCGCGGGGTACGCCCTGCACTTCCAGGCCGTACGCGGCGTTCTCCAGCACACTGCGGTGCGGGAAGAGCGCGAAGTGCTGGAACACCATGCTGATCTTGGTGGACCGGACGTGGCGCAGCTCGGCGGGGCTCAGGGCGGTCAGGTCCTGGCCGTCGAACAGCACACGTCCGGCAGTGGGCTCCAGAAGTCCGTTGAGCATGCGCAGCAACGTGGACTTCCCGGACCCGGACAGACCCATCACGACGAAGATCTGTCCCGGCTCGACGGTGAACGAGGCGTCGATCACCGCTGCGGTCGTTCCGTCGGCGCGCAGCTCGTCGCGGTCGGCGCCGCCTTCGAGCTTCTGCACGGCTTGATCGGGTCGTCTGCCGAACACCTTGTACAAGCGTTCAGCTTGCAGCCTTGACACATACACCTCGCGGGTTGAACCGAAAAACGGTCTGCCACCCCCTCCGGCAGACCGTGGAGCGGCGCGGGTTCGGCCCGCATGACACGTGCACTGGTTGAAACCAGTACGTGTTCCGCTCCGGCTGCGCGCCTGCCCCCGCTTACACAAAGCAAACACAAGAGTGACCCAGGTCACACCTGAGCGATGACTGCCGTTGCCCGTCCCTTCACCCCTGAGCCACCTGGAGCCCCCTGGAGTCCCCTGCGCCCGGCGTCCGGCGTCCGGGGCGGCCGGCGTCCGGGGCGGCCGGCGTCCGGGGCGGCCGGTGTCAGTGGGGTGCGGCATCATCGGGGTGTGACGCGACGCCTGATGCTCCTCGACACCGCTTCCCTCTACTACCGCGCCTACTTCGGGGTCCCCGACTCGGTGCGCGCCCCGGACGGGACACCGGTCAACGCCGTGCGCGGGCTGCTCGACTTCATCGGGCGCCTGGTGCAGGACCACCGGCCGGACGACCTGGTCGCCTGCATGGACGCGGACTGGCGGCCCCACTGGCGGGTCGAGCTGATCCCGACGTACAAGGCGCACCGGGTCGCGGTGGAGACCGCCGAGGGGCTGCCCGACGAGGAGGAGACCCCCGACACGCTGGCCCCGCAGGTCCCGGTCATCGAGGACGTGCTCGACGCGCTCGGCATCGCCCGCGTCGGCGTCGCGGACTACGAGGCGGACGATGTGATCGGCACGCTCACCGGCCGGGCGACCGGCCCCGTGGACATCGTCACCGGCGACCGGGACCTCTACCAGTTGGTCGACGACGCACGCGGAGTCCGGGTGCTCTACCCGCTGAAGGGCGTCGGCTCCCTCCAGCTGACCGACGAGGCGTGGCTGCGGGAGAAGTACGGCGTGGACGGCTCCGGCTACGTGGACCTCGCCCTGCTGCGCGGCGACCCCAGCGACGGGCTGCCGGGGGTCCCGGGCATCGGCGAGAAGACCGCGGCGAAGCTGCTGGACGCCTTCGGCGACCTGGCCGGGATCATGGCCGCCGTCGACGACCCGAAGGCCGGGCTGACGCCGTCGCAGCGCAAGCGGCTCGACGCGGCGCGGGACTACGTGGCCGTCGCGCCGAAGGTGGTCCGGGTCGCCGGTGACGTACCGCTGCCGGAATTCGATCCGGCGCTGCCCGCCGGGCCGCGTGATCCCGCCGCCCTGGAAGCCCTCGCCAAGCGGTGGGGACTGGGCGGAGCGGTGCAGCGCCTGCTCTCCACTCTCCAGGGCTGAGGTGTTAGCTTAGGTAAGCCTAAGCAATCGAAGCAGGGAGAACCTCGTGGCAGAACGACCGGCGCGGCAGGCACCCCGGGCACAGGGGGCCGAGGTGCTGCGCACCGAGCGGATCACCCCGCACATGGTGCGCGTGGTGCTCGGCGGCGAGGGCCTCGCCGGCTTCGAGCTCGCCGGGTTCACCGACCACTACGTCAAACTCTGTTTCGCCCCCGAGGGCGCCGACTACGCGCACCCCTTCGACATGGCCCGCATCCGCGAGGAGCAGCCGCGCGAGCTGTGGCCCACGACCCGTACGTACACGGTGCGCTCCTGGGATCCGGCCACCCGTGAGCTGGCGATCGACTTCGTGGTCCACGGCGACGAGGGCCTCGCCGGGCCCTGGGCGCTGCGGGCGGCCCCGGGCGACCAGGTGACCTTCCTCGGGCCGGGCGGCGGCTACGGCCCGGACGCCTCGGCGGACTGGCACCTGCTGGCGGGCGACGAGAGCGCGCTGCCGGCCGTCGCGGCGGCCCTGGAGCGGATGCCGGCGGGTGCGGTGGTGCACGCGTTCATCGAGGTGGCGGACGCCGCCGAGGAGCAGAAGATCGTGACGCCGGACGGTGTCGGGGTGACCTGGCTGCACCGCGGGGAGCGCCCGGTCGGCGAGGCGCTGACCGCCGCGGTGAAGGGGCTCGACTTCCCCGCGGGCGAGGTCCAGGCGTTCGTCCACGGCGAGGCGGGCTTCGTGAAGCAGATCCGCCGCCATCTGCGCCTGGAGCGCGAGATCCCGCTCTCCCGGCTGTCGATCTCGGGCTACTGGCGGCTCGGCCAGAACGACGACGCCTGGCGCTCGGTCAAGCGCGAGTGGAACGCGCAGGTGGAGCGCGAGGAGGAAGCCGCCGCGTAACACCGGATCGCGTGGGTGTGCCCCGGCCCCCGGCCGGGGCACACCCACGTCCGGGCCCCCGGCTCACCCACCGGCGCCCGGCACCTCCGCGCCCTGCGCGCCCCCCACGCCTTCCGCACCCTCGCGGGCCGGGCCGCCCTCCGCGCCTTCCCCACCGCCGTCGGCCGGGCCGCCCTCCACGCCTTCCGCACCCTCGCGGGCCGGGCCGCCCCGACCGCGCGCCCCGCCGTCCCCGTCGTAGGCGCGCGCGGACGCGTCCACATGCGCGAGCCGCCGCAACGCGCTGAACATCGCCTCACCCAGCACCGTGCCCACCACCACGCTCTCCACCAGGTCCTCGCGCGCCACCCGCCGCCCGACGTAGTCGAGGTCGGCCCGCGCGACCGGTTCGGCGGCGGCGGCGTAGTCGTCGAGCAGCTCGACGAAGCCTCCGTGCCCGGCCCGCCGCAGCGCGACGATCACCCCGGCCAGCGACTCGCCCGCCGGACCGTGCGGCTCGACCCGCCAGCCCCGCCGCTCCACCAGCTCCGCCACCTCGTCGCGGGCGTCCTCCAGTTCGGGCCCCGCCTCGTCCTCCTGCAGCGGACCGAGGCGCTTCGCCGCGGCGTTCAGCACCTTGTGCACCGGCTGCGCCGGGTCCTCCATGACCCGCAGCACGTCGCCGATGGCGGCCAGCGAGAGCCCTCCGACATCCAGCAGCGCGCGGATCAGCCGCAGCCTGCGCTCGTGCCCGGAGTCGTAACTCGCCTGGTTCGGGCTGGTCAACTGCCCCGCCGGCAACAGCCCTTCCCGTACATAGAACTTGATCGTCGGTACCGGGACCCCGGACCTGCTGCTCAACTCGCCGATGCGCACCGCGTGTTCTTCCTTCCGCGCTTGCCGACTTCCGCGCTTGCCAATCCCCCGACCCATCATAGATAGTTCCACTATCGGATAGCGGGAAGTGCCACTATCCATAATCTCCGAGGGGTTCTCATGTCCTCCTGGCGTTCCTGGCATCGCCCGTTAGTCTTCTTCGCCGCGGCGATGGCCGTCATGACGGTCGTCTCGGGCATCGGCCTCATAGCCGACGACCGGGTCCTGGCAGGCGCGGCGATATGGTTCAAACCGTTCAAGTTCGCGGTCTCGTTCGTCGTGTACGCGCTCGCCCTCGCCTGGATGCTGACGCTGGTGACCCGTGGCCGACGGGTCGGCTGGTGGGCCGGGACCGTGGTCGCGCTGTCCAGCCTGGCCGAGATGGCGATCATCACCGGGCAGGTGATCCGCGGGAAGCGGAGCCACTTCAACCACGCCACACCCTTCGACGAGTCGCTGTTCAACGCGATGGCCGTCACCGTCGTCGTCCTGTGGACCAGCACCCTGGTCATCGCGATCCTGCTGCTGCGCGCCCGGATCGCCGACCGCGCCTCCGCCTGGGCGATCCGCTCGGGCGTACTGCTCGCCCTGGTGGGCGCCGGATTCGGTTTCCTGATGACCCAGCCCACCCCCGAGCAGCGGGCGGCCGGGAACCTGGACACCGCCGATGTGATCGGCGCGCACTCCGTGGGCGTACCGGACGGCGGCCCGTCGATGCCGCTGACCGGCTGGTCCACGACCGGCGGCGATCTGCGCATCCCGCACTTCATAGGAATGCACGCGCTCCAGCTGCTGCCGCTCCTCCTGCTCGCGCTGGTCGCCCTGGCCCCGCGCTTCCCGCGGCTGCGCGACCCGCAGGTCCGGCTGCGGCTGGTGCTGGTTGCCTCGGGGGCGTACGCGGCGGTCGTCGCGCTGGTCACCTGGCAGGCGCTGCGCGGCCAGCCGCTGATCCATCCCGACGGCGCGACGCTCGGTGCCGCCGCGCTGATCGTGGTCGCGAGCGCCATCGGCGCGGCGGGGGCGCTGAGGCCGACTCCCGCAGGGCAGAGAACAGGCACGAGCCCCGGTGCCGACGCCGGCACCGGCTCCGAATCCGCTTCCGTCCAGAAGGAGTTCGCGTCATGACCGGTGCGCTCTTCGAGATCTCGTTCTTCCTGGCAGCTCCGTTCTGGCTGCTCATGATCCTGGCGCCCAACTGGCACCCCACGGCGCGCGTCGCCGCCTCGCCGCTCACCGTCCTGCCGGTGCTGGCGGTCTACCTGATCATGGCCGTGCCCGTCTTTCCCGAACTCTGGGACGCGGTGCGCAGCCCCGACATCGACACCTTCCGCGACCTGATGGCGCTGGCGAACGGGGCCGGGGCGATCTGGGCGCAGGTGATCGCCTGGGATCTGCTGCTGGGCCAGTGGATGTACCTGGAGGGGCGGCGGCTGGGGATCTCGCCGCTGGTGATGGGGCCGTTGCTGGTGCTGACGATCCTGCTGTCGCCGTTCGGGTTGCTGGTCTTCCTCGCGATGAGGGCGGTGCTGAAGCCGAGGACCCGGCCCGGGAACGCGGTTCCGGACCGGGTCGGTGGTACGACGCTGTCGTAGGCCCGATTCAGTCCGGTCCTCGTCGAGGCAGCTGACGCGCGACCAGGGAGGAAGCCCTCGTGAAGGAAGTCACGCACACCGGCGGAGCGCCGTCGGCGGGACCCGACCTCCAGGAGCTGCTGGGGCTGGTGGCCCGGGGCGACGAGGAGGCCTTCGTCGCTGTGTACGCCGTGGTGAGCGGGCCCGTCCTCGGGCTGGTACGGAACGTGCTGCGCGATCCGTGCCAGTCGGAGGAGGTCGCACAGGAGGTCCTGGTGGAGGTGTGGCGGTCGGCCGGCCGCTTCCGGCCCGCCCGCGGCAGCGCGATGACCTGGGTGCTGACCCTCGCCCACCGCCGGGCCGTGGACCGGGTGCGCTCGGCCGAGGCGTCGGCGGCCCGTGAGCGCGCGGCGGCGCTGCTGGACCGTACGCCTGCCTACGACCAGGTCACCGAGCAGGTGGAGGCCCGGCTGGAGCACGAAGAGGTACGTCGCTGCGTGGGGCGGCTCTCCGAGGTGCAGCGTCAGTCCGTGACCCTCGCCTACTACCGGGGGTTGACCCACCGCGAGGTGTCGGAGCTGCTCTCCGTGCCGCTCGGGACGGTCAAGACCCGGCTGCGCGACGGACTGGCCCGGCTGCGCGACTGCCTCGGGACGAGCGAATGACCGACACCGGGCCGAAGTCGGGCCGGCACCGGCCGACACCGGGCCGACACCTGCCGGTGGCGGGCCGACAACGGGCCGCCCTCGGAAGGGCACACCTCCATGACCGGAAAGGGCACAATCCATGACCGTCTCCGTCGCACTGTTCACCTCCGACCTGCGGGTGCACGACAACCCGGTGCTGCGGGCCGCTGCGCAGGAGGCGGATGCCGTCGTCCCGCTGTTCGTGCGCGACCGGGGCATCCACCGGACCGGCTTCGACGCACCGAACCGGCGGGCCTTCCTCGCCGACTGCCTCACCGATCTCGACTCGGCGCTGCGCCACCGCGGCGGACGGCTCGTGGTCCGGGACGGCGACGTGGTGGCCGTGGCCCGTGCCGTGGCCGTGCAGACCGGGGCGCGGAGCCTGCACGTCGCCGGCGGGGTGAGCGCGTACGCGACGCACCGCGAGAGCGGGCTCCGTACGGCCCTGGCGGCGGTCGGCTGCACCGTGCACGTCCACGACGCGGTGGTCACCGCGGTCGCGCCCGGCCGGCTCGTCCCGGCGGGCCGTGATCACTACGCGGTGTTCACGCCGTACCTGCGCCGTTGGCAGGAGGCGGGGGTACGGGGAACACTGGCCGCGCCACGCGCGCTGCGGCTGCCGGACGGAGTGGAGCCGGGAGCGTTGCCGGAGCGCGCGGAGGTGGCGGGCGTCTCCCCCGGGCTCGCCGTGGGCGGCGAGTCGGCCGGCCGTCGGCTGCTGTCGTCCTGGCTGCACGGCCCGCTGGCCGGCTACGAGAGCGGCCACGACGATCTGGCCGGCGACGCGACGTCCAGGCTCTCCCCCCACCTCCACTTCGGCTCCCTCTCGGCGGCCGAAGTGATCAACCGGGCGAGGCAGCGGGGCGGACCGGGCGCCGACGCGTTCGTACGGCAGCTGGCGTGGCGGGACTTCCACCACCAGGTGCTCGCCGCACGGCCGGACGCCGCACGGGAGGACTACCGCACCCGGCACGACCGCTGGCGGTGCGACGAGGACGAGATCGAGGCCTGGCGCTCGGGGCGCACCGGCTATCCGCTGGTCGACGCGGCGATGCGGCAGCTGGCGTACGAGGGCTGGATGCACAACCGGGGCCGGATGCTCGTGGCCGGCTTCCTCACCAAGACGCTGTACGCCGACTGGCGGGTGGGCGCCCGGCACTTCCTGGACCTGCTGGTCGACGGCGATGTGGCGAACAATCAGCTCAACTGGCAGTGGATGGCGGGCACCGGCACCGACACCCGGCCCAACCGGGTCCTGAATCCGGTGGTCCAGGGCAAGCGGTTCGATCCGCGCGGCGCCTATGTGCGCCGCTGGGTGCCGGAGCTCGCGGAACTGGCGGACGGCGAGATCCATGAGCCGTGGAAACTCACCGGTCCGCGCCGGGCCGCGATCGACTACCCGGATCCGCTCGTCGGCCTGGCCGAGGCACGCGCCCGGTTCGAACGGGCCCGCGGTCTGTGACGACCCGCGGTCTGTGACGGCCCGCGGTCTGTGACGGCCCGCGGCCGATCGGGCGAGGGACCAATCCGCCCGGCGCCGGGCGACGAATCCCGGTCGTGACTGAAGACCGGGACGACACACCACCCACCGGAACCGTCCGGCCCCCGCGACCGGGCGGCACGCGCACCGCCCTCGCCGCGCTCAGCGGTCTGATCGCCGGGTTCTGCGCCCTGGCGGTCGCCGAACTGGCCGCTGCCCTCGTACGTCCCGAGGCGGGCCCGGTCACGGCGGTGGGAGGTGCGGTGGTCGACCGGACTCCCCCGGCCGTGCGGGACTTCGCCGTACGGAACTTCGGCACCGCCGACAAGCTGGCGCTCCGGCTCGGGATCCTGGTCCTCCTGGCGCTCTTCGCCATGGCGATCGGGGTACTGGCGCTGCGGCACCGGCGGCTGGGGTCGACCGCCGTCCTGGTCTTCGGGCTGGTCGGGGCGGTGGCGGCGGCAGGGCGTCCGGAGGGCGTGCCGGCCGATGCGCTGCCGTCGGTGGTGGGTGCCGCGGTGGCGGCGGGGGTGCTGCATCTCCTGGTCGGACGGCTCCTACCGGCGCACGGTCCCGCTCCCGCGGACGGCGGCTTCGACCGTCGCGGTTTCGTGGTCGCGGCGACCGCCACGGCGGCGGTCTCCGCCGGCGCGGGACTCCTGGGCCGGCGGCTCACCTCCTCCGTCCAGGCCGGGGCCTCCGCCTCCCGCCATGACCTGGTCCTCCCCACCCCGCGGTCCGCCGCCCCGGCGGTGCCGCCCGGAGCCGATCTGAGGATCCGGGGGCTGAGCCCGTTCATCACCCCGAACGAGGACTTCTACCGGGTGGACACGGCGCTGGTCGTGCCGCGCGTCGATGCCGGAGCCTGGCGGCTGAGGATCCACGGCCTGGGCGTGGCGCGGCCCGTCGCCGTCGGCCTCCACGACCTGCTGCGCAGGGAGGTCGTCGCCCGCGACATCACCCTGGCCTGCGTGTCCAACGAGGTCGGCGGACCCCTGGTCGGCAACGCCAGGTGGCTCGGCGTGCGACTGGCCGATCTCCTGCGCGAGGCGGGGGTACGCGCCCCGTCGGCGGGCGGACCCGCCGATCAGATCGTGGCGCGTTCCGTCGACGGCATGACGATCGGCACACCGGTCGAGACGGTCATGGACGGGCGAGACGCGTTGCTCGCCTTCGGCATGAACGGTGAGCCGCTGCCCTTCGAGCACGGCTTCCCGGTCCGGATGATCGTCCCCGGCCTGTACGGATACGTGTCGGCCTGCAAGTGGATCGAGGACATCGAGCTGACCACGTTCGCCGCCTACGACGCCTACTGGGTCCGCCGCGACTGGGCCCAGCAGGCACCGGTCAAGACCGAGTCCCGGATCGACACCCCTCGCCCTTCCGCCTCCCCGACGGCCGGCCTCGTGCCGGTGGCCGGGGTCGCCTGGGCCCAGCACCGCGGCATCTCCCGGGTCGAGGTCCGGGTGGACGGCGGACAGTGGCACACGGCCCGCCTGGCCGCCGCCGACACCCGCGACACCTGGCGCCAGTGGGCGTGGGACTGGCCCGCCGCACCCGGCCGTCACACCCTGGAGGTCCGCGCCACCGACGGAACCGGCGCCACCCAGACCGGCATCCGTACGGGCCCGGTGCCCGACGGTGCGACCGGCTGGCACTCGGTGGTCGTCGACGTGTCCTGAGCCCGGGTACGTCAGGAGGCCGCCGACCGTCGTACGGCTCCGGCGCGATCCCCGCGACGCACAGCCGGGCACACCCGTACGCCGTACAGCAGGAGTTCGCGCTCCGTACGCTGACCGGATGAGACGTCCGGGCATGGTGGACCGGCAGGACCGGGTGGCGGGTGCCGTCGTCGGATCGGCGGTGGGTGACGCGCTGGGTGCGCCCTTCGAGTTCGGGCCCGCCGGTGGGTACACGGCGCGCTTCCCCGACGGCGTCGGCACGATGTGCGGGGGCGGCGGCTGGGACCCCGGCGAGGCCACGGACGACACGCAGATGGCCGTGCTGGTCGCGGAGTCCCTGCTGGAACGCGGCGGCCTGGACCTTCCCGACATGTTCGGCCGGTTCTGCAGGTGGGCGGCGGGCGACCCGAAGGACATCGGGCTCCAGACCGAGGAGGTCCTGACGAGCGGTGAGGCGTGGGACCTCGCGGCGGCGCTGCACTTCCAGGTGAGCGGACGTGCGGCGGGCAACGGTTCGCTGATGCGGGCGGCCACCTCCGCCGTGTACTTCGCGGCCCGGGGCCGTGCGGCCAGCATGGACGCCGCCCGCCGGATCGCCGCCCTGACCCACGGCGACCGGGCCGCCTGGGAGGGCACCGCCGTGCTCCACGAGCTGATCCGGGTGGCGCTGGACGGCGGCGATCCGCTCTCCGCCGTGCCGGACGCCCTGGAGAGCGTGCACGAGGATCACCGCGAGCGCTGGGCCACCGTCCTCGCGGTCGGCTGGCACCCGGAGGCGGCGACGGAGTTCAACGGTGCGGTCTGGCCGTGCCTGGGCACCGCGCTGTGGGCGCTGCGCACCACGGATTCGTACGAGAACGCCGTGGCCACCGCCGTGGACGTGGGCGGGGACACCGACACGGTCGCCGCCGTGACCGGCGCTCTCGCGGGTGCGGTGTACGGCTTCGGCGCGATCCCCCCGCGCTGGACGGAGCCGCTGCACGTACCGCTGCCGGGGTACGGGGACCGGGTGCTGCGGACGCCCGGTCTGGTGGCGCTGGCCGGGCGGCTGGACAGTACGTCACCTCGTGCGGTTCCCACGGATTTCCGCGAGTCCTGAATGTACACATAAGGGCGGTATAAGCGCAGAATGGCATAGCAGGCCGCTCAACGCGTACAGGTGGCGCGGTCGGTCGCTGCGGCGGTCGACGGTCTGCCAGGAGCGAAGGAGACGAACCCCATGTCAAACATCTCGCACACCGGCCGTGACATGGCCAGTCACCCCGATGTCTCCGAAATGCGCGATCGTTATGCCCGCATGCTCGGTGGCCGCGATGTGGCCCTGGTGGACGCACCGGTGTTCCTCGTCGGTCTCTACTGCGCCATCTCGCCGTGGGTGCTGCACTTCACGGCAAGTCAGCCCACCCTCGCGACGCACAACCTGATCATGGGTCTCGCGATCGCCGCGCTGGGCCTCGGGTTCACCGTGATGCCGGAACGCATGTACGGCCTGAGCTGGGCCATCTGCGCGATGGGGATCTGGACGATCCTCGCGACGTGGATCGTCGGCAGCAGCCCCGACCTCGGCATCGTCCTCAACAACGTCATCATCGGCGGCCTGACCATTCTGCTGGGCCTGGCCTGCGTCACCGTGTCCATGAAGAGCGGCAAGCGGGCGGTCTGAGACAAGGGATCGTCCGGCGGAAGGGAACGCCCGGCCGGCCCGCTCCGTGCGGACCGGCCGGGCGCCGGTGCGGACCGGCCCCGGGGCGGTGGACCGGCCCGTGGGTCAGCTCTCCCGGAACGGCAGGTAGTCCACGTCGTACCCGAAGTACCGCGGCCCGGCGAGCGCCAGTCCGCCCGGGGTGGTCCAGCGCGGGTCGCAGGGCGCCGCGAGGACGCTGACGCGCAGGCCGTAGCGCAGTCCCTCCGTGGTCACCGGATCGCCGGTGTCGGTGTCCAGCACGCAGATCAGGTCGGGCGTGGTGGCGACCGTCCCGCCGTCGCGGGTGGCCAGCAGATGCTCGTTCTGGAAGCCGAGTTCGAGCACCCGGCCCGCGTCGTCGCCGATGCCTTCGATCCGGGCGCTGCCCCGGGCGAAGCCGCCCTCGGTGCGGCGGCTGACGTCGACCACCTTGCCGGTCAGCAGGTGGGTGCCGGACAGCAGGGTCCGGGCCGCGAGCACCGGGTCGGTGTGCGCCGCCCGCGCCTCGCGCACCGCCGCGCCCAGCCGCTCGGCGAGCGTGAGCGTGGCGGGGACGAGCCCGTCGGCGAGCTGGTCGCCGCGCATCACGGTGTCGGCGCTGGAGATCTGGCAGCCCAGCTCCACGCAGACCGCCCGCGCGATGCGCTCGGCGGCGTGGTTGGAGACCGCGTCGACGATGATGCTGTTGCCCTTGTCGTCGGCGAGCGCCATCGGGGTGTTGGCCACCCCGATCAGGCCGGGCAGCACCATCTGCGCCTCGGGGAAGGCGCGGCCCATGGCGTCGCCGTCGACCAGCGGCAGCCCGGCCTCGGCGGCGCAGGCGATGGGCAGCATGGAGTTGACGCCGCCGACCTCGATCGGTGCGATGTGGGTGGCGGCCCGGCCGATGTGCTTCTCCAGGGCGCGCAGCGCGGCCACTTCCTCGCCCCCGGCGGGTACGCGTTCCAGCAGCACCGTCGGTGCCCCCATCCCGGAGACGGGGACCACCGTCGCGTCGTCCGGCACCTCGTCGAAGGCGACGAGCCGCACCGGACCGTACTTGCGGATGGCCTCGCGGGCCAGCAGCTTGCCGATGTACGGGTCGCCGCCCCCACCGGTGCCGAGGATGCCCGCGCCGCGCGCGATGTCGTCCAGGTTGTCGAGGTTGATCTCACGCATGTGACGCTGCTCCATGGATGTCGCGCGCCCCGGCCGGGGCGTGGGTGGTGCCGATGCCGTTCAGGTCGAGGTCGCCGACCGCCTTGACGCGGATCCTGGTCGCGCCGCCCGGCAGATAGGCCAGCGGGACCTCCTCCACGTCGACGACGCGGACCGTGCCGGGCCTGGCGCCCGCGCTCTCGGCCCGGCCCACCGCCTCCTCGCGGGCCTCGGCGAGCACCGCGTCCCGGCGCCCCTCGGGGACCTGGAAGACCCGGTCCACCTCTCCGCCGACCTGGGCGATGGCGGCGCCCACCGCGTTGGCCACGTCGAAGTGGCCGGGGCGGCGCACGTCGTCGAAGCCGGGCAGGGCCGCGGGCACCAGCACGCTGCCGCCGCCGACCGCGACGACCGGCAGCGCCCCCGCCGAGGTACGCATCCGGTCGACGGTCTCCGCCAGCCGCTCCGCGATCCGGTCGAGCGCGCGGGCGGTGAACTCCGGGTCCAGGTGGGCGACCCGGGAGCGGTCACCGATGTCGGCGCGGCCCGCGGCGACCGCGAGATCGGTGGCCGTCAGGGTGTCGCCGCCGAAGACCAGCGCCTCCTCGGTGAGCCGGAACCCGACCGAGCGGGGACCGGTCTCGCCGTCGGGCGACACCAGGGAGCCGCCGCCGATGCCGAGCGAGAGGACGTCGGGGATACGGAAGTTGGTCCGGATGCCCGCGGCCTCGCTCTCGCCCGCCGCCTCGCGCGGGAAGCCGCCGGCCAGGATGCCGACGTCCGCGGTGGTGCCGCCGACGTCGACGACCGCGCAGTCCCCGAGGCCGGACAGGAAGGCGGCGCCGCGCATCGAGTTGGTGGGCCCGGAGGCGAAGGTGGCCACCGGGTAGGCGCGGGCGAAGTCCACGTCCATCAGCGTGCCGTCGTTCTGCGACAGGAAGAACGGGGCGGTCAGCGACACCTCGGCGAGCGACTTGGCGAACGACTCCACGATCACGGTCGCCAGATCGCGCAGGGCCGCGTTGATGATCGTGGCGTTCTCGCGGGCCAGCAGCCCGACCCGGCCGAGCTCGTGCGAGAGCGAGAAATGCACGCCGGGGCCCAGTTCGGCGGCCAGGATCTCGGCGGCCCGGCGCTCGTCCTCCTCGGCGACCGGGGAGAACACCGACGAGACGGCCACCGAGGTCAGTCCGCGCGCGGCGATGTCGGCGGCGGTCCGCTTCAGCTCCTCGGGGTCGAGCGGCGACAGCGGCCGTCCGTCGAACTCCCGCCCGCCGTGGCAGAGATAGCCGTGCCCGCCGACGGCTGCCCGCTGGCGCTCCGGCCAGTCGGTCATCGGCGGCAGGGCGGCGGTGGCGGGCAGGCCGAGGCGTACCGCGGCGACAGGGGCGAGCCGGGCGCCCTCGATCAGCGCGTTGAGGAAGTGGGTCGTACCGATCATCACGGCGGTGACCGATTCCATCGGCGGGTCCAGGGCCCGGATCGCCGCGGTCACGCCGGAGGTGATGTCGGACGTGGTCGGGGTCTTCGCGGTGGCGATGATCCGGTCGTCGTCCCCCAGAAGGGCGGCGTCGGTGTTGGTGCCTCCGACGTCGATTCCGATGCGCATGGTGTGTCTGTCTTTCGTAGGGGGTGGGGGTGTGGGAGCGGGCGTACGGGTCAGGCGGTGGCCGTGGACGACCAGGCCGTGCCCGATTCCGCCTCGATCGCCGCCGCGGGACGTGCGGGCTGTTCGAACGGCAGGTCGCGGGCGCCGCGCACCAGGCCGAGCTTGCCGAGGACGACATAGCCGAGCCCGGCCAGCAGCAGGGAGTTGAGCGCCGGGATGCCCCACCACTGGTAGTGGTCGCCGAGCCAGCCGAACAGGGAGGCGGCGGCCCACAGGGCGATGGTCGCCGGCACCCAGCTGGGTTCGGTCTCGGGCAGCCGGCCGGCGGCGCGCGAGGCGTCCAGCTGCGGGCGCCACTTCTTCACCACGAAGTACTCGGCGACCATGATTCCGGCGACCGGCGGGGTGAGGACGCCGAGCACCGTGAGGAAGTCGGTGAACCGGTCCAGGATTCCGGCGGCCGCGGCGAGGCTGCCGAGGACACCGATCGTGACGGTCGTGCCGACCCGGTTGAGCCGGACCTTGAAGAGCGCCTCGACCGCGCCGATCAGGCCGAGCGATGAGGAGTACAGGTTCCAGTTGTTGATCTTCACGGTGGCGGAGACCAGGACGATGACACCGATGACACCGGAGGAGGACGTGATGATCGCGATCAGGTCGGAGGACTTCACCGCGTAGGCGAGCAGCACTCCGCCCAGGCCCAGCACGTACTCGCCGAGGCTGATGCCCACGACCGTCTGCTTGACGACGTCGCCGGTGTTGCGGTTGAAGCGGGTCATGTCGGGGGTGGTGACCGCGCCGACGATGTACGAGCCGGCGACGATGGTCGCGCCGGTGGCGATGGACATGTGGGCGCCGAACGGTGCCGAGGCCACCAGGTCGCCGACATCGTGCCGGGAGAACTCGACCATCATCGCCCAGCCCGCGAGGCCGAGGAAGGCGGGAACGGTGACGAAGGCGGTCCACCCCATGGCGCGGAAGCCGCGCAGGACGAGCGCGGTGACGCCGAGCCCGCAGATCAGGCACCAGGCCCAGACCGGCAGCGCGGGCACGATGGAGTGCAGCCCGGCCGCGAACACCGCCGTCTGCACACCGAACCAGCCGAACAGGCTGACCGCGATGACGAGTCCGATGAGCGTGGAGCCGTAACGGCCGAAGCCGGTCCAGCGGACCAGCATCGAGGTGGACAGCCCCTCCCGCATGCCGGCGATGCCGACGAATATGCAGACGATCTCCAGGATCACCGAGCCGAGCGTGAACGCCCAGAAGGCGCCCCAGAAGGAGAGTCCGGCGCCGAGCGCGGCACCGAGCAGGAACTGCGTCAGGTCGGAGAGCTGGCCGAAGCGCTGCACGGCGACGTTGAACCAGGAGTAGCGGGCCGCGCGCGGCACCCGCTCCAGCGGGTAGTCCTCGTCCTGCTGCGTCTGCGGAGTCTGCGCCGTTGTCTGCGTGGATGGCTCTTGGTGCACATCGAACTGCTGGGTCATGGGGACGGGTCCTCGGGTGAGCGGGTGAGCGGGCGGGCAGGAGGGCGCAGCAGCACGGCACCGGCCTGCTGCGCTGGGGCGGGGAGCGGGGGTTCAGAGCGGGAGGGGCGGTCCTACGGCACGGGCGCGCAGGAGCACCGCCCCGGGCAGGTACGGCACCGGAAGGTCCGGTTCCGCGTGGGTGCGTACGCGCCTGGGATCGGCCCCGGCCCGTACGGCGCCGGCCCGGGCCAGGTCGCGTACTTCGTCCCGTACGGCGTCGAGCCGTCGGCCGGGGCCCCGGCGGACGATCCGGTCGTACTGGCCGCCGACCGGGCTGGCCGCCGCGCCGAACGCCCCGGCGACACCGCCGTGTCCGGGCCGTACGACGTCGAACCCGGCCAGCACCTTCGCGGGTACGCCGCCCGCACCGCCGCCGACCAGGATCAGCGGGAGGAGTCCGGCGGCGGGGCGCATCCGGTCGGCGGCCTCGGCGAGTTCGCGGTGGGCGTCGGCGCGCACGGTGATCAGGTCGGGGAAGCGCACGCTGACCGGGACACCGCCGATGCGTTCACCGGGGCCGGCCTCCTGGGGGTAGCCGCCGGTCAGCGCCCCGACCCGGGCGCGGCGTTCACCGATGTCGGCGACCACGGCGTCCTGGAGCCCGGCGAGGAGTCCGGCGCCGCGGATGGTGCAGGCGGGTCCGCTGCCCAGGCTGAGTCCGGGCTGACGCCTCAGGTACTCCAGGCTCATCAGCGTGCCGTCGCTGCGGGTGACGAGGACGGCGGCGCCGGGGGCGAGGCCGAGCCGGGGCAGCGTGGCGGTCAGTTCGTCGGCGACCCTGGCCACGAGCACGGACAGGGCCGCGTCGAGGACCGTGGCGTTCTCGCGGGCCAGCAGGTCGAGGGTGCCGACGTCGCTGGAGAGCAGGACGGTCGTGTCGGGGCCCGTCTCGGCGCGCAGGATCTCGGCGGCCTCCCGCTCCTGGCCCCCGTCGACGGGCGAGAACACGGCGGTGACGGCGAAGGCCTCGGCGCGTCCGGCCAGCGAGGCGCCGAACCGGGCGACCGCGTCCCGGTCGAGCGGCGTGGTGTCACGGGGCGAGAGACCACCACCGCCCCGCACGTTCGCGGTGCCGGCGCACACGGCGTCGCGCAGCGCCTCGGGCCAGCCGAACAGCGGCCGCACGGCGTCGGCGGCCGCGCCACCGACCCGCAGCACGCCGACCCGGGCGAGCCCCTGCCGCTCCCTGACCGCGCGGGCGGCGACCCGCAGGCCCACGGCGAGCTGGGTGGCCCGGCCGCGCAGCTCGGCGGGGAGCGCGCGGACGGCGGCGGCGAGCGACCCGACGGCGTCCCCGGCCACCGAGGGCACCTTCACGGCCCGCACCGCCCGGTCGCCGTCGAGGAGCACGGCGTCGGTATTGGTGGCCCCGACATCCACCCCGAGGATCATGAGGTGCCTCCCGGACCCCGGCGCCCGACGGCGACGCCCGCGGCGTCCGCGAGGCCGGCCAGGCCGAAGGCCGACGGCCCGGCGAGCCGCAGGCCCTCGGGGGTGTACCAGGCGGGGTCCGAGGGGAGCGTGACGAGGTGGACGCGCAGCCCGTAGCGGACCTCCTCGACCGGGACGGCCCAGCCGGTCGTCACGTCGACCAGGGCGATGACGTCCGGTACGACGGCGAGCGGGGTGCCGTCCTCCAGGGCCGCGACGAATTCGCTGCGGGCCTCGACGAGCACCAGCCTGCCCGCGTCGGGGCCGCCGCCCTCCAGCAGGACCCCCGTGGCGTCGTCGCTGTCGGCACCCTCGGTGGCGTACCTCCGGACGGAGGAGACCTTGCCGGTCAGCAGCGGGGCCGGTCCTTCGCCGCGGCCCAGCGCCAGGGCGCGGGTGACCGATCCGAGGACGGCGTGCCGGGCCGCCTGCCCGGCGGTGAGCGGGTAGTCGGTGGATGCGGCACGCCCGCCGAAGGCGACGACGGCGGCGCGGGCGAACTGTTCCAGATGCGCGCCGTCCACGTCGTCGACCACGACGGTGTGACCGTGCTCGTCGGCGAGGACGGCCGGTCCCGGGCGCAGCCCGGCCAGCTCCAGGACGTTCTGGTCCATCCGGGGAAAGGCCCGGCCCATCGAGTCGGCGTCGAGCAGCGGCAGCCCCAGCCGGGCCGCCCAGGCGACGGCGACGCAGCCGTTGAGGCCGCCGATCTCGCTGCTCATCACCGCGGCGACCGGGGCGCCGTGCAGCGCCTCGAAGCGGTCCCGCAGCCGTGCGGGCTCGTCCCGGCCGCCGATCCGTTCGGCGGCGACGGCGGGCGATCCCACCAGCCCCACCGGCATGACGAGCGCGTCGGCGGGGAGCGCCGCCGGGTCGACGACGGGCACCGGACCGCACTCCTCGATCGCCTGTCCGGCGACGGGAAGGGTCACATCGGCGGGTCCGCCGCCCCCTGATCCCAGGACGGCACAACCCCGCGCGAAGTCGGCGAGTGCTCCGGCGTCCACGTGCATGCGTTCCAGCGTACGGAGACGGATCGCGCCCCCCATGGGCCATGAGCCCGTGATGCGGCGGCCGGGTGTGCTCGTGGCACATCGGCAGCACACTGGAGGGATGGTGAACATCCTGGAACTCCTCTCCTCCCCCGGACTCGAAGCGGTCCGCCCGCTGGTGGGCCCGCTCGACGCGGTGGAGGTCACGGGGGTACGGCTGGAGCCACGCCCGGACCGGCTCGCCGCCATCCCCGCCGGGACGGTCGCCGTGCTGCTGGCCCCGGTGCCGGGGCACCTGCTCGACGTGGCGGTGCGGGACGCGGCCGCGGCGGGGGCCGCCGCGCTGGTCCTGACCGGCGTGACCGAGGCCCCGCACGGGCTGCCCGCCGAGGTGACGGCCACGGCACGGGCGCTCGCCGAGCGGGGCCGGGTCGCGGTGCTGTACGCCGAGGGGGACCTCGCGGCCCTCGTGGTGGCCGTGGAGCGGGCGGTGGCCGGGTCCGCGGCGGACGCGCTGGCCCGGGTCGCGGCCGCGGCGCGGGAGGTGACGGCGGTCGCGGGCGACCCCGACCGGGTGGCCGCGGCGGCCGGCCGCGCCCTGGGCGTGCCCGTGGAGCTGCGCGCCGCGGGTCCGGGCGAGGAGGGCGCGGGGGCCGCGGGCCCGGACGGCGAGATCCGGCTGGCGGCCCCGGCCCGCCCGGGTCACGCGGGTACGGCGGTGCGTTCGGTCCTCGCGCTGGCGGCGCTCGCCGCGGCGGGCGGCGGGCACGGTGACGTCCCGGTGCGCTCCCGGGGCCGGCTGCTCGCCGAACTGCTGGTGGCCCCGCAGGACCAGGCCGCCCGGCTGGCCGCCCGGGGCCGGGCGCTCGCCCTGCCGGTGGACGGCTGGCACATCGCGCTGCGGGTCGAGGCGGGCGGCCTGGACGCCTCGGACCGGCCGAAGGCCCTGGACGCGGTCATGTCCCAGGCGCTGACCCTGCTGCGGACCTGGGACGGGCCTGCGGCCCTCCCCGGCACCACCACCGCCCCGTCCGTCTCGTCCCCGCAGTCCGCCGACTCCGTCCAGTGGAACGCCGCGCTGGTCGACGACGCCCTCGTCCTGCTCAGCACCTGGCCCGCGGACCCGGGGACGAACGGGCGCCGCGCCACCGTGGCCCGCGCCCGCCGGGTGGTGGACCGGCTGACCGGACTGCGGCCGGAAGCCGGTCTGCGGTGCGGCGTGGGCTCGCCGCACCGGGGCCCGCTGGGCATCCGTACCTCCGCCCGGGAGGCCCGTGCCGCCGTGCCGCGCGGTACGGGGCCCGCGGTGGCGGCGCACGACGCGGTGGGCCTGGACCGGATGCTGCTGGAGTGGTACGCCTCCGACACGGCGCGCGAGGCGGTCAGCGAGCTCCTCGCCCCGGTGCTGGCCCTGGGCCCGGAACGCGCCGAGCCACTGCTGCGCACGCTCCAGGGGTATCTGGACCACAACAACTCGCCCGCCCGCGCCGCCGACGCGCTCCATCTGCACCGGAACGCGGTGGGCGCCCGCATCCGCAAGGTCGTCCAGCTGACGGGCGCCGACCTGAACGAGCCGGATGTCCGCCTCGCGCTCCAACTGGCCTGCCGCGCGGGCCTGTCCGCCCACCCGGCGGAGCCGGCCACGACCGCCGGCTCCCTCCCCGACGGCCCGACGACGCAATGAGGCAGGACAAGAACGACCCGAGGACCGACCATGGCGACAACCTCCCCCGTCCTCGACCGCGTCCGCGACGCCCACGCCCGTATCGACGCGGTGGAGCGCCCCGAGCTCTGGATCGGTCTGCGCCCCCGGCACGACGTGGAGGCGGAGGCCGCACGGCTCGACGCCCGCCTGGCTTCGGGCGAGCGCCTCCCCCTGGCGGGCCGCCTGCTGGCCGTCAAGGGAAACATCGACGTGGCCGGCCTCCCCACCACCGCGGGCTGCCCCTCGTACGCGTACGATCCGGGCTCCGACGCCCCGGCGGTGGCCCGGCTGCGCGCCGCCGGTGCCCTGGTGATCGGCACGACCAACATGGACCAGTTCGCCACGGGCCTGACCGGCACCTGTTCCCCGTACGGCGCGGTGGCCTGCGCGTACGATCCCGACCGGATCGGCGGCGGCTCCAGCTCCGGTTCGGCGGTCGCGGTGTCCCTGGGCATCGTGGATCTCGCGCTGGGCACCGACACCGCGGGCTCCGGCCGTGTCCCCGCAGCGTTCAACGGCGTCTTCGGGCTGAAGCCGACCCGAGGTCTCGTACCGGCCGACGGCGTGGTCCCCGCGTGCGCGAGCCTGGACTGCGTCACCGTCTTCGCCCGTACGCTCCCCGAGGCCGAAGGGGCGATGGCCCTGATGGCCACCCCCGCCCCGCACCCCGACCGCTCCCGTGTCCCGGGCCCCTGGCGGATCGCGGTCCCGCCCGCCGGGCGACTGGAGGCCGCCCCGAACTGGGTGGCGGCGTACGAGTCGACGGCCGCCCGGCTGCGGGCGGCGGGCGCGGTGCTCCGGCCGGTCGATCCGAAGCCGTTCACCGAGGCGGCCGCGATGCTGTACGACTCCGCGTTCGTCGCCGAGCGCTATGCCGCGGTCGGCGCGTTCATCGACGGCGAGCCCACCGCGCCCGGCCTCGACCCCACGGTGGCGGGGATCATCACCGCGGCCCGCGACATCCCGGCACACCGGCTCTTCGCCGACCGGGCCCGGCTGGCCGGCCTCCGCGCCGCCGCGACGGCCGCGCTCGGCGACGCGGACGCCCTCCTGCTGCCCACCGTGCCGGAACACCCCACGCTCGCCGAGGCCATGGCTGACCCGCGGGCCGTCAACGCACGCCTCGCCCGGTTCACCGGCTCCACCAACCTGTTCGACCAGTGCGCGGTGGCGATGCCCGCCGGTGAAGTGGACGGGCTGCCGTACGGCGTGATGCTGATCGGCCCGGCACACACCGACGAACGCCTGGCCCGCATCGCCGAACTCGCCGAACCCGCCCGCCCGTTGCTCCCCGGAACCGGATGACCGCTCACCGACACACCTGTTCCAGTGGGTGGATGTGCCCTCAGCTGCGGCTGGTCACCCGTGACCACATCGAGCTCCGTCGAGTGTGGTCCGCTCGTGTTGCCGCTGACCGTTCCCATGTCAGCGCTTCCCACGACGGGTTCTCCCCTTCTCCCCTTCTCCGCAGCACGAACGGAAGGCCCCCGAGAACACGGGGTCCCGGTGCCTCCCGGCGGTGGCCGACATGTACAGCCCCTCCGGCGTTCGAGGAACGGGGTCCGGGGGCAGAGCCCCCGGATACAGGAAGGGGGCGGGCAGGGGAACAGCCCCTGCGGGGCCGGACGCACCCCCGCCCCGCACGCGACCCCCGACGCCGACCGCCCCCGTGGACACCTCACCCCACGGAGCTGTACGCCACGACCCCCCGCAGCACCGCGTCCACCGCCTTGTGCGCGTTCCGGGCCACGGAGCTTCCGTCCCGCGGTGCCGCGGCCGCGATCTGCCCCAGCACGTCGATCACCTGCTTGCACCACCGCACGAAGTCCCCGGCCGGCATCTCCGCCTCGCCCAGCACCTCGTCCAGTGTCCGCCCCGACGCCCACATGTAGACCGCCCAGGCGAAGCCGAGGTCGGGTTCGCGCTGCCCGACCCCCTCCGCCTGGTTGATCTTGAAGTCCTCTTCCAGGGCGTCGAGCCGGCCCCAGATCCGGACCATCTCGCCCATCGCGGTCTTCGCGGGCCCCGACGGCAGCTTCGGTGCCACCGCGTCGTCCGCCTGCCGCGCCTCGTACACCAACGCCGAGACGCAGGCCGCGAGTTCGGCGGGGTTCAGCCCTTCCCACACACCCGCGCGCAGGCACTCGCTCGCCAGCAGATCGAGCTCGCCGTAGAGCCGCGCGAGCCGGCGCCCGTGCTCCGTGACCTCGTTGCCCCGCAGGTAGTCGAGCTCGGTGAGCAGCGCGACGATCCGGTCGAAGGTGCGGGCGATCGTGTTCGTCCGCCCCTCGATCCGCCGCTCCAGCTGCCTCGTGTCGCGCTGCAGCCGGTGATACCGCTCGGCCCAACGCGCGTGATCCTCGCGCTCGTCGCACCCGTGGCAGGGGTGCGCGCGCAGCTCCGCCCGGTAGCGGGCGATCGCCCGGTCGTCGGCCGCGACGGACCGGCTCCTACGGTGCCGCTCCGGAACTATGTGCCCGGCCTTGGTCCGCAGCGCGGAGGCCAGATCACGGCGCGACTGCGGGGAGCGCGGATTGAACGACTTCGGCACCCGCATCCGCTCCAGTGCCTCCACCGGAACCGGGAAGTCGATCGAGGCGAGCCGCTTGACCTGGCGCTCGGCCGTGAGCACCAACGGCCTTGGTCCGTCGTGGTATTCGAGCCCGCGATGGCCGTGCCCATTGGTCCGCCCGGCGGGCAGCCCCGGATCGAGCACCAGCGCCAGCCCGGCGAACTTGCCGGTGGGCACATGGATGACATCGCCGGGCTTGAGCCGTTCCAGGGACGCCGCCGCCTCGGCCCGCCGCTGCGTCGCGCCCTGCTTGGCCAGCTCCGTCTCCCGGTCCTTGAGGTCGCGGCGCAGCCGCGCGTACTCCTCGAAGTCACCGAGGTGGCAGGTCATGCCCTCCCGGTAGCCCTCCAGCCCCTCTTCGTTCTTCTGGACCTGCCGGGAGATGCCGACCACCGACCGGTCCGCCTGGAACTGCGCGAAGGAGGTCTCCAGCAGCTCGCGCGAACGATGCCGCCCGAACTGCTGCACCAGGTTGACGGCCATGTTGTACGAGGGCCGGAAGCTGGACCGCAGCGGATACGTACGCGTACCCGCGAGTCCGGCCAGCGCCCCCGGGTCCATGCCGCGCTGCCACAGCACCACCGCATGGCCCTCGACGTCGATGCCGCGCCGCCCGGCCCGCCCGGTCAGCTGGGTGTACTCGCCGGGAGTGATGTCGGCGTGCTGCTCGCCGTTCCACTTGACGAGCTTCTCCAACACCACCGAGCGTGCGGGCATGTTGATGCCGAGGGCGAGCGTCTCCGTGGCGAAGACGGCCTTGACGAGCCCGCGGACGAACAGCTCCTCGACGACTTCCTTGAACGTCGGCAGCATGCCCGCGTGATGCGCGGCGATACCCCGCTCAAGCCCTTCGAGCCACTCGTAGTAGCCCAGGACGTGGAGGTCCTCGCCGGGGATGGAGGCGGTCCGCTCCTCGACGATCTCGCGGACCAGGCGCCGCTTCTCCTCGTCGTTGAGCCGCAGTCCGGCGTGCAGGCACTGCTGCACGGCGGCCTCGCAGCCGGCCCGGCTGAAGATGAACGTGATGGCGGGGAGCAGCCCTTCGGCGTCCAGCCGGTCGATGACCTCGGGCCTGGCCGGGGTCCAGATCCGGCTGCGCTGGCGCCGCTCGCGTTCCCGGTCCGCCTCGCGGACCATCTTGCCGCGACGGCGCTCACGCGGGTTGTAACCCCGCTGGTTCTCCATCCGGGCGAGCCGGACGAGGTCGGGGTTGACCTCGCGGCGTCCGGCGCCGCGGCCGCCGTGGTCGGTCTCCTCCTCGAAGAGGTCGTACATCCGGCGGCCGGCCAGGACGTGCTGCCAGAGCGGCACGGGCCGGCTCTCGGAGACGATCACCTCGGTGTCACCGCGGACGGTGTCCAGCCAGTCGCCGAACTCCTCGGCGTTGGACACGGTCGCCGACAGGGACACCAGGGTCACGGAATCCGGGAGGTGAATGATCACTTCCTCCCAGACGGCACCCCGGAAGCGGTCGGAGAGGTAGTGCACCTCGTCCATCACCACGTACCCGAGGCCCCGCAGCGCCTGCGAACCCGCGTACAGCATGTTCCGCAGCACCTCGGTGGTCATGACGACCACCGGGGCATCGGCGTTGACGCTGTTGTCGCCGGTCAGCAGGCCGACCTTCTCCGCCCCGTAGCGCTTGACCAGATCGGCGTACTTCTGGTTGGACAGGGCCTTGATGGGCGTGGTGTAGAAGCACTTGCGGCCCTGTTCGAGGGCGAGGTGCACGGCGAACTCGCCGACGATCGTCTTGCCCGAGCCGGTCGGGGCGGCGACGAGCACTCCCTTGCCCGCCTCCAGGGCCTCACAGGCCTCGATCTGGTAGGGGTCCAGATCGAATTCGTACAACTCGCGGAAGGGCGCGAGTGCGGTGGCCTGCTCGGCGGCGCGGATCCGAGAAGCCTGGTATCGCTCAGCTGGTGAGAGGTCCTCTGTCATCGTGCTTTCGAGCCTACCCGCCACCTCCGACACCAGGCTCGATCTTTAAATCCCGCCGGAAGAACCCGGCGCCGGGGGCTGTCGTCGCACGCCCGCCAGGGATCACGGGACAGCGCTCAGCACCCGCACCGCACCGGGCACGCAGCGCGCGGTGAGCGGCAGGGCCCCGAGCGGTTCACCGTCCGCGTACGCGGTGACACCCGCTGCGACCAGCTCGATCGAGGAAACCCGGTGCACGCTGACCTTGGGGTGGCTGAGATGCGTTCCCTTGTAGACCCGGGGGAACACCTTGAGCAGGGTGGTACGGCTGCAGTCCCCGACGACGGTCACGTCGAACAGCCCGTCGTCCATCTCCGCGTCCGCGCAGATCCGCATGCCCCCGCCGTACGTGGACCCGTTGCCGACCGCGATGAGCGTCGCCTCGATCTCCCTGACCGGTCCGTCGTCCAGTCTGACGCGGTACGCGATGGGCTTGAACGCGGCGAGTTCGGCGAGGATCGCGAGGTCGTACTTGAACCGTCCGCCGACCCATCGCATGCGGTTCCCGCGGTCGTTGACCCGGGAGTCGAAGCCGGAGGCGAGCACCGAACCGAACCACCGCTCACCGACCCGTCCGAGGTCGATCTCGCGGACGCCGCCGCCCTTGAGCGCCTCTGCGGCCAGCCGCCCGGCGGCGGCCGGATCCCGTATCGGCAGCCCGAGCGCGCGGGCGAAGTCGTTGCCGGTGCCGACCGCGACGACCCCGAGCGGGGTCATCGTCCCCGCGACGGCCTGCAGGGCGAGGGACATCATGCCGTCCCCGCCCACGGCAATCAGCGCCCCGGTCCCGCCCGCGACGGCCTCACGGGCCCGCCGCAGGGCGTCGTCGGCGTCCTCACCGAGAACCGTGCGCACGGAGAATCCGGCGTCCCGCAACGCGGAAGCGGCCGGCTGCGCGGCGTGCGCGCCCCGGCCGCGTCCTGCGGTGGGATTGACGAAAAGAGTGATCTCGCTGGTCACCCGGGGACCCTACAAGGTCAGGTGATGTCGTCGTAACCGTTCACCCGGTCCCGGTCCGAACTCGCCTGTGCGGGCAACGAGCGGCTGGAGGAGACCGATTCGATCTCACCGACGTCCTCGGGGGTGAGATCCAGCTTCGACGCCTCGTCGTCGTCCAGTTCGGCGTCGGGATTCGCGCGGCGTCGCCGCCTGTCGTTCAGCAGGGAGAAGGCGACCGCCAGGAAGTACAGGACCACGATCGGACCCGCGAGCGCGATCATCCCCACGGGGTCGGTGGTGGGAGTCGCCACCGCCCCGAAGACGAACACCCCCATGACCACACCGCGCCACCAGCCGAGCATGCGCCGACCGGTCACTATCCCCGTCAGGTTCATCATGATCAGGAGCAGCGGCAGCTCGAAAGCCGCTCCGAAGATGAGCACCATCCGGACCGTGAAGTCGAGGATCTTGTCCATCGGGAGGATGTTCGCCGACCCGTCGGGCGTGATGCCCAACAGGACGCGCATGCTGATCGGCAGGATCGTGTAGGCGAGCGCGGCACCACCGAGGAACAGCGGCACTGCGGCCGCCACGAAGGCGTACGTGTACTTCCGCTCGTGCTTGTGGAGCCCGGGCGCCACGAACGCCCAGAGCTGGTACAGCCAGACCGGGCTGGCGATTATGACGCCGGCCATGAGGCTGACCTTCACCGTCGTCGTGAAGGGGGAGAGGAGGTCGGTGTACGCGATGACGGCGCACGCGCCCCCGGTCGTCTCGCCCAGTCCCTTCTCGCAACGGGGCACGGGAGCAGAGAGGAACTCCATCAGCGCCTGGCTGTAGAAGGCTGCGGCGATCGTCACGACGACGATGGCCAGCATGCCCTTCGCCAGCCGGTTACGCAGCTCACGCAGGTGCTCCACCAAGGGCATGCGGCCCTCTGGGTCCGTCTCCTGCTTGCGGGCAGACTTGAGCAACCCACGTCCTCATCTCGTGCAGCAGGCCCTCACATTCAGGGCGCCTGCGTCGGCCCGGTTGTCGTCAGCGCTTGGTCGAGTCGGTCGGCTCCGCGACCGGACGCGAGCTGCTCACGTCGCCGGGGGCCGCCTTGATGGTGCGCTGGGCGGTCTGGTCCTGGGCGGCGTCGTTGGCGGCCGGCTCGGCCGGGGTCGCCGAAGGGCTGCCCTCGGACTTCATGGCCTTGGCCTCGCTCTTGAGGATGCGGGCCGACTTGCCGAGCGAGCGAGCCATGTCAGGAAGCTTCTTCGCGCCGAACAGCAGAACAATGACGACGAGGATCAGGATGATCTCGGGAGCGCCGAGCCTTCCGAACATATGTGTGTACCTTCTCACCGAGGCAGCAGGGGTGGGGCGGATCGAACCTCGGACGGACGTCCGACCTTCGTACTGTCAGCGATCGTATCCCGCAGGAGTAAACGCAAGGCAATACCCACGCATCCTTGCGATTACGGCCCACGCCTCGCTCTCCGGGCCGCCTTCAGCAGCGTACCCCTCGAAACCGGGAAACTGGAGGCCGCGCCCGCCCCGATCCATCCGCCCTGCTCACAGGTCGGATCGGGGCAGCGGAGGCGGTACGGCCACGGGACAGCCCTTAGCGCAGCGCCTCACCGGTGGCGGCGAGGTCGGTCGCCGCCCTTTCGAGGTCCTCCGCGGCCCGGTTGATGCGCTGGGTGGTGCGCGCCACCTGACGCCCGAGCCGCTGGACCTCGATGAAGACCTTGACGGCCAGCACGCCGAGAACGGCGATCCCGAGGAACCCCAGGGCGATGGCGAGCATGGGCCAGAACATGGGCTGAGCCTCGATGGGTCTAGGGGGCCGACGGCGTGGAAAGGGCCTGGAGGCCGGTGTGCAGACGCAGCGTCCGCACCCCGCCCCTGGTGAGGAGTTCGACTATCCGCTCCCCCGCGGGCTTGCGGACGGCCGCGTCGCACTGCGGGCAGGTGAAGGAGTAGAACGTCGTCCGGCGGCTCGCACCCACCGCGAGGCGGATGGCGCCCGCGGCCAGTTCGAACCGTTCGCGGCAGTCCGGGCAGGCGGCCTTGAACCGTACGGACTCGGGCACCACCACGGTCGGAACGCCTGACACCGCAGGACCACCTGACACGACAGACATATTGCTCATATCTCCCTCAGGTTTCCGCTCAGGCCGGTTCGTCGTACGCGGCGAGCGCCGCCCGGGCCGCCTGCTGCGCGCTGCGTGCCAGCTCCGGCGGGGAGACGATGCGGCCTTCGCCGCCCAGCCGCAGCGCGAGCCTGCGCAGCGAGGCCGGGTCGGGGGTGCGCAGGGTGATCCGCAGCCCGCCGTCGGGCAGCTCCTGTGCGCTGTCGTGCGGGTAGTACTCGGCGACCCAGCGCCCGCCGGGGCCCACCTCGACGACGACTTCCGGGTCCTCGGCGGCCGGCTGGACCAGCCCCTCGGACAGGTCCCGCAGTTCCAGCTCGGGCGGTGCGGCGGGCTCGTCCAGCAGCCGGATCTCGGCGACCCGGTCCAGCCGGAACGTACGCCGGTCCTCGGACGACCTGCACCAGGCCTCCATGTACGTGTGCCCCACGGCGAACAGCCGGATCGGGTCCACCTCGCGCTCGGTGAGCTCGTCGCGCGCGGGCGAGTAGTAGCGCAGCCAGAGTCGGCGCCGCTCGGAGATCGCCCGGTCGACATCGGCGAAGACGCCGCCCTCGGACTCGAAGGTGACCGAGAGCCGCGAGCTCGCCGCCCCCACCTCGCCGGCCGCGGTCTCCAGCTTCGCGGTGGCCCGCAGCAGCGCCTGGCGGTCGCTCTCGCGCAGCCCCGGCAGCGTCGCCACGGCACGGGCGGCGACCAGCAGGGCCGTCGCCTCGTCGGCGGCGAGCCGCAGCGGCTCGGCGACGTCGTCCGGGTTGTGCCACCAGATGCGGTCGCCGTCGGTGTCGATGTCCAGCAGGTCCCCGCCGCGGAAGCTCGTCCCGCACATGGGCAGCACGTCGAGGTCCGAGATCAGTTCGTCCTCGGTGATCCCGAAGGCGCGGGCGACGTCCTGGACATGGGCGCCGGGGCGCTCGCGCAGATACGTCACCAGGGAGAGCATCCGGCGGGTCTGGTCGATCGCGTTCGTGGCCATGGGTTGCCGTCCCTCTCTCAGTCCTTGGCCACGGCGCGCAGCCGGTCCACCACATCGGCCCGCAGATCGGCGGGTTCCTGTACGACGACGTCCGGGCCGAACTCGACGAGCCAGGCGTCCAGACCGTGTCCGTACGGAATCTCCAACTCGTCCCACCCGTTCCCGAGTTCCCGGACCGACACGGCGCGCGAGCGCAGCGGGTAGCCGGCCCCGGTGCGCAGCCTGATCAGCGCGGTCCGGGTCGCCGTCTCCCCCGCCCAGCTCTCGACCGTCTCGCGTACGGTCACGACGTCGGGCACCTCGCTGGTGAACGCCCCGGCCCGGGAGCGGACCCGGCCGGTGATCCGGGAGAGCCGGAACACCCGCTCGGCACCGCGGTCCCGGTCCCAGCCGGCCAGGTACCAGTGTCCGCGCCAGCACTCCAGGGTCCACGGCTCGACCTGGCGCTGTTCCGGCGTGGCGGCGTTGCCCTTGCGGTAGTCGAAGGTGACCGGGCGGCGGTCGCGGCAGGCCAGCATCAGCGGCTCGAACGCCGCCTCGTGGACGGGGATGCGCGGTTCGAGGGCGCTGTGCACCTCGTACGCGTCCTCGGCCTCGGGCATGCCGGCGGCCCGCAGCTTCTGGAGCGCACCGCTGGCCGCACCGGCCAGCCGTGCCTGCTGCCAGACCTTGGCGGCCAGTCCGAGCGCCGCGGCCTCCTCGGCGTCGAGCGTGATCGGGGGCAGCCGGTTGCTGTCACGGCGGGCGAGGTATCCCGTCTCGCCGTCCAGGTTCTCCACGGTCTCGATGATCAGACCGAGCTCGCGCAGATCGTCCTTGTCGCGCTCGAACATCCGGTTGAAGGCGTCGTCGGAGCCCGCCTCCAGATAGGCCTCGATGGAGCCGCGCAGCTCGCGCTTGCTGAGCGGGCGGCGGGTCCCCAGCAGACACAGCGCCAGGTTCATCAGCCGCTCGGCCTTGGCAATCGCCATCGATGCCCTTTCTGTTTCGCTCTACGACGCTCGACCGTACCGCTACGCGCTGTCGGGACAAAAGCGAGGGCCCGTGCCTGGCGGCACGGGCCCTCGTATCGCACGGATGCGGATCAGACGGCGACCAGGTCGCAGACGAAGATCAGCGTCTCGCCGGGCGCGATGCGGCCGCCACCGGCGCCGCGGTCGCCGTACGCGAGGTGCGCGGGGATGGTCAGCTGGCGACGGCCGCCGACCTTCATGCCCTGGACACCCTGGTCCCAGCCGGCGATGACCTGGCCGGCGCCGAGCTGGAACTGCAGCGGGGTGCCGCGGTTCCAGGAGGCGTCGAACTCCTCGCCGGTGGAGAAGGCCACGCCCACGTAGTGGACGGAGACGGTGGCGCCCTTCTCGGCCACCGGACCGTCGCCCTCCCAGATGTCCTTGATCTCCAGGTCGGCCGGCGGCTCGCCACCCGGGAAGTCGATCTCGGGCTTCTCGATGCTCACTGACTTGCTCCTCTTACTGATGTACTGCTGGACAACCGGGACAGTCTTACATCTTCGTCAGGAGATCCACGGCGAAGACCAGCGTGGACTTGGCGGGGATGGTCTGCTGCGCCTTGTCACCGAAGCCCTGGTCCGGCGGGATGACGAGCAGCACCCGGCTGCCGATCTTCTTGCCGACCAGACCGTTCTTCAGCCCCTTCAGGGTCACCTGGGCGAGCGGGAAGGTCTGCGTCTTGCCCGCCGCGTAGGTGCTGTCGAAGGTCTTGCCGTCCTTCCACGTCAGTCCGACGTAGTTCACGACGACGCTGTCGGTGTCCTTCACGACCTCGCCCTTGGACTCCAGGATGTAGTTGGAGACGAGCTTCGTCGGCGGGTCGGTCTTGGTCGGGATGGTGACCTTGGGGGCCTTGCCGTCCGTGTTGGTGCCGACCTTCGGGAGGTCGATGTTGTCCTGGGCGACCTCGGTGCCCTTGGCCGAGGCAGGGATCTGCGTCGCCTTCAGGACGTCGACGACGAAGACGAGCGTGGCCTTGGGCTTGATGTCGCCCTGGCCCTGGTCGCCGTACGCGAGGTCCGGCGGGATGACCAGCTGGACCCTGCTGCCGACCTTCTGGCCGAGGAGGCCCTTGTCCCAGCCCTGGATGACCATGCCGGCACCGAGGGTCAGGTCGAACGGCTGCTTGCGGTCGAAGCTGTTGTCGAACGGCTTGTCGGAATCCCAGGACTGACCGAGGTAGTTGACCTGGATCGCGTCACCGTTCTTGAGCGTGGCGCCGTCGCCCTGGCTGACGACCCTGGTCTTCAGCTCCTTGGGCGGGTTCCCCGTGCCCTTGGCCAGGGTCGGCTTCTCACCGAATTTCGCGCCCGCGGTGATCGCGGGGAACCCGTCCTTCGTCGCGGCGGAAGCAGAAACGGAATCGGAATCGGAGCCCTTTTCGTCACCGCAGCCCGCTGTCAGCAGCAACAGGGGGACGACGAGAAGGCCGGCAAGTCGGCGCACTTGTTCCTCAGATCTCAGACGGCACAGTTGGATGAGTCCCCGACACTCTAGGGCGTGCGCAGGGCCCCGTACGAGGAACGTACGGGGCCCGCGTCGCGCCGGTGGCCGGGATCGTGCCGTGCCGGCTCACATACCCGCGATCAATTTCTCCACCCGGTCGTCGACCGAGCGGAACGGGTCCTTGCACAACACGGTGCGCTGCGCCTGGTCGTTGAGCTTGAGGTGGACCCAGTCGACGGTGAAGTCCCGCCGCTGCTCCTGCGCCCGGCGGATGAAGTCGCCGCGCAGCCGCGCCCTGGTGGTCTGCGGGGGCACGGACTTGCCCTCGAAGATCTTCAGGTCGTTGCAGACACGGGCGGCCTGTCCCTTGCGCTCCAGCAGGTAGTACAGGCCGCGACGGCGGTGGATGTCGTGGTACGCGAGGTCTATCTGGGCGACCCGCGGATGCGACATGGTCATGTTGTGCTTGGCCCGGTACCGGTCGATGAGCTTGTACTTCATCACCCAGTCGATCTCGGTCTCGATCCGGTCGAGGTCCTCGGCCTCGATCGCGTCGAGCGTGCGGCCCCAGAGCTCCAGGACCTGGGCGACGGTTCCGGTGCGGATGCCACGGCGGTCGACGAAGTCGACGGCCTTCTCGTAGTACTCGCGCTGCACCTCGATGGCGGACGCCTCGCGGCCACTGGCCAGGCGCACCTTGCGCTGTCCGGTGGTGTCGTGGCTGACCTCGCGGATCGCCCGGATCGGGTTCTCCAGCGTCAGATCCCGCATCACCGTGCCCGCTTCGATCATGCGGAGCACCAGATCGGTCGCGCCGACCTTGAGCAGCATGGTCGTCTCGGACATGTTGGAGTCACCGACGATGACGTGGAGGCGGCGGTACCGCTCCGCGTCGGCGTGCGGTTCGTCACGCGTATTGATGATCGGGCGGGAACGCGTGGTCGCGGAACTGACGCCCTCCCAGATGTGCTCGGCACGCTGGCTGACGCAGTAGACCGCGCCCCTGGGGGTCTGCAGCACCTTGCCCGCGCCGCAGATCAGCTGCCTCGTGACGAGGAAGGGAATGAGGATGTCCGCGAGCCGGGAGAATTCTCCGTGCCGTGCCACGAGGTAGTTCTCATGGCATCCGTAGGAGTTTCCCGCCGAGTCGGTGTTGTTCTTGAAGAGATAGACGTCGCCCGCGATTCCCTCCTCGTGCAGGCGGCGTTCGGCGTCGACGAGCAGGCCTTCGAGAATGCGCTCGCCGGCCTTGTCGTGGGTGACCAGCTCGGTCAGGTTGTCGCATTCGGGGGTTGCATATTCCGGATGCGATCCCACGTCGAGGTAGAGGCGGGCGCCGTTCCGCAGAAAGACATTGCTGCTGCGGCCCCATGACACAACACGGCGGAAGAGGTAGCGCGCCACTTCATCAGGGGACAGTCGGCGCTGTCCCCTGAACGTGCACGTGACGCCGTACTCGTTCTCCAGCCCGAAAATGCGGCGGTCCATGACTGAACATTACGCCTGATGGCCTGAGCTGAAACCGGGTTCGACAGCACCGTTTCGATCATTTTCCGATGCCCGTGCGGAAACGGCCGTACGCCCGGGAACTGCGAGGACCCTTCCCGTCGCCAGCAGGACGAGCAGCGCCGCCACCCCACCGGCCCCCGCCACCGCGAAGCTCCACGAGGTGCCGCCCAGCTCGACGGCCGGGCCCGCCACGGCCGTTCCCGCCGCCGCGCCCACCCCGAAGGTCGTCACCAGCCAGGAGAACGCCTCGGTCACGGTGCCCCGCGGCGCGTGCCGGTCGACCACGATGAAGGAGCAGGCGATCGCCGGTGCCAGAAAGACTCCGGCCAGTGCCGCCAGTGCGGTCATGGCAACCACTCCCGGGGTCAGCATCAGCGGCAGATAGCCCAGCGCCAGCAGCGCGACGATGACCCGCAGCCGGCGCTCCGGCGCCCCGGCCCACTGCCGTGCCCCGTAGACCGCGCCGCCGATCAGCGCGCCCAGCCCGAGCGCGGCCATCAGCCAGCCGTACACCGACTCCCGGCCGTGGTCGTCGGCGTAGGCCACACCGGCCACCGTGATCGAGCCCAGCGCGAGTCCGACGAAGAAGAACGACCCGAGCAGCGCCAGCAGCCCCGGCGAGCGCAGCGCGCCCAGCCAGTGCGCCTCGCGGGGCGCGGAACGCCAGGCCCGGGAGGGCTCGGACAGGACGACGGAGAGCGCCCCCAGGACGCCCACCGCGTTGATGACGAGCAGGGCGGCGGCGGGCGACCACAGCGAGACCAGCACCGTCACCAGCAGCGGCCCCACGGTGAACATGACCTCCTGGGCGACGGCGTCCATGGCGTACGCCCGGTGCACCCGGTCCTCGCCGCCCAGCACGCTCGGCCACAGGGCCCGCAGACCGCCCTCCAGCGGCGGCGTGAAGACCCCGGCCACCACGACCGCCCCGTAGGCCAGCGGCAGCGATTCCAGGCCCACCAGGGCCAGCAGGGCCATGCCCAGCGCCGACACCACTGCGGCCGGGAGCTGGACGCGCGGCTGGCCGTAGAGGTCCACGGCGCGGCCCAGCAGCGGCTGCCCGACCGCGGTGGACAGTCCGTACACGGCCGCGAGCGCCCCGGCGAGGGTGTAGCTGCCGCCCTCGGCCCTGGTGAAGAGCACGATCGCGATGTGGGCGGTGCCGTTCGGCAGTCGCCCCACCAGGGTTCCCGCCAGCAGACGGGCGGCATGCCGCGCCCGGAGGATGTCCAGATATCCCGCGGCCATGTCCTTGTCGCCCCTCTCCCTCGGGCGCTCTGACGGCACCCAGAGGTTTTACGTATAACGTCGAGGCTCATACGTACCATGTGCCCAGTCCGCAGGTCCACCTCACGGCGCCTGCCCCGACCGGCCCGGAGGCCCGAGTGACCAGCGCACCACAGCCCGCCCCGACCCGGCCCACCAGCCGCGACGTCGCGCGGGCCGCAGGCGTCTCGCAGGCCACCGTCTCCCTCGTGCTCGGCGGCAAATGGCCGGGCAGGGTCTCCGAGGCCACCGCCGAGCGCGTGCGCCGCACCGCCCACGAACTCGGCTACCGGCCCAACCTCGCCGCCCGCAACCTGCGCCTGGGCCGCACCAGGACGGCGCTGCTGGTCGTCCCCGCGCTCACCAACGAGTTCTTCGCCCGCGTCTACACCGGCGCCGCCGAGGTCGCCGCCGAGCACGGCTTCGGCGTCGTCCTCTACCCGTCCCCCGAAGGCACCGGCCCGGCCCGGGACCCCTTCGCCTCGGCGAGCGCCTCCCTGGACGGCGTGATCGCCTCCTCCATGGCCGCCGGGGCGCTCGACGCGCTGCGCGGCGCGGGACTGCCGCTGGTCATGCTCGACAGCGATCCGGCGGACGCCGGTGTCGCGGCCCGCGTCAACCTGGACATCGCCGACGGCATGCGGCAGGTCGCGGAGCACCTCCTCGCCCTCGGCCACCGCCGCTTCGTCCACCTGGCGTCGTCGGTCGGCTCCTGGACCTTCGCGGTACGCGGCCGGGCGCTCCAGGAGGCCCTGCGGGCGGTGCCCGGCACCTCGGTGCGGACCGTCACGGCGGCGCTCGACGTCCACGCGGGCCGCGTCGCGGCGGAGCACGCGCTCGCCGCCCCGGGGCCCCGGCCCACCGCCCTCGTCTGCGACGACGACATCCTCGCCGCGGGTGCCTGCAAGGCCGCCCGCAGACTGGGCCTCCGGGTGCCCGACGACCTGTCCGTCACCGGGTTCGACGATCTGGCCCTGGCCACGGCCGTCGAGCCGGAGCTCACCACCGTGCGGCTGCCCGCCGAGCAGGTCGGGGAGCGCGGCATGGCCGCCCTGCTGGCGGTCCTGGACGACCGGCCGGCCGAGACCGGCAGCCTCCCGGTGCAGCTGGTGGCCCGCGGCTCCTCGGCGCCCCCGCCCCCGGACGCCCCGCGGGCATGACGGTGCCCCGGCCCGCCGGGAGCGGCGGACCGGGGCACGGTCACAGCGGTGGACCGTCCTTCGACGGACTACTCCACGTCACCACCGGAGTCGGTGGGCTTCGATGTGTCGGGAGCGGCGGCGGACCCGGTGTCCTCGCCCTCCTCGGTGTCGGACGGGGCGTCCGTCGGCGCGGAGCCGCCGTCCGCCTCCAGCAGCCGCGCCAGCTGCCTGCCGACGATCCGCTTGAACTTCCGCTGCTGGGGCCGCGTACGGTCCAGCACCGCGACCTCCAGCCGCTCGGCGGGGATCTCCCGCTCGCTGCCGTTGGGATCGCGCGACAGCGCCTGCACCGCCAACTTGAGCGCCTCGGCGAGTGTCATCCCGTCGCGGTGCCGCTGGTCCAGGAAGGTGCTGATCTGCTCGGCGTTGCCGCCGACCGCCACCGAGCCGTGCTCGTCGACGATCGAGCCGTCGTGCGGCAGCCGGTAGATCTGGTCGCCCTCCGGTTCGGTGCCCACTTCGGCGACCACCAGTTCCACCTCGTACGGCTTCTCGGCCGCACTGGAGAAAATGGTGCCCAGCGTCTGCGCGTACACGTTGGCCAGCCCACGGGCCGTCACATCGTCACGGTCGTAGGTGTATCCGCGCAGATCGGCGTAGCGCACGCCGCCGATACGGAGATTCTCGTACTCGTTGTACTTGCCGGCGGCGGCGAAGCCGATCCGGTCGTAGATCTCGCTGAACTTGTGCAGCGCGCGGGACGGGTTCTCGCCGACGAACACAATGCCGTCGGCATACTGCAGCACAACCAGGCTGCGACCACGGGCGATGCCCTTCCGGGCGTATTCCGCCCGGTCGGCCATGGCCTGCTGAGGTGAGACATAGAACGGCGTCGACACCGGTTATCCGTCCCTTTCTGTCAGTGACGAGAGCATCGGAGAAGCAGCGGAACGGAGATCAGAGCAGCGCGGCGCGCGGGCCGTCGGGCTGCTCCAGCCGGCGCTCCAGGACCGAGCGCGCGATCCCGGAGGACTCCGCCTCGTCCAGCCTCCGGAAGCCTTCGTCGGTGATGACGGTGACGATCGGGTAGATCCGCCGGGCCACATCGGGGCCGCCGGTCGCCGAGTCGTCGTCCGCGGCGTCGTACAGCGCCTGTACGACCAGGGTGAGGGCCTCCTGCTCGGTCAGCTCCCCGTGGTAGAGCTTCTTCATCGAGCTCCGGGCGAAGACCGACCCGGAGCCGGTGGCCGCGTACCCGTGCTCCTCGGAACGGCCTCCGGTGACGTCGTACGAGAAGATCCGGCCCTTCTCGCGGTCGATGTCGAACCCGGCGAAGAGCGGCACGACGGCGAGGCCCTGCATGGCCATCCCCAGATTGCTGCGGATCATCGTGGAGAGCCGGTTCGCCTTGCCCTCCAGGGAGAGCTGGGCGCCCTCGACCTTCTCGAAGTGCTCCAGCTCCAGCTGGAAGAGCTTGACCATCTCCACGGCCAGTCCGGCCGTGCCGGCGATGCCCACCGCCGAATACTCGTCGGCCGGGAAGACCTTCTCGATGTCGCGCTGGGCGATCACATTGCCCATGGTCGCGCGCCGGTCACCGGCCAGCACCACACCGCCGGCGAACGTCACCGCGACGATCGTGGTCCCGTGCGGCGCCTCGATGGCCCCCTGGAGGGCCGGCAGGTTCCGGTTGCCGGGGAGCATCCCGGGCGAGTGGTCGGACAGGAAATCCATGAACGAAGAGGATCCCGGCGTCAGGAAGGCAGCTGGTAGACGCCCGGTGCTACGAGTGTTGGCTTCCACGCGTTTCCCTCCAGGTAAGCGACGGCCCTGAGCAAGGCGTCAGGATCGTCTCCCAACTTGCCGATGGCCGAGTTGCAGTTGATGCGGTTACGCCACGGACCCTACCCGTCCCGTGGCGGTGATCCACATGAACCGCGGGGGCAGCTGCACGGCTCACGGTGCCGTCTGCGCCCGCGCGGTACGGGCCGGACCGGCCCGTACCGCGCGCACCGCTCTCCACTCCCCCGCGTTCACATCCGTGAACTACTGTCCACCCTTTTGCACGAAGGAACGCACGAAATCCTCGGCGTTCTCTTCGAGCACGTCATCGATCTCGTCCAGAACCGAGTCGACGTCGTCGCTCAGCTTCTCCTGGCGGTCCTTGAGGTCCTCGGAGACCTGCGCGTCCTGCGCCTGCTCCTCGACCTCCTCGGTGGAACGCGTCGCCTTCTGCTGTCCGCCGCCGGTGTCCTTGGTCGCCATCTAGCTCACCCCGCTCGGTTCGAAGCACTTGATCAGACCCTACCCACGGGCTCCGACATCGGCCCGGTACTTTCCCTCAACGTCCGGGGGTCATCCCGATGATTCCCCGATCCCGGCCCTTTCAGCCGCCCGACAGGACCTGGACCAGCTCCTCCGCCGTGCGGCAGCGGTCCAGCAGCTCCTTGACGTGATCGCGGGTACCGCGCAGCGGCTCCAGGGTGGGTACCCGTTGCAGGGAGTCATGACCGGGCAGGTCGAAGATGACCGAGTCCCAGGAGGCCGCCGCCACGTCGTCGGCGTACTGCTCCAGGCAGCGGCCGCGGAAATAGGCCCTGGTGTCCTCCGGTGGCCTCGTACGGGCCTGCTGGACCTCGTTCTCGTCCAGCAGCCGCTTCATCTTCCCGCGGGCCGCCAGACGGTTGTAGAGGCCCTTCTCGGCCCGCACATCGGCGTACTGGAGATCCACCAGGTGCAGACGCGCCGCGTCCCAGTCCAGGCTGTCGCGGCGGCGGTAGCCCTCCATGAGCTCCCGCTTGGCGATCCAGTCGAGCTCGCCCGACAGGCTCATCGGGTCGTTCTCCAGCCGGTTGAGGGTGTCCTCCCAGCGGATCAGGACGTCCTTGGTCTGCTCGTCGGCATCCGCCCCGTACCGCTCCTCGACGTACTTGCGGCCCAGCTCGAAGTACTCCATCTGCAGTTGCACCGCGGTGAGGGTACGGCCGCTGCGCAGCGTGATGAGGTGCTTCAGGGTCGGGTCGTGGGAGACGTGGTGCAGGGTGCGCACCGGCTGGTCGACCGCGAGATCGACGTTGATGAAGCCGTCCTCGATCATGGAGAGGATCAGGGCGGTGGTGCCGAGCTTGAGATAGGTGGAGATCTCCGAGAGGTTCGCGTCCCCGATGATCACATGGAGCCGGCGGTACTTCTCGGCGTCGGAATGGGGTTCGTCGCGGGTGTTGATGATGGGGCGCTTGAGCGTGGTCTCCAGCCCGACCTCGACCTCGAAGTAATCGGCGCGCTGGCTGATCTGGAATCCGTGCTCGTGGCCGTCCTGGCCGATTCCCACACGCCCCGCCCCGGTGACCACCTGGCGGGAGACGAAGAACGGGGTCAGATGGCGCACGATGTCGGAGAACGGGGTCTCCCGCTTCATCAGGTAGTTCTCGTGCGTGCCGTACGAGGCGCCCTTGTTGTCGGTGTTGTTCTTGTAGAGGTGGATCGGCTGGGCGCCGGGAAGCTGGGCCGCGCGCTCGGCGGCCTCGGCCATGATGCGTTCGCCGGCCTTGTCCCAGAGGACCGCGTCCCGCGGATTGGTGACTTCCGGGGAGCTGTACTCCGGGTGCGCGTGGTCGACGTAGAGGCGGGCCCCGTTGGTGAGGATGACATTGGCGAGGCCGATGTCCTCGTCGGTGAGCTGGCTGGAGTCCGCGGTCTCGCGGGCGAGGTCGAAACCTCGCGCGTCCCGCAGCGGATTCTCCTCCTCGAAGTCCCAGCGGGCGCGGCGCGCCCGGTGCATCGCCGCTGCGTAGGCGTTGACGATCTGGGACGAGGTGAGCATGGCATTGGCGTTGGGGTGGCCGGGGACGGAGATCCCGTACTCCGTCTCGATGCCCATTACTCGCCGTACGGTCATGCGGCCCTCCTTGCCCGGCGGCGCTCCCTTGAGGGGCGGCGCTCAAGTACCGCTGCTTGTCGGTGCGCGTGCACTGCCCGTCCGCGCACTGCGCGACCGGGCGGTACGCAAGAGCCTAGAGCGCCTCTGTGCTGGTGGGGAGATCAATTACGTCATTGCTGCGGTGTCGCGCGATCGGGACCGAAAGCAACCGGCTGCGGACGCCCGGCCGGGCATCCGCAGCCTGACTGCGTTCTACAGGTACTGACCGGTGTTCGCCACCGTGTCGATGGAGCGACCGGTGTCCGCGCCCTGCTTTCCAGTGACGAGCGTGCGGATGAAGACGATCCGCTCACCCTTCTTGCCGGAGATCCTGGCCCAGTCGTCCGGGTTGGTGGTGTTCGGCAGGTCCTCGTTCTCCTTGAACTCGTCCACGCACGCCTGGAGGAGATGGGAGACGCGAAGGCCCTTCTGGCCCTGGTCGAGGAAGGCCTTGATGGCCATCTTCTTGGCCCGGTCGACGATGTTCTGGATCATCGCGCCGGAGTTGAAGTCCTTGAAGTACAGGACTTCCTTGTCGCCGTTGGCGTACGTGACCTCGAGGAAGCGGTTCTCCTCGGACTCGGTGTACATCCGCTCGACGACCGACTGGATCATGGCGTGCGCGGCGGATTCCTTGGAGCCGGTGTGCTCCGCGAGGTCGTCGGCGTGCAGTGGCAGCGAAGGCGTGAGGTACTTCGCGAAGATGTCCTTCGCGGCCTCCGCGTCCGGGCGCTCGATCTTGATCTTCACATCGAGGCGGCCGGGTCGCAGGATCGCGGGGTCGATCATGTCCTCGCGGTTGGAGGCGCCGATGACGATGACGTTCTCCAGGCCCTCGACTCCGTCGATCTCGGCGAGCAGCTGGGGGACGATGGTGTTCTCCACGTCCGAGCTGACACCGGATCCGCGGGTGCGGAAGAGCGACTCCATCTCGTCGAAGAAGACGATGACGGGGGTGCCCTCGCTCGCCTTCTCACGGGCACGCTGGAAGACGAGGCGGATGTGCCGCTCGGTCTCGCCGACGTACTTGTTGAGGAGCTCCGGACCCTTGATGTTGAGGAAGTAGCTCTTGCCCGCCGGCTGGCCGGTGACCTCGGCGACCTTCTTGGCAAGGGAGTTGGCGACGGCCTTGGCGATGAGTGTCTTGCCGCAGCCGGGGGGACCGTAGAGCAGGATGCCCTTCGGCGGACGCAGTTCGTGTTCCTTGAAGAGGTCGGGGTGGAGGTAGGGAAGTTCGACCGCGTCCCGGATCAGTTCGATCTGGTCGCCCAGGCCGCCGATCTTGTCGTAGTCGATGTCCGGTACCTCTTCGAGGACGAGTTCTTCGACCTCGCTCTTGGGGACCACTTCGTAGACGTAGCCGGACCTGGGTTCGAGCAGGAGGGCGTCGCCGGGGCGGATGGTGATGTCCAGCAGCGGCTCGGCGAGCCGCACCACCCGTTCCTCGTCGGTGTGCCCGATGACCAGGGCCCGCTCGCCGTCCTCAAGGATCTCCTTGAGGGTGACGATGTCCCCGGTCCGCTCGAATTCCATGGCGTCGACCACGTTGAGCGCTTCGTTGAGCATGACTTCCTGGCCGCGCCGGAGGTCGTCGAGCTCGACACTGGGGCTGACGTTCACCCGGAGTTTCCGGCCTCCGGTGAAGATGTCGCAGGTGCCGTCCTCATTTCCCTGCAGGAACACACCGAAACCGGCCGGCGGCTGTGCGAGCCGGTCGACTTCTTCCTTGAGGGCCACGATCTGGTCGCGGGCCTCGCGCAGTGTGTTGGCGAGCCGCTCATTCTGTGCGGATACGCCTGCGAGGTTGGTCTGCAACTCGACGATCCGCTCTTCGAGAATCCTCGTATGGCGCGGAGAGTCGGCGAGCTTACGTCGCAGGACGGCGATTTCCTGCTCAAGATAGGCGACCTGGCCGGCTGGGTCTTCGGACCCCCGCCCGGGCCGGATGCCGCGGTTGATGTCGTCGTCGTGGGCTGCCACGGTCCTCACCTCCTCCAAGGGGAGCTGGACGCTTCCTGACCCTACCTGGGTGGGTGATGATTGAAACCCCTAGATCACAAAGACTGCGGGGCGTGTCCGATCTTCACCGTTGCGTTCCCCCTCGTGTCAGGGGAATACCCACCCTTCAACATCCGAAAGCGGCCGGTTGTATCGTCGAACCGTTCAACACCCGTCAGGGCTGGCTTCTTTTGGTTCGGATACGCAGGGAACGGCAGGAGAAATGACCGTGCAGCAGGACGCTCCCATCGGTGGCGACGCGCAGGACCTGGAAGTCTGGATCGACCAGGACCTCTGCACGGGCGACGGTATCTGTGTCCAGTACGCACCCGAGGTGTTCGAGCTGGACATCGACGGGCTGGCCTATGTGAAGAGCGCCGACGACGAGCTGCTGCAGGACCCGGGCGCGACGACGCCCGTTCCGCTGCCGCTCCTCCAGGACGTGGTCGATTCGGCCAAGGAGTGCCCGGGGGACTGCATCCACGTCCGTCGCGTCTCGGACAGCGTCGAGGTGTACGGCCCCGAGGCCGCCTGACCCGGCGGTCGCGGGCCTCCGGTCACTCGCGGTGACCGGTCACATCCGGTGAGCCGGTCACGCGCGGTGACCGGTCAGGCGTTGCCCGGGGCGTCCTGGGTGGCGCGGACGAACGCGCCGCCCTTCCACTGCCAGGTGACCCGCTCCTGCTGGTCGGGGCAGCAGCGCGCCACCTCGTCGGAGGAGTAGCCGAGCAGGGTGGCCGAAATGATTCCGTCACGCACCGCGAAATCGCCGATGCTCATCGCCTGGGCGGGGTCCACCAGGGTCGCCACGACCCGCGGTGCGGCCCCGCTTCCGTGCGTGAGGACGTAGACGCCGCTGGGCGGGGTGCCGGAGCCGGCCGCGCAGTGGACCACCGCGACGGTCTCGGGGCGGCCGTCACCGTCGAGGTCGCCGGTGGCCTGCTTGGCCACGGTGTTCTCCAGTCCGCCGCATTCCAGGGGGAAGTCCGCCCGTGCCGGGTCGGGGGCGGTGACGGCCGTGGTGCCGTGCTGTGCCGTGGTGCGGTGGGGGGTGGAGGCCGAGGCCGTGGGGTCCGGCTGGAGCAGGCCGGCGGCCGCGACCACGGCGGCCATGGCAGCCGCCGTGGCGAGCCAGTGCATCGGCTTGGTGTCGGTGTGCGCGAGGTCCGGGAGCTCGGAGGGCTGCACGCGGGATGTCTCCTGTGGTTCCTGTGGATCGAGGACGCCCGGGTGGGCGGCGCCACCGGTGGGACTGCCGCGGCGGCATGGGGTGGCCAGCATCGTGCCACACCTCACAGAGCAGCGGAACGGTGGGGTCGGCACTGATTACGGGGCGTGCGAGGACGGAGTCCTCGTACCGGCAACGAAAGGGCGCCGCCGTCGAGTTCCCGGGTCGGTCCGGGAACTCGACGGCGGCGCCGGTGCGTTGCGCGGGTCAGCCGCGGGAGGAGCCGCCGCTCTGGCTGCCGGGACCGTCGTAGTCCTCGCCGTAGGCGCCCTTGGCGGGGCGGCGGCGGCGCAGCGGGGCCTCCACACCGTCGGCCAGGCGGCGGGCGGTGACGAGGAAGCCGGTGTGGCCGATCATGCGGTGGTCCGGGCGGACGGCCAGGCCCTCGACGTGCCAGTTGCGGATCATCGATTCCCAGGGCTGCGGCTCGGCGAAGCAGCCGATCTCACGGATGGACTCGACGGTCCGCGCGAGCTGGGTGGTGGTGGCGACGTACGCGCAGAGGATGCCGCCGGGCACCAGCGCCTTGGAGACGGCCTCCAGGCACTCCCAGGGGGCGAGCATGTCGAGGACGACACGGTCGACGTCGGTGTCCGAGAGGTTGTCCTGGAGGTCGCCGACGGTGAGCTGCCAGGCCGGGTGCGGTTCGCCGAAGTAGCGCTCCACGTTCTGCTGGGCGATCTCGGCGAAGTCCTCGCGGCGCTCGTAGGAGTGCAGCATGCCCTGGTCGCCGATGGCGCGCAGCAGGAAGGTGGAGAGCGAGCCGGAGCCGACGCCGGCCTCCACGACGCGGGCGCCGGGGAAGATGTCGGCGAAGGCCAGGATCTGCCCCGCGTCCTTGGGGTAGACCACGGCGGCGCCGCGGGGCATGGACAGGACGTAGTCGGGGAGCAGGGGGCGCAGCGCGAGATAGGCGACGTTTCCCGTGGTTCGGACAACACTGCCCTCGGGAGCACCGATCAGCTCGTCGTGCGGGAAAGAACCCTTGTGGGTGTGGAAGTTCTTTCCGGCTTCGAGCGTGAAGGTGTAGTGGCGTCCCTTGGGATCGGTGAGCTGGACCTGGTCCCCGACCTTGAAGGGCCCGCGTCGGCGGGCGGCACCGGTCGGTTCAGACATGTGACCAGCGTACCGGTGATTCCCCGGGCTCCGACCGCGAGCCCGGGGCGGGGGTCAGGGTCTTTCGTTCGGATCACCCCGCGAGCCCGGCATGATCCACACGAGAGGCCCTGGCGGTCAGGCGGCGGGCCTGGCCAGAGCGGCGACGAACGCGCGTTCGACGTCTGCGGTGGAGAGGACGCCGTAGATCTCTCCGGTCTCCTCCAGGACGAGGTACTCGGTGGCCGGGCTGGCCTTGAGCCGGTCCAGGAGGGCTTCGCCGGACAGCTCGGCGGAGACCTTCATGCCTTCGGTGAGGTCCTGGGCGAGACCGCTGACGGCGACCCAGGGGCGGCGGTGCTCCGGCACGCCCACGATGGCCGTCTCCCGGACGATGCCCTTCGGTTCGCCGTGGCCGTCGACGACGACCAGGGCGCGGGCGCCCGCCTCGTTGGCCCGGCGCAGGGCCTCGGAGAGCGGGGTGGCGGACTCCACCGGGACGGCGCGCCGGGTGAGGGTGCGGGCGCGCAGTTCGGGGAGGTGTTCGCGCAGGCGGGCCATGCGCAGGCTGTTGCCCGCCCCGGTCCAGATGATCGCGGCGAGGATGGCGGCGAGCAGCGCGTCGGTGATGGTGTCCATGCCGCTGAGGTCGCCGGGATCGTTGCCGAAGGTCCCGGTGTGGGTGAGCAGCGGCAGGCCGATCAGGGTGATGACGGCGAGGGCGCGGCCGACCCAGGCCGCGGCGACGGTGCCGCTCATCGGCTTTCCGGTGACCTTCCAGACGACGGCGCGCAGCATGCGTCCGCCGTCCAGCGGCAGTCCCGGCAGGAGGTTGAAGGCGGCCACCAGGAGGTTGGAGATCATCAGGCCGGCGAGCAGGACACCGGGCACGGTGCCGGGCTCGACGAACATCATCCCGATGTAGAAGAGGCCCGCGAGAACCAGGGAGAGCAGCGGTCCGACGAAGGCCAGCAGGAATTCGCGGCCCGGGGTCTCGGACTCCTTCTCGATCTCGGAGACGCCGCCGAAGAACTGGAGCTGGATGCGGCGCACCGGCAGCTTGTAGCGCAGTGCCACGACGGTGTGGGCGAGTTCGTGGACGAGCACGGAGGCGTAGAAGGCGATCGCGAAGAAGAGGGAGACCAGGTAGCGCGCCGAGCCGAGCTCGGGCAGCACCCGTTCGAGCTGACCGCCGAAGACCCAGGTGATCAGCGCGGCCACGAGGAACCAGCTGGGCGCGACGTACACCGGCACGCCGAAGGGGCGGCCCATGAGAAGGCCGCCTCCGGGCTCTTCGGGGCGCTGCGGTTCGCCCTTGTCGGGGCCGGGTCCGGGGGTTGCTCCCCCTGCACCGGGCTGCGGCCGCCCGCTGTCGCCGCTCTCGTCCACGGGGTCCCTCCGGTCGGTGCCCTACGGCACGATCATGCAGTGTTCGAGGCTGTGTGGTCGATGGTATGCCGCCCGCTGTCAGTGGCGGGCCGTAGGGTCTTCGACATGACCTCCCTGCCGCGGCCCGCTCAGCCGCCTTCGTCCCTGTCTCCGTCGCGGGCGAGCGATTTCATGCAGTGTCCGCTGCTGTACCGCTTCCGGGTCATCGACAAGCTGCCGGAGAAGCCCAGCGAGGCGGCTACCCGGGGCACGCTGGTCCATGCGGTGCTGGAGCGGCTGTTCGACAACCCCGCGGTGGAGCGCACGGCGGGCCGGGCCACGGCGCTGATCCCCGCCCAGTGGGACCGGCTGCTGGAGTCCAGGCCGGAGCTGTCGGAGCTGTTCGCCGAGGATGCCGGGGGCGAGCGGCTGGCGCGCTGGCTCTCGGAGGCGGAGAGCCTGGTGGAGCGGTGGTTCTCGCTGGAGGATCCGACGCGTCTGGAGCCCGCCGAGCGGGAGCTGTTCGTCGAGACGGAGCTGGCGTCGGGGCTGCGGCTGCGCGGGGTGATCGACCGGATCGACGTGGCGCCGACGGGCGAGGTCCGGATCGTCGACTACAAGACGGGGAAGGCGCCGCGCCCGGAGTACGCGGAGGGCGCGCTCTTCCAGATGAAGTTCTACGCCCTGGTGATCTGGCGGCTGAAGGGTGTGGTGCCGCGCCGGCTCCAGCTGGTCTACCTCGGCAGCGGGGACATCCTGACGTACGACCCGGTGGTGGCGGACCTGGAGCGGGTGGAGCGCAAGCTGCTGGCGCTGTGGGACGCGATCCGGCTGGCCACGGAGACGGGTGAGTGGCGGCCCCGGCCGACGAAGCTCTGCGGCTGGTGCGACCACCGGTCGGTCTGTCCCGAATTCGGTGGCACTCCCCCGGTCTATCCGTTGACGGCCCGCCCGGCCGAGGCGGAGCAGGATGTGCAGGGCAGAATGGATCCGGTCCGTGCTGAGGCCGGCCGGCCTGTGGCCCCCGAAGGACCCTGAAGGAGACCCTGTGGCTATCCGCGTCCTACTGGTCGACGACCAGCCCCTGCTGCGCACCGGCTTCCGGATGATCCTGGAGGCGGAGGGCGATCTCGCGGTGGTGGGTGAGGCCGGTGACGGTCTCCAGGCTCTCGACCAGGTGCGGGCGTTGCAGCCCGATGTGGTGCTGATGGACATCCGGATGCCGCGGATGGACGGCGTCGAGGCGACCCGCCAGATCACCGGACCGGGCCGCGACGGCCCGGCGAAGGTGCTGGTGCTGACCACCTTCGATCTCGACGAGTACGTGGTGGAGGCGCTGCGCGCCGGTGCCAGCGGCTTCCTGCTGAAGGACGCCCCGGCCAATGAGCTGGTGCAGGCCATCCGGGTGGTCGCGGCGGGCGAGGCGATGCTCGCCCCGAGCATCACCCGCAGGCTCCTCGACAAGTACGCGGACCATCTGCCGTCCGGCGAGGAGCCGTTGCCCGACACCCTGCACACACTGACCGACCGCGAGGTCGAGGTGCTGAAGCTGGTGGCCCGCGGTCTGTCGAACGCGGAGATCGCCGCGGATCTGTTCGTCAGCGAGACGACGGTCAAGACGCATGTCGGCCATGTGCTGACCAAGCTCGGGCTGCGCGACCGCGTGCAGGCCGCGGTGTACGCGTACGAAAGCGGCCTGGTCCGCCCCGGCGCCCAGTGACCTGAGCGGTGGTGCCCCGGCCGGACGGGCCCGGGGCACCTCCTGGCTCAGCGCGGGTCTTCTGCCAGCTCCCACAGCTGGAGGTCGGCGGAGGCGTTGACCGCCCATTCGACGCCGGTGAGGCCCTCGCGGGAGGCGACGTACTGCTTGCCCTGCCAGATCGGCAGTACGGGTACGTCGGTGGCGACGACGTCCTGGAGCTGCTGGAAGGTCTTGGCCGCGGCGCTGCGGTCGGTCTCGCGGCGGGACTGCGGGATGAGCGTCTTCTGCGCCAGGGCCGACTGGTAGGGCGAGTTGAGGAAGTTGTTCCGGTCGAGGAACGGCGCGGTGAAGTTGTCGGGGTCCGGGAAGTCGGGGAACCAGCCCATGCCGTAGACGGCGTAGTCGCCGCGGACCTGGGCGGGACGGAATTTCTCCCAGGGGGTGCCCTCGACATCGACGTCGAACAGCCCGGTGTCGTTGAACTGCTTCTTCAGGGCCTGGAATTCGGCGGCGGTGCCGACGCCGAAGTGGTCGGTGGTGTAGTGCAGGGTGAGCTTCACCGGAGTGTGGATGTCCGCCGAGCGCAGGATGGCCGCGGCCTTCGCGGTGCTGGGCTCGCCGTACTTGTTGTAGAACGAGTTGGTGTGCCCGGCGATGCTGGAGGGGATCAGCGAGTACAGCGGCTCGGCCGTGGTGCCGTACACCTTGCCCGCGATCTCACCCCGGTCGACGACCTGGGCCATGGCCTGACGGACCGCCTTGTCCTTGACGGCCGGGTCCTTGGTGTCGAAGCCGAGGTAGCGGATGGCGAGGCCGGGCATCTCGGTGAGCTTGACGCCGCTCTCGGGCTTCTCCAGCAGCTCCTGGGCCTGTGCGGGCGTCATGGTGCGGGCCATCATGTCGATCTTCTTGCTGTCGAACGCCTTCCCCATCGCGGCCGCGTCGGGGAAGAGGTCCAGCTCGACCTCGTCGTTGCGCACCTTCAGGTCCCCCTTGTAGCGGGGGTTCCTGGTGAAGTGGATCTTCACGGCCTTGTTGTGCCTGACTTCCGCCTTCATGGTGTACGGGCCGGAGCCGTCCACCTGGAACCCGGTCCGCGCGGACTTCGCCGGGTACGCGCTCCGCGGCACGATTCCGGCGACGGGGGTGGCGAGCTTGTACGGGAACGTGGCGTCGGGTGTGCGCAGGTGGAAGACGACCTCCCGTTCGTCCCTCGTCTCGACCGTGTCGATGTTGTCGAGCAGGGCGACCGGCCCGTTGGCCGCGTGGATGCCGATGACCCGGTCCACGGAGTACTTCACGTCGTCGGCGGTGACCGGCCTGCCGTCGGCGAACTCCAGGCCGCTGCGCAGCTTGCAGCGGTAGCTCTCGTTCTGGGTGTCCGTGAAGGCACAGCTCTCGGCCGCTTCGGGCACCGGCAGTCCGCCGCCGCGCGGAACGTGCATCAGGGTCTGCACGGTCTGCCGGAGCACGTTCCATACGCCGGCCTCGTAGCCGATGGCGGGATCGAGCGGTGCGGGGTTGTCCTTGGAGGCGACGAGCTGGTCCGTGGCGCCGACGACGACGGCGTCCTTGTCATCGCCCCCGTCACCCGACGCGCCGCAGGCGGCGAGTACGGGCGCGAGCAGGCCGACGACGGCCGGCAGCACCAGAGTCTTGCGGTTCATCTTGGACGCTCTCCCTCATCCGGGCATGGAGAAAGCGACATTAGTAGGCGTCACCGGCAATGCCGGACCGGAGAACTTCCGGTGCGTAATCCGATGGTGCCGGGAATTAATGGCGAGCCATTTCCCTGCACCAGGAATGTTCCACAGATACTTGGGCGAACCGGTACATCCGGGTGCCACAAAACGGACGTGACGGGGGATCTTGAAATGCCGCCGGATCGCTTTTCGGGTGAGAAAGCTCACGCCCGGGGCCGTTCGAATCCCCTATTCGATCACCGGCTTGCCCACGCGCGCACGACAGAAAATGCACCATCCTCCGCCGAGAGCTTTTCTATTCATTCACAGAAATACTCTCGGTATGCGGATCAACGCTTTCCCGTGACCAGGCCCCGGAGAAAAGCGAGGTCGACTTCTTCGAGCGAACGTACGACCACCCGGCCGGACGCGGGGGCGATGGGGGCGACGGACGGCACGACGACCACCCGGCAGCCCGCCGCCTCGGCGGCCGCGACACCGGTCGCGGTGTCCTCGATGACCGCGCAGTACTCGGGATCCGCGCCGAAACCGGAAGCGGCGAAGAGATACGGCTCCGGGTGCGGCTTCGTGCGGGAGACCTCGTCGCCCGCGACGGTGAGGGCGAAGTGGTGACGGCCCACCGACTCCAGTACCCGGTCGATGATCCGCCGGTGCGAGGCGGAGACCAGGGCCGTGGGAATGTCGTGCCTGACCAGTTCGGCCAGCAGCCGGGCCGCACCGGGCATCAGCGGCACACCGCGGCCGATGCGCTCCTCGAAGCGGTCGTTGAGCAGCACGGTCAGCTCGTCGAGGGTGATGTCCGCACCGGTGACGTCCATGAGGTAGCCGGCACTGCGGGTCATCGGCCCGCCGACCACCACGTCCCGCCAGGCTTCGTCGAGCTGGTGCCCGAGCTCCGCGAAGACCTCCACCTCCACGTCCCACCAGAACCCCTCGGTGTCGACGAGGGTGCCGTCCATGTCGAGGAGGACGGCCTGGAGCGCGGCGCCTTCGGCCGTGCGGGTCAGGGACGCGGGGACGGTGCTGGTCATCCGGCACACCTTCCGTGAGGGACGAGAAGGCCGGCCGCCATTTCCCGTGGGAAGGGCGACCGGCCTGCACTGGGCCGACAAGTGTACGACTTGTCGTGCTACCGCGCGTTGAACGGCGTCTTACCGCGCGTTGAAGTACTTCGCCTCCGGGTGGTGGATGACGATCGCGTCGGTGGACTGCTCCGGATGCAGCTGGAACTCCTCCGAGAGATGCACCCCGATCCGCTCGGGCTGGAGCAGCTCGGCGATCTTCGCGCGGTCCTCCAGGTCGGGGCAGGCCCCGTACCCGAGGGAGAAGCGCGCGCCCCGGTACTTCAGCGCGAACATGTCCTCGACGTCGGCCGGGTCCTCGCCGCCGAAGCCCAGCTCGGCGCGGACCCGGGCGTGCCAGTACTCGGCGAGAGCCTCGGCGAGCTGGACGGACAGGCCGTGGAGTTCGAGGTAGTCGCGGTAGGAGTTGGCCTCGAAGAGCTTCGCGGTCTCGGCGCCGATCTTCGAACCGACGGTGACGACCTGGAGGCCGATGACGTCGGTCTCGCCGGATTCCTCGGGGCGGAAGAAGTCCGCGAGGCACAGGCGGCGGCCGCGGCGCTGGCGGGGGAAGGTGAAGCGGGTCCGCTCCGAGCCGTCCTCGTGGAGCAGGATCAGGTCGTCGCCCTTGGACACGCACGGGAAGTAGCCGTGGACGACGGCGGCTTCCAGGAGGTTCTCGGTGTGGAGCTTGTCGAGCCAGCCGCGCAGGTGCGGGCGGCCCTCGGTCTCCACCAGCTCCTCGTACGTGGGGCCGTCGCCGGTACGGGCCTGCTTGAGCCCCCACTGGCCCTTGAAGAGGGCGCCCTCGTCGAGCCAGGAGGCGTACTCCTTGAGCTGGATGCCCTTGACGACCCGGGTTCCCCAGAACGGCGGGGCCGGGACCGGGTTGTCGACCGCGACGTCGGAGCGCACGCCCTCCTGCGGCTCGTCGACCTCCAGGACCGCGGTGTCCCGCTTGGGCACCCGGCGCTGCTTGAGCTCGGGCAGGACCGCGCCCGGGACCCCGCGCTTGACCGCGATCAGCGCGTCCATCAGCCGCAGCCCCTCGAACGCGTCGCGGGCGTAGCGGACCTCGCCCTCGTAGATCTCGTGGAGGTCCTGCTCGACATAGGCGCGGGTCAGGGCCGCACCGCCGAGGATCACGGGGAAGTCGGCGGCCAGCTTGCGCTGGTTCAGCTCCTGGAGGTTCTCCTTCATGATCACGGTCGACTTGACCAGGAGGCCGGACATGCCGATGACGTCGGCGCGGTGTTCCTCGGCCGCCTCCAGGATCGCGGAGACGGGCTGCTTGATGCCGAGGTTGACGACGTTGTAGCCGTTGTTGGACAGGATGATGTCGACGAGGTTCTTCCCGATGTCATGGACGTCGCCGCGGACCGTGGCCAGGACGATGGTGCCCTTGCCCTCGGCGTCCGACTTCTCCATGTGCGGTTCGAGATAGGCCACCGCGGTCTTCATCACCTCGGCGGACTGCAGGACGAACGGCAGCTGCATCTGCCCGGAACCGAACAGCTCACCGACGACCTTCATGCCCTCCAGGAGGGTGTTGTTCACGATGTCCAGAGCGGGCGTGGTGGTGAGCGCCTCGTCGAGGTCGGCCTCCAGGCCGTTCTTCTCGCCGTCGATGATGCGGCGCTGGAGTCGCTCTTCGAGCGGCAGGGCGAGGAGTTCCTCGGCCTTGCCGGCCTTCATCGACTTCGTGCTGACGCCCTCGAACAGCTCCATGAGCTTCTGGAGCGGGTCGTATCCCTCGGCGCGGCGGTCGTGGATCAGGTCGAGGGCGACCTTGACCTGCTCCTCCTCCAGGCGCGCGATCGGCAGGATCTTCGAGGCGTGCACGATCGCGGAATCGAGGCCGGCCTTGACGCACTCGTCCAGGAAGACCGAGTTCAGCACGACCCTGGCGGCCGGGTTGAGGCCGAAGGAGATGTTCGACAGGCCCAGGGTGGTCTGCACGTCGGGGTGGCGCTTCTTCAGCTCGCGGATCGCCCCGATCGTGGCGATGCCGTCACCCCGCGACTCCTCCTGACCGGTACAGATGGTGAAGGTCAGGGTGTCGATGAGGATGTCCGACTCCTGGATGCCCCAGTTGCCGGTCAGGTCCGCGATCAGCCGCTCGGCGACGGCGACCTTGTGCTCGACGGTGCGGGCCTGGCCCTCCTCGTCGATCGTCAGCGCGATCAGCGCGGCACCGTGCTCCACGGCCAGCGCCGTGACCTTGGCGAACCGGGACTCCGGACCGTCGCCGTCCTCGTAGTTCACCGAGTTCAGAACGGCGCGCCCGCCCAGCTTCTCCAGACCGGCCCGCAGCACGGGCAGCTCCGTCGAGTCCAGCACGACCGGGAGGGTGGACGCGGTCGCGAAACGGCCGGCCAGCTCCTCCATGTCCGCCACACCGTCGCGGCCCACGTAGTCGACGCAGAGGTCGAGCATGTGCGCGCCCTCGCGGATCTGGTCGCGGGCCATCTCCACGCAGTCGTCCCAGCGGGCTTCGAGCATGGCCTCGCGGAACTTCTTCGACCCGTTGGCGTTCGTACGCTCACCGATCGCGAGGTACGAGGTGTCCTGGCGGAACGGGACGGTCTGGTAGAGGGAGGCGGCGCCCGGCTCGGGGCGCGGGTCGCGGGGGGTGACGGCCACGCCGCGGACCCGCTCGACGACCTGGCGCAGGTGCTCCGGGGTCGTGCCGCAGCAGCCGCCGACCAGCGAGAGGCCGTACTCCCGGACGAAGGTCTCCTGGGCGTCGGCGAGCTCGGACGGGGACAGCGGGTAGTGCGCGCCGTCCTTGCCGAGCACGGGGAGACCGGCGTTGGGCATGCAGGACAGCGGGATGCGGGAGTGCCGGGCGAGGTAGCGCAGGTGCTCGCTCATCTCGGCGGGGCCGGTGGCGCAGTTCAGGCCGATGAGGTCGATGCCGAGCGGTTCCAGGGCGGTGAGCGCCGCGCCGATCTCGGAGCCGAGCAGCATGGTGCCGGTCGTCTCGACGGTGACGGAGCAGATCACGGGGAGGTCGGCCCCGGTGGCCTCCAGGGCGCGCCGGGCGCCGATGACGGAGGCCTTGGTCTGGAGCAGGTCCTGGGTCGTCTCGACCAGCAGCGCGTCGGCGCCGCCGGCGATCAGGCCCTCGGCGTTCTGCTGGTAGGCGTCGCGGAGCCTGGCGTACGGGGCGTGGCCCAGCGTCGGCAGCTTCGTACCCGGGCCCATCGAGCCGAGCACCCACCGCTGCTGCCTGGTGGAGGCGGTGAACTCGTCGGCGACCTCGCGGGCGATCCGCGCGCCGGACTCCGAGAGCTCGAAGACCCGCTCGGGAATGTCGTACTCGCCCAGGGCCGCCAGGTTCGCGCCGAAGGTGTTCGTCTCGACGCAGTCGACGCCGGCGGCGAAGTACTCCTCGTGCACCGAACGCACGATGTCCGGGCGCGTGACGTTCAGGATCTCGTTGCACCCTTCGAGGTTCTGGAAGTCCTCAAGGGTCGGGTCCTGCGCCTGGAGCATGGTGCCCATGGCACCGTCGGCCACCACCACGCGGGTGGCGAGCGCCTCGCGGAGGGCTGCGGCTCGGTTCCGGCTGTCGGCGGAAGGGGTCGGCGACGAGGCCATGGATGTACTCCCTGGGATGCGACGGCTGTCGGCTTTGCGTCTTCGGTGGAAGGCGCACCAGGCCAGCGTAGCCGTGCGACGCCCGGGGCCGTCACTCCGTCCCACGGAGCGGACTGCATGCTGTGCGGGGGGATGTCCGGTTCGCAGCGATGTCGCGGTTTTGCCGCACGATCGAGCGGGGGTCGGCATCGACCGATAGTGTTCAGCATTGTCGAACCGAGGTGGAGGAGTACGGCGCGATGGCCAAGAACATCCAGTCGCTGGAGCGGGCGGCGGCGATGCTGCGTCTGCTGGCAGGTGGCGAGCGTCGGCTGGGGCTCTCCGACATCGCCTCTTCACTGGGCCTGGCCAAGGGCACCGCACACGGCATCCTGCGCACGCTCCAGCACGAGGGCTTCGTCGAGCAGGACGCCGCGTCCGGCCGCTATCAGCTGGGCGCCGAGCTGCTGCGCCTGGGCAACAGCTATCTGGACGTCCACGAGCTGCGGGCCCGCGCGCTGGTCTGGACGGACGACCTGGCCCGCTCCAGCGGCGAGAGCGCCCATCTGGGCGTGCTGCACCAGCAGGGCGTCCTCATCGTCCACCACGTGTTCCGCCCCGACGACAGCCGGCAGGTCCTGGAGGTCGGGGCCATGCAGCCGCTGCACTCCACGGCCCTGGGCAAGGTGCTCTCGGCGTACGACCCGGTGGCGCACACCGAGGCCATGGAGACCGAGCGGCAGCCCTTCACGCCGCGCACCGTCACCGATCCGGAGGAGTTCGAGGCGATGCTCGACCTGATCCGGGCGCGTGGCTGGGCGGCCGACGTGGAGGAGACCTGGGAGGGCGTGGCCGCGGTGGCCGCCCCGATCCACGACCGGCGGCGGATGCCGGTCGGCGCGGTCGCCGTGACCGGTGCGGTGGAGCGGGTGTGCGCGGACGGGGAGCTGCGCCCCGAGCTGATCGCCGCGGTGCGCGACTGCGCCCGCGCGGTCTCCAGGGACCTGGGCGCCGGGCGCTTCTGAGCACCGCTGCGCCGCGCCACCCGGTAACGATCGAGTTATAGGCCACACAACCCTTGACGCCCGATTCACCTGGGGGAAGCATTGCCGTTCACCGGTCGGCATTGTCGAACACCAAACGGAAACAGCGTTAGGGTGTGACAGCGCCAAGGGCCGGAAAACGCCCTCCCACGAGGGCGCGGACCACCGGAGGGACCCGGGGTTCGGCTTCCCTGGACGAAGGACAAAGGAGTCGCGGGTGTCCAGCTCCGACATCTTCATCGGCGAGACCATAGGTACCGCCGTGCTCATCCTGCTCGGCGGTGGTGTCTGTGCCGCCGTCACTCTCAAGCGCTCCAAGGCGCAGAACGCCGGCTGGCTCGCCATCACCTTCGGGTGGGGTTTCGCCGTGCTGACCGGCGCGTATCTGGCCGGTGGCGTTTCCGGCGCGCACCTCAACCCGGCGGTCACGATCGGTCTCGCGATCGAGGGCGGCACCGAGTGGAGCGACGTCCCGCTGTACCTCGTCTCCCAGCTGTTCGGCGCGATGATCGGCGCGGTGCTGGTCTGGCTGACGTACTACGGGCAGTTCCGGGCGCACCTGACGGATCCGGAGATCCTGGCCGCCCATACGGGTGAAGAGGGCATGGTCGACAAGGCGGCCGCCCCGAAGGCCGGACCGGTCCTGGGCATCTTCTCCACCGGCCCCGAGATCCGGCACGCCGTGCAGAACCTGGTCACGGAGATCATCGCCACCGTCGTGCTCGTCCTGGCGATCCTCACCCAGGGCCTGAACAACGAGGGCAACGGTCTGGGCACGCTCGGCGCGCTGGTCACCGCTCTGGTGGTCGTCGGTATCGGTCTCTCGCTCGGCGGCCCGACGGGCTACGCGATCAACCCGGTTCGCGACCTCGGTCCGCGTATCGTGCACGCGCTGCTGCCGTTGCCGAACAAGGGCGGTTCCGACTGGGGCTACGCGTGGATCCCGGTCGCCGGACCGCTGATCGGCGGCGCGATCGCGGGCGGGCTCTACAACGTCGCCTTCGCCTGAGCCGTGGCGCCCAGAGCCGTAACCCTCACGACCACACAGACTTCCGGGAGCACACCGTGACCGACGCACACACCACCGGCCCGTTCATCGCGGCCATCGACCAGGGCACCACCTCCAGCCGCTGCATCGTCTTCGACAAGGACGGCCGGATCGTCTCCGTCGACCAGAAGGAGCACGAACAGATCTTCCCGAAGCCGGGCTGGGTCGAGCACGACGCGACCGAGATCTGGGAGAACGTCCAGGAGGTCGTGGCCGGCGCCATCGTCAAGGCGGGCATCACCGCCGCCGACGTGAAGGCGATCGGCATCACCAACCAGCGCGAGACCACGCTGCTCTGGGACAAGAACACCGGTGAGCCGGTCCACAACGCCCTCGTCTGGCAGGACACCCGGACGGACGCGCTCTGCAAGGAGCTCGGCCGCAACGTCGGGCAGGACCGTTTCCGCCGCGAGACCGGGCTGCCGCTCGCCTCGTACTTCGCCGGCCCCAAGGTCCGCTGGCTGCTCGACAACGTCGAGGGGCTGCGCGAGCGCGCCGAGCGCGGCGACATCCTCTTCGGCACCATGGACTCCTGGGTCATCTGGAACCTGACCGGCGGCACCGACGGCGGCGTCCACGTCACCGATGTCACCAACGCCTCGCGCACCCTCCTGATGAACCTGCACGAGATGCAGTGGGACGAGCGGATCCTCCAGTCGATGGAGATCCCGGCCGCGGTGCTCCCCGAGATCCGTTCCTCCGCCGAGGTGTACGGCAACGCCAAGGGCGGCGTGCTCGACGGTGTCCCGGTGGCGTCCGCGCTCGGTGACCAGCAGGCGGCCCTCTTCGGCCAGACCTGCTTCTCCGAGGGCGAGGCCAAGTCCACGTACGGCACCGGCACCTTCATGCTGATGAACACCGGCGAGACGCCCGTCAACTCGTACAACGGGCTGCTGACGACCGTGGGGTACCGGATCGGCGACCAGAAGCCGGTCTACGCCCTGGAGGGCTCCATCGCCGTCACCGGTTCGCTGGTGCAGTGGATGCGCGACCAGATGGGCCTGATCAAGTCCGCGGCCGAGATCGAGACCCTGGCCTCCTCGGTCGAGGACAACGGTGGCGCGTACTTCGTGCCCGCGTTCTCCGGTCTGTTCGCCCCGTACTGGCGCTCCGACGCCCGCGGCGTCATCGCCGGTCTGACCAGGTACGTCACCAAGGCGCACATCGCCCGTGCCGTCCTGGAGGCCACCGCCTGGCAGACCCGCGAGATCACCGACGCCATGACCAAGGACTCGGGGGTCGAGCTGACCGCCCTGAAGGTCGACGGCGGCATGACCTCCAACAACCTGCTGATGCAGACGCTCGCCGACTTCCTGGACGCACCCGTGGTGCGGCCCATGGTCGCCGAGACGACCTGCCTCGGCGCCGCCTACGCCGCCGGTCTCGCCGTCGGCTTCTGGCCGGACACCGACGCGCTGCGCGCCAACTGGCGCCGGGCCGCCGAGTGGACCCCCCGCATGGACGCGGACACCCGCGACCGCGAGTACAAGAGCTGGCTCAAGGCCGTAGAACGCTCCATGGGCTGGCTCGACGAAGACACTGCCGAGGAGTAATCGACATGACCACCCTGCAGAGCGTCCCGGCCCTCGGGACCCACCCGGCCTCCGGCTCCCTCCCGAGCCGTGCCGAAACCCGGGAGCAGCTGTCCAAGGCTGCGTACGACCTCCTGGTGATCGGTGGCGGCATCCTGGGCATCTCCACCGCCTGGCACGCCGCGCAGTCCGGGCTGCGGGTGGCCCTGGTGGACGCCGGTGACTTCGCCGGCGCCACCTCCTCCGCCTCCTCCAAGCTGCTCCACGGCGGTCTGCGCTACCTGCAGACCGGCGCGGTGAAGCTGGTCGCGGAGAACCACTTCGAGCGCCGTGCGGTCTCCCGCCAGGTGGCCCCCCACCTGGCCAATCCGCTCACCTTCTACCTGCCGGTCTACAAGGGCGGCCCGCACGGCGCGGCCAAGCTCGGCGCGGGGGTGTTCGCCTACTCGGCGCTCTCCGCGTTCGGTGACGGCGTCGGGCACGTGATCAGCCCGGCCAGGGCCCGGCGCGACGTGCCCGAGCTGCGTACGGACAACCTGAAGGCCGTCGCGGTCTACGGCGACGACCAGATGAACGACGCCCGGATGGCGCTGATGACGGTGCGCGCGGCCGTCGACGCGGGTGCGGTCGTGCTCAACCACGCGGCGGTGACCGGGCTGCGGTTCACCAGGGGCCGGGTGACCGGCGCCGAGCTCGAAGACCGCCTGGACGGCACGGAGTTCGGCGTCAACGCCCGGCTCGTGCTGAACGCCACCGGGCCGTGGGTCGACCACCTGCGCAGGATGGAGAACCCGGACGCGGCACCTTCCATACGCCTGTCCAAGGGCGCGCACCTCGTCCTGAAGCGCACCCGCCCGTGGAAGGCCGCGCTGGCCACCCCGATCGACAAGTACCGCATCACGTTCGCCCTGCCGTGGGAGGACATGCTGCTGCTCGGCACGACGGACGAGGCGTACGAGGGCGATCCCGCGGACGTCGCCGTCAACGAGAAGGACACCGCGCAGATCCTCGACGAGGCGGCGTTCTCCATCCGGGACCAGCAGCTCTCGCGTGATCTGATCACGTACTCCTTCGCCGGTCTGCGGGTGCTGCCGGGCGGCCCCGGCGACACGTCCAAGGCCAAGCGCGAGACGGTCGTGACGGAGGGGCGCGGCGGGATGCTGTCGGTCGCGGGCGGCAAGTGGACGACGTTCCGCCACATCGGCCGTACGGTGATGAACAAGCTGGCCGCGCTCCCCGGGCACCCGCTCGCGGAGGACATGGAGCCGATCTCGCACCTTCCGAAGAAGCTCCCGCTGCCCGGCATCGCCAACCCGAACGCGGTGGCGCACCGGCTGCTGATCGACGGCGGCACACCTGGTCCGCGGATGGCGGCCGACACCGCGCGGCACCTGGCCACGCACTACGGTTCGCTCTCCTTCGACATCGCCCGGATGGCGAACGAGAACCCGGCGCTGGCCGAGCGCATCCACCCGGACGCGCCGGAGATCTGGGCGCAGGTCGCCTACGCCCGTGACCACGAGTGGGCCGAGACGGCGGACGACGTACTGCGCCGCCGCACCACGCTGACGATCCGGGGCCTGGCGACGGACGAGATCCGGACCGGCGTCGAGTCGATGCTCGGCGACCGGGGCTGACGGGGACGGGCGTACAGGTACCCAGGGAAGGGGCGGCTCCCGCGGGGAGGCCGCCCCTTCCCGTGTGTCCGGAACGGCACGGCGGCCGACGCGCCGCCCGCACCCTGGACGACCTGCGGCAGACCTGGTTCATCCGCTTCCTTCGACCCGCATAATGAAGGAATACATCGGATGTCTGAACCCAGTTCTGATTCGAGTTCTGCTTCCGGTTCTGATTCCAGTTCGGATCCAGGAGGACCGTCATGGCTGTCACCGACGAGGCGATCGAGAAGATCAAGGGAATGATCGTCTCGGGCGCGCTGCGCCCCGGCGACCGGCTCCCCAAGGAGAGCGAACTCGCGGCGGAGCTCGGGCTCTCCCGCAACTCGCTCCGGGAGGCGGTGCGGGCTCTCTCGCTGATCCGCATTCTCGATGTGCGCCAGGGCGACGGCACCTATGTGACCAGCCTCGATCCGCAGCTGCTCCTGGAGGCGCTGAGCTTCGTGGTGGACTTCCACCGCGACGACACGGTGCTGGAGTTCCTCGCGGTCCGCAGGATCCTGGAGCCCGCCGCGACGGCGATGGCCGCCACCCGGATCAGCGAGGCCCGACTCGACGCGCTCAGCGCGCAGTTGGACGCACTGGGGGCGCAGCCCTCGGTGGAGGAGCTGGTCGCCAGTGATCTGGAGTTCCACCGGGGCATCGTGCAGTCGTCCGGGAACTCGGTGCTCTGCTCGCTGCTCGACGGGCTGTCGGGGCCGACGACGCGGGCCCGGGTCTGGCGCGGGCTGACGCAGGAGGACGCGGTCACCCGGACGCTCCACGAGCACCGGGCGATCGTGTCGGCGCTGCGGGACCGGGACGCGGAGGCCGCGCGGGCCTGGGCGACGGTGCATGTGGCGAGCGTGGAGCAGTGGTTGCGTTCGTCGCTGTGACAGAGGAGGGGCGGGTGGGGGAATTCCCCGACCCGCCCCCTTCCCGTGACCGGGGTTCCGCCCCGGACCCCGCGACTCGAACGCCCGCGGGGCCGAGCATGCTCAGTCCTGCTTCTCGCCGCTCGCGAAGCGGGAGATGACCAGGGCGACGATGATGATCGCGCCGTTGAGGAACTGGTTCCACAGCGCCGGCACACCGCCGAGGGTCATCACATTGACCACCAGCTGGAGCGTCAGCACACCGGTCAGCGCCCCGAACAGCGTGCCGCGGCCGCCCTTGAGGCTGATGCCGCCGATGACCGCGGCGGCGAACACCTGGAAGATCCAGCCGTTGCCCTGGGTCGCCGCGACCGATCCGTAGTGACCGGTGTAGAGGATGCCCGCGAAGGCCGCCAGCAGGCCGCCGACGGCCAGCACGATCCAGGTGACCCGGTCCACCCGGATGCCCGCGGCACGCGCCGCTTCCGGGTTGCCGCCGATGGCGTACAGCGAGCGTCCGTGGCGCAGCCAGGCCAGCGCGGCGCCGCCGACGGCGAACAGCGCGAGGCAGATCCAGACGGCGGCCGGTGCGCCGAGCCACTCGCTCTTGCCGAGGTAGCGGAAGGACTCCGGGACATCGGTGATGGACTTGCCCTCGGTGATGCCGATGTGCAGGCCGCGCAGCATGGTGAGCATGCCGAGCGTGGCGATGAAGCCGTTGACCCTCAGCTTCAGCATCAGGAAGCCGTTGACCGCGCCGATGACCAGGCCCACCAGCAGGCAGAGCGGGATCGCCGACCAGGTGGGCAGCAGCCCCAGGCCCGCGAAGCGGCCGCCCTCGGCGGGCAGCACCAGCCACATCGCGACGACCGGCGCGATGCCGATCGTCGACTCCAGCGACAGGTCCATCCGCCCGCAGATCAGGATCAGCGCCTGGCCCAGCACCAGCAGGCTCAGCTCGGAGGACTGCTGGACGACGCTGATCAGGTTCTCGGAGGTCAGGAACACCGGCGAGACGATGAACCCGATCACCATCAGCACCAGGATCACGGGGACCAGCGAGAAGTCGCTCCACCTGATCAGCCTGAGCCGGTCCAGCGGCCTTTCGCCGGTCGGGGAGCCCTTCGGCCCGCTGTCGATGCCGTCGGCCGTCAGGGGCCGTACCGTGCCGGTCATTCCCTCTCCCCCACACCTTCCATGGCGGCGACGAGCTCCCCGTCGTTCCACCCGCTTGCGAATGTCGCGACCACGCGTCCGTGGAACAGGGCGAGCACCCGGTCGCAGACCCGCAGATCGTCCAGCTCGTCCGAGATGATCACCGCGGCGTTCCCCTCGTCGGCGACCCGCCGCACGACTCCGAGCAGCGAGTCCTTGGACTTGATGTCCACGCCCGCGGTGGGCCGCACCGCCACCAGCACGCTGGGTTCGCGGGCCAGCGCCCTGGCCACCACCACCTTCTGCTGGTTGCCGCCGGAGAGTCCGGAGACGGGCTGCTCGGGTCCCTGTGTCTTGATGTCCAGCGAGGCGATCATCGAGCGCGCGAACTCCCTGGTACGGGAGGGCAGTACGGTCCCCCACGGGCCGAGCTGGTCGGTGACCGTGAGCGTGGCGTTCTCGGCGACGCTGCGCTCCAGGACGAGGCCCTGGTCGTGCCGGTCCTCGGGGATGTAACCGATCCCGGCGTCCAGCGCGTGCGGCACGCTGCCGGAGCGCACTGCCCTGCCGTGCACCCGGACGGTGCCGCCGCCCGCCTTGCGCATGCCGGCCAGGGTCTCGCCCAGGGCCGTGTTGCCGCTCGCCGCCGATCCGGCCAGGCCGAGCACCTCGCCGGGGCGGACTTCCAGGTCCAGTGGTTCGAACTGGCCCTGGACGGTGAGCCCTTCGGTACGCAGCACGGGGTCGGCCGACCCGTCCCGTACCGCGGCCCCGCTGCCGCCCGCGTGCCAGGCGGTGGCACCGGCGGACTGCTCGCCGGTCATCGCCGCCACCAGCTCCGCCTTGGCGATGTCGGCGACCGGGGCGGTCAGCACATGGCGGGCGTCACGGTAGACGGTGACCGCCGTGCACAGCTCGTACACCTCCTGGAGGTGGTGGGAGATGAAGAGGAACGCCACTCCCTGGCTCTGCAGTTCCCGCAGCTTGTCGAAGAGCCTCCCGATGCCCCGGGCGTCGAGCTGGGCGGTCGGCTCGTCCAGGACGATCAGCCGGGCACCGAAGGACAGCGCCCTGGCGATCTCCACGAACTGCCGCTGCTCGACGGCGAGATCACGCGCCCGGGTGCCGGGGTCGACCTCGACGCCGTACTCGGCCAGCAGCCGCTGCGCGCGGCTGCGGAGCCTGCCCCAGCTGATCCAGCGGGCCTTGTCGTCGAAGCGGTTGAGGAAGAGGTTCTCCGCGACGGTCAGGTCCGGGACGACCATGGACTTCTGGTAGACGCAGGCGATCTTCGACTGCCAGGCCCCGGTGTCCCCGAAGGCGGGCGCGGGCTCCCCGCCGAAGGCGACCGTGCCCGCGTCCGCCTTGTGGAGTCCGGTCAGGACACTGACCAGGGTCGACTTGCCGGCGCCGTTGCGCCCGACCAGGGCGTGCGACTCACCCGGCTGCACGGTGAGCCGGACCCCGTCGAGCGCCACGGTGGGCCCGAAGCGTTTGACAACGCCTTCCGCCTGTACGGCAGGTGGTGCCTGGTCCATGGCTAGCTCTTCTTCTCCAGCTGATTGGCCCACAGCTTCGGGTCGTCGACGTTGTCCTTGGTCACCAGCGGCGCGGGGAGCTGGTCCTCGAAGCCGTTCGGGATCTTGATGATGTGGGAGTCGTGGTCGGTGGGGCCTTCCTTGAAGGTCTTGCCGTCCAGGGCCGCCTTGGCGTAGTACAGCGCGTACTTCGCGTACAGGTCGGCGGGCTGGGAGATCGTCGCGTCGATCTTCCCGGCCTTGATGGCGTCGAACTCCTCGGGGATGCCGTCGTTGGAGATGATCGTGATGTGCCCCGGCGTACCGGCCGGCTTCAGCAGCTTCTTCTGCTCCAGCAGGGCGAGGGTGGGCTGCAGGAAGACCCCGCCGGCCTGCATGTAGATGCCGTTGATGTCGGGGTTGGCGGCCAGGGTGGCCTGGAGCTTGGCGGAGGCGACGTCGCCCTTCCAGTCGGTGGCCAGCTCGAAGACCTTGATGCCGGGGAAGTCCTTGTCCATGCAGGCCTTGAACGCCTCGGACCGGTCACGGCCGTTGATCGAGGAGAGGTCGCCCTGGAACTCGACGACCTTGCCCTTGCCCTTCAGCTGCTCGCCGAGGTACTTGCAGGCGTTGGTCCCGTACGCCTTGTTGTCGGCGCGCACCACCATGTAGACGTCGCCCTTGTCGGGGCGGGTGTCGACGCTGACGACCGGGATCTTCTTCTCGTTCAGCGTGTTGAGCGACTCGGCGATCGCGCCGGTGTCCTGCGGTGCCATCACCACGGCCTTGGCGCCCTGGTCGGTGAAGGTCTGGACGTTGGCGACCAGCTTGCCGATGTCGTTCTGCGAGTTGGTCAGCGGCAGCGCCTTGACCTCCCCCGCCTCGACGCCCTTCTCCACGTAGTTCTGGTACGAGTTCCAGAAGTCGCTGTCGCTGCGCGGCAGATCGATCCCGACCTTCCCGCCGCCCGTGCCGTCGGCGGTCGACTCGCGGTTGCAGCCCGCGAGGGCGGTGACTGCCAGCAGTACGGCGCAGGCCGCCGCACTCGTCGTACGCACTCTCATTGGTGTCCCGTTCCTTTGTGAGTACCGGCTCGGAGCTCTGTCGGCAAAGCGGAGGTGCATCGTGCGCGGTGGTGCATCGTGCGTGAGGGGCGCGGCCCGTGACGCGGCTCGGGCCGCGCTCCCCCGGTCAGCTCTCGGCGGGGCGCAGGCGCAGCCCCTGCATGCCACCGTCGACGGCCAGCGCCGTGCCGGTGACCGAGGCGGCGGCGGGGCTCGCGAGGTAGACGATCGCGGCGGCCACCTCGTCCGCCGACACCAGCCGTCCCAGCGGCTGGCGGGCGTTGAGCGCGGCCCGCTCGGCGGCCGGGTCGTCGGCCTGACCGAGGAGCCGGCCGATCCACGGGGTGTCCGCCGTACCGGGGTTGACGCAGTTGACCCGGATGCCCTCGCGGACGTGGTCGGCGGCCATCGCCAGGGTCAGCGAGAGCACCGCCCCCTTGCTCGCGCTGTACAGGGCGCGCTGCGGCAGCCCGGCGGTCGCCGCGATGGAGCAGGTCTGGGTGATCGAGACGGCGCCGGGGCGGTCGGCCGCCGCGCGCCGCAGGTGGGGCAGGGCGTGCCGGGCGGTGCGGACCATGCCGAGGACGTTGATGTCCAGGACCCGGGTCCACTCCTCGTCGGCGTTGTCCTCGACGGTGCCGATGGATCCGATGCCGGCGTTGGAGACGACGGTGTGCAGCGCGCCCAGTTCGGCGGCGGCCCGGTCGACCGCCTCGCGCACCGCGTCGTCGTCGGTGACGTCGGCCTTGACGGCGAGGGCGCCCGCGGGGGCGCCCGCGGTCTCCCGGTCCAGTACGGCCACCCGGGCGCCGCGCGCCAGCAGCATGGTCGCGACGGCGGCCCCGATGCCGGAGGCGCCGCCCGTGACCAGGGCTCCCATTCCTTCGAAGTCGTCTCTCGCGGTCATCGGCCGGCCTCCTCGGTGGTGCGGCGGGACTGCCATACGGAGCCCTCCGGATAGCGGTGTGCGTCGATCGACTCGGGGAGCATCCGGGCGGAGAAGCCCGGGGCGCTCGGCGCGGTGTAGCGGCCCGACTCGATCACGGTGGGATCGGCGAAGTGTTCGTGGAGATGGTCGACGTACTCGATCACGCGGTTGTCCCGACTTCCCGAGACCGCCACGTAGTCGAACATCGAGAGGTGCTGCACCAGCTCGCAGAGTCCTACCCCGCCCGCGTGCGGGCAGACCGGCACGCCGTACTTGGCGGCGAGCAGCAGGATCGCCAGGTTCTCGTTGACGCCCGCGACGCGGGCCGCGTCGATCTGGACGAAGTCGACGGCCCCGGCCTGGAGCAGCTGCTTGAACACGACCCGGTTGGCGACGTGTTCGCCGGTGGCGACCTTGACCGGCTGGCCCGCGCGGACGGCGGCGTGGCCGAGGATGTCGTCGGGGCTGGTCGGTTCCTCGATCCAGTGCGGGTCGTACGGCGCGAGCGCGGTCATCCACTCGACCGCGTCCTGGACGTCCCAGCGCTGGTTGGCGTCGACGGCGATCCGGATGTCCGGCCCGACGGCCTCGCGGGCCAGGGCGAGCCTGCGGACGTCGTCGCTCAGGCTGCCGCCGACCTTCAGCTTGATCTGGGTAAAACCGTCGGCGACGGCCTCCTTCGCGAGCCCGACCAGCTTGTCGTCGCTGTAGCCCAGCCAGCCGGGCGAGGTGGTGTACGCCGGGTACCCCTCGGCGCGCAGCCGCTCGGCGCGCTCGGCCCGGCCGGGTTCGGCGGCCCGCAGGATCTCCAGGGCCTCGTCCGGGGTGAGGGCGTCGGTGAGGTAGCGGAAGTCGACGAGGGAGACGAGCTCCTCGGGCGTCATCCCGGCGAGGAACTCCCAGACCGGCCTGCCCGCGAGCTTGGCGGCCAGGTCCCAGGCGGCGTTGACGACCGCGCCGGCCGCCATGTGCATCACGCCCTTCTCCGGGCCGAGCCAGCGCAGTTGCGAGTCGTGGGTGAGCTCGCGGTGCAGTGCGGCGAGATCGGCCGCGGTGCGGGGCGCCGGGCGCCCCACCAGATAGGGGCGCAGCGTGTCGATGGCGGCAGCCATCACCTCGTTGCCACGCCCGATGGTGAAACAGAAGCCATGTCCCTCGATGCCGCCGCTGCCGCCGTCCGGTCCGCCCGTGCGGCCCCGGACATCGGTGCGCAGTACGACGTAGGCAGCCGAGTAGTCGGGATCGGGGTTCATGGCGTCCGAGCCGTCCAGTTGTTCCGAGGTCGGAAAACGGATGTCGTGGACCTCGAAATCCGTGACGGTCTGACTCATGTGCGCCCCCAGGGGAATAACATCGGACCTCTGTTCTGGTCATCCGATGTATAGCGCCATGAAGACCCCACCGTCCAGCGCCTGAACGAAATCTACCCATCACAGCTCGGATGTATCCCGGGTCTGATGCCCTGATTCGACCGGTGATACGCCCGTGCGGGCCGGGTTCGCCCGGCTGTGCGCTCAGGCTGCGGCGCAAGTGGCCGGAAGCCGTAAGGTTGATGGGTACACAAGGGAACTTCGGAAGGAGGCCTGGGTGATCGAGCTCGAGGGGGTTCCCGAGCTGATCGACCCGGTCATGGTGGCCGCGTTCGAGGGATGGAACGACGCAGGGGACGCCGCCTCCACGGCGGTCGCGCACCTGGACCGGGAGTGGAAGGGCGAGGTGTTCGCGGCGCTGGACGCCGAGGACTACTACGACTTCCAGGTCAACCGGCCGACGCTCTGGCTGGACAACGGGGTACGCAAGATCACCTGGCCCACCACCCGGCTCTCCGTGGTCCGCGTCGGCGGGGACAGGCCCCGCGATCTCGTCCTGGTCCGCGGTATCGAACCATCCATGCGCTGGCGCTCGTTCTGCAACGAGATCCTGGGTTTCGCCCATGAGCTGGGAGTGGAGATGGTGGTGATCCTGGGCGCCCTGCTCGGCGACACCCCGCACACCCGGCCGGTGCCGGTCAGCGGGGTCACCTCCGATCCGGACCTGGCACGGACCATGGACCTGGAGGAGACCAAGTACGAGGGGCCGACGGGCATCGTCGGCATCCTCCAGGAAGCCTGCACGCACGCGGGCGTGCCCGCGGTGAGCCTGTGGGCGGCGGTGCCGCACTACGTGTCGCAGCCGCCCAACCCGAAGGCCACGCTCGCACTGCTGAACCGCCTGGAGGACCTCATCGGTCTGCGCATCCCGCTGGGCGAGCTGCCCGAGGACGCGCGTGCCTGGCAGCTCGGCGTCGACCAACTGGCCGCCGAGGACAGCGAAGTGGCCGAGTACGTGCAGACGCTGGAGGAGGCCCGGGACACCGCCGAGCTGCCCGAGGCGAGCGGCGAGGCCATCGCCCGGGAGTTCGAGCGCTATCTGCGCCGCAGGGACATCGGTCCGGGTCAGGCACCGGGCGGGCACGCGACGGAGAGCGGCGACACCTCGTACCTGCGCGACACCACCGGCGGCCGCACCCGGCCGCCGAAGCCGGTCCGCCCCGAGGCCGGGGGCGACACGGGACCCGGCGCACCGCCCGCGGACGGGCCCGGCCGCGAGGGCGACGGGAGCGTCGACGGGGACGGCGACGGACCGCAGGGTCTGCAGGGTCCGCCGGGGGACTCCCCGGAGGACTGACGGGACCGGTGGAGCGCCGGGCGGGCGGACGCCCCCCCCCCCCTAACCTTCTTTTCGGCTTAATATCTAAAAAGGCCAAAGGTGCCCGCCCCAGAACCCCTGGTGAAACCTATTTTTGACCTATTGGAACCCATAAA
>NZ_JBIATE010000008.1:0-62514 GCF_042891445.1 Streptomyces sp. NPDC001890 | reverse complement strand
GGTGGCTGGGGGTGGGGCGCGGGGGCCCGGTGTGTGCGGTGGGGGGGGGGGGGGGGCCCGGGGGGGGGGGGGGCGGGGGGGGGGGGGGGGGGGGGGCCGCCCCCCCCCCCCCCGCTTCCGTGCTGTCCGGGACATTCAGGAACAGGCGAACCGGGCCCCGGCCCAGTCCCCGTGGTCACCGGTCTTGGAGCCGTTGGTGTCCGTGACCTTCAGGTGCACATGGCGTGCGCCGTCGAGCTTCACGTCGACCGGCACGGTCGCCGAGGCCCCGGTCACCTTCGGGGAGGTCCACAGCACCTTGCCGTCCGCCTCGACGGAGAAGGCCACTTCGCCGTAGCCGTTGATCTCGTCGTCGATCCCCGCGTCCGCGGTGAACGCGGTGCAGCGCCCACCGAGATAGACCTCGATGTCGGAGTCGGCGTGGGTGCCGATCCCCTTCTCGTACGTCTTCCCGGCCAGGGTCAGCGGGTGCCCGTCGGTGGCGCCCGACTCGCCGTTGCTGCGGTCGCGTTCGGCCGGTCCGTAGCCGTTGGTGGACTTCAGCCACACCAGGTCGCTCGCCCAGGCCTCACCGGTGGGCGGCGGTGGCATCACTCCGGCGGCGAACCGCTGGGTGGCGGTGCGGGATTCGCCGGCCGCGCGGTAGCGGACGAGGGCGGTGATCCGTGCCTCGCCCGCCGTGGCGTCCTTCGCGGGGGTGACGGAGACCTCGACCCGCCGGGTGGTGCCCGCCGGGATCCGGTCCACCTTCGCGGGGGCCGCGACCTGCCAGCCCGCGGGGACGTCCAGGCCGATCTCTGCGTCCGTGACATCGGCCCGGCCCGCGGTGACGTCGACGGTGACGGTGGCCTCGGCCCCGGCGCCGACCTCCTGTCCGGACGGTGCGGAGACCACGGCGTTCGCCGCGGCGTCGCGCCCGCCGACCGCGCTGGTGTTCTTCAGCTTCACGGAGAACGCCTCGGCGGTGGAGAGCGGCGCGGTCTTGATCTTCACGACGCCGCCGCGGTCGTCCCGGTCGTACCACCAGCCCTGCTTCGCGGCCTTGTACGCGGCGGCGGAGTCCAGCCGGGGCAGCCTGTCGTCGAGCTCGACCGCGCTCGGGGCGGAACCGGTGTGCACGCTGAACTCGTACGGGCGCCTGCCCTGCTTGCCGGTGAACTCCCCCTTGCTCGCGCCGATCCGCACGGTCACGTCGCCCGCGCCCCGGACCGGTGCGTCCACGTCGGCCCGCTGGGTGGCGTACTTGCCGTCGCGGTGCTGCCGGGTGACGCCGTCGTCCTCGTACAGCGTGAAGGACGACTTGCCCTGCGGGTAGACGTCCCAGGCGAGCGGGGAGCCGGCGGTGCGGTCCTTGTACGAGCGGATGCCGGGCCACATCGGCACACTGGCACCGCCCTTGACGAACAGCGGAAGGGTGTCGAGCGGGGCGCTGTAGTCGTCGAGGGTGACCGGCCCCTCGTAGGTCCGCCCGCTCCAGAAGTCGGTCCAGGTGCCCTTCGGCAGGTAGATGCCGTCGCGTTCGGTGCTGTCCTGGTGGACCGGGGCGACGAGGAAGTCCTCGCCGGACATGAACTCGTACTTCGCCGCGTCCGTCGCCGCCTTCGGGTCGTCCGGGTATTCGAGGACGAGCGGGCGGACCATGCCGACGCCGGTCTTCGTCGCCTCGTGCGCGTAGGAGTACTGGTAGGGCAGCAGCGACTCCTTGAGCTTGAGGTAGTCGCGGTTGATGGTGGTGTACGGCTCCCCGTACCGGAAGGGCTGCTTGTCGCTGGCCGCCCAGCCGTCCATCGTCATCGTGGTCCCCAGGAACATCTTCCACTGGAGGTCACGGGTGTACGTCTTGGCGCTGCCGCCGAAGATGCCGTCGACGTCGCCGGTGGTGTAGGCGAGGCCGGACATCGTGGCGCCCGCGTAGGTCGGGATCTGCCAGCGGATGTAGTCCCAGGTGCCGTACTGGTCGCCGGACCACTGCACGCCGCAGCGCTGGGCGCCCGCCCAGCTCTCGGGGGCGTAGGTGAAGCCGCGGGCGTCGCTGTTGTCCTCGATGCCCTTGTAGGCGTCCTTGCAGCCGTCCAGGGCGAACTTGTAGCCGGCGCCGACCCAGGCGACGTCCAGCTTGGCGACCCGCTGACCGGCCTTCACCTGGTCGGCGATCTTGTCGATGCCGTCCTCGGTCCACAGGCCGAGCTGCATGCCGCGGTCCTGGAGGCCCTTGGCCGTCTCGGCGAGGTCCTCGTGGCCGCAGCCGTAGCCGTCGTTGACGAGCATCCAGCCGTTCGGCATGTCGTTCTCGACGTAGCCGTCGGCGACCTTCAGGGCGTCCAGGGTGTGGCGCTCACCGCGGTTGGCGTTGTGGAGGTAGCAGTCGGCGTCGCCGATCTCCATCCCGTACACCGGCGGCAGGAAGGGCTTGCCGGTGAGCTTCGTGTACTGCCCGATGACGTCCTTGGCGCTGTCGCCCGCGAAGTAGTACGCGTCGAAGCGCTGCTCCTTCGCGCTGGTGGTCACCGGGTCGTTGAAGGCGTAGGTGTTCGGCGCGTAGGTGTTGCGGAAGACGCCGTAGCCGGCCGAGGAGAGGTAGAACGGCACCGAGTTGGGGTGGCCGCCGTCGTTCCAGTTGTAGTCGACGCCGACCTCGACGGTCTTGTCGCGGTGCGAGGTGTTGCCCCGGCCGTTCTGCATGCCGGCGCCGTAGAACTGCTCGTCCGCGCCGCGGGCCAGCGTCTGGGTGGTCTTAGCGCCGTTCCAGCTCAGCCCCTTGGCCTCGGACCAGATCCGGCTGCCGTCCGCCCGGTACAGGGCGAAGCGCAGGGGAGACTTGTAGGCCCGCAGGGTGACGTCGGAGGTGGAGAGCTCGTAGCGGTCGCTCCGCTCCTTCCACCGGGTGTGCGGCGGGGTGCCCTGCGGCAGGACGATGTCGTCGCCCGTCGGGTCCGAGAACGTGCCGTCCGGGGCGAGTTCGATACGGAAGGTCTCGTCGGAGACGAAGCTGACCCGGGCCTCGGCGGCTCCGGCCTTCAGGTGGTAGACGGATCCGTCGGCGGAGAACCCGGTGAGGTCACCGACCGTGGTGTCCGGCTCGGCGGCACCGGCCTGGGCCGCGCCTGGTCCCGAGAGGACGGCGAGCAACCCCAGCAAGGCTGCAACTGCCGCCGTTCTGATGCGCGTTGATGATTGCATAGAGCGCTTTTAGCGCAGCATCGAGCACTTGACCATGGACAAAACGGAACCGGCCCTGAACTTCGTCGAGAAGTCCAAGGCCGGTTCGTCCGGAACGTCCGGTGGATATCAGCGAGTTGCCATCCTGCGCGGCGCTACAGGGCGACGCCCAGCAGTGCGTCGACGGTGCGCGAGACGAGGCCGGGCGCGCCCTCGTCCGTGCCGCCCTCGGCGTTCTGCCGCTCGGCCCAGCGGTCCACGGCGGCCAGCGCGGCCGGCGCGTCCAGGTCGTCGGCGAGGGCCTCGCGGACCTCCTCGACCAGGGCGTCGGCGGGCAGTCCGTCGGGGCGGGAGACGGCGGCCCGCCACCGGGCCAGCCGCTCCACCGCGTCGGCGAGCACCTGGTCCGTCCACTCCCAGTCGGACCGGTAGTGGTGCGACAGCAGCGCCAGCCGGATCGCCGCCGGGTCCACGCCGTCGCGGCGCAGCTGCGAGACGAAGACCAGGTTGCCCCTGGACTTGGACATCTTCTCGCCGTCCAGGCCGACCATTCCGGCGTGCACATAGGCCTGGGCGAAGGGGTGCTCACCGGTCAGCACCTGGGCGTGCGAGGCGCCCATCTCGTGGTGCGGGAAGGCGAGGTCGGACCCGCCGCCCTGGACGTCGAAGCCCATGCCGAGGTGGTCCAGGGCGATGGCGACGCACTCGATGTGCCAGCCGGGCCGGCCGGGGCCGAGCGAGCCGCCGTCCCAGCTCGGCTCGCCCTCGCGGGCGGCCATCCAGAGCATCGGGTCGAGCGGGTTCTTCTTGCCGGGGCGCTCCGGGTCGCCGCCGCGCTCGGCGGAGAGCAGCCGCATCGCCTCGGCGTCGAGGTTGGAGACCTCGCCGAAGTGCGGGTCGGTCTCGACGGAGAAGTACACGTCGCCGTCGAGCTCGTAGGCGGCACCGGCGTCACGGAGCCGTTCCACCAGCGGGACGATGCCGGGTATCGCCTCCACGGCACCGATGTAGTGCTTCGGCGGAAGCATGCGCAGGGCAGTCATGTCCTCGCGGAACAGGGCCGTCTCGCGCTCGGCGAGCTCGGTCCAGTCCTGGCCGTCGCGCACGGCCCGCTCCAGGAGCGGGTCGTCCACATCGGTCACGTTCTGGACATAGTGAACCTGCCGCTTGGTGTCGAGCCACACGCGCTGAACGAGGTCGAACGCGTTGTAGGTCGCCGCGTGACCCATGTGGGTCGCGTCGTACGGCGTGATGCCGCAGACGTAGATGCGGGCGACGGGACCGGGGTCAAGGGTGATCCGTCCGCCGGTCGCGGTGTCGTGGATCCGAAGGTCGCGGCCCTTGCCAGGCAGGGCGGGGACCTCAGAAGCGGGCCAGGCATGCATGTCACGAGCGTAACCGGATGCATGTTCCGGATACGAACCGGATGCCGGATCTTGACCGAAGAGGCACTCTTGCGCCGGGCGGCTCCATCTGCTTCGGGGCGCGGCCCGGTCACCCCGGTCCGCGCCCCCGCCGCCCCGTTTCCGCTGCTCCGCTCAGACCGGGGGCCAGGGGATCGACGGCCATTGCCCGCTCGGCTCCGGGTGCCTGCCGGTCGCCCTGAGCCCCGCCACACGGCCCCGCAACGCCTCGATCTCGGCCTCGGTGATCAGCTCGGCCAGCCGGGTGACGAGCGGGGTTCCCGGCGCGAGTTCCGTGCCCAGCCGTTCGACGACCTCGACGGCCTCGGCCGTCAACGGCTCTCCCGCCCAGCCCCAGAGCAGCGTGCGCAGCTTGTCGTCGGCGTTGAATGTCACACCGTGGTCGATGCCGTAGAGCCGGCCGCCGGGCGCGGGCAGCAGATGGCCGCCCTTGCGGTCACCGTTGTTGATCACCGCGTCCAGGACGGACAGCCGTCGCAGCCGGGCGTCGTCCGCGTGGACCAGCAGGGCCGTCCGGCCCTCGCCGACCTCGGCCTGGGCAACGGCCTTCCAGCCCTCCCCCGGCTCCTCGTCCTCGACGAGCGCGAGCAGCGGCGGCTCGCCCGCCTCGCCGTCCCCGCCGTCCGTGCCGTTCCCGTCGTCCTCGTCGTGCTGCGGTGCCGCGTCGATCCACAGCTGGCACATGCCCTCGCCGTACGGGCCGTCCCGCAGCACGGTGGGCGGCACCAGGCCCCAGCCGGTCGCCTCGGAGATCTCGTACGCGGCCACCTCGCGCGCGGCGAGCGTGCCGTCCGGGAAGTCCCACAGGGGCTGTTCGCCGGCCACCGGCTTGTAGACGCAGGCCGCCTCCTCGCCGTCGCGCGCGACCGTGCAGTAGAGCACCGCGTTGGACGCGCCGCGGATCTGTCCGAGGACGGTGAGTTCGCCCTCGGTGAGCAGATCGACCAGTTCGGTGCCGGTCAGGCTCCGCGACGGTATCCGTTCTGGCGCGGGCATACATGTCCTTCCGGGTCGAGCGGCAGGCTGCACAGCGGGCACGGCGGACGGCCGGCGTTCACGACGTCCAGGGCGCGCTTGGCGAAGGCCCGTGCCTGCGCACCGCTGAGACGGACCCGGAGCATCGGCGGTCCGTTCTCCTCGTCCTGGAGCAGCCGTTCCTCGGCCTCGGCGAGATCCTCGTCGGACTCCACGTCCAGTTCGACCAGCGCCTGCGCCTCGACGATCATGCGCTGTTCCTCGCCGTCCCAGGCGAGCGCCATCGTGCCGACCCGGAACTCCTCCTCGACGGGGACGTCCAGGGGCGCGGTGTCGGTGACGTCCATCGGCGCCACGGCGGGCACCGGGGAATTCCCGCCGGTCCGCCGCACCACCTCGTCGAGCAGTTCGTCGATCCGCTCGGCGAGCGCGGCGACCTGGGTCTTCTCCAGGGCCACGCTGGTGACACGTCCGCCTGAGGATGCCTGCAGGAAGAACGTACGACGTCCAGGCAACCCGACCGTACCGGCCACGAAGCGGTCCGGGGGGTCGTAGAGGAACACCTGACGGGACACGTCCTGTCTCCCTTGAACTCGACGGTGGATGAGGGGCGGCCGGGGCCCGGGACGATCCCCGGGGCAAGGCGCCTACGGAGCGTCCACCCTACTGCGCGGAGCGATCACGGTGCCCCAGCGCCGCCCCCGACCGCCGCGTCCGAGTCCGAGTCCGCCGCGCGCGGGTGCTCGCGCGGCGCCAGCGACGCCAGATCCCCGGTGTCTCCGAGTCTCAGCAGGAAGGGCCGCAGCCTGGTGTAGCGGATCGCGGTGACCGAGCAGGGGTCGGCGTGGATCCGCTGGAACAGGTCGAGATGCATGCCGAGCGCGTCGGCCACCAGGGCCTTGATGATGTCGCCGTGCGAGCACATCACGTACAGGGCGTCGTCGCCGTGCCCGGCCTCGATCCGGGCGTTCCAGTCCCGTACGGCGTCGACCGCGCGCGCCTGCATGCCGCGCATCGACTCGCCGCCGGGGAACGCCGCGGCCGACGGATGCTGCTGCACGACGCCCATCAGGGGTTCGTCGGCGAGTTCCGCGAGCTTGCGCCCCGACCAGTCGCCGTAGTCGCACTCGCTGATCCGGTCCTCGGTGTGCAGCTCCAGCTCCGGCCGGGCGGCGAGCAGCGGCCGCAGGGTCTCCCGGCAGCGCTGGAGCGGGCTGCTGACGGCGGCGGCCAGGGGCAGCCCGGCGAGCCGTCCGGGCAGTGCCGCGGCCTGCTCGGCACCGCGCTCGTCGAGCGCGACCCCGGGGGTGCGGCCGGCGAGCACCCCCGCGGTGTTGGCGGTGGAGCGTCCGTGGCGTACGAGGATCAGGGTGGGCATACGGGCCAGCCTACGGGCCGGCCCTCGGGTCGCCGACGCGGACGAGGTGCGCCCGGGACCGCGGCAGGGAAGAATGCGCGCCGTGATCGTGGACTGTGCCATCTACCGCGACGGGCGCCGCACCGACGGCCCCGCCGACCTCTCCGATGCCCTCGACGAGGCACGGGCCACCGGCGACGCGTTCCTCTGGATCGGGCTGCACGAGCCGACGGAGAAGGAGTTCGACCTCGTCAGCAGCGAGTTCGGCCTGCATCCGCTGGCGGTGGAGGACGCCCTGAGCGCGCACCAGCGGCCCAAGCTGGAGGTGTACGACGACTCGCTCTTCGCGGTCATCAAGCCGGTGGTGTACGAGCAGAGCAGCGACACCGTCACCACCGACGAGCTGATGGCCTTCATCGGCGACTCGTTCGTCGTGACGGTCCGGCACGGGGAGGGCGCGCCGCTGGCCGCGGTGCGCCGCCGCCTGGAGTCCGAGCCGGAGGTGCTCAAGCACGGGCCGACGGCGGTGCTGTACGCGATCAGCGACGCCGTCGTCGACCACTACATAGTGGTCGCGGGCGAGCTCCAGGTCGACCTGGAGGAGCTGGAGACCGAGGTGTTCGCGCCGACCGGCGTCGGCGACACCAAGAGCACCGCGTCCCGCATCTACACCTTCAAGCGGCAGATCCTGGAGTTCCGCCGGGCGGCCGGACCGCTGAGCTCCCCCATGACCCGGCTGGCGAGCGCGGACGTGCCGTTCGTCCATGAACACTCGCAGCCGTTCTTCCGGGACGTCAGCGACCATCTGACGCGCGCCAACGAGTACGTGGAGGGGCTGGACCGGCTGCTCTCCGACATCCTCTCGGCCCATCTGGCCCAGGTGGGCGTGCGGCAGAACGACGACATGCGCAAGATCTCGGCCTGGGCGGCGATGGCCGCCGTGCCGACGATGGTGGCGGGGATCTACGGCATGAACTTCGAGCACATGCCGGAGCTCCGCTGGGTGTGGGCCTATCCGGCGGTGATCGCGCTGATGGCCGCCGCGGTCTTCGGGCTGTACCGGCAGTTCAAGCGCCGCGGCTGGCTCTGACGGACCGGCGGGCGCCCCGCCCGGTTCAGGCGAACCCGGGCTCCGGCGCGGCGGGCCCGCCCAGCGCGTCGCGCCGCTCGGGCTGTTCCAGGCTCACCATGCGCCGCCACCCGACGAGCCGTTCGTACGCGTAGACGGCATGGATCCCGGCGGCCAGCACCGCCGACCTGAGGCGGGGCCAGCCCAGGATGCGGCCCATGTGGTCCATCACGGCGAGGCTGACGTCGCGGTAGACCCGGATCTCGGCGAGGGCGCACTCGCGCAGGGTGCGCTGGATGGTGCGCCCGTGCCCGGCACGGGCGAGGCGGAGCAGTTCCTCGTGGCAGTACGCCAGGTGGTTGTCCTCGTCGTTCGAGATCATCTTCACGGCGCGGCCGAGGTCGGGGTGGTCGGCGAAGTGCTTGCGCAGCAGGGCCATCTGCTCGGAGGCGCGCTGCTCGGTGACCCGGCTGTGGGCGAGGTAGGTGATGATGTCGCCCTCGGAGAGCCGTTCCTCGCTCCGCAGCTGCTCATGGGCGAGGCCGATGCCGTGCTTCTCCAGCAGCATCGTGTAGTCGGTCTCGTGCGGGACCTCCGCCGGCTGGAGCCCGCGCTTCCTCAGCAGCGCGTTGAAGATCCGGCCGTGCTTGTCCTCGTCGGCACCGTGCCGGGCGATCTTGGGCGCCAGGGCGCGCTGGCTCTCGGGCACCAGGGCGGCGATACGGCCGTTCTCCCAGCCGCCCTGGGACTCCCCGCCGGCCGCGATGGAGCAGAACAGCCGGAACGACTCGTCGTTGTCGAGAATCTCCTGGAACAGGTTCCTTGCCGAGAGCATCACTGCCACCTCCATGCCGCATCCACCGAGCGACAGTCAAGTGCGGCACGCCCACGCGGGCAACAGGAACGGGCTCCGGCTACGCCGGATGGGGTGCGACCCGGCGTAACCCCCCGCCCGTGCGCGCGTTGATACGCGTGACGGCCGTGGCGGGGAGCCCCCGAGCCCCCACCACGGCCGTAGTGCTGCCTTCCGGGCCGCTACGCGAGCCCGGAGCGCTCCAGCGCGTCCGTACCGGCCCGCAGGGCCGTGAGCCGCTCCTCCAGGGTGAATCCGGCCGGGGCGAGGGTCAGTGTCGTGACCCCCGCGGCGGCGTAGGCCTGCATCCGCTCGGCGATCCGCTCGACCGGACCGAGCAGCGTGGTCTGGTCGATCAGCTGGTGCGGTACGGCGGCGGCGGCGCCGCTCTTGTCGCCGGACAGGTACTTGTCCTGGATCTCGGCGGCTTCCTTCTCGTAGCCCATGCGCTGCGCGAGCTGGTTGTAGAAGTTCTGCTTCCGGCTGCCCATGCCGCCCACGTACAGGGCGGTGTACGGACGGAACATGTCCGCGAGGCCGTTGACGTCGTCGCCGACGGCGAGCGGCAGGGTCGGGCAGACGTCGAAGCCCTCCATGGTCAGACCGGCCTTCTCCCGGCCCGCCCGCAGGTACTTCACCGCCGTGTCCTCCAGGTGCTCGGCGGAGGGGAAGATCAGCAGCGAGCCGTCGGCGATCTCGCCGGTCTGTTCCAGGTTCTTCGGGCCGATCGCGGCGATGTAGAGCGGGATGTGCTCGCGCTGCGGGTGGACGGTCAGCTTGAGCGGCTTGCCGGGACCGTCCGGCAGCGGCAGCGTCCAGTGCTGTCCCTCGTAGGAGAGCCGCTCGCGGGACATGGCCCTGCGGACGATCTCGACGTACTCCCGGGTGCGGGCCAGCGGCTTGTCGAACTTGACGCCGTACCAGCCCTCGGAGACCTGCGGTCCGGACACGCCGAGGCCGAGCCGGAAGCGGCCGCCGGAGAGCGAGTCGAGGGTGGCGGCGGTCATCGCCGTCATGGCCGGCTGGCGGGCCGGGATCTGCATGATCGCGGAGCCGACGTCGATGGACTCGGTCCGGGCGGCGACCCAGGAGAGCACGGTCGGCGCGTCGGAGCCGTAGGCCTCGGCCGCCCAGCAGACGTCGTATCCGAGCCGGTCGGCCTCCTGGGCGACGGCGAGATTGTCGCCGTCCATTCCCGCACCCCAGTAGCCGAGATTGATGCCGAGCCGCATAGCCGCTCCCCTTACCGATCAGTAACGTCCCTGAGCTCCGGACTCTAGCGCGCGGCGGCGCGATCCGGCAGGGGCGACTTGACGCCGCGCTGTCCACAGGCTTCCGCCCGGTGGGGTCATGGCCAGTAATCTCAGCGCCCATGGAGCAGAGGCATCTCGGCCGCACCGGCCTTCGAGTGTCCCGGATCGGGCTCGGCACCCTCACCTGGGGCCGGGACACCGATGAGCACGACGCCGCCGAACAGCTGAAGGCCTTCTGGGAGGCGGGCGGCACACTGGTCGACACGGCCGACGTCTACGGCGGTGGGGAGGCCGAATATCTGCTCGGCCAGCTCGTCGGCGGCCTGGTGCCACGGCGCGATCTGGTCATCGCGACGAAGGCCGGCAGCGTGGCCGATCCCTACCACCGGTTCGACGGATCGCGCGGGCACCTGCTGGCCGCGCTGGACGCCTCCCTGGAACGGCTCGGCACGGATCACGTGGATCTGTGGCAGATCCACGCCTTCGACCCGGTGACCCCGCTGGAGGAGACCCTTCAGGCGGTGGATCTGGCGGTGTCCAGCGGGCGTGCCCGGTACGCGGGGGTGTCGAACTTCTGCGGCTGGCAGCTGGCCAAGGCGGCGACCTGGCAGCTCGCCTCGCCCGGGGTGCGCACCCGGCTGGCGAGCACACAGATGGAGTACTCGCTGTTGCAGCGGGGGGTGGAGCGGGAGGTGCTGCCCGCCGCCCTCGATCTCGGTGTCGGGCTGCTGCCCTCGTCCCCGCTGGGCCGCGGGGTCCTCACCGGGAAGTACCGGTCGGGCACGCCGGCGGACTCGCGCGGTGCATCGGAACTGCTGGCCCCGTTCGTCGAGCCGTATCTCGACGAGGCCGCGAGCCGCGTGGTGGACGCGGTGGCGACGGCGGCGGACGGGCTGGCCACGACGCCGCTCCAGGTGGCTCTCGCCTGGGTGCGGGACCGGCCCGGCGTGGTGGCCCCGATCGTCGGCGCGCGCAACGCGCAGCAGCTCGCGGAGGCGTTGTCAGTGGAGGCGCTTAGTCTTCCTGACGAGATCTGCCAGGCGCTCGACGACGTGTCGGCGCCCGTGCACCGCTATCCCGACCAGGACTGGAGCACACTGTGACTGCGCTGCCCCGGGGGGAAACCCCCGGCTCCCCGGCCGCCGACGACGACGCCGTCGTCGCGCCCCCCTCCGCCGACGTGCCCGCCCCGTCCGCCGGGGACGGCACGGAGACGGAGGACGGCGCCCCCGGGCCCACCGGGGCGGGCGACCCGGAGCCGGCCCCCGGCACCGGCGGACCGGCCGAAGCGACCGACGACGCGGCGGACGACGGGACCGACGGCGCGGCCGAGGCCGACGACGCGGCGGACGGAGCGACGGACGGCGGAACCGACGACGCGGCGGACGAGGCCGACAGCACCGGGACCGCGGCGGACGAGGCCCCCGCGCAGCTCTCCGAGGCCGAGGCCGAGCTCGCCGCCCAGCGTGAGCTCCGGGAGCGGATCGAGAAGCGCAAGGCCGAGAAGGCGGGCCCCATCGCGGCCGGGGGGAAGCTGAGCGGCAAGGCGGCGGACCTGCTGGCGGCCGTGCGCGCGGTGGAGAGCGGCGAGCAGTCCGCCACCACGTTCTTCGACTCGCCCGCACCCGCCGTCCCCCGCCGGACGGCACCCGAGCCCGCCCCGGCCCGCCCCCGCGCCCCCGAACCGGCGCGGGTGCCGCAGAGCGCCTCGCCCGAGGCCGTCGCCGCGACCGCCGCCGTGCTGGCCGAGGGCGGGGCTCCGGCGGCGCTGGCGGGACCGGCGGCCGAAGCCCTCGGGGCGCAGGCGGCCGACGCCCTGCGCGCGGACCCGTGGCAGCTGCTGGCCGTGCCGGGGGTCAGGCCCGAGCAGGCGGACGGGTTCGCGCGGGCCCTGCTCGGTGCCGGGTGCGGCCCGGACGACGAGCGGCGGACCGCCGCCCTGGTCGGCTGGCTGCTGGAGCGGGCCGCGCTGCGGGGCCACACGGCGCTGGACGCGTCGGAGGTACGGGCCGCGCTCGCCGAGCGTGCGGTGACCGATCCCGGCGCGGCCGTGCAGCACGCCGTCGCCGAGGGCGTCGTCCTGGTCTTCCAGGACGACGAACAGGACGGGCAGGACCACGACGGACAGGACCACGACGGGCAGGCGGCCGGGGCACCCGCGCAGTCCGGCGAGGAACCCGGCGCGGGCGCCGGGCAGGAGCCGGTGCAGGTGCTGCTCGGCCTCGACCGCTACGCACTCGCCGAGGAGAGCCTCGCCGACGGCCTGGCCCGGCTGGTCAACGCCTGCGAGAAGGACGCCGACTGGACGGAGGCGGCCGCGGCCGCGAGTTCCCCGTCGGCGGCCGAGCTGATCCGCGCGGTCGCGGGCCACGGCCTGGTGGCACACACCGGGGGCGAGGCCGCCAGGGCCGAGCCCGCCGCCCTGATCACCGCGGCCCGCGCTCTCGGGCTGCGCGCCCTGGGCGCCGCGCACAGCGCCGACGGCAGGCGTCGGCTGGCCGCGGCGACCGGTGCCCCGGAGACGGCCGTCACCCTCGCCGGTCTGCTCTCGGGCGAGCAGGGCCCGGGGCGCGACGAGGAAGGCGCCGTCGCCGTCGACCTGCTCGTCGTGCTGGACGCCCCGCAGCTGGACGTGGAGACCGGCGCGATGCTGGTCGAGTCGCTGGCCGACGGCACCCGGCTGGTGCTCAGCGGCGATCCCGGGGTGCTGGGATCGGCCGGTGCGGGGCGGGTGTTCGCGGATGTGCTGGCGGCCCGCGCGTGCCCGCAGATCGTCTCCCGTACGCCGGATCCGGGACCGATCGGCGAGCTGGTCTCCGGCATCGGCATCGGTGAGCTGAACCAGGTCGAGGCGCCCGGCAAGGAGGTGGTGATCGTCCCCGTGCGCGATGCGGGCGAGGCGGTGCACCGCACCGTGCAGCTGGTGGCCGACTCGGTGCCGCGCGCCATCGGCGTACCGTCGTCCGACACCCAGGTGATCACCGTCGGCCACGGCGGCTCGGCGGGCACCCGGGCACTGAACGCGGCGCTGAAGCAGCGGCTCAACCCCGGGCCCGGCCGGTTCGGCGGCTTCGACCCGGGCGACCGGGTCGTCCACGTCCCGGCGCCGGGCAGGGCCGAGCCCGCGGTGGTCGTCTCGGCGGACGCCGAGGGCCTGCATCTGGACTGCGCGGGCACGGAGGTCGTCGTGGCCCAGGAGCGGGTGGAGTCCTCCGTGCGCCACGGCTGGGCCCTCAGCGCCCACCAGGCAGCCGGGATGCGGTGGCCCGCGGTGGTCGTCGTGCTGCCGGGCGACGCGGCGCAGGGACTGAGCCGCTCATGGGTGTACACCGCCTTCAGCCGCGGCGAGCGCCATCTGTCCGTGGTGCACGGGGTGGATCAGGCGCTGCCGCGCGCGGTCGCCCAGCCCCCGGCCCAGGACCGCACGACGCGGCTGCGCACCCTGCTGGAGACCCCGGCCCGCTGACCGGGTCCCGTCGGGGACGCCCGGACCGGACGGGCTCGGCACCGAGCCCGTCCGCCCCGCGGATCGGCGACCCCGCCACCGGACGGCAGGGGTCAGACGGGGTCCAGGCGGGCCGGTTCCTCGTCCGCTTCGTCCTCGTCGAAGACGGCGCTGACGTCGAAGCGGCAGACCACCAGTTGCGGATCCGCGTCGTCGAAGGGCGCACCGAGCCACTCCCCCGCCTCGGGGAGCTCCTCGGCGGCCGTGACCCAGAGCGTGGAGTCCCCCTCCTCCAGCCCGAACTCCGTGTGCCGGGAAGCGATCTCGTCGGGTTCGTACTCCCCGAAGAGCACACCGAGCGCCGCGTGGACACTGGAGCCGACCACCGCGGCGCTCCCGCTGCGCTCGTCCTGGTCGAGGTCGGCGATCCGCTGGGCCTGTGCGAGCAGCCTCGGCGGCTCCACCACCGCGTAGTCGCGCCGGATCAGCACACTGAGAGCGTTCGGCTCCTCGGGGCCGGTGTACGGCGGCAGCGAATCCTCCGCACCCGGGATCTCGAAAGGAGTGACTTCGTCGTACCGGTCGTAGAGCAGTTCGTCGTAGAACTCGGCGGCAGCGGCCAGTGCGTTGAACGCGTCATAGACGGCCACGTCGTCGTCCCCGGTCCGGCGTTCGACGGCCGCGAGGTGGTGGTCGAGCGCGGCTTTGACCGCCTCGGCGGCGGCGCGTACCTCGGCAGCGGTGGGCTGCGCAGCATCAGACATAGTGCAGACGCTATCCGTACACGGGCTCTGCCCGCACAATAGATGCGATGCCGGAATACGAATTTGTCGATGTGTACGTGCCGCGCGGGGTTTCCCGGAAGGAGACGGCCCGTCTGCTGACCGACCATGCCGAGTACGGTCACTGGGAGTTGGACCGGCTGACGCTGCGTCGCGACGGCAGCCGGAGGGTGCGCCTGCGGCGGCGGATCATCCGCCAGCTCCGGGCCACCTGGTGAGCCGGAGCGGGCCCGGCATCCGCGGGGCCCGCTCCCTTCGTGCTGCTCGCTGTGCCGTCCCGGTCCGTTACGCGGACGTCCGGGCGCGGCGGTAGAGCACGGTGCCCGCGCCTGCCAGCAGCAGGCCCGCGCTCGCCGGGATCAGCAGGTCGAGCCCGCCCGCTCCGGTGTGTGCGAGCTCCGCGACGTCTGCGACGTTCCGGACCTCGGGCGCGTTCGGCACGGTCCGTCCGGGAGCCGGCGGTTCGGTGACCGGGGTGACCGGGGGTGGCGTACCGATGGGCGGCGTGACGGCGTCCGGGCCGTTCTCGCAGTCGTTGCCGAAGGTGGGGTTGAGCAGACCACCGATGGTGATGCTGTTCCCGCAGGCGTTCACGGGGATGTCGATGGGCACCTGGATGTTGTTGCCGGACAGCACCCCCGGCGAGCCCGTCGTGACGCCCTGGGCCGTCGCCCCGCTCCCGGCCGTCGACCCGCCGCCGATCGGGGCCCGGTGCTTGCCCGTTCCGGGCCGGCTCGCCTGGGTGAGGTCGCCGGCGACATGACTGCCGGAGACGTGCCTGCCCTGGGAGTCGTCCTGCGAACCGTTTCCGCAGGTGTTTCCGAACGCCGGGTTGAGCAGTGCCACGACGTCCACGGAGTTGCCGCACACGTTGACCGGTACATGGACCGGGATCTGTACCGAATTCCCGGACAGCACCCCCGGGGAATTCGTCGCCTCGCCGGACGCTCCCGCGTCCGCGTGCGCGTAACCGCCACTCAGCGCGAGCGCCCCGCCCGCCGCCGCCATGGTGATCAGGCCTTTACGCGTGACCTGTCGCATACGTTGTTTCCTGCCTTCTGCCTTCCGGAAAACCCCCGGACTCGACCGTGCGGGGGCGGAGTACCCAGCAGCCCCGGAGTGCATGGTGTGCACTCCGGGGCCGACCGGATTCAAACCCTTACGGGTTGACGCACGACGTCAGGCGTTGACGCAGGTGTTGCCGAAGGCGGGGTTCAGCAGCCCGATCACGGAGATCGTGTTTCCGCACACGTTCACCGGCACGTGGATGGGCACCTGGATGTTGTTGCCCGAGATCACGCCGGGGCTGCCGACCGCGGCGCCCTGGGCACCGGAGTCCGCGACGGCCATGCCCGCACCAGCGAGCACCAGACCACCAGTGACAGCCGCAGCAGCGACGACCTTCTTGATCATTATTCCTCCTAGTTGGCAATGCGGTCCCAGCCGCGGACCGCATCACCTGTAACGAGGAAGAGGTAATCGGGCTACGAGCGTGCACCCCCTTTCACCCGTTCCGGTCATATACGCACACGCTGGCGATTGTTGGTGTCGGAAGTCGGCGAAAAACCGGCACGGCGTCAGCAGTTGTCGATGAAACGGTCGAGCACCCGCACGCCGAACTTCAGACCGTCCACCGGCACCCGCTCGTCGACGCCGTGGAACATGCCCGCGAAGTCGAGCTCCGGGGGCAGCTTCAGCGGGGCGAATCCGAAGCAGCGGATGCCCAGGTCGTCGAAGGACTTGGCGTCGGTGCCGCCCGAGAGCATGTACGGCACGGCACGGGCGATCGGGTCCTCCGCCTTCAGGGCGACCTGCATCGCGTCGACGAGCGAGCCGTCGAAGCTGGTCTCCAGCGCCTTGTCGCCGTGCACGTCCTCGCGCTTCACGCGCGGGCCGAGGATCCGGTCCAGATCGGCCAGGAACTCCTCCTCGTAACCGGGCAGGAACCGGCCGTCGACATGGGCGATGGCCTGGCCGGGGATGACGTTCACCTTGTAGCCGGCACCCAGCATGGTGGGGGCGGCGGAGTTGCGGAGCGTGGCGCCGACCATCTTGGCGATGCCGCCCAGCTTGGCGAGCGTGGCCTCCATGTCCTCCGGGTCGAGCGGGGTGCCGAGCGCGTCGGACAGCTCGTCCAGGAAGGACCGCACGGTCTTGGTCACCCGGACCGGCCACTTGTGCCGCCCGAGCCGTCCGACCGCCTCGCAGAGCTCGGTGATCGCGTTGTCGTCGTTGGTCATCGAGCCGTGGCCGGCGGTGCCGTCCACGGTGAGCCGCATCCAGTGCATGCCCTTCTGGGCCGTCTCGACGAGGTAGAGCCGCAGCTTCTCGTTCACCGTGAAGGAGAAGCCGCCTACCTCGCCGATCGCCTCGGTGACCCCCTCGAAGAGGCCGGGGTGCTTGTCCACGAGGTACCGCGCGCCGTACGTGCCGCCCGCCTCCTCGTCCGCGACGAAGGCCAGCACGATGTCGCGCGGGGGCTTGCGGCCGCTGCGCATCCGGTCGCGGACGACCGCGAGGGTCATCGCGTCCATGTCCTTCATGTCGACCGCGCCCCGGCCCCACACGCAGCCGTCCGCGACCTCGCCCGAGAAGGGGTGGTGGGTCCAGTCGTGGGCATTGGCCGGAACCACGTCGGTGTGACCGTGGATGAGCAGCGCGGGCCTGGACGGGTCCTCGCCCTCGATCCGGGCCACGGTCGAGGCGCGGCCCTTGTGGGACTCGAAGATCTGGGGCTCCAGCCCGACCTCGGCGAGCTTCTCCGCGACGTACTCGGCCGCGCCCCGCTCCCCCGGTCCCGAATGGTCCCCGTAGTTGCTGGTGTCGATCCGGATCAGCTCACGACAGAGGTCCACGACCTCGTCCTCGCCGGAGCCGGTCCGAGCCGTGCTGGTCTCGCTCACGCTGCTTCCTTCCACCGTCGCTGTGGTGCTCCCCCTCATCCTCCCGCGCCCGGCCCGCGCGCCCAAGGGCACCCACCCCTCGTCATGCGCCCTTCGCACGGTCCGGGGCGTGATCGAGCACCCCCGAATGTTTGCTATTGTTTTCCACGTCGGAACGGGCCGGAGCCCGCGAGACAGACACCTAGTCCGGGTGGCGGAATGGCAGACGCGCTAGCTTGAGGTGCTAGTGCCCTTTATCGGGCGTGGGGGTTCAAGTCCCCCCTCGGACACAAGGCAAAGCGCCGATCAGGAGTGATCCTGATCGGCGCTTTCGCGTTGCGCCCCCGGTGAGGAGTCCCCTGTGATCCGCACGTACGCACCCGCTCTGCCCTGGTACGAGGACATGGGCCCCGGATCGGGCGGGACGGCGCCACGGGCCTGGTACGCGAGGTCGGACGCCGGGCGGATGTCGCTGAACGGGGAGTGGCTGTTCCGGCTCTCGCCGGGCCCCGCGGGCCTGGACGAGTCGTTCGCGCGCCCCGGGTTCGACGCCTCGGGGTGGGCGGCCATCACGGTTCCCGGGCACTGGGTGCTCCAGGGGGCCGGCGGGGCTCCGGCCTACACGAACGTGGTGTACCCCTTCCCGGTCGATCCGCCGAGGGTGCCGGACGAGAATCCGACGGGCGACCATCTGCGGAGCTTCGATCTGCCGGCCGGGTGGTCCGGGGACGGGGAGGTGGTGCTCCGTTTCGACGGGGTGGAGTCCTGTGCCCGGGTCTGGCTCAACGGCCGGGAGCTGGGCGACTTCAAGGGGTCACGGCTGCCGCACGAGTTCGCCGTCGGCGAGCTGCTGCGGCCCGAGGGCAATGTGCTGGCCGTGCGGGTGCACCAGTGGTCGTCGGGCAGCTATCTGGAGGACCAGGACCAGTGGTGGCTGCCCGGGATCTTCCGGGACGTGACGCTGCTGGAGCGGCCGTCGGGCGCGCCCCGGGACTTCTTCGTGCACGCCGGGTACGACCACCGCGACGGGTCCGGGACCCTGCGGGTGGAGTGCGAGGGGGCGACGGGGCGGGTCCTCGTGCCCGAGCTGGGGATCGATGCCGCGACGGGTGAGTCGGTGACCGTCGCGGTCGAGCCGTGGACGGCCGAGACACCCCGGCTGTACGACGGGGAGCTGGTGACCTCCGGCGAACGGATCGGGCTGCGGGTGGGCTTCCGCAGCGTCGCGGTGGAGGACGGGCTCGTACGGGTCAACGGGCGGCGGGTGCTCTTCCGCGGGGTGAACCGGCACGAGTTCCATCCGGAGACCGGGCGGGCCGTGGACGCGGCGACCATGCGGCGCGATCTGGTGCTGATGAAGCGGCACAACATCAACGCCGTGCGGACCAGCCACTATCCGCCGCATCCCGCCTTCCTCGATCTCTGCGACGAGCTGGGGCTCTGGGTGATCGACGAGTGCGATCTGGAGACGCACGGCTTCTTTGGCCTCCAGTGGCGCGGCAACCCGGTGGACGACGACCGGTGGACCCCGGCGCTGCTCGACCGGGCCGCGCGGATGGTGGAGCGCGACAAGAACCACCCCTCCGTGATCATCTGGTCGCTCGGCAACGAGTGCGGGACGGGGCGCGGGCTGGGCGCGATGGCCGGGTGGATCCGGGCACGGGACCCGGAGCGGCTGGTGCACTACGAGGGCGATCCCTCCTGCCGGGACGTCGACCTGTACTCGCGGATGTACCCGACGCACGCCGAGGTGGAGCTGATCGGCCGCCGGGCGGAGGAACCGCTGGCCGACCCGGAGGCGGACGCGCGGCGGCGTGCGATGCCGTTCCTGATGTGCGAGTACGCGCACGCGATGGGCAACGGTCCGGGCGGACTCTCCGAGTACCAGCGGCTGTTCGAGCGGTACGAGCGCTGCCAGGGCGGATTCGTCTGGGAGTGGATCGACCACGGCCTCGCCCACCCCCGGCACGGGTTCGCCTACGGCGGGGACTTCGGCGAGGAGCTGCACGACGGGAACTTCGTCTGCGACGGACTGCTCTTCCCCGACCGCACGCCCTCCCCCGGGCTGATCGAGTACAAGAAGGTCGTCGAGCCGGTACGGATCGAGCCCCTGGCCGGTGCGGGCTCGGTCCGGATCGCCAACGGGTACGACTTCGCGGGGACGGCCCACCTGGACTTCGAGTGGTCGCACGAGGTGGACGGGGTGCCCGCCGGAGCGGGCACGCTCGACGTGCCGGAACTGGCGCCCGGCGCGTCGGCCGAGGTGCGGCTGCCGATGGACGGTGCCGGAACGTGGACCGTACGGGCGGTGCTGGCCCGGGACACCGCCTGGGGCGGACGCGGGCACGTGGTGGCGTGGGGGCAGGCGCAGACGGGCGCGGCCGTCGTTCCGGCCGCCCCGGTGGGTGCGCGGCCGCAGCGGGGCGAGGGGCTGATCACCCTCGGGCCGGGGGTCTTCGACGCGGTGACCGGGGCTCCGGTGCGGCTGGGTGCCGTACCGCTGGAAGGGTTGCGGCTGGACGTCTGGCGGGCGCCCACCGACAACGACAACGGCGCGGCGTGGCTGCCGGACGAGCGGTACGGGGCGCGGTGGCGGGAGGCGGGGCTGCACCGGATGCGGCACCGGGTCGACGCGGTCGAGGCCGGCCGGGACGCCTTGGTCGTACGGACCAGGGTGGCGCCTGCCGGGGGCGGGCCGGCGCTGCGTGCCGCGTACCGGTGGACGGCCGACGGGGAGCGGCTGGGGCTGACGGTGTCCGTGGTGCCGGAGGGCGAGTGGCGGGTGCCGCTGCCCCGCCTGGGCATCCGGTTCGGGCTGCCCGCCTCGTACGACGCGGCGCGCTGGTTCGGTGGCGGGCCCGGTGAGGCGTACCCGGACACCCGGGCCGCCTCGGTGCTCGGACGGTGGCGGATGTCCGTGGACGAGATGCAGACGCCGTACGTGCGGCCCCAGGAGAACGGGGCGCGGGCCGACGTCCGGTGGGCGGAGCTGACGGACGGCGGCGGGGCGGGCGTCCGGGCCGAGGGGGACGGTGCGCCGTTCTGGTTCACCGCGCGGCGATGGACGAGCGAGCAGCTCGATGCGGCCGGGCACGTACCGGAGTTGCGAGCCGGCGAGACCGTCTGGGTCAATCTGGACCACGCCCTGCAGGGGATCGGCTCGCGGTCGTGCGGGCCGGGGGTGCTGCCGGAGTACCGGCTCGACGCGCGGGCCGCGGAGTTCGCCTTCGTGTTCTCGCCGCTGGGCTGAGCGGCGGGGGTCGGGCGCGTGAGGGGGCCGGTCCGGTGACCGGCGATAATGTGCGGACATCCCGGGCGACGGAGCGAGGAGCCGGCACCATGAGCACCGCCGTAGTGGTCGGCGTTCCCCGATGAGGGGGCGTGCGAAGCCCCCGGCGGCGCCGCTGCCGCAGCGGGACGGGATCGATCCGGTCCGGCTGCGGCTCCCGGAGGATCCGGACGGGGCGTGGCCGACGATGCGTGATCATCTGCTGGCGCGGTTCGCGGACGCCATCGGGACGCGGCGGGTGGACGCCATGTTCGCCGAGGGCCGGTTCGTCTCGGTGCGGGGACCGGTGTCCGCCGACGAGCCGTACGAAACAGGCCGGTACATCTGGTTCCACCGGGATTTCGCGCCGGAGGAACCGGTGCCGTTCCCGGTCGGGGTCGTCCACCGCGACGAGCATCTCGTCGTCGCCGACAAGCCGCACTTCCTGGCGACGACGCCCCGCGGCCGGCACATCACCGAGACCGCGGTGGCCCGGCTGCGCCGTGAGCTGGACCTGCCCTCGCTGCAGCCGGCGCACCGGCTGGACCGGCTGACCGCGGGGCTCGTGCTGTTCGTCGTACGGCCCGGGGAGCGGGGCGCTTACCAGACGATGTTCCGGGACCGCGCGGTGCGCAAGGAGTACGAGGCGGTGGCGCCGTACGATCCGGCGTCGGCCTTCCCGAGGACCGTGCGCAGCCGGATCGTCAAGGAGCGCGGGGTCATCGCCGCCCGCGAGGAGCCGGGCGAGCCGAACAGCGAGAGCCGGATCGAGCTGCTGGAGCACCGGGCGGGGCTCGGCCGCTACCGGCTGCTGCCCGCCACCGGGCGGACCCATCAGCTGCGGGTCCACATGAACGGCCTGGGACTGCCGATCGTCCATGACCCGCTCTATCCGGTGGTCGAGGCGGAAGGGGCCCCGGACGACTTCGCACACCCGCTCCAACTCCTGGCCCGGGTGCTGGAGTTCACCGATCCGGTCACGGGCGAGCCGCGCCGCTTCGAGAGCGGGCTGCGGCTCTCCGCGTGGCCGGACCGGTGAGCGTGCGCGGTTCTCGGTGACCGCGCCTCTCGGTGACCGCGGTTCTCAGTGACCGCGGGCGATCCACTCGTCCAACTGCGGGGCCTCCGCGCCGATGGTGGTGGAGTCGCCGTGTCCGGTACGGACGGTGGTCTCCGGCGGGAGGGTGAGCAGCCGGTCCCTGATCGACTCGACGATCGTCGGGAAGTGGGAGAAGGACCGTCCGGTGGCGCCGGGCCCGCCCTGGAAGAGCGTGTCCCCGGTGAAGACGGTGGCCAGCTCCGGGGCGTGGAGGCAGACGGCGCCCGGGGCGTGCCCGGGGGTGTGCAGGACCTTGAGGACCGTTCCGGCGATCTCCAGCTCCTGGCCGTCGGCCAGTTCGCCGTCCGGGAGGCGGTCCGGGTGGGTCTGCTTCCACAGCGGCAGGTCGTCGGGGTGCAGCAGGACCGGCGCACCGGTCGCCGCGGCGAGGGCCGGGGCGGCGTCGATGTGGTCGTTGTGCGCGTGCGTGCAGACGATGGCGCGCAGCGTACGGCCGTTCAGCGCGGCCTCGATGGCGGCGGCGTCATGGGCGGCGTCGATGACGATCGCCTCGGTGTCGTCGCCGACGATCCAGACGTTGTTGTCGACGTCCCACTCCCCGCCGTCGAGGGCGAAGGTGCCGGAGGTGACGAGGTGGTCGACGCGGGCGGTCATCAGAAGACCACCACCGAGCGCAGCACGTCGCCGTCGTGCATCCGGGCGAAGGCCTGCTCGACGTCGCCGAGTCCGATGGTCTCGGTGACGAACGCGCCGAGGTCGATCCGGCCCTGCTGGTGCAGGTCGATGAGCATCGGGAAGTCGCGCGAGGGAAGGCAGTCGCCGTACCAGGAGGACTTGAGCGAGCCGCCGCGCCCGAAGACGTCGATCAGCGGCAGCTCCAGCTGCATGTCCGGGGTGGGCACGCCGACCAGGACGACGGTGCCGGCGAGGTCGCGGGCGTAGAAAGCCTGCTTGTACGTCTCCGGGCGGCCGACCGCGTCGATGACGACGTCCGCGCCGTTGCCACCGGTCAGGGAGCGGATCGCCTCGACCGGGTCGGTGGAGCGGGAGTTGACGGTGTGCGTGGCGCCCATCGTCTTCGCCGTCTCCAGCTTGCGGTCGTCGATGTCCACGGCGATGATCTTCGCCGCGCCGGCCAGCCGGGCGCCGGCGATCGCCGCGTCACCGACACCGCCGCAGCCGATCACGGCGACCGAGTCGCCGCGGCCGACCTGTCCGGTGTTGATGGCGGCGCCGATGCCCGCCATCACGCCGCAGCCGAGCAGACCGGCGACGGCCGGGGAGACCTCCGGGTCGACCTTGGTGCACTGACCGGCGGCGACCAGGGTCTTCTCGGCGAACGCGCCGATGCCGAGGGCCGGCGACAGCTCCGTGCCGTCGAGCAGGGTCATCTTCTGCTTCGCGTTGTGGGTGTCGAAGCAGTACCAGGGGCGGCCGCGCAGACAGGCGCGGCACTGGCCGCACACGGCACGCCAGTTGAGGATGACGAAGTCGCCGGGGGCGACGTCCGTGACGCCCTCGCCGACGGACTCCACCACGCCCGAGGCCTCGTGGCCGAGCAGGAAGGGGAAGTCGTCGTTGATTCCGCCCTGCTTGTAGTGGAGGTCGGTGTGGCAGACGCCGCACGCCTGGATCTTCACCACGGCCTCACCGGGGCCCGGGTCCGGGATCACGATCGTCTCGATCCGTACCGGCTCGTTCTTCCCCGGTGCGATGACCCCTTGCACCTGCTGCGACATACCGTGGTCTCCCTGTTTCCGTCTCTTTGCGAAGATCGATCGCGAACAACCGTACGCCCCCGCGAGGGTGTCACGGCGGCGCGCCGCGTTGGCGGGAAACGGCTGCCGACCGCCCGGCGGGCCGTACCGGTTTCGGTCAGATTACGCATATCAGTGAACTGCCGTGCTTTCTGGGTGGTCCTTGGATATACAGGGGCCGCCGAATCAGTACCTGCGGCGGCAGGGGTCGTGTGGTCCGTCAGCAGTGGAATCACTGATCATGGGGGAAGTACCTTGACGGAAATCATGGAGAAGTCGGGGTGGACCGGCCCGCGGACCGTCGGGCCGGCAACGGGTTCCGGAGCGGCCCCGCCCGTGGCGCCGGTCGGCGGACTCGTGCCGTACACCGACGCGTTGCCCGTCCCGCCGGTGCTGCGCCCGCGGACCGGGGACGTGCTCCGCGAGACGGAGATCGCGCTGTCGCCCACCTGGGTGCGGCTGCACGCGCAACTGCCGCCGACCCTGATGTGGGGGTACAACGGCACGGTGCCGGGACCGACCATCGAGGTGCGGCGCGGGGAGCGGGTCAGGATCGCCTGGACCAACCGCATTCCCAAGGGCAGCGAGTACCCGGTCACGGCGGTGGAGGTCGGCCCGGTCAAGCAGGGCGAACCGGCACCGCACAACCGCCCCGGACGCGACGGCGTCGAGCCGAACCCGGATGTCGCCGCGCTGCCCGCGTGGACGGTGACGCATCTGCACGGCGCGCAGACCGGTGGCGGCAACGACGGCTGGGCGGACAACGCGGTCGGCTTCGGCGACGCGCAGCTCTCGGAGTACCCGAACGACCATCAGGCCGCCCAGTGGTGGTACCACGACCACGCCATGAACATCACCCGGTGGAACGTGTACGCCGGGCTCGTCGGCACCTATCTGATCAGGGACGACGAGGAGGACGCGCTCGGTCTGCCGTCCGGCGACCGGGAGTTGCCGCTGATCCTGGCCGACCGCAATCTGGACACCGACGAGGACGGCCGGCTCAACGGGCGGCTGCTGCACAAGACGACGGTGCTCGTGGAGGCCGATCCGGAGACCGGCAAGCCGGTGTCGTTGCCGTTCTTCGGCCCGTACACGACGGTCAACGGCCGTATCTGGCCCCATCTGGACGTGGACGACGCGTGGTACCGCTTCCGGCTGGTCAACGCGTCCAACGCGCGGATCTACGACCTGGTGCTGGTCGACGAGGACAACAACCCGGTCCCGGGTGTGATCCGGCAGATCGGCAGTGACGGCGGGCTGTTGCCGCGCCCGGTGCCGGTCGACTTCGACGAGGTGCTGCCGCAGCTGACGATCGCCCCGGCCGAGCGGATGGATCTGCTGATCGACTTCTCGGCGCTGGCCGGCCGCCGGGTCCGGCTGGTCAACCGCGGCAAGCTCGCGCCGGGGGTGCCGGACCCTGCCACGAACGTGCCGTTCCCGCAGGTGATGGAGTTCCGGGTACGGGAGACGGGGCAGCTGGACGGTTTCGAGCTGCCCGAGGTGCTGTCCGGTTCCTTCCGGCGGTACGAGCACGGCCAGGTGGAGCACGGGCACCGGCTCGTGGTGCTGACGGTGCCGGGCACGGTCGGCGGCGGCGGTCACCCGGAGATCTGGGAGATGGCGGAGGTCGAGGACGCCGCCGAGGTGCACGTGCCCTCGGACGGTGTCGTCCAGGTCCGGGGCGAGGACGGCACGGTGCGTACGTACCGAAGGACCGCACGGACCTTCAACGACGGGCTCGGCTTCACGGTGGGCGAAGGCGCCTTCGAGCAGTGGTCGTTCCTCAACCTGGGCGGTCCGACGCATCCGATGCACATCCATCTGGCGGACTTCCAGGTGATGGGCCGGGAGGCGTACGAGCTCGACGGCTTCGACCCGGAACTCGGCGGCACCCGCTCCCCCGTGGCGTTCGACCATGGCACCACGATCCCGACGGCACCGAACGAGCAGGGCTGGAAGGACGTCTTCCGGGTGCCTGCCGGGCAGTTGGTGAAGGTGCTCGGGAAGTTCGACGGGGCGTACGGGCGGTTCATGTACCACTGCCATCTACTGGAGCACGAGGACATGGGCATGATGCGGCCGTTCGTCGTGATGCCGCCCGAGGCGGTGAAGTTCGACCACGGCGCCGGACACGGCGGCCATCACGGGCACAGCGGCTGACCCTGCGTACCGGCCGAACCGGCCGAACCGGCGGCCCCCGCGGAGCGATTCCGCGGGGGCCGCCGGGTGTCCGGGGACGCGGGGCCGCCGTATGCCCGGGGAGCCGTGGCTCAGGGGGCGAGCACGTCCAGCTCGTGCAGGGCGCCCACCGCGATCTCCTTCGTCAGCCGCTCCGCCGCCACCGCGTCGCCCTCGCGCACCGCCTCGGCGAGCCGGACGTGGAGGGTGACCGCGGCCGGGTCGGGGTCCTCGAACATCACCTGGTGGTGGGTGCGACCCGCCAGGACCTCGGCGACGACGTCGCCGAGCCGCGCGAACATCTCGTTGCCGGAGGCGTTGAGCACGATCCGGTGGAACGCGATGTCGTGCTCCAGATAGCCCTCCAGCTGCTGGCCGCGCGAGGTGGCGACCATGCCGAGCGCGCACTCGGTGAGGGCCGCGCACTGCTCCGGGCTCGCGTTGCGGGCGGCGAGGCCGGCCGCGACCGGTTCGATCGCCGACCGCAGCACGGTCAGGGAGCGCAGCTGGCGCGGGCGGTCGGCGCCGGCCAGCCGCCACCGGATGACCTGCGGATCGTAGACGTTCCACGCCTCGGTCGGCCGCACCGTCACACCGACCCGGCGCCGGGACTCGACCAGGTGCATGGACTCCAGGACGCGGATCACTTCCCGCACGACGGTGCGCGAGACGTCGAAGCGCTGGGCCAGCTCGTCGGTGCGCAGCACCTGTCCCGGCGGGTGCACCCCGGCGGCGATCTCCAGACCCAGGGTGTCCAGCACATGTGTATGCAGCCCGGCGCCCTGTGTGGTCATGAGCACAGCCTACGGGGCGCCCGTCAGGAACAAAAAGTACGACGTTTACGTCACAGAATCTTGAATAAGTCGTACGTATAGGTTTCAGTAGCGCGACGGACCGATGTCGAGGAAGACGTCGAACAAGACTGCGAGGCACCACCAATGAGCACCCCCCACGTCGTCGTGGTGATGGGCGTAGCAGGGACCGGCAAGACCACGATCGGCCCCCTGCTCGCCGCCGCACTCGGCGTTCCGTACGCAGAGGGCGATGACTTCCATCCCGCGGCGAACATCGCCAAGATGTCGGCCGGCATCCCGCTGGACGACTCCGACCGGTGGCCCTGGCTCGACGCGATCGGCCAGTGGGCCCACGGCCGGGCCGGGCTCGGCGGAGTGGTGAGCAGCTCGGCGCTGAAGCGGGCCTACCGGGACCGGCTGCGCGCCGAGGCCCCCGGTGCGGTCTTCCTCCACCTGACCGGCGACCGGGCTCTGATCGAGCGGCGCATGGCGGAGCGCAAGGGGCACTTCATGCCCACCGCGCTGCTCGACTCGCAGTTCGCCACCCTGCAGCCGCTGCAGGAGGACGAGGCCGGTGTCTCGGTCGACGTGTCCGGCACCCCTGAAGAAATCACCGAGCGAGCCGTCGCCGCGCTGCGCCGGCTCGATAGCTAAGGATCACCACCGTGACCAGTCTCAGTGTCGAGATGTTGGCAGCGGACGCCGTCGAACCGATCACTTCGGCAGGCAACGCACAGTTGGGTGTCGCCGTTCTGGCGGGCATCGCCGTCATCGTTCTGCTCATCACCAAGTTCAAGATGCACGCGTTCCTCGCGCTGACCATCGGCTCGCTGGCGCTCGGCTCGTTCGCCGGTGCCGCTCCGGCCAAGACGATCGCCAGCTTCACCGCCGGCCTCGGCTCGACCGTCGCGGGCGTCGGTGTGCTGATCGCGCTCGGCGCGATCCTGGGCAAGCTGCTGGCCGACTCCGGCGGCGCGGACCAGATCGTCGACACCATCCTGGCCAGGGCGAGCAGGCGTTCCATGCCGTGGGCGATGGTGCTGATCGCCTCGATCATCGGTCTGCCGCTCTTCTTCGAGGTCGGCATCGTGCTGCTGATCCCGGTGGTGCTGCTCGTCGCCAAGCGCGGCAACTTCTCCCTGATGCGGATCGGTATCCCGGCACTGGCCGGCCTCTCCGTGATGCACGGCCTGATCCCGCCGCACCCCGGCCCGCTGGTGGCGATCGACGCCCTCGGCGCCAACCTCGGGGTCACGCTGGCGCTGGGTGTGCTGGTCGCGATCCCGACCGTGATCATCGCCGGGCCGGTCTTCTCCCGCTACGCGGCGCGCTGGGTGGACATCCAGGCTCCGGAGAAGATGATTCCGCAGCGTCCTTCGGAGGACCTGGACCGTCGTCCCAGCTTCGGCGCCACCCTGGCGACGATCCTGCTGCCGGTCGTACTGATGCTGGTCAAGGCCCTGGTCGACATCGTGGTGGACGACCCGGAGCAGGGCCTGCAGAAGGTCACCGATGTGATCGGCTCGCCGCTGATCGCGCTGCTCGCGGCCGTCATAGTCGGCATGTTCACGCTGGGCCGGGCGGCCGGGTTCTCCAAGGGCCGGCTCTCCACCACCGTCGAGAAGTCGCTGGCCCCGATCGCCGGTGTCCTGCTGATCGTGGGCGCGGGCGGCGGTTTCAAGCAGACCCTGATCGACGCCGGCGTGGGCCAGATGATCCTGGACTTCTCCAAGGACTGGTCGATCCCGGCGCTGCTGCTGGGCTGGCTGATCGCCGTCGCGATCCGGCTGGCGACCGGTTCGGCGACCGTGGCCACCATCTCGGCGGCCGGTCTGGTCGCCCCGCTGGCCGCCGACATGTCGACGACCCACGCCGCTCTGCTGGTCCTCGCCGTCGGCGCGGGCTCGCTCTTCTTCAGCCATGTCAATGACGCCGGATTCTGGCTGGTGAAGGAATACTTCGGCATGAACGTCGGACAGACGGTGAAGACCTGGTCGGTGATGGAGACGATCATCTCCGTGGTCTCGCTGGCCTTCATCCTGCTGCTGTCGCTAGTCCTCTAGGACGGGGTCCGGCGCGCGGCCGCCCGCACGGTCCTCCCCCCACAGCGCATGCTGTGACCGTGCCCAATGGCGCTCGACCGACCCGGTGCGCATGCCACGGCGTGCCTCCGGGTCGGCGAGCGCCATTGCCATGTGTCCAGCCAGCACGATGCCGACCGCGAGCGCCAGCCAGTCGTGGACGAAGGTCGCGCCGGTGCGCCAGGGCAGCGGGGCGAGGCCGGTGAACCACATCAGTACGCCGGTGCCGGCCATCACCAGCGTGGCACCCGCGATCCATGCCGCGTAGAGCTTCTGTCCGGCGTTGAACTTCCCGGCCGGCCGGGATTCCGGCCGGTGGTCGCGGCGGCGCACCGCCCGCAGCCACTGCCGGTCGTGCGGCCCGAAACGGTTGAGCCGGGACAGGTCGGCCCGGAAAGCCCGGGACAGCAGACCGGCCAGGACGGGCACCGGGGTCAGCACCCCGGACCACTCGTGCACGGTGACCACGAGCCGGCGGCGGCCGACGAGCTCGGCGAGCTGGGGCACGTACAGACAGGCCGCGCCCGCCACACAGACCAGCATCAGCGCCGCCGTGGTCCGGTGCACCCAGCGCTCCGCACGGGTGAAGCGCTGGACGCGGTCAGACGGTGGGGGCGTCGTCGCGGCCGTTGGACCGGCCGACCCAGGCATCGACGTCATAGCCGAGCTCCTCCCAGTAGCCGGGGCGCACGGAGTCGGTGACGGTGATCCCGGAGAGCCATTTCGCCGACTTGTAGAAGTACATCGGGGCCACGTAGAGCCGGACCGGCCCGCCGTGCGCGTGGGTCAGTGGGCTGTCCCGCATGCGCAGCGCGACCAGTACGTCGGCGCGGCGGGCCTGGGCGAGGGTGAGGCTCTCGCTGTAGGCGCCGTCGAAGCAGGTGAAGCGGACGGCCTTCGCCCCGGGCCGTACGCCCGCCGCGTCCAGCAGCGCGGAGAGCCGGACCCCTTCGAAGGGCGTCCCCGGCACCCGCCAGCCGGTGACGCACTGGACGTCACGGACCATGCGGGTCTGCGGGAGGCCCTTCAGGTCGTCCAGGGTGTACGTGGCCGGGCGGTCGACCAGGCCGTCCACGGTCAGCCGGTAGTCGTCCGCACTCTTCTCCGGCACGGAGGAGGTGACGGAGTAGTAGCGGAAGCCGCCACCGTTGGGCAGCAGCCCGGTCAGGCCGGTGGGGTCCTTGTCGGCGACCGCGCCGAGACCGGATTCCAGCGTGCGTTGCAGCACGGGTGCGGCAACGACCCCGGCGGCGCCCAGGCCGAGCATGGCCAGGACGAGACGGCGGCCCACGGGGGTGCCTTCGGCGTCGGGAGGGCGACTGTTCACCCGGCCATTCGACCAGTTGCGGCCGCCGGTTTCCAGGGGCCGGGCGCGGCCCGCCCACAGGTGCGGCCAACTTCGGCCGCCCGGTGCGGAGTTGGCCGACCCGGCCCGGCAATCGGCCCGGCGCCGCGCCCCGGGGGGCATGTCAGACTTGGCGCCATGTCGAACCGTGAACCCCTCAAGCCCTTCCTGCTCGCCTTCCCCGGACCGCTGCGCGATCAGCTGGTGGGGGCGGTGCTCGCCGGTACGAAGGTCTCGACGACCGGGCTGCTCGCGGAGTACGAGGCGGAGAAGGAGGAGCTGCCTCCGGTGGGTGAGCGCTCCGCGCTGATCGACTCGGACGGCCGGGAGACCGCGGTGCTGGAGGTGACGGAGGTACGGGTGCTGCGCCTGGGCGACGTCGACCTCCAGCACGTGATCGACGAGGGCGAGGGCGACACCTCGGTCGCCCAGTGGCGTGCGGGGCACGAGAGGTTCTGGCACGGCGAGGAGATGCGGGAGGCGCTCGGCGACCCGGATTTCACCGTCGACGACGACACCATGGTGGTCGCCGAACGGTTCCGGGTCGTCGAGCTGCTGGACCCCGTCGTGGGGGCGGAGGAGCGGTAGGCCCTCCGGTCGGCTCCGGACGGCCTTCTTCCGGGATGGCCGCTTTCCGGTCGGCCGCTTTCCGGTCGGCCGCTTTCCGGTCGGCCGCTTTCCGGTCGGCCGCTTTCCGGTCGGCCGCTTTCCGGTCGGCCGACTTCCTAGCCGACCGCCTTCGCCGCCGCCCGGCCGGCCGCCCGGCCGGAGAAGATGCAGCCGCCGAGGAAGGTCCCTTCCAGCGACCGGTAGCCGTGCACCCCGCCGCCGCCGAAGCCGGCCGCCTCCCCCGCCGCGTACACACCGTCCAGCGGGGTGCCGTCCTCGGTCAGCACCCGGGAGGACAGGTCCGTCTCCAGGCCGCCGAGCGACTTGCGGGTCAGGATGTTCAGCCGTACGGCGATCAGCGGGCCGGCCTTGGGGTCGAGGATGCGGTGCGGCGCGGCGGTGCGGATGAGTTTGTCGCCGAGGTAGGCGCGGGCCCCGTGGATCGCGGTGATCTGGAGGTCCTTGGTGAAGGGGTTGGCGACCTCGCGGTCGCGTGCGGTGATCTCGCGGCGCAGTTCGGCCTCGTCGATCAGCGGTTCGTCGGTGAGCGCGTTCATGCCCCGGACGAGTGCGGAGAGGTCCTTCTCGACGACGAAGTCCGCGCCGTTGTCCATGAACGCCTTCACCGGGGCTGGTACGTCGGCGCGGGCCCGGCCTATGACGTCGCGGATCGATTTTCCGGTGAGGTCCGGGTTCTGCTCGGATCCGGAGAGCGCGAACTCCTTGCCGATGATCTTCCGGTCGAGGACGAACCAGGTGTGGTCGTGGCCGGACCGCATGATGTGTTCGAGGGTGCCCAGGGTGTCGAAGCCCGGGAAGAGCGGGACCGGGAGGCGCTTGCCGGTGGCGTCCAGCCAGAGCGAGGACGGTCCGGGCAGGATCCGGATGCCGTGCCTGGCCCAGATCGGGTTCCAGTTCTCGATGCCCTCCGTGTAGTGCCACATCCGGTCGCGGTTGATGTGGTGGGCGCCGGCCTCCTCGGCGATACCGAGCATCAGCCCGTCGACATGGGCGGGGACGCCGGAGAGCATCTTCGCGGGCGGGGTGCCCAGCCGTGCGGGCCACTGCTTGCGCACGAGGTCGTGGTTGCCGCCGATGCCGCCGGAGGTGACGATCACCGCCTGGGCCCGCAGCTCGAACGTGCCGGTGGCCTCCCGGCTGCTCGCGGTGCCCCGGGCCGCCGCGCTCGGCTCCAGCACCTCGCCGGTCACCGTGTCGACGGCGCCCGCGGTGCGGCCGAGGCCGGTGACCCGGTGGCGGAAGCGGAACTGTACGAGGCCCTTGGCGACGCCCGCGCGGACCCGGCGCTCGAAGGGGGCGACGACGCCGGGGCCGGTGCCCCAGGTGATGTGGAAGCGGGGTACGGAGTTGCCGTGGCCGTTCGCGTCGTAGCCGCCGCGCTCGGCCCAGCCGACGACGGGGAAGAGCCGCAGCCCCTGGGCGTGCAGCCAGGAGCGCTTCTCACCGGCCGCGAAGTCGACGTACGCCTCGGCCCACTTCCGCGGCCAGTGGTCCTCCTCGCGGTCGAAGCCCGCCGTGCCGAGCCAGTCCTGGAGGGCCAGCTCATGGCTGTCCTTGACCCGCATCCGGCGCTGCTCGGGCGAGTCGACGAGGAAGAGGCCGCCGAAGGACCAGTGCGCCTGGCCACCGATCGACTGCTCGGGTTCCTGGTCGAGCAGGATCACCGAGCGGCCCGCGTCGACCAGCTCGGCGGTGGCCACCAGGCCGGCGAGCCCTGCCCCGATCACGATCACATCAGCGTCGTACGCCATGGGTTCCATCCTTGTCGGGGCGATCCGGTCACGGCCACGGGTCCGGCTCCGGCACCGTCGCGGCGCCTGAAGTTACTCGTGCGTCAGATCTTCGGCACCGGCCGCTGCGGCGTCAACCGCCCGGTCGGCGGCGCTCCGGCCGCACCCCTGGGACCGAGGCGTTATGGTCGAGACAAATCACCCACTTCTGGCCTGACTTGAGGTAGAAGCGTGTCGGTGCTGGTCCTCGTTCTCGCCGTGAGCGCCGCCTGCTGCCTGGGATTCGGCTTCGTCCTGCAGCAGGCCGCCGCCTCGCACGCCCCGAGGAGCGACTACCTCTCGCCCCGGCTGCTGCTGGACCTGATGCGGGTGCCGAGCTGGCTGGCCGGGATCGGGCTGATGGTCTGCGGCATGGCGCTGGGCGCCCTGGCCCTGGGCAAGGGCGAGGTGTCCGTCGTCGAACCCCTCCTCGCGACCAATCTGTTCTTCGCGATGGTCCTGTCCCGCCATCGCACCGGTCAGCGGCTCGGCCACCAGGGCTGGGCCGGCCTCTGGCTGCTGGCCGGCGGGGTCACCGCCTTCCTGCTGGCGGGCCGGCCGCAGGGCGGCCAGGCCGAGACCAGCCCGCTGCGGCACTGGCTGGTGATCGGCGCCGTCGTGGGCACCGCGTTGCTGCTCACCGCCTTCGCCAAGCGTTCCGGCTCCGGGGCCGCCCCCGCGCTGCTCGCGGTGGCCGCCGGGCTGCTGTACGGGCTGCAGGACGCGCTCACCCGGGTGACCGGCCAGCGGCTGTCCGACGAGGGGTGGGCGACGCTGGTGACGGGGTGGCAGCCGTACGCGGTGGTGGCGCTGGGGGTGACCGGGCTGCTGCTGGTGCAGAGCGCCTTCGAGACGGGCCCGCTCCGGGTCTCGCTGCCGCCGCTGACCGCCGCCCAGCCGCTGGCCGGGATCGCCTGCGGGATCGGTTTCCTCGGCGACCAGCTGCGTACCGACGCCGGCGCGCTGGCCTGGCAGGCGGTCGGCCTCGTGGCGATCGTCGTCGGGATCGTGCTGCTCGGGCTGCATCCGGCGATGCCCGAGGGACCGGTGGGCGGGCGCCGCGAGAAGAGCCTCCAGCCGAACTGAGCGGGGTCCGCCCGGCCGGTGGCACCTCCACTGGTTTTTAATAATGCCCAGCATTAGAATGGCGCCATGGCGCGAACATCCGGTCAGGAGACCAGGGAGAAGCTGATCCGCGCGGCCGAGGAGGTCTTCGCGGCACAGGGCACCGACGGCGCCCAGCTGCGGGACATCGTCCGGCTGGCCGGGCAGAACAACCCGTCCGCGGTCCAGTACCACTTCGGTTCCCGGACCGGGCTGCTCGACGCGGTGATGGCGGGCCGCCAGGCCCGTACCGAACAGGTGCTGGCCCCCCTCCTCGACGAGCTGGGCGAGGACTGCGGCGTACGGGAGCTGCTCGCCGTGCTGATCGCGGCCGAGGCGAGCCTGCTCGCCGACGACCGGGGCCGCCGCTGCCTGCGGATCTCGGCCCAGCTCACCCACCAGACCGGGCTGCGGACCGGCCGGCTGCACCCCGCCCTGGACGGCACCGCCTACGGGCGGCTGATCGGCCGCATGGCGGACCGGCTGGGCGAGCTGCCCGGCCCGGTGCGCCTGGAGCGGCTCGATCTGGCGCTCACCCTGATCGGCGCGGCCCTGGCCGACCGCGCCCACCAGCGTCTCGACGGCATCGAAACGCTGACCGGCGACGAGCTCTTCCTCGCCGATCTCGTCGAGACCACCACCGCGTTCCTGTGCGCCCCCGCACCGGGCAGCGCGTGACCAACCGCACCACTTGGCATCTGTACCGCACGAAGGAAACGACATGACCGACAAGAGCAACCTCACCGACAAGACCGTCATCATCACCGGCGGCGCCCGGGGCCTGGGTGCCGAGGCCGCCCGCCTCGCGGTGGCCGGCGGCGCCCATGTGGTGATCACCGACGTGCTCGACGAGGAGGGTGCCGCCACCGCCGCGGAGCTGGGGGCGAAGGCCCGCTTCATGCACCACGACGTGACCTCCGAGGAGGGCTGGCAGCGGGTCGCGGAGTTCGCGGTCGCCGAGTTCGGCCGGATCGACGGCCTGGTCAACAACGCCGGCGTATCCACCGGCATGATGCTGGAGAGCGAGAGCGTCGAGCACTTCCGCAAGGTCATCGACATCAACCTGACGGCCGTCTTCATCGGTATGAAGACGGTGATCCCGGTGATGAAGGAGAACGGTGGCGGTTCGATCGTCAACATCTCCTCCGCCGCCGGTCTGATGGGCCTCGCCCTGACCTCCAGCTACGGCGCCTCGAAGTGGGGCGTGCGCGGTCTGACGAAGGTCGGCGCCGTGGAACTGGGCACGGCGAGGATCCGGGTGAACTCGGTGCACCCGGGCATGACCTACACGCCGATGACCGCGGCCGTCGGCATCCAGTCGGGCGAGGGCAACTACCCGAACACCCCGATGGGCCGGGTCGGCGAGGCCTTCGAGATCGCGGAGGCGGTCACCTTCCTGCTCTCGGACGCCGCCTCGTACATCACCGGTGCCGAGCTGGCCGTGGACGGCGGCTGGACCACCGGCCCGACCGTCAAGTACGTCATGGGGCAGTGATCGTCCACAGCGGTCTGCTGTTGGATGAGGGGCATGACTCCTTCTGACGAGATCCTGGACATCGTCGACGAGAACGACGTGGTCGTGGGGCAGGCCCCGCGCGGTGAGGCCACCGCGCGGGGCCTTCGCCATCGCTGCGCCTTCATCGAGGTCCGGGACGCGCGGGGCCGGCTCTTCGTCCACCGCAGGACCCCGGGCAAGCTGGTCTTCCCGTCCCACTACGACATGTTCGTCGGCGGGGTGGTCGGCGCGGGTGAGTCGTACGACCAGGCGGCGCTGCGGGAGGCCGAGGAGGAGCTGGGGGTGTCCGGGCTCCCCCGGCCGGAGCCGCTCTTCAAATTCCTGTACGAGAGCGCCGAGCACTCCTGGTGGTCGTACGTCTACCAGGTACGGTGCGAGCTGCCGGTGAACCCGCAGGTGGAGGAGGTCGACTGGTACGCCTTCCTCACCGATGACGAGCTGGCGCGGCGGATCGGCGACTGGGAGTGGGTGCCGGACGGCGTCGAGGCATACCACCGGCTGCGCGCCTTCCGGGCGGGCGCCTGAGCCGGACGGCGGGTACCGGCGGGGCGGCAACGCGGCAGATAAGGTTCACACGTGAACGAATTCGTACAGAGCCTGCGGCTGTGGTTCGCGCCGCAGCGGATCCGCGAAGAGGGCGAAACCCCCGACTACCGGTTCTCGCTCGCCAACGAGCGCACCTTCCTCGCCTGGATCCGGACGGCTCTGGCGCTGATCGGCGGCGGGTTCGCGGTCGACCAGTTCCTGCCGGAGCTGGCATGGGGGATCCGCGCCGGCCTGGCGCTCGCGCTGCTGGCGGCCGGTGTGCTCTGCGCGCTGCGGGCGGTCAACCACTGGGTGCGGTGCGAGCGGGCGATGCGGCGCGGCGAGGACCTGCCGGTCTCCCGGTTCCCGACGCTGCTCGCGCTGGCCGTCGGGGTCGTCGCGGTGGCGATGGTGGTGGTGGTCCTCTTCGGCTGGGAGGGCCGATGACCACGGTGGACCGCGACCCCGGCCTTCAGCCCGAGCGGACCCGGCTGGCCTGGCGGCGTACGACGCTGTCGTGCACGGTGGTGGCGCTGCTGGCGGTCAAGCAGGCGCTGCACGGCGGGGTGGGCCCGGCCTCGGTCGTGGCGGTGTCGCTGAGCGCGCTGGCCTGGCTGGGCTTCCTGCGGGTGGCGCATCTGCGGGTGCTCGGGATGGGGACGGCCCGGCCGCGTCCGCTGTCGGCGCGCGGTGCGCTGACGGCGGCGGCGTGCACGGTGGCGCTCGCGGTGTTCGCCGCCGCCATGCTGTTCTGAGGGCCGGTCACCAGGAGCGGGCAGGGGGCCGTCAGAGCTCCGGGACCTCCCAGGGGACGGTGACGACGATCTTTCCGCGGGTGTGCCCCTGCTCGCTGAGCCGGTGGGCGTCCGCCGCCTGTTCCAGCGGGAAGACCCGCTCCACATGGACCGAGACGATGCCCTGCTCGGCCAGTTCGGCCAGCCGGGTGAGGTCGGCCGCGTCCGGGCGTACGTAGGCGTAGTGGCCGCCGTACGCGAGGACCTCGCCGTCCGCGATGGAGGCCAGGCGGCCCTGGGGCTTCAGCACGTCGGCGGAGACCCGGAGCGCCTCGCCGCCGACGGTGTCGAACGCGGCGTCGATGCCGTCCGGGGCCAGGGCCCGCAGCCGCTCGGCGAGGCCGTCCCCGTAGGCCACGGGTTCGCCGCCGAGCTGCCGGACGTGGTCGTGGTTGCGCTCGCTCGCGGTACCGAGGACGCGGGCGCCGGCGTGCCGGGCGAGCTGGACGGCGAACGAGCCCACCCCGCCGGCCGCCGCGTGGACGAGGACCGTGTCGCCCTCGCGGATCCGCAGGGTGCGGTGCAGGACCTGGTAGGCGGTGAGACCGGCCAGCGGCAGCCCGGCCGCCTCCTCGAAGCTGAGGCTCAGCGGCTTGCGGGCGAGGGTGCGCACGGGTGCGGCGACGTATTCGGCGAAGGTGCCGCGGGAGAGGAAGTCCTCCCGCACATAGCCGATGACCTCGTCGCCGACCGCGAACTCGTCGACGGCCGCGCCGGGCTGCACGACGACACCGGACACGTCCCAGCCCGGGATCACCGGGAACACGGCCTGCAGAGCGGTGTCGAGGTAGCCCTCGCGGGCCTTCCAGTCGACCGGGTTGACGGCCGCGGCCCGTACCTTCACCAGGACGGTGTCCGGGCCGACCCTGGGGCCGGGCCGCTCGCCGTACTCCAGGACGTCGGCCCCGCCGTACGCGCTGTAGCTGATCGCCTTCATGCACCGACCATCGGTGCGGGTCCGGGCCCCCGCAAGTCAGGCCGCCGCCCTGGGGCGTGTCCGTGAAGTCCCGTCGTACGCCCGGAGGGCGTGGCTCGCGGCGTCCGGTGCGTGCGATCGCGAGGCGGAGCATCGTTCTCGTACTGGGCGTACGAGGACGATTCCGGCAACGCCGCGAGCGTGCGTGCCAGGCGTCGCGAGCCAGGCGGGACTTCACGGACACGACCTGGGCCCCGGGAACCCCTCACCAGCGCGGGATCGTCGGCGTCTGCCACTCCGGCTCGGCCTTGCGCATCGCGGCCGCGTCGTCGCGCTCGCGCATCGTGCCGTCGTCGTCGAGCCAGCGCCGGTGCAGGGCGGCCAGGCGCTCGCGGTCGAGTTCGACACCGAGGCCGGGCGCGTCCGACACGGTGAGCCTGCCGTCCCGGAAGACGTGGCGGGCGGTGATGACGTCCTCGGTCTGCCAGGGGTAGTGGCTGTCGCAGGCGTAGTCGAGGTTGGGCACGGTGGCCGCGACATGGGTCATCGCGGCGAGGCTGATGCCGAGGTGGGTGTTGGAGTGCATGGAGAGCCCGATGCCGAAGGTGCGGCAGATCCCGGCCAGTTCGCGGGTACGGTGCAGCCCGCCCCAGTAGTGGTGGTCGGAGAGGACCACCTGCACGGCGCCCCGGGCGAAGGCCTCCGGCACCTCCGCGAGGGTGGTCACGCACATGTTGGTGGCCAGCGGCACGTCGGTACCGGCGGCGACCTCGGCCATCAGGTCCGTGCCGCTCGCCGGGTCCTCCAGGTATTCGAGTACGTCCTTCAGCTGTTCGGCGACGTACAGCGAGGTCCCGGCCGACCAGGCACCGTTGGGGTCCAGGCGCAGCGGCCGGCCGGGGAAGGCCTCGGCCAGGGCGCGGATCGCGGCGATCTCCCGGTCGGGCTCGAAGACCCCGCCCTTGAGCTTGAAGGAGGAGAAGCCGTACTCGCGGGCGAAGCGCCGGGCCTGGGCGACGACACCGGCCGGGTCCAGGGCGGCGCCCCAGTCGTCCTTCTCACCCCCGTCCGGGTGGGCGGCCCAGCGGTAGAAGAGGTAGGCGCTGTACTCGACGCTGTCGCGGACCTTTCCGCCGAGCAGGGCGTGCACGGGCAGGCCGAGGGACTTGCCCAGCGCGTCCAGGCAGGCGACCTCGAAGCCGGAGACCACGGAGAGCCGGAGCTTGTCGGCGGTCTGGACGCCGCGCAGTCCGCCCGCGTCGACCCGGTCGTCCGCCGCGCGCGAATCGCCGCACACCTCGTCGGCCAGAGCGAACAGGCCGTTCAGATCGCTGACCGGGCGACCGGCGAGCGCCGTGGCGAGCGGCCGGGCGAGTTCGAGGTACTTGCCGTCCCCGTACGTCTCGCCGATGCCGGTGACTCCGCCTCGGGTGACGACCTCCACGACCAGACGCGGCGTGTAGGGCTGGTGGACGCCCTGGGTGTTGAGCAGCGGCGGGTCGGCAATCAGGATCGGGGTCAGCCGGACTTCGTCGATCAGCAGCTCTGTATTCATACGTGAACCATATTCAGAGATGCGACTGAAAACCAGACTCCGGGCCAAGTGGGAACCGAGCCCGCCCGAGGGCCCCGGGCACGCGTCCACCCGGCGGATCCCGGGCGCGTACTGGACGACATACCGACTGGTCGGCATGATTGGCTCCGACCGTCTTTCACCCCCGGAGGTGCGCACGATGAGCTCAGTCCACCCGCCAGGTCTCGACCTCGACCGGCTGCGCGGACATCTCGACCGCGAGCGGCCGGGCCTGGTGAGCGGACCGCTCGAAGCGCGGATCATCGAGGGCGGCCGGTCGAACCTGACGTACGTCGTCACGGACGGCACCGGCCGCTGGGTCGTCCGCAGGCCCCCGCTGGGCCATGTGCTGGCCACCGCGCACGACATGAAGCGCGAGCACCGGGTGATCAGCGCGCTGCACCCGACGGCCGTCCCGGTGCCCGCACCGGTGCTGCTCTGCGAGGACGACTCGGTGACCGGGGCGCCCTTCTACGTCATGGAGTACGTCGAGGGCACCCCGTACCGCACCGCCGGACAGCTCGCCCCGCTGGGCGCCGAGCGCACCCGGGAGGCGGTCCTCGGGCTCGTCGACACCCTGGTCGCGCTGCACGCCGTGGACCCGGAGCCGGTCGGCCTCGGCGACTTCGGGCGGCCGGAGGGCTTCCTCGACCGGCAGCTGCGCCGCTGGGGCAAGCAGCTGGACGCCTCGCGGGGCCGCGAGCTGCCCGGCATCGACGAACTGCACGCCGCGCTCGGGCGCGAGCTGCCCGTCTCCCCGGCGCCCACCGTCGTGCACGGCGACTACCGGCTGGACAACGTCCTGATCGGCTCCGACGACCGGATCAAGGCCGTACTCGACTGGGAGATGTCGACGCTCGGCGACCCGCTGACCGACCTCGGCCTGCTGGTGATGTACAGCTCCGACCTCGGCCTGGCCGATTCCCCGGTCTCCACCACCAGCGGCGCGGCGGGCCACCCCTCCCCCGCCGAACTGATCGAGCGCTATGCCGCCCGCTCCGGCCGCGACACCTCCGCCATCTCCTGGTACACGGCGTTCGCCTGGTTCAAGCTCGCCGTGATCCTGGAGGGCATCCACTACCGCTACACCCTCGGCCGGACCGTCGGCGCCGGCTTCGACCGCATCGGCGACCTCGTCCCCGTCTTCATCGAGCACGGCCTCACCACCCTCCAGGAAGGCTGATCACCCCTCATGGACTTCGCATTCGACGCCCGCACCGAAGAACTGCGCGGCAAGCTGCTCGCCTTCATGGACGAGTACGTCCACCCCGCCGAGAGGACCGCGGACGAGCAGCGCGCGCTGCTGGCCTCCCCGTGGGACACCCCGCAGGTGGTCGAGGACCTGAAGGCGGAGGCGCGCAGGCAGGGGCTGTGGAACCTCTTCCTGCCGGACGCGGAGTACGGGGCCGGGCTGACCAACCTCCAGTACGCGCCGCTCGCCGAGATCACCGGCCGTTCCCCGCAGCTGGCGCCGACCGCGCTCAACTGCGCGGCCCCGGACACCGGGAACATGGAGGTGCTCTTCCAGTTCGGTACCGACGAGCAGAAGAAGCGGTGGCTGGAGCCGCTGCTCGCCGGTGAGATCCGCTCGGCCTTCGCGATGACGGAGCCCGAGGTCGCCTCGTCCGACGCGACGAACATCGAGACCCGGATCGTGCGCGACGGCGGCGACTACGTCATCAACGGCCGCAAGTGGTACATCTCCGGGGCGATGAACCCCGACTGCGAGATCTTCATCGTGATGGGCAAGACGGACCCCGGGGGCGCCGATGTCCGCCGTCAGCAGTCGATGATCCTGGTCCCCCGCGACACCCCCGGCCTCGAAGTGCGGCGCGCCATGCGGGTGTACGGGTACGAGGACCACTACCACGGCGGTCACGCGGAGGTCGTCCTCACCGATGTGCGGGTACCGGCGGAGAACCTGATCGGCGAGGAGGGCGGCGGCTTCGCCATCGCCCAGGCACGGCTGGGACCGGGCCGGATCCACCACTGCATGCGGCTGATCGGCATGGCCGAGCGGGCCATCGAGCTGATGTGCCGGCGGGCGGTGTCCCGTACGGCCTTCGGCAAGCCGCTCGCCCAGCAGGGCGTCGTGCAGAACTGGATCGCGGACGCGCGGGTCACGGTGGAGCAGTTGCGGCTGCTGGTGCTGAAGACCGCGTGGCTGATGGACACGGTGGGCAACCGGGGCGCGCACACGGAGATCCAGGCCATCAAGATCGCCACCCCGCGCGCGGTGGTCGACATCCTCGACCGGGCGGTGCAGCTGCACGGCGCGGGCGGGGTGAGCCAGGACTTCCCGCTGGCCGAACTGTGGGCGGCGGCGCGGACCTTGCGGCTGGCGGACGGCCCGGACGAGGTGCATCAGCGCTCGCTGGCCCGGCGGGAGATCAAGCGGTACCTGTAGGCCGGCCGGGCTCCACGCAATCGGCACCCGCAGGGCGGCCGGGCTCCGCGGACGGGCCCCGCTCCTCCCCGGCCCTGATCCGGTCCAGTACGTCCGTGTAGCGGGAGCGCCGGTCGGGCCGGGCGTGGGCGGCGGCCTTGCGGAGGGCGGGGACCGCCGCCCCGCCCAGTTCGGCGAGCGCTTCGGCCGCCGTGGCGCGCACGACGGCGTGCGGGTGTCCGAGCAGTGCCGTCACGGCGGGGAGGGCGGGCTCCCAGCCCGCCCGGCAGAGCGTACGGATCGCCATGCGCACCACGTCCGGACGCGGGTCGTCCAGGAGGAGTTCGGTGTGGCGCAGGTGGGCCGGCCGGCCGAGCATCGTCCGTGAGGTCCGATGGGCGCGGAGCCGGACCTTGGACCGGGGGTGGGTGAGCAACTCGCCCAGCAGGCCGACGAGCCGGCGGTCCGGGTCCGGCTCCGGGCCGGTGTGGGTCCCGGCCAGCTCCGTGAGCGCCCGGCAGATCTGCTCCGGTGACCCGGTCGCGGCCAGGTCCAGCAGTTCCTGCCGGGTCGGGCGCCGCCCGGCTCCGGCGGGGACCGCCGTGCCGCGGTCGCGGAGCGCCGCCAGTGCCGCCGCGTCCTCCCGCTCCGCGTCCGGCCCGCGCAGCGGGCCCTCGACGAGCAGAAGCCGGCCGGCGAGGTCGTCGCGCCCTTCGGTGCGCAGGCGCCGGCGGGTCCGGGTCAGCGCGGGGGTGCGCAGGAGCGGACGGCCGACGAGCAGGTCCAGGAAGCCCCAGGCCCCGGCGTCGAGGCGGTCGCCCAGGGCTGCGGCCAGCACGTCGGCGGGGCAGGCGCGGAGCGCGTCGGCAACGGTCCGGGCCACCGCGGGCGGGGCGTGCTCCCACCACTCCAGCAGCAGCGGGACCAGCCGTTCCAGCTCCCACGGATCGAGCCGGGCGGCGAGCGCCACCCGGTCGGGCAGGACGCCCTCCTCCCGCAGTTCCGCCTCGTCGATCGCGCCCAGCAGCCCGGCCGGGCCGGCGCCGGGGCCGCCTGGCAGGTCGATCCGGCCGTGGAGGTAGGCGCGCAGCACCGGCAGCCCGGCCTCCGGTTCGGGCCACCGTGCCAGCGCGAGGGCCGCGGTCCGTCTGCGGTCCGCGTCGGCCGATCCCAGCATGGCCAGCAGCCTTTCCCGCAGGGCGGCCGAACGGGGCCGGCCGGGATCGTCGACGCGTACGTCCCGTGGTGGCGGGGCCGGCGCGTGGGCGGTCTCGGCGATGGTCCAGGGCGGTGCGTCGATGGGCTGAAGCGCCGTCATCCAGTCGAGCAGTGCGGCCCGGACCCCGGGGCCGGCATCCCGGTGGGCCTCGATCAGGGCGGTCAGCCGGTCCCGCGAGGGGACCGAGCCGTCGTCCCTCCGGCGGAACTCCTCCAGCGTGCCCGGGGTGCGGACCGCCTCGTCCAGCGCGGCCCGCCAGGCCCGGGTACCGGCGGGCGGGGCGTCGGCGCCGGTCGTCTCCGGCAGGGCGAATGCCTCTCGCAGCACGGCGGTCTCGGCCCGCCAGGGGTCGGTGCCGAGCCGGGCGTCCGCGAGGGCCCGGTCGAGGTCGGCGCGGACCGGGACCGCACCGAGGCGGCGCAGCAGCGTCAGCGTGGACCGGCTCGGCGTCGCGGGCGCGGGGCGCAGTTCCCGTACGGCGGCGACGACGGCCGGTCTCCCGGTGGCCGTCAGCTCCGGCGCCACCGCTTCGAGCAGGGCGATCAGGTCGTGCCGGTCGCCGTCCCGGGCGTCGGCGAGCGCGTCCAGCAGGACCGGGGCGGACCGGGCGAACGTGATGAGCTCCGCGTCCCGGGGCTCGTCGCGCAGCCGCAGCTCGAACCGCGCCATGCCTCCGGGCCCGGTGCAGAGCCGCAGCGCGAACCGCACCAGCCTGTTCCGCGTCTCGCCGCCCCCGGGCCCCGGCCGGGAGCCGGCGAGCCGGAGCCAGTCGGCCAGCATCGGCCGGAGCTGTTCCGACTGGTCGAAGCGGAGCTGCCCGTCCCGTTCGGCTACGCGCAGCGCGATCTCCGGGTCCCAGCCCCGGGCCGCCAGTGCCCTGATGTCACGGTCCGCGTCGTCGGCCGCCGACGACGGCTGCTCGGCGGCCGGGACGGTGATCCCGTGCCGGGCCAGGGCCGGCGCCAGGTCCCGCGTCGTGCCGGAGGCCAGGGCGACCCGGCGGGACGCCACCAGCGAGAGCAGCGTGGCCGCCACCGGTGAGCCCTGGTCCTCCAGCGCGAGGACCGCGCGTGCGGTGAGGGTGCCGTCGAGGCCCGCCAGCAGCAGTTCCCGGGCGGCGTCGTCCCGGCTGTGCTCGGCTGCGGCGAGGAGGGTGGCCGCGTAGGCGTCGCCGAGAACCGCTCGCAGGGCCGCGACGAGGGTGCCGCGCAGACCGGGGTTGCCGTCGCGTCCGAGCCGCAGGAGGAGCTTCGGGAGCGCCGCCGGGGTGCCCGCGCGGACCAGCGCCTGGGCCGCCGTCTTCCTGATGTTCATGTTCGGATGGTCGAGACGGGCGGCGATCGCGGCGCTCGCCCAGTGGGCGCGGGCGTGGCCCAGGGCGAGCAGCGCCTGCCGGACGGTCTGGATGTCCGGCGCGGCGGTCAGCGCGATCAGCGTCGCCGACAGGGCCTGGGCGTCCTCGCCGGTGGCATCGCGGGCGAGCAGGGCGATGACGTGCTTGCGTACGTGCCGGTCGCGGTGGCGCAGCAGTCGGTGCACCCTCGCCCGGGTGCCCGTCCAGGGGGTCCGCAGGAGCATTTCGAGCAGGATCGCCCGCTCGCCGTCGGACAGTCCGGGCCGGTCCAGCAGGTCCAGTGCCAGGGTCGCGGCGAGTGCGTTCCCCGCTGCGTGCTCGTCCGCGGCGCCGAGCAGGCAGACCGGCCGGATCGCGCCCCGTGCGTGGAGTCTGCGGCCCAGTGCGTTCACCGCGTCCAGGACCGCCTGCGGCACCACCGGCTCACCGGCCGGCTGTCCGTACTCGCCCGTCCGGGTGGCCGCGCCCGGCTCCCCCGCCGCGGCCAGCTCGGCCACGATGCGCAGCAGCAGGTCGGCAATGACCGGGAGGGTGCCGGCGTCGCCGTGGGCGGCCAGCCGGCACAGTGCCGCCTCCGGCGCGTCCGGGTCCAGGTGGGAGCCGAGCAGGGCCAGTTCCCGCTCGTCCGGGCCGCCGAGACCGGCTGCGACGCGGGGCGGCAGATCGACGGGGTCCAGCCGTGCGAGGAGTTCGCGGCGGAGCTCCGGATCGCGGTTCAGCAGCCACAGCAGTTCGAGTGCGCGCCTGCGTACGGGACGCAGATGGGGCGCCGTCCCGCCGGTGGTGAGGCCCAGCCCTTCGCGCAGCGCCTCGGCCGTGCGGTCCCCGCCGATCGCCTCCAGGGTGTCCAGGGCCGCGGCCGGGGCGACGGGCAGCAGGGCGATCACGGCCTCTTCGGCGTCCGTGTGGCACAGTTCGCGGATCGCTTCGAGGAACGGCCCGGGGGCGGGGGCGGCGGGCAGGACGCGTGCGATCGCGTCCCCGATCGGGAGGTCGCCGGCACCTTGTCCGGCCAGGGCCACCAGCAGGGCGAGCCGTCGCGGCCAGCCCGGATCGCCGGCCGGTGCGTCCGTCAGTACCCGGAGCGTCTCCTTGCGGGCGGTGAAGAGGATCGTCGCCACCTCGCGGGGCGGGATCGAGTGGTCGGCCAGGGCCAGGCCGACGACGGCGGGGACGTCCGGACCGGCCGGGAAGTGGCCGCGCCGGTGGAGTCCGCGCAGGCAGGTCACGGCCGGTCCGCCCAGCAGCAGGGGATCGCGCGCGGCGACGGCCGTCAGCTCGCCGATGTCGTCGCGCTCCGCCAGGTCACCGAGCAGTTCCAGGCCGCGCCGGCGCAGGCCCGGCGGAAGGCCGGGGTCGTCGACGACCCGGCGCAGCAGGCCCCGGTGGCCGTGGCGCGCGGCGGCCACGAGGGCGGCGTCGGCCACCTCGGGCCGGACCGGCACCGCGTCCCCCGCCGGTTTCTCCGCCCCGGCCCGGTCCGGACCTCCCCGCTCCGGACAACCCCGCTCCGGACCGGCGGCGAGGAACGGGGCGAGGATTTCGGGCGGCAGCGGATCCGTCGCCGCCCACGGTTCGGCGAGCTCGCCCAGCGCCGCGGCGACGACCGGGGCGTTGTCCGAGCCCAGCAGACCGATCAGGTCCTCCCGGACCAGCGCCGGGGCCAGCAGTCCGGCGTGCAGCCCCTCCCGGGCCAGCCGCAGCGCCTCGGCCCGGAGCACCGGATCGCCGCTGCCCGCCAGCTCGTCCACGAGCCGCGCCGGCCGGTGCGTGCCGGTGACGGCCGCCCCGCGCACGGCCTGGTAGAGGAGTTCGCCCGGGGTCTCGTCGCGGAGCACCCCGGGGTCGTGCAGCACATCGGCGCGCAGCCAGGCGATCCGTACCGCCGCCGGCAGTTGCCCGGCCGTGCGCCACGGCGGCCGGGGACGGTCCCCGAGGCGGTGGCCGAGCCGTTCATGGAGCCCGGCCAGGAGGAGGTCCGCCTCCGGCGGTCCGGTCAGCGTCGCGGGCAGCAGGGCGGCGAGTGCGTCCGCCTCCGCGTCGTCGGACGGGGGGCGGTCGGTGAGGTGCTCGGTCAGCAGGACCAGCCCGCGATGACGCTGCCCGGGGTCCTCGTGCCCGATCAGTCGCTCCAGGGCGTGGAACCGTTCGTCTGCGGGCGTCTGCATCGTCGGATGCTAACCGGGCGCTCTTCGGCCCCACCAACGGGTTCCGGGCCCGCGCCCGCCCGGCGGCCGGCTCAGTAGCCGCCGGATCCCACGTGGTCCGCCAGTGCCAGCTCACGGACGAAGGCCCTGATCCGCAGCAGGCACCGGGCGGCGAGGCGTACCGCCGGCGCGTGGTGTGGACCGTACGCCGCGGTCCAGAGCGCGGGGACGTGTGCGGACGGCTGGATGTGAGTCATACCTCCAGCTTCGGCCCGCATCCGAGATCGGTCCAACAGATGGTTCAGCTGGCTGCGATCGATACCGTTGATGGATGGAGCTACGCCAACTCCGCCACTTCATGGCGGTCGTCACGCACGGCGGTTTCACCGCCGCGGCCCGTGCCGAGCTGATCGTGCAGTCCGCGTTGAGCACCTCGGTGCGCAACCTCGAACGGGAGCTGGGGGCCGAGCTGTTCGACCGGACCGGCCGGCGGGTGATCCTCACCGAGGCGGGCCGGGCACTGCTGCCGGCGGCCCGTTCGGTGCTCGCCGGGACCGAGGCGGCACGGCACGCGGTGGCTGCCGTGGCGGGGCTGGTGACCGGCCGGGTCAGGATCGGCACCATCCAGACGCTGACCTGCGTGGACCTGGCGGCCGAGCTGGCCTCGTACCACCGGCGGTGGCCCGGGGTGCAGATCTCGCTGCGCGAGGCGACCACGCCGGAGCTGGTCTCGGGGCTGCGGGCCGGTGAGCTGGATCTCGCCTATCTCGCGCCGGACGCCGCCGAACTCCCCGAGGGCATCGTCGGGTTCGCGACCTGGCACGAGGACCTGGTGCTGATCACCGCGCCGGGCCACCGGCTGGCGACCGCAGGACGCACCCTGGTCAAGGATCTCGCCGACGAGCCGTTCGTGGACTTCCGCGCGGGCACCGGGCTGGAGACCGCGGTGCGGAGACTGGCCGCGCACTGCGGTCTTGAGCGCCGGATCACCTGTGACGTCACCCAGATCCGGCTGCTCGTCGATCTCGTACGGGCCGGGATCGGCGTGGCGATCGTGCCCCGGCGGATCGGTGAGGACGCGGGGCTGCCGTGTGTGAGCATCCGCCAGCCCGAGCCCGGCCGGACCGTGGTCCTGGCGGGGCGGGCACCCCGGCCGGGCAACCCGGCGGCGGAGGCACTTCTCGACCGGCTGACGAGCCCGGCCGGGACAGCCCTCAGGGCCGCAGCGCGCGCAGCAGCAGATCGGCCAGGTGGTCGGCGACCTCCTGCTGGCTGAGCGGGCCGTCGGGGCGGTACCAGGTGGACAGGTGGTGGACCGAACCGAAGTGGTAGTCGACGACCAGGTCGGCCGGGGTGGCCGTGGAGAACACCCCGCTGCGCTGCCCCTCCTCCACCAGGGCCCGGAAGCGTTCGTGGTAGCGGCGCCGCTCCACCCGGACCTGCTTGTTCTTCTCCGGGCTCAGGTGGTGCATGGACCGGAAGAAGATCGAGGCGTCGTCGAGGTTCTCGATGGTCGTGACGACCACGTCCGCCGCGGCGTCGCGCAGCCGCTGCTCGACGGGGGCGTCGGCGTCGGCGAAGGCGTCGAGGCGCTCCTGCTGGAGGCGGAGCACCCGGGCGTAGACCTCCTGGAGGAGGTCCTCCTTGGAGCCGAAGTAGTGGTAGAGGGCTCCCTTGGTGACGCCTGCCGCCTCGACGATCTCCTGGACCGAGGTGCGGTCGTAGCCCTGCTCGGCGAAGAGCCGGGTGGCGGCGGCCAGCAGCCGCTGAGGGACGGGAGCCGTGTCCCCGTCCGTCGCCTTGGCCATTGCCGCCACCTTCCTTCCGCGTGAATCGGTCATCGGCGGGAACGCAGTTCCCGCCTGAGGATCTTCCCACTCGCCGTCTTCGGAGGTTCGGCCAGGATCTCGACCTCGCGCGGGTACTTGTACGCGGCGAGCCGTTCCTTGTAGTACGCACTCAACTCTTCGGGCCCGGCCGAGGCACCGGGCCGGAGGCTGACGTATCGACGGGTGCCCGCCGGGCCTCGCCGAGCAGGGCGGTCCAGGGCTTGGCGGCGTAGACGGACCCGGCCGTGCGCCGGTCTCATCCCCCCTCGGCGGACCCGGTCATGCGCCGGTCTCCTCCCACTTCTGCTGAAGGTGGTTCATGCTGCCGAGCCAGCGGTCGGTGTCCTTGCTGCGGGCCTGGTAGTACCCGGCGACCTCGGGGTGCGGCAGGACGAGGAAGCGGTCCTCGGCGATGGCGTCGAAGAGCGCTCCGGCGACCGCCTCGGGCTCGATGGCACCGGGGGCGAGAACGAGTTCCCCGGCCGATCCGGCGGCGGTGAGCATGTCCGTCCGTACGCCCTGCGGGCAGATCGCGTGGACCTTGACGCCGCGGTGGCGGTAGGTGAGCGAGAGCCATTCGGCGAAGGCGACGGCACCGTGCTTGGTGACGCTGTACGGCGCGGCGCCGATCATCGTCAGCAGTCCGGCGGCGGACGCGGTCGTGACGAAGCGCCCGCTGCCGCGCTCCAGCCAGTCGGGCAGCAGCGCCCCGGCCGCGCGGACGTGGGCCATCACGTTGACGTCCCAGGCCGCGGCCCAGACCTCCTCGTCCGCGAAGACGTCGCCGGGCGAGGCGAGGCCGGCGTTGGCGCAGTAGATGTCGACGGTGCCGTCGAGCGCGTCCCTGGCGGCGTCCACGATCCGCGAGGCGTCACCGGCGACGGCGACGCCGCCGATCTCCTCGGCCAGCGGCTTGATCCTCGCCTCGTCGAGGTCGTTGACCACGACCCGTGCGCCCCGGTCGGCGAATCCGCGGGCCAGAGCGGCTCCGATGCCGCCTCCGGCCCCTGTGACCACCACGCCCGCGCCCTGCACCGCACTCATCGGGACCCGCCTCTCTCAACCGACTGCCCTGGCAGACTAACCAGTCGGTATGCCGGAACGGAAGGGGCGGAGACCGCTCCGGAGACACTCCCGTCACAACCGTCCCGTCCGGCTCGTTCCGTATGGCCTGAACGCGCGCTAGCGTGCGTGACCATGACAGAGGTCGCGATCATGGAGGTAGCCGAATGAGCCTGTCCAGACGTGGTTTGCTGGCCGCCGGCGGTGCGGTGGGGGCCCTCGCGGCGACGGCCGCCGGGACCGGGGCCGCGAGCGCCGCCCCCTCCGCGGGCAAGAAGCAGGGCCGGGTCCGTACCGGCTTCGACCGGCTGGCGGCGGACGGCTACGCGCTGCTGAGGGGCGAGAAGGTCGGGGTGGTCACCAACCCGACCGGGATCACCTCCGACGTCCGCCACATCGTCGATGTGATGCACTCGGACGAGCGGGTGGACCTGATCGCCGTCTTCGGCCCCGAGCACGGCTTCCGCGGCACCGCGCAGGCGGGCGGTTCCGAGGGGCGGTACGACGACCCGGCGACCGGACTGCCGGTCTACGACACGTACCTGAAGAGCGGCCGGCCGCTCGCCGATGTCTTCACGGCGTCCGGCGTGGACACGGTCGTCTTCGACATCCAGGACGCGGGCGCCCGCTTCTACACGTACATCTGGACGCTGTACGACTGCATGGAGGCCGCGGCGCTCGCCGGGAAGCGGTTCGTCGTCCTGGACCGGCCGAACCCGGTGACCGGGCGGGCGGCGCTCGGTCCGGTGCTCGACCCGGCGTTCGGCACCTTCGTGGGCCGCCGGGAGATCGCCCAGGCGCACGGCATGACGGTCACCGAGCTGGCCCTGCTCTTCAACGCCCGGTTCCTGGCCGAGCGGCCGGTGGACCTGCGCATCGTGAGGATGTCCGGCTGGAAGCGCTCGGACTTCTTCGACACGACCGGGCTGCCGTGGGTGCCGCCGAGCCCCAACATGCCGACGCCCGACACGGCGCTCGTCTACTCGGGGACCTGCCTGTTCGAGGGCACCAACCTCTCCGAGGGCCGCGGCACCACCCGGCCGTTCGAACTGCTCGGCGCGGAGGGCGTCGACCACCGCTGGGCGGCGGCCGCGAACGCGCTCGACCTGCCCGGGGTGGCGTTCCGCGAGGCGTACTTCGCGCCGACGTTCTCCAAGTTCCAGGGCAGGACGGTCGGCGGCGTGCAGCTGCACGTCCAGGACCGCGAGGTCTTCGATCCGGTACGCACCGGGATCGCGCTGCTGGTGACGGCGAAGCAGACGTGGAGCGGGTTCGCCTGGCGCGCCGACAACTGGATCGACAAGCTCACCGGCAACACCCGGGTCCGCACGATGATCGACGCGGGGGCGGACACGGACGAGGTGGTGGGGGCCTGGGCGCAGGATCTCGCCGCGTTCCGTGCCGTGCGCAAGCAGTATCTCCAGTACCGGTGAGACGACGCCGGGCGGGCCCGAGGAAATCGGACCCGCCCGGCTCAGCGGTTCATCGCCCTACCGGTGGGCGGGGAACTCCACCACCTGCTGGTACGTCGGGCGGTTCTGCCAGTGGATCGCCTTCTGGCCGATCCCGCCGAGCGGCCGGTGGACGATCGAGTCGGCGCACCACTGCTCGCCCGCCTTGCAGTTGTCGTCCCCGGGGTAGACCTCCGTCGCCGGCCGGGCCACGGCCTGCTTCAGGGACGCGAGCAGCGCGTCACGGCAGCTGCCCGCATCGCCGTTGCCGCAGTACGTCCTGGCCAGCGGCCCCTCGACCGGCTGCCCCAGGACCTGGCGCAGGTCCTTGTCGACGAAGCCCCACCAGCCGTACTGGAACGCGGACCCGCTGTGCGCGCCGCTCGCGCCGTGGCTCGCCGCCGGGGACTCGTCGGTGGCGACGTTGGCGGTCAGCGCTCCGTACAGGTCGTCGCCGAGCCCCGGCCTGAACTCGGCCTCGACCAGTTCCGGCCACCACGCGTCCATGATCCGCACCGCGTCGGCGTGGGTGTACGTGTGCGAGCCGGGGCTGCTCTCCCGGCGCTGCGAGCCCGAGGCCCGCCAGGACTCCAACTGCTGTACCGCGCCGTTGAGTTCGGAATCGGTCACCGGCTTCGAGCGGATCACCTTCAGCAGTTCGGGCAGCAGCTGCTCACCGCGCAGATCGGTGACGGCGGCCTCGGCCATGGCCCGGGTGAGGGACGCGCGGGTCACTCCGCCCTCCTCGACCAGCTTCGCCACCCGGTCGTCCAGCAGATCGCCCCGGTGCACGGCGCTGAGCCCGAAGCCGGCGGACGCGTACCCCTTGGCCTGCTTGTTGTTCCAGGAGATGTAGTAGTCCTGCCCGCTGGAGTGCGGGTGCTCGGCGAACGCGGTGTACGCGGCGGTGTTGGCGGCCGGGTCGTACCCCTGCCACTCGTAGGCCCGCGCGGCCCGCACCGGCAGCGCCGGGTCGACGCCCGCGGCGCGCACCGGATTCATGCCGCTGTTGTAGTAGGCGGCGGTGCGGGAGTCGGCGTAGAACCAGTTGAAGGCGTAGTCGATATTGCTCGCCGCCCGCTGGAAGGAGGCGGCGTCCTTGACGTACGACGGGTCGTTGAGCATCTGGAAGCCGATGATCGAGTCGGCCTCGTGGCGGTAGGTGGTGCGCAGCGAGGTGTACGCGACGGGCTTGCCGCCCACGGTGGCGCGGTGGGTGACGATGCCGTAGTTCGTGCGCCTCACCTGCATCCGGTAGGAGCCCTTCGCCGTGGAGTCGGCGACGGTCGGCTTCCAGGAGTTGGTGTGCTCCAGCGTCTCCATGGCGGTGCAGGTGCCGCGGTAGAGGTAGTGCGTGGAGTCCTTGGCGGGCGTGGAGCCGTCGGGCTCGCACAGCTCGATGGCGTAGGTGTCGGTGATGTCCTGGCCGGCCGAGGTGGCGCTCCAGGCGTAGTCCTGACCGCGGCCCATCTGGATGTACATGCCGACACCGGCGAAGGAGACGCCGCGGGCGCTGATGCCCGGCCCCTGGAGTTCCTGGAGCATCATCAGCTGGGGGGCGAAGTAGCCGGTCTGCGGCCCGAACACGGCGACGGGGTTTCCGCTCGCGGTGTTCTTCCCGGAGACCAGCAGGGCGTTGGACATGCCGCGCTTCTGGGCGCCGGATCCCGAACCGGGCAGCGAGCCCTCGGGGATGACGCCGTCGTCGTAGATGCCCTGGGCCTTCTTCAGCGGGGCCGGGGCCTTGACGGGGGCCTTCCGGTCAGTGCCCGCGGAGCCGGTCCGGTCGTATATCAGGGGCTCCGGGGTGACGGACCCGGCGTCGGGCAGCGCGGTGCCGCGCGCCTTGCCGGGCTTGCCCGCGTACGGGAACGAGGTGCCGTCATGGATCGTCAGCACGGCCTCGGGGTCCTCCCGCTGGCGGAAGGACTCCCAGACCTTGGTGCCCTCGGCGACGCCGTACTTCTGCTGGGCGGCCAGCAGCGAGAGCGCCGCCTGCACCTCCCCGCCACCGCCACCGCCGAACTGACCGCCGACCACCGAGGCGATGGAGATCAGGTCGGTCAGCTTGAAGGGCTGTATCTCGCCGATGTTGGTGATGGCGTCGACCTTGCCGGTGAGGACGTACTCGCCCGGGAAGTAGCGGCCGTTCTTGGACTTCGTCCGGTAGGCGTTGATGCCGTCGACGTACGCCTGGGCATCGGCCATGGCCTGCTTGCCGCGGGCGCCCTCGTGGGTCCTGATGTACTCGACCTGGGCTTCGAGATCGGCCTCGGTGTACGGGGCCTGCGGCCAGAACTGCTGTTCCAGGCCCTGGTTGGCGAGGGCGCCGCCGGCGAACGAGGTCAGTTCGCCGCGTCCGATGTGGCGGAAGAGGTCCATCAGCCAGAGCCGGTCCTGCCCGGCGGCGAATCCCGCGCCGAACTCGGTGCCGTAGCGGGTGGTGCCCTTGATGTGCGGGACGCCGGTCGCCTTGTCACGGGTGATGGTGACGTCGTCCCGGGGCGAGGTGACGGACTCGACCTGGTTCTCGGGCACGCCGAACGAGGCGTCGTTGAAGAAGTCGGTCAGCTTCTGGTCGGTGAGCCCCGACTGTCCGGCCACCAGGCCGTTGTAGCGGTCGAGCTGGTCGTCGCTGTGCTTGGGGTGCGTACCGAACGCCTTGTTGCCGAGGATGTCGACGAGGGTGGCGTTGCCGTTCTCGCCGGGCGGCAGGATGTCGTCGCACTGCCCCTGGCAGTAGTCGGTGACGGGGGCGGGTTCTGCGGCGCCGGCCTGCGGCGTGGCCGCGAGCAGGGTGGTGCCGAGGGCGAGAACCGCGGCGACGGCGGCGGCTCTGAACTTGACGGTGCGTGGGGGCATGCGTGCTCCTCCGGGAGGCCGATGCGCCGGAGGTTACTGGCGATATGACTCGTCAGTAAGGTGAACAACCGTCACCTTCTCCGAATCGTCACACGGCATCGACCGCAGCAGCACCGCACCGCCGGACCGCACCGAATTCCGGACAACATCAGCCATGCGGGATCCGATCGGGGTGGCCGTACGTCCATCCTTCGACGCCGAAGTACGAGCGACGGAGGTGACGGTGCGGTGGCGGGATTCCGGAGTCTTGCGAGACAGGTCCGCGATCCACGGAGCGATCTGGCACTGCGGCGGTATTCGCTGCGCAAGTGCCTGGAGAGGTTCGCCCCTTACGGACATCGGGCGACCTGGGACCATCTGTGCGTGCGGCACGGCATCGGGCCCGAGGACCGGTCCCCCGATCCGGCGCGGCTGATGCGCGCGCTGGACGAGCTGGAGGCGGCGCGGGCGGTCTGGCTCGGTTACGAGGCGGGGTTCGCCGAGCGCCGCAGGCGGGAGAAGCACGACGGGCTGCGCCGGCCCGGCGCGTTCGACGACTGGCACCGGCGCAGCTGGGGCGGCAACGGGGTCGCCCGCTGCGAGGATCCGGCGGTGCACCCGTCGGCGCCGCTCGCCGAGGTCCTGAGCCGGCTGATCGCGGCGCTGGAGTCGGCCCCCGGCACGTCCTGCCCGGTCTGCGCGGGCGCCGACCTCCGCTGGCTCCACGAGCCGTGGTCGGGCCCGGTCTGCACGGACTGCGGGATCGTGGTGCCGCAGCCGGTACTGACCCCGCGGGCACTGGCGAAGGCCCGGAGCACCCCGCGGCGAGACCTGGCATCCGTGGCGTGAGACGTGCCGGGGCATGCGGCCCGATCGCGCCCGCCGCCCGGCCCCCGCACCGGCGGCGCCCGGAGCTACGGGCGCTCGGCCGGCGGGTGCTCCGGCATCAGGCGGGAGCCACTGATCCGCCGGCCGGAGATGTCGTCGGGGTTGGAGAGCACGCAGTTCTCCAGCGACAGGCAGCCGCAGCCGATGCAGTCGGTGAGATGGTCCCGCAGCCGCCCCAACCGCGCGATGCGGTCGTCGAGTTCGGAGCGCCAGGCCGCGGAGAGCCGTGCCCAGTCCTCGCGGTTCGGGGTGCGCTCCTCGGGGAGTTCGGCGAGGGCGTCCCGGATCGTGGCGAGCGGGATGCCGACGCGCTGTGCCGCGCGGATGAACGCCACCCTGCGCAGCGCGTCCCTGGTGTAGCGGCGCTGGTTGCCGGTGGTGCGGCGGCTGCTGATCAGGCCCTTGGCCTCGTAGAAATGCAGGGCCGAGACGGCGGCGCCGCTGCGCGCGGAGAGCTGTCCGACCGTGAGCTCGTGGAGCGTCTGTGGGATCTGGGGCACCCCTCCAACCCTACTGTCCCGCCTCGCGCCGGGTCCCTCGTTGACAGGAACGCACCCGCCAACCATGCTGAGCAAGCGCTTAGAAAGTGCGATGAGGGATGCCCAGAGCTGGAAAGGCAGGGACCAGGGACATGGCAGAGCCGAGGATCTTCACGTCCGCGCAGGAGCTGAGCGACGGAGTGGGCGAGCAGCTGGGGCACAGCGACTGGCTGGAGATCGAACAGAAGAGGATCGACCTCTTCGCCGACGCCACCGGTGACCACCAGTGGATCCACGTGGACCCGGAGCGGGCCGCCGCCGGACCGTTCGGCGCGACGATCGCGCACGGCTATCTCACGCTCTCGCTGCTGCCGACGCTCGTACCGCAGATCATGCGGGTCGAGGGCATGAAGATGGGCATCAACTACGGGACGAACAAGGTCCGTTTCCCCTCCACCGTGCCGGTGGGCTCGCGGCTGCGCGCGTCGGCCGTCCTGAAGAGCGTCGAGGAGGCCGGGGGCGGCGTGCAGGTCACCGCCGTCGTCACGGTCGAGCGCGAGGGCGGCGACAAGCCGGTGTGCGTGGCCGAGTCGGTGTCCCGCTACTACTTCTGACACCCCCGAGGACGCGCCGCCGCTTCCGGACAAGCGGCCCGCGGCCGCTACCGCTTGGCCGCGACCATGCGCAGCACGAGGTCGGCGTAGAGTTCGCCGACCTCGTCCGGCGTCCGGCTGCCCTGCTCGTTGAACCAGCGCGCCACGTCGATGCAGAGCGAGAGCACGGCGAGCGTGGTGCCCGGCACGTCGGGGACGTCGAACTCCCCCGCCTGCACGCCCTCACCGATGATCCGGCGCACCACCGCGTCGCTCCTGCGCCGCAGTTCGACGATCTCGGTGCGGTGCTCCTCACCGAGGGCGTCGAGTTCGTACTGGACCACGCGGGCGGTGGTGTGCCGCTCGGCGTGCCAGCGGACGAAGGACCGTACGGCCTCGGCCAACCGCTCGGCCGCCGTGCCCCCGCTGTCGGCGGCCGCCTCCAGGACGAACAGGGCACGGTCGTGGCCGATCCGGCTGATCCGGTGGAGCAGCTCTTCCTTCGTCTTGTAGTGGATGTAGAGCGCGGCGGGACTCATCCCCGCCCGGCCCGCGATGTCGCGGGTGGTGGTGGCGTGGTACCCGCGCTCGGCGAAGGCGTCGACGGCGGCGACGAGCAGCCGCCTGGCCGCCTCGGGCGTCACCTCGGCCCACGGCGCGCTGTCGCCGTCGGTCTCCTCCGCCGTGCTCATCGTCACTCGCCCCTCTCATCAGCAGGACGAACACCATACCCCGAACCTGAGCAAGCGCTTAGGGTCCGTCCGGCGGGATCGTCAGAGCTTCTGGAAGGGGTCGTGCTCGGCGAGGATCTTCTCCAGCCGGGCCTGGTCGACCCGGCTGGCGATCCGGCCCTCCTCCTGCCGGTCACGGATGACCTTGGCCAGGGTGAAGCAGGAGGTGACGAGGTAGAGGACGCCGATCGCGAGGAATCCGCGGACCCAGGCGTCGGCGTCCAGGAAGTAGATACCGAGGGCCACCGCGCCCATCGCCACCCCGAAGGAGGCGACGGCCTGCCCATAGAAGGCCGCGGTGCCCTGCTGCTTGACCTGTGCTGTCTCACTCATGCCGCCCAGCATCGGCCGAGGTGGCGTGCGCCACATCCGCTCGGGTACTCAGCCCGGTACTCAGACGCCCGTTCGAGCGTCGGAGCCCGCGTCAGAAGGCGGAGACCCCGGTGAGCGCACGGCCGATGATCAGCTTCTGGATCTGGCTGGTGCCCTCGTACAGCGTCATCACCCGGGCGTCGCGCAGCAGCTTGCCGACCGGGTACTCGTCGATGTAGCCGTAGCCGCCGAAGACCTGGAGCGCGTTGTTGGCGGCGCGGACGGCGGCCTCGGACGCGAAGAGCTTCGCCTGGGAGGCGGCGGTGGCGAAGTCCTCGCCGCGGTCGACGAGGTCCGCCACCCGCCAGGTCAGCAGCCGGGCGGCGTCGACGTCCACGGAGATGTCACTGATGAGTTCCTGGACGAGCTGGTGGCTCGCGATGGACTTGCCGAACTGCTCGCGCTCGCCCGCGTAGCCCACGGCGGCGTCGAGGGCGGCCTGTGCGATGCCGACGCAGCCGGCCGCGACCGACATCCGTCCCTTGGCCAGGGCGGACATGGCGATGGAGAAGCCCTTGCCCTCCGGTCCCATGAGCGCCGAGGCGGGCACCCGGACGTCCTCCAGGACCACTTCGGCGGTGGCCTGGCCGCGCAGGCCGAGCTTGCCGTGGATGGTGCGACGGCTGAGGCCGGGGGTGCCGGTGGGGACCAGGAAGGCGGATATGCCCTTGTGGCCCGGGGTGTCGTTGGTGCGGGCGAAGAGCAGCACGACATCGGCCCAGGTGCCGTTGGTGATGAACATCTTGCTGCCGTTGATGACGTAGTCCTCGCCGTCCCGGACGGCCCTGGTGGTCAGGTTCCCGGCGTCGGAGCCGGTGCCGGGCTCGGTGAGGCCGAAGCAGCCGATCGCCTCGCCCGCGGTGAGCCTCGGCAGCCAGTGCCGCTTCTGCTCCTCGTCGCCCCAGGCGGCGATGGTCTTGGCGACGAGGCCGAGGGAGACGGAGACGATGCCCCGGACCGAGGAATCGCCGCGCCCGAGCTCCTCGGTGACCAGGCAGTAGGCGAGGTGGTCGCCACCGGAGCCGCCGTACTCCTCGGGAACGGTCAGTCCGAGGAAGCCGACGGAGCCCAGCTTCTTCACGATCGACTTGTCGACGTTCTCGGAGCGGTCCCACGCCACGGCGTTCGGGGCGACCTCGCGGGCGACGAAGTCCTTGGCGAGCTGCCGGACGGCTTCCTGCTCCTCGCTGAGCTCCAGGTTCATCCTTCGACTCCCACACTTTAATTAGCACTGCTAGTTTTCCGCTTTCAGGCCCTACTATGTGCCGCATGGCCCGACCGCGCAAGCCCCTCCTCAGCAGAGACCGCATCGTCGAGACGGCGGGCGCGCTCGTGGACTCCGAGGGGCTCGACGCCGTCTCCACCCGTCGGCTCGCGGCCGAACTCGGGGTCAGCGGACCCTCGCTCTACAACCACTTCCGCAACAAGGACGAGATCCTGGACGCGGTCGCGGACGCCGTGTCCGCGCAGGTCGATCTGTCGATGTTCGACGAGTCGGACACCCGCGACTGGCGCGCCGCCCTGCACGACTGGGCCGTCTCCTATCGTGCGGCGCTCACCGAGCACCCGCACATCGTTCCGGTGCTGGCCCAGGGCCCCGGCCGCCGCCCGGCCGGACTCCGGGTCGCCGACGCGGTGTTCGGCGCGATGGTCAGGGCCGGCTGGCCGCCCGCCCAGGCCACGTACATCGGGGCCCTGATGCGCTACTTCATCACCGGTTCGGCACTGGGCTCCTTCGCCCGCGGCTTCGTCGACGACGAGACGGCGTACGACCCCGCCGACTACCCGCACCTGGGCCAGGCCCATCTGCTGGCCGAGCGGGGCCGGAAGGTCGACGAGGGGGCCTTCGAGACCGGGCTGCGGGCCCTGGTCGACGGACTCTCGGCCCAGTACGAACTGCTGGCACCGGCCAGAACGGTTCGGCCGGCGCCGAAGCGTCCCTGACGCATCCTGGTTCCCATGGCACGCATGGCACACCCCGACCCGGCAGCGCCCCGGCTCGCCACCCTGGCCGCGCTCCTCGCCGACGAGACCCGCGCGGCCTTCTGCCTGGCCCTGCTCGACGGCCGCGCCTGGACCGCCGGTGAACTGGCCCGGTACGCCTCCGTGGCACCGTCGACCGCCAGCGAACACCTCGGCAAGCTCGTCGCGGGCGGGCTGCTGGCCGAGGAGCGGCAGGGCCGCCACCGCTATCTGCGGCTGGCCGACGAACGGATCGCGCACCTCGTCGAGGACCTGGCGGCGCACGTCGTCCCCGGCTCCGCACCCGTGCGGCCGCGCACCCTGGGCGCGGCGGGCGCGGACAGCGCGATGGCCCGCGGCCGCACCTGCTACGACCACCTCGCGGGGCGGATCGGCATCGCGATCGCCGATGCCATGACCGTACGGGGGCTGCTGGCCCAGGACACCGGCTTCGCGCTCACCGGCGAGGGCCTGCGCTGGTTCGACGAGCTGGGCATCGGCCTGGAGACGGGTTCGCGGCGTCCCCTCGTACGCGGCTGCCTGGACTGGACGGAGCGCAGGCCGCATCTGGCCGGGGTGGCGGGCGCCGCGCTGTGCCGTCATGCGCTGGACGCCGGGTGGTGCGTACGGATCGGGTCCGGGCGTGCGGTGAAGGCCACCCCGGCCGGGGAACGGGCGCTGTACGAGCACCTCGGCATCGAGCCGACGACAATTCGGTAGGGGCCGAACGGTCGCGGCCCTACTGTCGGGGCCATGACCACACCCCCGATCCCCGCCCCCGCCGCCGCCCGCCGCGACTGGCGGGCCACCGCCGCGGCCTGCACCACCGTGCTGCTCTGGGCCTCCGCCTTCGTCTCCATCCGCAGCGCCGGCGAGGCCTACTCGCCCGGTGCGCTCGCCCTCGGCCGGCTGCTGGCCGGCTCGCTGGCGCTCGGCGTGCTCCTGGTGGTGCGGCGCGAGGGGCTGCCTTCGCGGGCCGCCTGGCCGGGGATCATCTGGTCCGGGCTGCTCTGGTTCGGGCTGTACACGGTGGTGCTCAACTGGGGCGAGCAGCAGGTCGACGCGGGCACGGCCGCGATGGTGGTGAACATCGGGCCGCTGCTGATCGCGCTGCTCGGTGCCCGGATGCTGGGCGAGGGGCTGCCCCGCAGGCTGGTGGCGGGCATGGCCGTGTCGTTCGCGGGCGCCGCGGTGGTGGGGCTCTCGATGTCGGGGGAGGGCGGTGCGTCGGTGCTAGGAGTGGCGCTGTGTCTGCTGGCCGCCGTGGCGTACGCGACCGGGGTGGTACGCCAGAAGCCCGCGCTGCGGCACGGCTCCGCGCTGCAGATCACCGCCTACGGCTGCCTGGTGGGCACCGTCGCCTGTCTGCCGTTCTCCGGTGCGCTGGTCTCCGACGCCGCCGGCGCACCGCTGTCCGCCACCCTGAACATGGTCTATCTGGGCCTCTTCCCGACCGCGCTGGCCTTCACCACCTGGGCCTACGCCCTCGCCCGGACCACGGCGGGCCGGATGGGCGCCACCACGTACGCGGTGCCGGCGCTGGTGGTGCTGATGTCCTGGCTGGTGCTGGACGAGGTGCCCGCGCCGCTCACCGTCGGCGGCGGACTGCTCTGCCTGGCCGGGGTGGCGGTCTCCCGGCTGCGTCCGCAGACTGGCCTGACGCGAAAGAATCCGGCACCGCCGGTGGAGGGACGCCGACATGACGCGGAACACCGGGAAGCCGACCGGCGCTGAGCGGACGGAGCAGCGGGACGCGAAGAAGACGGAGCAGCGGGACGCGAAGAAGCGGCGGAGCGGGGACCGGGAAGCCATGCTGGACGCGCTCACCGAGGCGGCACGGTACGGCGGCTCCGGGCTCGAAGGCTTCCGGGTGGCCGACAGCGGCGACGACGATCCGGTCCTGGTGACGCCCGAGGGCCGGGCCCGGGACGCCTGGCGGGAGAACTACCCGTACGACCACAAACTCGGCCGCCGGGCGTACGAGAAGTCCAAGCGTGCCCTCCAGATCGAACTGCTCAAGCTCCAGCACTGGGTGAAGGAGCGCGACGAACGCCTCGTCATCCTCTTCGAGGGGCGGGACGCGGCCGGCAAGGGCGGCACGATCAAGCGGTTCACCGAGCACCTCAACCCCCGTGGCGCGCGGGTGGTGGCGCTGGAGAAGCCCACCGAACGCGAGCGCACCCAGTGGTACTTCCAGCGGTACACGGCGCATCTGCCGTCGGCCGGGGAGATCGTGCTGTTCGACAGGTCCTGGTACAACCGGGCCGGTGTGGAACGGGTGATGGGGTTCTGCACCACCCGCGAGTACCTCGAATTCATGCACCAGGCGCCGGGCTTCGAGCGGATGCTCGCCCGGGACGGCATCCACCTGGTGAAGTTCTGGTTCTCCGTCTCCCGCAACGAGCAGCGCAACCGGTTCATGATCCGCCAGATCGATCCGGTACGGCAGTGGAAGCTCAGCCCGGTCGACCTCGCCTCGCTGGACAAGTGGGACGCGTACACGGAGGCCAAGGAGCTGATGCTGTTCCACACGGACACGGCGGACGCGCCCTGGACCGTGGTGAAGAGCAACGACAAGAAGCGGGCCAGGCTGGAGGCGATCCGGCACGTGCTGCACCGCTTCGACTACCCGGACAAGGACGTCGCGGTGGCCCATGAGCCGGACCCGCTGATCGTGGGCCCGGCCTCCCGGCTCTTCGAGCAGGGCGAGATGGACGCCCGGCTGCTCACCACGCACAGGGCGGTCAGACCCTAAGGGCTGTCCCGTAATCCCTGGCGGGCGCGCGACGACGGCCACGGCACCTCGCCGCGTTGTCGGAACGCCCGAATACATCCAGTATTCGGGCGTCCCTCCGCCTTGCGATGCACCGCGTCCGACGCCGCACGCTGATCCACCAGGGATTACGGGACAGCCCTTAGGTGTACTCGGTCGTGTCCGGCGGGGATCGCGGACGGCTGTCAGAAGACCACCAGGGCCCGGCCGCCCTTGCCCGCGATCATGTTGTCGAACGCCGCCGGGATGCCGTCGAGGGTGATGCGTTCGGTCACCAGGGCGCCCAGGTCGAGCCGGCCCTCCCGGACGTGGGCGGCCAGCACGAGCAGGTCCCGTGCGGGATCGGAGTTGCCGTAGACGCAGCCGGAGAGCGTGCGGCCCCAGTGGAAGAGCTCCAGGGCGTTGAAGGTGACCTGCTGGTCCTTGCCGCCGATGCCGACGACCGTGGTCCGGCCGCCGCGCCGGGTCGACTCCCAGGCGGTCCGGATGGTGACGGCGCGGCCCACGCACTCGATGGCGGCGTCCACCCCCTGCTTGCCGGTGAGGGCCCGGATCTCACGCGCGGTGTTCTCCGAGGCCACCACGTAGTCGGTGGCACCGGCGATGCGGGCCAGCTCCTCCTTCTGCGGGGAGACGTCGACCGCGACGATGCGCGAGGCACCGGCGATGCGGGCGGCCTGGAGCGCGGCCAGCCCCACTCCCCCGGCGCCGAACACCGCGACCGTCTCGCCCTCGCGCAGCTGCGCCGAGTGGTGCACGGCGCCGTATCCGGTGAGGACCGCGCAGCCCAGGAGGGCCGCGTCGGTGAGCGGGATGCCGTCCGGCACGGGCAGGACGCAGCCGGCGGGTACGACCGTCTCCTCGGCGAACGCGGCGACGTTGAGCCCGGGGTGCAGTTCGCTGCCGTCGTCCGCCCGCCGGGCGTGCACGGCACCCGCGCCGTTCAGGGCGTTCGCGCAGAGCCAGACCTCGCCCAGCGCACAGGCGTGACAGTTCCCGCAGGAGGGCGCCCAGTTGAGGACGACGCCGTCGCCGGGTGCCACATGGCCGACGCCCTCGCCGACCGCGACGACGGTGCCCGCGCCCTCATGGCCGAGGACGGCGGGGACGGGCACCCGCATGGTGCCGTTGGACAGCGAGAGGTCGGAGTGGCAGACCCCGGCGGCGGCGAGGGCGACCCTCACCTGACCGGGTCCGGGCTCCGGGAGTTCGATGCCGGTGATCTCCAGGGGAGCTGAGACGGCGGGCAGTACGGCGGCGCGGACCACGGACAGGCTCCTTGACGGTGGGCGACGGAGGAACGGGGCGGGGCGAACAGGGCGGTCAGAACTGGAGGGACTTGGTCTGGAGGTACTCCGCGAGCCCGTGGGAGCCGAGTTCGCGGCCGACGCCGGACTGCTTGTAGCCGCCGAACGGGGCGAGCGGGTTGAACCGGCCGCCGTTGATGTCGACCTGCCCGGTGTCCATCCGGCGGGCGAACGCCACCGCCTCGGCCTCGTCTCCCGCCCAGACCGCGCCCGCCAGGCCGTACACGGTGCCGTTGGCGATGCGCAGGGCGTCGTCCTCGTCCTCGTAGCGGATGAGCGAGACGACGGGGCCGAAGATCTCCTCCTGGGCGATGGTCATCTCCGGGGTGACGTCGGCGAACACGGTCGGGCTGACGAAGTAGCCCTGTTCGCGCGGGGACTCGGGGCCGCCCGCGACGAGGCGGGCGCCCTCCGCCACTCCCTTCTCGATGTAGCCGCGCACCCGTGCGTGCTGCTTGGCGTTGACCAGGGGGCCGATGCGGTCGCCGTACTTGGCGGCCGCCTCCGCGGCGAGCTCGACCGCCTCGTCGTACCGGGAGGTGTGCACCAGCATCCGGGTCCAGGCGCTGCATGTCTGGCCGGAGTTGCCCATGACGTTGGCGACGCCCACG
>NZ_JBIATE010000007.1:0-303705 GCF_042891445.1 Streptomyces sp. NPDC001890 | reverse complement strand
TACTGCAGGGGGGACCCTGTGGGAGAGTAGGACGCCGCCGAACTCCTTTTACGGGAAAGCCCCGTGTCCTTGTGGACACGGGGCTTTTCTGCGTTCTACGGCCTTTTCCTTTGTCAGTGCGGCTCGGGGAAAGCAGCGCGCAGTGTGGAGCCCCGGCTGATGAATGCGATCCGGCTGACCGGCAGCATGCAGATGGCCTGTGTCACGGCGTACCGCGGCGGGCAGACCCCGGGGTCAGATCGAGATCGACGCCGATGATTGTGATCGGCCTGATCACGGCTACGGCGCTCACGCGCTCGAGGGCCCTAAGGCCCTTCGGACAGTAACTGTCGTGTCTTGGTGGTTCCGTTCCTACTTACCTGAACAGTCCCTGATCTGCCTGAGGAGCCCCTGACGGGCCTCGCGTGGAGTCATACCCCCTGGGGCCAGCGCGCGCGGGCCTGTTCCCGGGAGCGGAGGAGGGCCAGGGCCGGCAGTCCCATGTCCCGGCCGTTCGCCAGCAGTTCCGGGAGTCGGGGGAGGGGCGCCACCGCGGCGATGTCGTCGAGCACGAGCGTCATTGGTGGGTCGAGCCGACCGGCGGATGACCGTGCGGCCATGCGGCGGCCGTGCTCGACCACGTGCGAGGCGAGTGCCGTGAGCAGCGGCATTGCTCCCGGCCCCGAGCGGGGGTCCTCGATCGGCTCGCCCACCACATAGAGGGTGCCCCCCTCGCCCACGAATGATTCCAGCGCGAGCGAATCGGACCGGTTGGGTGTGCAGGCCTCGCGGATGTGCACCGACGAGAGCGCGCCGAACGCCCGCACCGTCAACGCTTGTGCCATCTCGCGTCGTTCGGGGTGGGCGGTCAGCGCCGACTCCAGCAGGCCGGCGAGTCCGGATGCCGCTTTGGGGTGGGTACGGAGCAGGCGCACCGGTTCGTGGGCGCTGCCGCCCAGGGCCCAGCGGTGGACCTGGCGGAAGGGCCGGCCGTCTATGGCGGCGGCGTGCAGCCAGCACTGCAGGAGCGTTTCCGCGGTGTCGGCGGTCGCCGCGTCGATACGGGCCTGTGGCCGGACCGGGGCCAGGAGCGCGGCGGAGCGGGCTGCGGCTGTCTCGGGCTGTTCGCAGCCTGCGGTGGGGGACCAGTGCAGGCGGGCCGGGGTGTCGCAGAGGTGGCCCGGGTCGTAGACGAGGACCGGGCCGAGCTTCGCGCGGGCGTCCTTCGTCTCGGCCCAGACCGTGGGGTCGGAGGTGACGACGAGCGCGGGGCCGTCGGCGTCGTTGATGGCCTGGACGGCGGTGGGACGACGCGTCGCGGCCGGTCCGTAGACGACGGGGGCGCGGGGGGAGGGGACTTCGGCTCCGGCCTCGGTGAGAGGAGCGGTCTCTGCCGGTGGGTGCTCCACGGCGACCGCGGGAGCCACGGGAGTTGCGGGAGTTGCGGGTGCAGGTACGGGGATAGGCGCGGGCACGGAAGCCTGTGCGGAGGTTTGTGCCGCTGGCTGCGGCTGCGGCTCTGTCTGCGGCTCCGGCAGGGTTTCCTGCCGACGGCGTGCCCGTACGTACTCGGTGCCGGTGCCGGTGCCGGTGCCGGTGCCGGTGTCGTTCACGTTCCCGTACCGCTCGCTCCGCTGCCGCGCACGTACCGCCCGCCAGCGGGCCACCACGCCCAGCACGAACACCGTCAGTACCAGCAGCACCATCAGTTCGCCGATGAACAAACCCCAGAAGAGCCCGTACCCGGAGAGCTCGCCCGCCGGGGTGTTCGGCCAGGCGGCCGGGAGGTCGTGCGGTGCGGTGACGAGCCGGCGCATCGACAGGGGGGTCTCGGTGAGCGTGACGCCCTCCGGCCAGGCGCCGTGCGCGAACAGTCCGGCCAGTCCGGTGGCCGTCCAGGCCAGCAGCGTCAGCCCGAGCAGGAAGGCCAGCAGACCGATCAGCAGGCCGTCCGGGATGCCGCCGGCGCTGCCGCTTCCGCCGGTACGTTGCTCAGGGCGCCCCGCCATGTCATGCCACCGTTGACTCGGAGGAATCGTTCAGCCGTTGCTGGTGCTCTATCCGTGCCGCGCGCTGCTCCGCCTCCAGGTCCGCGGCGCGTACGTCCTCGGGGAGGAGTTCGGCGGCGGAGGACTCGGTCATCGCGCGGTCGGTGAAGACCAGGGGGCGTTCCGCCTCGGTGATCAGGTGTTTGACCACCTGGACGTTGCCGTTGACGTCCCAGACGGCGATGCCGGGGGTGAGGGTCGGGATGATCTCGACCGCCCACCGGGGCAGGCCGAGCACGCGTCCGGTCGCTCTGGCCTCGTCGGCCTTCTGGGCGTAGATCGTGCGGGTCGACGCCATTTTGAGGATCGCCGCGGCCTCGCGGGCCGCCGCTCCGTCGACGACGTCGCTGAGGTGGTGCACGACGGCCACGAACGACAGGCCGAGGCGCCGCCCGAACTTCAGCAGGCGCTGGAAGAGCTGGGCCACGAAGGGCGAGTTGATGATGTGCCAGGCCTCTTCCACCAGGAAGATGCGCTTCTTCCGGTCGGGCCTGATCCAGGTGTGCTCCAGCCAGACGCCGACGATCGCCATCAGGATCGGCATCGCGATCGAGTTCCGGTCGATGTGCGAGAGGTCGAAGACGATCAGCGGGGCGTCGAGGTCGATGCCGACGCTCGTCGGCCCGTCGAACATGCCGCGCAGGTCGCCGTCGACCAGCCGGTCCAGGACGAGGGCGACGTCCAGGCCCCAGGCCCGTACATCGTCTATGTCGACATTCATCGTCTCGGCGGACTCGGGCTCCGGGTGGCGGAGCTGGTCGACGATGTCGGTCAGCACCGGCTGCCGGTTGGTGATCGTCTCGTTGACGTAGGCGTGGGCGACCTTCAGTGCGAAGCCGGACCGTTCGTCCAGGCCGTGCCCCATCGCGACCTCGATGATCGTGCGGAGCAGGGCGAGCTGGCCGGTGGTGGTGATCGAGGGGTCGAGCGGGTTGAGCCGGATGCCGCCGTTGAGGGCGGCGGTCGGGTCGAGGCGGATCGGGGTGAGGCCGAGCTCCTGGGCGATGAGGTTCCACTCGCCGACGCCGTCCTCGCCCTGGGCGTCCAGGACGACGACCTGGCGGTCGCGGAACCGGAGCTGGCGGAGCACGTATGTCTTCTCCAGCGCGGACTTGCCGTTGCCGGACTCGCCGAGTACCAGCCAGTGCGGGGCCGGCAGCTGCTGTCCGTACAGCTGGAAGGGGTCGTAGATGTAGCCCTTGCCGGAGTAGACCTCGCGGCCGATGATCACACCGGAGTCACCGAGGCCGGGGGCCGCGGTGGGCAGGTAGACGGCCTGGGCCTGTCCGGTCGATGTGCGCACGGGCAGCCTGGTCGTCTCCACCTTCCCGAAGAGGAAGGCGGTGAAGGCGTCCGACAGCGCGGACAGCGGATCTCGCATGGCGTGACCGACCTCCCTTTCGTTTCTCTCGGTTGCTGCGAGGTTGTTGTACGGGGTGTGTGCTGTACGGGGTGTGCTGTGTGGGGCGCTGTATGGCTAGCGGCGGATGCCGGTGGCGAACGGCAGGGTGTTCACGAAGGCGCGGTGATGCTCGCGGTCGCACCACTCCAGCTTGAGATACGACTTGCCGGCCGAGGCCCGGATCGTGCGCTTGTCGCGGGCCAGGGCCTCGGGCGAGCGTGACGACACGGTGATGTACCCCACCAGGTTCACCCCGGCGGCGCCGCTCGCGAGATCTTCACCCCGCTGGTCGAGGCGGCCGTGCGCGGCGATGTCGCGGGGGTCGACGGTGCGGTTCATCTTGGCCTGGCGGCTGGCTTCCGCCTCGTCGTTCGTCTTCTCGGTGAGCATCCGCTCGATGGCGACCTCGGTGGGTTCCAGGTCCATGCAGACCGCGACGGTACGGATCACATCGGGGGTGTGGACGAGGAGCGGGGCCAGGAAGTTGACGCCGACGGGGGTCATCGGCCACTCCTTCACCCAGGCCGTGGAGTGGCACCAGGGGGCGCGGGTGACCGACTCGCGGGTCTTGGCCTGGAGGAACGTCGGCTCGACCGCGTCCAGTTCGGCCGGCCAGGCGTTGCGCTTGGTCATGGCCTGGATGTGGTCGATGGGGTGGTCGGGGTCGTACATCGAGTGCACCAGGGAGGCGAGCCGGCTCTGGCCGAGCGGCTGGCGGACCCGGATGTCGGCCTCGGCGAGGCGGGCGCAGATGTCGGTGAGCTCGCGCGCCATGACCACGGCGAGGCCCGCGTCCTTGTCGAGCCTGCGGCCGGCCTGGGGGCGGGCGGCGCGGGCCATGGCGTTGGCCTCGGCGGCCAGTTCGCGGGTGTAGTGCATGCAGGCCACGAGATAGGCGCGGTGCTGCTCGCTGGAGGTGGAGACCATGGACTGGAGCTGGTCGTAGGAATCCTGGAGCCAGCCCGGGGACGCCTTGTCGCCGCGCTGGGCGACGTCCTTGGCGTGCGCGTCGGGGTCGGCGGGGAGCGTACGGGCCAGCATCTGGATGCGGGTCACGAAGCCGTCCCCGTTGGCGACGTGCTTCAGCAGGGTGCCGAACCGGTCGACGAGCGCTTCCTGGTCCTCGCTGTCGCGGAGCCCGACGCCGGGGCCCTCGATCTCGATCGCGGCGGTGACGGTGCGGCGATCGGCGTGCAGGAGCACGGCGATCTCGTCCGGGCCGAAGGGGGCGGCGAGCCAGTTGATCCGGCCGATGCCGGGCGGCGGCCCGATCTCGACCTCGCGCCCGTCGGCGCCGACGCCGGCCTCCATGGCGGCGGAGCGGTAGGCCGTACCGCGGCGCAGGGAGCGCTTGTAGCTGCGGTTGATCTCGAACCATTTGTAGAAGGTGCGGTGTTTGTACGGGAGGTACACGATCGCCAGGGCGAGGAGGGGGAAGCCCGTGAGCAGCACGATCCGCAGGGACAGGATCGGGACGATCAGCCCGCTCATCATGCCGAGGAACGCGCCGGCGATGATCAGGGCGATCTCGCCGGTCTCGCGGTTCTTGCCGACGATCGCGTTCGGCCGGGCCCGGCCGATGAGATACGTACGGCGGGGCGCGATCGTATGGGACGGAGTCGTCAACGCCCTCCACCTCCCGTGCTGTTGTTACCTGAACTGCCTGATCCGCCACCTCGGTGGGAGCGGCTGCCGTGCGGGGTGCCGGAGGTCGGTCCGGATCCGCTGCGCGGCGGAGGTGCGGCGGAGGGGACGGATCCGCTTCCGCCGGAGCTGCGGGAGCTGTGCGCGGCGACTCCGCCGCTGACCGCGTTGGCGGGCCGGCCGCCGCCGCTTCCGCTGTCGCCGCCGTTCTGGCCGCTGCGGCTGCTGTGGGTCTTGATGCCCTGGGAGACGAGGGCGGCGGGGGAGCTGATCAGCGCGGCGGCCTGGGAGCCGTCGGTGGCCTGCTTGCGGTTGGTGCGGGCGCCCTGGATCTCGTCGCCGAAGCCGGGGACGAAGCGGTAGATCATCGCGGAGGCGAAGATCGCCAGCAGGATGATGGCGAGACCGGACACGACGGCGGAGAACGCGTTCGGCCCGTCGTTCTGGGAGAGCGCGCCGGCGAGCCCGAGTACGACGACGATGACCGGCTTCACCATGATCACCGCGACCATGATGCCCGCCCAGCGCCGGACGTGGCCCCACATGTTCTTGTCGACGAGCCCGGCATAGACGACGGTGCCGAGCAGGGCGCCCACGTAGAGCAGGGCGGCCCGGATCACCAGTTCCAGCCAGAGGACGCCCGCGGCGAGGATCGAGACGAGCGAGACGACGATCAGCATGATCGGCCCGCCGCCGATGTCGGAGCCCTTCTTGAGCGCCTCGGCGAACGACCCGAAGAAGACGTCGGTCTGCCCGCCGGAGGACGAGGCGATGACATCGGTGACGCCGTCGGTCGCGGAGACGACCGTGTAGAGGATCAGCGGGGTGAACGCGGAGGCGAGCACCGTCAGCCACAGGAACCCGATGGCCTCGGAGATCGCGGTGGTCAGCGGCACGCCACGGATCGCCCGCTTGGCGACGGCGAGCAGCCACAGGACGAGCGTCAGGACGGTGGAGGCGGCGAAGACGATCGCGTACTGCTGGAGGAACTTGGTGTTCGTGAAGTCGACGTTGGCGGTGCTCTTCACGGCCTCGCTGAGCTTGCCGACGATCCATGCGGCGGCGTCGGCGCAGCCGCGGGCGAGGGAGGAGAGGGGGTCGAGGGAGTCGTCGACGGTGGAGGGGACGTTGGTCCTGGGGGCTGCGTCGCCGTCCTCGCAGTATTGCTTCGCGGGCCCGATCAGCAGGTCGCAGGCATTGTTGCCCGTACTCGGGCTGGGGCTCGGCGCTGTCGGGGTGGGCGAGGGCTCGGCGAAGGCGCGAGCCGAGAAGAGGATGACGGCGGTTTGAACCGCTGCCAGTGCGGTGACGATGGAGCGGGCTCGAAGGCGCGGGCTACCGGGCATATGTGAAGCCTCCGTACTCCTCAACAGCCTTACTGATTTCATCCGAGGTGGAGGCCGCGACATCTCCGGGGACCGGAGCCGGTCCGTCCTTCTGGGTATCGCTGACGGCCTTCCAACCGTCGCCCGTCCAGCTGAGTTGCACGGTCCAGGTCTTCCACGAGGTCCTGACAGGATCGGTGGATCCTGCTCCGGACATACCGATCAGCCCCGTGTACCAGACCGACACCTTGGCCGTATCGCCCTCGAAGGCTTCGATCTTCGTTCCGACGGGGATTGTCCGTGAGACGAACGTGCTGCCTTGCGGGGCGTTCCCGGAGGGATCCAGTCCCAGCTTTCCGAGGAAGTCTGCGGAGTACGCGGCGTCCTGCGGCCCTCTGAGCTTCGTTGCTGCCTCAGCCGTGTAGATGGTGTTCACGATCTCGTGGCGGCTGTCCTTCTTGAACATCCCGACGGAACCCAGCGCCACCGCGTAGTTGGACGCCGCGCTCTGCGCCCCCTGCTCGTCATGCGCGAACCCCGACGGGATCGTGCCGTTCTTCCCCGTGACGGGCTTGGTCCCCGTGGCAGCTGTGGACGCCGCCTCCGGCTTGCTCCCCGCGCTTCCCGAGTCGCGGTCGTTGCCGTCCCCGCGGCCCCCGCCCATGTTGGCGAACGCGATGGCCGCGATCAGGAGGACGACCACGCCGGCCATCGTGATGAGCGAGCGGGAAGCGCGGGCGGGGCGGCGGGGGGCGCTGTAGCCGTCGCCGCCCTCGCCGTCGGGGAGGCGGGTACGGGTCTGGCGTGTCCCGCCGATGGTGCTGTATGCATCATCGGTATGGCCCGAGTCGTAGCCGTTCTCATCGCCGTGGCTCATGCCGCGTACGCCCCCTCAACCGTTGCCTGAACCGGGTAGTACGACGGTAGCCGTGCGGGATGCCGCGCGGGCGCGGTGTGGTGACTCGACATCAGGGGACGCAACCTCTGCCGGTGGGCACGACGGACGGGTGGTGTGGGGGTGGGCGGGACTGCCCCTGGCGTGGAATGACAGCCGGTCAGACGGCCATTCCGTAGACGATGGTGAACAAGGTTCCGAGCGATCCGATGATGAACACACCGGTCAGACCGGCAACGATCAGCCCCTTGCCCTGCTCGGCGCTGAACGTGTCGCGCAGTGCCGTCGCACCGATGCGCTGTTTCGCCGCACCCCAGACCGCGATGCCGAGGCAGAGCAGGATGGCGATGGCCATCACGACCTCGATCATTACGCGGGCCTCGTTGCCCAAGGTCCCGAACGGCCCCCAGTTCGGGGCGATTCCGCCGATGATGGTGGTGATGTCGCCCTTTTCAGCTGCCAGGATCATGTAAGTCACCGCCCCTGTTGGGTAGTTCATTGCCCCTGCCACATGGCACGGGTCGCTCTCTATCTTCGCTGATGAAACTGCTCTCGCACGACGGCTTGACGGCTCTCTTTACCCGGATCCCGCACATTTGACCGGTCCGACCGCCCTGACCTGCGGATCGAACCGATGTATGACCGAATACGTATGGTTACTCTGTGTATCACGGGGTGTGACCCCGGGCAATGACTGCCATCCCGCCACCCTGGCCGAGAATTTTGTACATGCCCTGGTCAGCGCCCCGGATCCGGTCGGAGCAGGGGCCGGTCAGAGAAGTGGATGGCGTGGGACGGGCGGCCGGGGCGGCGTGGTCCAGGAGGACGGCGGCCGGAAATCGCACCAGGTGCCGTCGAAGGGAAACGTTCCGGCCTCGGCGAGCCGGGCCACCGAGGCGCCCTCGTCCCGGATCGCCGAGGCCTCGTCCGCCGACCAGTAGACGGGGTGACCGGTCTTCTCGGCGAAGGACTCCTCGTCCTTCCACCGCCAGCTCCGGTCCGGCGCGACATTGATGTCGAGTTCGTGGTCGGTGATGTCGATGTCGTCACCGCGATGGATCCGGCGCTCCAGGTTCACGTACCAGCCACGGAACTTCCGTCTGCGGCCGAACAGCCAGAGCACCGAGTGCGCTGCGCCGGCCGGCTGGTAGAAGAGCGCGCTGCCCATCGGCCAGCGGTCGGCGACCACCGGGTAGCCGCCGGGCGGGCGGTCGTCCGGTGCGATGTCCCGCAGGTGCGCCCCGTTCGGAAGTTCCGTACGCCACATAGGGGTGCCGGTCTCCATCCACACCAGTTGGCCCCGGTCGGTGCGCTCGACCAGGCGTACGGGGACCGACGCACTCAGGTGGCCGCCGATGAAGAAGTTCCAGCGGAGGATCTGGCCCGGCTCGTCGTTCATGCCGTCGTTCATGCCGTTGATCATGCCCGCGCCACGGGGGCCGAACACGTGGTCCGATTACCTGATGCCACGCCATCGAAGCGTCTGACACGCCATGAAGTACCTGACGCGCTGCGCCATCGAAGGGGCACACGCTGCCCGGAGACGGTGCGTCAGTCGGAGGCGGCGATGCCCCGGCGGTGAGGATCTCCTCCTTCCCTGCGCAGGCGCGAGGTCCCGGTCGCCCGGCTCCGGGGTCTGCTGTCCGGTCACGGCTCCGGGCTCCGGGCTCCGGGGCCGTTGTCAGTGCCGCCTGCCAGACTCGTACACATGACCAGCAGCATCGGAACTCCCGTCCCGCTCCCGGCCAATCACCGCATCTCCGAGACGTACGCCGACTGGGCGCGCGCCCGGGTGCCCGGTGCCGAGGCCGGTGCCCGTGACGTGCTGGAGCGGGCGGGGCGTGGCCGGCACCGGGCCTGGGAGAAGCCCGGACGGTTCATGGACGAGACCGAGCGCCTGGCCCGGGGCCTGCCGGCCGCCCATCTGCCCTGGTTCTGGGACACCATCGGGCACTGGATGCTGGAGACGCATCGCCGGTCCGCCGCGCGTGCGTACGGGAACGCGCGCACCGCGGAGCGCACCCACGGGCTGCCCGTCGACCCGGACTGGCGGCTGGCGAACCTTCAGTTGTTCGCCCGCTTCGGCGCGCTTCCCGCCACCGAACTCAGCGGCGCCCCGGCCTGGCTGGCCGAGGTGTTCGAGCCGGGCGACGCACACCGCGAGTTCATGCGGCTGCTGACCACCTGGGCGGCGTCACCGGGCGAGCTGCCCGCCGATCTGGCCCGCCGGGTCCGGGATTCCGTGCGCGCGGCGGGGCTCGGAGCCGACGAGGAGGGGCGGGTGCTGGGCGAGGTGCTCGCCTCCGCTTCCGGCAAGGCCGTGCCGGACCGGCTGCTCGACGCGGCGCTCGGCCCGCTCTCCGCCCACCCGCCGGCCGACGACCGGGCCGCCGCCCTGCTCGACCTGTTCCCCGAGTCGAAGAACGACGCGGCCGCCTGGCTGCGGCTGCTCATCGGCTGCGGGGCCGCCGACGCCGCTGCGACCGGCCGGATCACCCCGGAGGGCGGCCTCGCCGAGTGGCTGCGGCGGTACGCCACCCGCTACTCCCACCGGACCGTCGCCGGTGGCGGGGTGACCCGTCAGGCCATGCCCGCCGAACTCTTCGAGCTGGTGGCCCGGTTCGCGCCGCTGCTGAAGGAGGACGGGACCCCGGTCCGGCTCCACGAGGACCGCTACCAGTGGCCGCACCTGGATGCCGACCTGCTCGACGTCTGCCTCGCCGAGGGCATCCCCGTCCACGATCCCGGCCCCACGATTTCCCTGGAGTTCTGGGACGAGGACGCGCGGCGCGATCTCAGGGCCCTCGCCGCCGACCCCGTGTTCGGCTCCCGGCTCGAAGGCACGGTGCACGCCGGGCTCCGGTCGCAGGGAGGCACCGCCATCAGCCGGCTCCCGCACAATCCGGGCATCGCGGCCGAGGTGCACGGCCGGGTCGAGAAGCTGCTCGACAGTCTGCGCGGCGGCGGGCTCGCCGCGGCCGACGAAGCCGTGGACGAGCTGCACGACCTCCTCGACCGGCCCACCGCCATCGCCCTGGACGGCATCGAGGAGGCCCTCGACGCGCTGGACCTCACCGGCCCGCTGGCCCGAGCCCTGCGCGCCGGGCTGCCCGAGGAGTTGGGCTGGACCGCCCTGGAAGAGGCCCTCGCCGAATTCCGGCCGGACGAGACGGTGCACGTCACCTCCACCTGGCCGGTGCTCACGCTGTACGGGGAGACCCGCGCGTTCGCCGTCGACCACGCGGGCCGGCGCGGCGAGCACACCCTTGAGCTGCCGGAAGGCGCCCTCCACCCCACGGTGCACTGGGCCGGTGGTCAGTTCCTCGTCGCCTGGACCGGCTCGGGCGACGAACAGGGGATCTGCACGGCGTACTGGTCGGGCAGCCCCGCCGACACGTTCGTACCGGACCAGTCCTACGGGCTGCGCCCGTACGGCGGCAGCATCCGGGGCGGCCTCGGCTATCAGTTCCAGACCCCGGACGGCGGCGGCCGGTTCGACGGCGAGAGGGTCCTGCGGCCCGGCGACACCACCGGTGTCGGCCACCGCGACTACCAGATGTACGACGGACGGTACTTCTGGAGCACCGAGGTGTTCAGCGAGGACCGCGGCGGGGGATGGCTCCGGACGGACCCCGTCACCGGCGAGCCCACCGCCGACCGCACCCTGCCCGGCTTCCACACCCCCGACTCGCTCCCGGACGGCACCAGGCCCTTCCCCGACCACCGCATCCTCGCCGAACTGCCGCCCGGCGCCCCGCCGTCCCCGCTCGGCCAGGACGGCCGCCTCACCGGCTGCCGGGTCGACTACCGCACTCCGTACGCCGGTCCCTCGCCCCGCGAGTTCGAGCTGGAGTCCATCGACGGCCGCACCGCGTCCTACCGCACCACCACCTGGGGCCGCCGTCCGTGGGGCATCCTCGGCCTCCCGGTGGGCGGTGAGGACGCCGTCGTGGTCGGCAGCACCACCGTCCGCTGCCACGCCGCCGAGGACAATTCGCTGCTCTGGCAGGTCCAGGGCTTCCCCGGCAGCCACCGCACCGGGCGGATCAGGGCCACCCTCGGCGAGCAGGCCGGGCCCGTACCGCCGCCCGCCTTCTGGCATTTCCTCGCCCCGCGCGACGAGCCCTCCTCCCGTGCGCTGCGCGCGGTCACCGAGGAGGCCGTCCGTGAACTGCTGTCGTCGTCCGGCTCCGGGGACGCACCGGCCGGGGTGACCGACCCCCGGGTCCGGCAGGGCGTGGTCCGCGCCGTGCGGCTCGCCGCCGATGTGCTGCGCCGCCGCCGCGAGCTGTCGCACCGGGTGGCCGTCATGCGCTCCGGACCGGTCGTCGAGCTGCCCGATCCCGAACCCGACACCCGGCTCGTCCCGGCCCTGCACGGCCTGCTGGCCCAGTTCCGGGGGTACGAGGCGCGGCCGCCGCAGTCGCAGCCCGCCGTCCTCACCGCGGTCGCCGCCGACGGCCGGTATCTGCGCGGCGAGATCGACGACGAGGTACGGGTGCTGGCCCTGCCCGCCCCTCCGGCCGAATGGGCGGTACTGACTGGCCGGATCGACGCCGTGGCCTGGCGGGCCGCCGTCGCCGCCACCCCCGACGAGCACCGGCGGGCACTCACCGCGCTGCTCGGCGTGTGGAGCCGTCAGCCGTTCGCGGAGCCGGGCACCACCTGGCGCACCGGCCGCGCCCCGGAGCCCGGGATCGCCGAACTCCGCTCGTCCGGTGCCCTGGTGGCCTCCGGCCCGGTCCGCAGCGACCTCGTCCCCTTCCTCCAGCGGTCCGCCGACCCGGTGCCCGCCGGTGCCGAGGAGTGCGAGACCCGCACGATCGAGGGCGACGACGCCACGAGGCTGCCCCGCCTGCTGGCCCTGCTCGCCGAACGCGGCCCGCTGCCGGTGCCCGAGGAAGCCGTGGACCTGTTCCGGTGGCGTACGGGGGTGCCGCGCGCGATCGCCGCCCTGGTCCTCGACGGCTTCGCCGGCAGCGACGACTACGCGGTCCACCTCAAGCTGTGCCGCGCCAAGCCGTACAAGGCCGACCGGACCCTGGTGCATGCGTACGACGTCGCGAGGATGAACCTCGGCCCGGAGGGCCGGCGCGCCGTGCTCGCCGCCGCCGTCCCCGCCGACCCGGCGGACCTCTGGGCGCCCGGCGGGATGACCGCCGCCGCGGAGCGGATGGCCACCGAGTGGTCCGAGCGGGTCGCGATCACTCCGTACGCCGACGACGGCAGCCATGCCGCCGCGCTCGCCAAGGACCACGACCTGCCCGCGCCCTGGGCCACCGCCCTGCTCACCGGCCGCCTGGAGCACCTGGGGGAAGCGCCGTTGGACGCCGATGGGATGCGGGCCGCCGTCACCGCTCTGACCTGGGCGTTCACCGAGCGACCGGTCGGCGACCCGGCTGCGCAGGGCGCCCGTGCCCTGCTCGACCACCTCACGGACACGGGGGCCGGCGCGTTCACGGAGACCGGGACCGACCAGCTCACCGCCCTGCGCGCCCTGGCGGACCGCTCGGCGGACACCCCGGTCCCGCCCGGCCAGTACGAGGCCAACCCGCTCTTCGGCGTCCCGGAGCTGGTGGACGAGGTGGCCGCGTCCCTCGGCGTCAGCCGCGACGCGGCAGCCCTCCACCTCCAGCTGCACGCCTTCGACCGCCCGGCCGACCGCACCGTACGCCGCTGGAACACCTGGACCCTGGACCACCACCGCACCGTCCGAAAGGAACTCACCACCGCGAAGGCCCCGCGCCCGGTATCCCTCTCCGCCCCGACGACCCCGCTCGCCCCGACGACCCCGTCCGCCGCCGTCCCACCGCCCGCGCACGAACGGTTCGCCCGTGCCTGGGCGGATGCCGGATCTCCGATTCGGCCGTGAGGCCCGGTTCTAATCGGCGGGTTCGGCGAAGTGGTCGAACTCGCCCGCCACCACGCCCTTGGTGAAGGCCACCCATTTCGTCCGGGTGGTCGTGACGATGTTGGTGGGGTCGCCGGTCTCGCGGAGGTGGACGAGCTCGTCCGGCCCGAAGGCGATCTCGATCCAGGGGCCGGGGCCCTTTGAGTCTTCGGGGGCGGCGCGGACCCAGGTCAGGTCGGCCGGGATGTGGGAGGGGGCGTCAGCCGCGGGTGGATCTCCGGCCACCACCGGTGCTTCCACCAGCAGTCTCGCGGCGATCGGCCGGTATCCCAGTGATCGGTTCAGCGCTTTCACGGGCAGGTTCGCCTGGTTGACGGTCGAAGTGACGGCGCGGACCCCGGGGAAGTGCTCGTGGAGCCGGGTGGCCTGTTCGGCCTTGATCCATCGGGCCAGTCCTTGGCGTCGGTGTTCGGGGAGGACGGCGGTGTCGTGCTGGTCGGCCGCGGGGCCGCCGCTCGCGGGGACGGTGGCCACCGTGGCGGCGACGACCTCGCCGGAGGGCGAGTGCACGGCAGCGCTCACCAGCAGTCGCTGACCACCTGCGGTCATCGTCGCCTCCCACTCGCGTACCGCAGCGCTGTCCCACGTCCGGGACGGCATCTGCAGCGCGGCGCCCGGGGCATCCAGCACATGGCCCATGACCCGGCCGAAGGAGGTGGCCAACTGCTCGGGAGCCGGTCCGGTCCAGTGCTCCAGCCGGTAGGCGGGAGGCCGGCACGCCACCAGTTCCCGGCAGCGTGCCAGCACCCGCTCCTGGTCGAGCCGCTGTTCCTGGAGCTCAAGGCTCAGCACAACGCGTAGCCCGGGAACGGCGCGGGCGAAGGACTCCCCGGTGGAACCGGTACCGGCCAGCACCGTGCTTTGCAGCCGGTCCATCCCGGCCTCGGAGGCGGCTCGCACGGCTTCGCGGAGCAGCGCGGTGCCGATGCCGTTGCGGCGGGCCGGCGGCTCGACGAACAGGCGGAGGAAACCAGTACCCGGCTGATGCGGCTGCGGCCGCAGCTGGGCGACCCCGCTGACAGTGCCGTCGGCGCCACCAGCGCCGCCGGAACCGATACGAGCGGCCCAGCGCATCGCCGGTGGCTCCTCGGCCAGGAGTTTTTCGGCCAGAGCGGATCGCGAGATCGTGCTTCCGGACGAATCCCGGTAGCCGTCGCTGAACACCGCACACCAGGCAGAGAGGTCGGCTGCGGACGCGTGCCGCGGCAGGAAGGGCTCAACCGTCACCGTTGTCATCACAGCACTCTGTCATCTGAGCAGCACGCGGTTCGGGGCGCCACCGTGGTGATCGGTGACGCCCCGACGTGCCTGTCGTGCGCGTGCGCTGTGCGTGTGCGTTGTGCGCGGCGCGTTGTGCGCGGCGCGTTGTGCGTTGTCCGTCGTGCGTTGTCCGTCGTGCGGCCGTTATGTGGACGGTGCCTGTGTCGTTCTCCCGGTCCTGGTCAGCAGGGGCGCAGCGAATACACCGGAGCCCAGTCCGCCGTGCCGGAGCTGTACGCGGTCGAGCGCCACAGCTCGTTGCCCGACTTCCCGTAGAACCGGGCGACCGTCCCCGTGGTCTGGTTGTTGATCCACGGCCCGGTGCCGTACCAGTTGGAAACGGTCCACAAGCCGCAGGTGTAGTAGTTGAAGACCGTGCCCCGCACGTCCATGCACAGGTACCCGTACCGACAGCTCAGCCTGAGCCCGGGTGCGGCCTTGGACGCGGTGAAGCCGTTGAAGTCGATGGTCGTCGCGTTGATCTGGCGGCCCTTGGCCGCAACGTCGGCGCCCATCACCGAAGCGACCGTGCTGCGTACCTCGGCCAGCCCGTTGTCCTGCGCTGCGGCCGACGGGCCCGTCATGCCCAGCAGCGTGCCCGCCATCAGTACGCCGGCGGCCATGGTCGTGGCGATGCGTTTCATTGCGTTCATACCGGTCCGTTCCCTCCCCCGAGTCCCGCCCGCCCGGTGCGGGCGAAGACTTGACTGCGTACAGCAGACCAGGGGTTCGGCGCGGCGACCAGGCGGCATACGCGAACACTTACGCAAATGCGCCAGTGCTGGCCAATCATCCGAAATCGAACGCAGTTGACATTCGGTGACTGAACGATGATTGGCTCAGCGGTCTGTGCCGCGGGTCGTGTGGGTGCCTTGGTCAGCCCTTCGGTTCCTGCCTGCCGTGTCGTGTCACGTTCGAGCGGAAGTGGCGGGTCGGCCCGGTGATCGGGACGGGACGAGGCGTATGAGGCCACAGTCGACGGTCAGAGGGCCTTTCTGAAATGTCTCATTCCGGGCGCACGGCGTGGAGGGGCGAGGGGTGGGGGACGAGGGGCGAGGGGGTGTCAGGGGCGGATGCCGTCGTACTGGAGGACGCGGTACGGCGTCTTGCCGTGGTTCACGGACTGCCACTGCGAGGCGATCAGGGTCAGGGACGTGGCGCTGGCGCTGCCGGGGTGGATGTATCCGCCGTAGAGGAACGGGAGTTGGGGCTTGCCCCAGTGGTGGGGCGGGAGGCCGTCGCCGACGATCTGGGGCTTGGGGGCGGTCCACACGGCGTCCGGGCGGGACGCGGTCCGGGTGCAGATCGAGTAGTCGTCCACGTCGAAATAGCTCATGCAGTACGTGTTGCCGATCCGCTTGACGGAGAACTCGCCGATCCTGTTCCCGGACAGCATGACCGACGGGCCCACCGCCCTCGTCCACTGCCAACGGTCGTCCAGATAGGCCCAGTTCTCCTGGGCCCCGAAGTTGCCCGCGCGGAACTCGTCGGGCCAGATGCGGAACAGCTGGATCGCTCCGCCGTCGACGGTGTTCGCGTGGGTGCCGTTCCAGCGCTTGGAGAAGATGTACAGCCAGCCGTCGGGATCGATGCCCGCGAACGACCACATCCCGTACATGGACTGGTTGGTCCCCTGGGTGTCGCCGGCCCAGTGGTACGGGTAGTCCTGCCAGGTCACGCCGTAGTCGTCCGAGTACGCGACGCCCGACATCAGCGAGCCGTCGTACCCGGCCGGGATGTTCTCCCACAGGGCCACGGACGTGTACTGGATGTAGGTGCGGCCCCCGAACTCGATGCAGTCGTTGGGGATGCGGGAGATCTCGAAGCCGTGCCCGTTGTCCGCCCAGTGCGCGTAGTCGAAGCACTGATTGGCGGCGCCTCCGGTCGGCATCGCCCAGGAGAACGAGATCGGGGACGCCCCGGAGGCGTCGAAGTTCGCCTGGTTCAGGATCACCGGGGAGCCCAGGTAGGGGTCGGCCTGGGCGATCCCGCCGAACGCGTCGCCGAACACGTAGCCCCAGCTGTTGTCGTGCTCCCGGTAGTACGGGATCGCCAGGTCCCCCGAGCCGAGCCCCTGCGCGCTCGCCGAGTCACCGGGCTGCTCGCACAGCGGGGTGCCGGTCTGGAGCAGTCGCGCGGCCGGGCGCCCGGCGGCCGTCCGGGCGGACCGGTCGTCGGCGGCCGCCATGCCGGGGGCGGCCCCCAGCAGGCCGGCGCCCAGGGCGAAGCCCATGCCTGCCTTGAGCGCCGACCGGCGGGTGGCGGCGGCTCGGTGGGCCGGCGACGGCGAGGGCTCCGGTGGCTGGGAAAGGGTGGGCATGGTCGTGTCCTCCGTGTTTCCGGGGTGGGGGTGGGAGTCAGGCATTTCCGGGGTGTCGGTGGAGATCAGGCCTTGCGGAGGCGCCCGATGATGCCGTCGAGGTCGCGGAGGAACAGCGGCACGCGGAACTCGTGGCTGCCGGGCTCCTCGTGCGCCTCGTACGGGATGCCGGCCCCGTCGAGGAGGCCGCGGAACTCCCGCTGGCCCTGGAGCACGTTGTCCTCGGTGATCTGGCTGAACCAGGGCACGGCCTGGCCACCGGTCCCGGCGACCAGGAAGATCCGCTTGTTGCGGTAGCTCTCGATGCGCTCGACCGGGTTGTCTGCGCTGACCCGGGCCTCGTCCCACAGCGGAGCGCCGTAGACCGTGCCGCCCGCCAGGTCCGCGGCGGCGGAGGACACATTGGCCCAGTGCGTGACCGCGCCGAGGTTGCGGCGCAGGCTGGCCGGGCCGGAGTGGGCGCTGACCGAGGCGAAGTGGCCGTAGTACTTCGCGGCGTACTTCAGCGCGCCGAAGCCGCCCATCGAGAACCCGGCGACGGCGCGGCCGTCGTACTCGGCGTACGTACGGAAATTCGCGTCGATCCACGGGAGCAGCTGGGCGATGTGGAAGGTCTCCCAGTTCCGGGGGCCGGTGTTGGAGCTGACCGGGTTGGAGTACCAGCCGGCGTGGCCGCCGTCGGGCATCACGACGATGACCGGCTTCCCGGCGGTCCAGTCGCGGACGCCCGCCCGGTCGAACTCGATGAAGTCCGAGGTGAGACCGCCGCCGTGGAAGAGGTAGAGCACCGGGTAGGTGCGGCCGCCGGTGTCGTAGTCGTCGGGGAGCAGGACGTTGACGCCGGGGTTCCAGCCGATCGCGGAGGTCTGGAACCGGTAGTACTTCAGGCGCCGGTCGCGCTCGTCGTGGTCCACGATGTGGAGCCCGAAGCCGTCACTGGCCGCGCTCGCCGTCGTGGCCGTGGCCAGGACGCTCCCGGCGCCGAGCGCCAGTGCCGCGGAGAGCCCGCCCGCGGTCCTCAGGACGTTCCGGCGGGTGGGGTGCTGCTCGTTCAACGCCATCTCCCGTTTCTCGGTCGGTTGTCAGCCGGTTGTCAGCCGGTTGTCAGCTAGTTGTCGGTGATCCAGGTGCCTTTTTCGGCGGTCCAGTGGATGGTGGCCTTCTGGAATTTCTGGGCTTTGCCGCCGCCTGGTTCGTCGGTTTCGTCGGTGAGGGGGTAGCCGAGTGCGGTTTCGTGTCCGGCGGCGTGGAAGGCGTCGTAGATGGCGCCGTGGACGGTGTGGGCGCCGGTCTGGGGGGACCAGAGGAAGAGTCCTCGTTCGAAGAACTGGTAGCGGCCCTTGGTGCCGTCGGGTGCTTGTGCGGCGTCGGCTTCGTCGGTGGTGGGGAAGCCCCAGCGGCGTTCGGCGTCGGTGTCCCAGAACTTGGTGAGGATGTCCCCGTAGATCGCGTGGGCCTCGTCCGGGTGCCAGATGATGATCCCGTTCTGGAACTGCTGGAAGCGGCCGCCGAGCGAGGAGTCGCGCTCACCCGTGATCGGCCGGCCCAGCGGACCGTTGGGGCCGCCAGTGCTGTCGTACTTCGTCGCGATGGTGCCGTACGGGATCAGGTCGTCCAGGTTGTTGTAACGGCGGGGCGTGAAGCCCCTGAGCCCGTCGCCCCACACCCGCTCCTCGGCGACGTGCCCGAAGTCGTACTCCTCGCGCACCACCGGCTGGGTGTGGGCGGGGTCCGCCCAGCGGACGAACAGCGCCACGTGGTCCGTGCCGCCCGAGTCGCGCAGCAGGGCGTCACCGGGTTGCAGGTCGCTCGCGGGGATGTCGAAGGTGACGTCCCACAGGCCCCACGTGGTCAGGGACGTACCGAGGTTCCAGGCCATCGACACATAGCCCGAGCAGTCCGGCCGGTAGCAGCCGAACTGGTTCTGGTGGCAGCCGCTCTGGCTGTACGGCACCTGCTCGGCGATCCACGACCACGCGCGGTCCATCGCCTCGCCGCGCCCGATCGGCCCGCCCGGTTCCGACGCGGTCGCGGCCGGTGCGGTGGTGAACATGAGCGCCAGGGCCGCCATCACCAGTGTCACCGCCCCGAGCGCACGCCGGAGGGCCGGTCGAAGATTCAGCGATCTCATAGCTGTCTCCCCCTCAGGTGAGCGGTGCGTCAGTTGTCGGTGATCCAGGTGCCTTTTTCGGCGGTCCAGTGGATGGTGGCCTTCTGGAATTTCTGGGCTTTGCCGCCGCCTGGTTCGTCGGTTTCGTCGGTGAGGGGGTAGCCGAGTGCGGTTTCGTGTCCGGCGGCGTGGAAGGCGTCGTAGATGGCGCCGTGGACGGTGTGGGCGCCGGTCTGGGGGGACCAGAGGAAGAGTCCTCGTTCGAAGAACTGGTAGCGGCCCTTGGTGCCGTCGGGTGCTTGTGCGGCGTCGGCTTCGTCGGTGGTGGGGAAGCCCCAGCGGCGTTCGGCGTCGGTGTCCCAGAACTTGGTGAGGATGTCCCCGTAGATCGCGTGGGCCTCGTCCGGGTGCCAGATGATGATCCCGTTCTGGAAGAGCTGGAACCGTCCCCCGAGCGAGGAATTCTCCTCGGCGCGGACCGGCCAGCCGAGCGGCCCGTCGTGGCCGCCCATACCCGCGTACTTCGCGCCGATCGTGCCGTACGGCTGGAACGCCTCGGCCATCAACTCCCGGGCGTAGCCCTCCGCCTGCGGGTAGCGCTCGGGGTACGCGGAGCGCTGGACGGCCTGGGCCAGCTCGCCCGCGGTGTCCCAGTCGGGCTCCATCTGCTGGGCGACCTCGAAGAACTTGTTCGCCGCGTAGTCGACGTCGAGGCACTGGGCGGGTTCGCACCAGCCCATCGAGGGACGCTGCTGGAAGACCCCGAGCGAATCCCGGTCCCCGCACGCCAGGTTGTTCATCCGGGACTCGACCCAGCCCGTCTCGAAGCCGGCGAGCATCACCTTGTCGGACACGCCGCGGCGCTGCCCGACCTCGTACACCTTGCGGGTCACGGCGATGTCCCGGTCGGCCGGGATGTCGCAGTACAGCGCGGCCGGTGCGGCGTGCCCGAGGGGGCCCGGCACATCGCTCGCGCTCTGCGCGAATGCCGGGTTGCCGAGGCCGGTCACGGCGGCCAGTGCGACCAGCAGGGCCGCTGATCTCCGTATCGCGCGTCGTTCGGTAGAGCCACGCACGTGTCTGCTCCTTCGTGTGGGGGTGGGGGCGAGGAGGGACGGAGTCCCGGGTGTCAGATCCAGCTCTGGAACGGGGTGTCGTTGCACGGCCAGGTGCGGAAGCCCAGGGAGCTGTCGTCGATGCACCGCAGGGTGGCCTGGTTCTGGAAGCGGACGGTGCCGTCACCCCAGACCGTGACCCACCAGCTCTGCTCCGGGCTGGAGCTGCACGTGCCGACGGTGCGGAACCCGTTGTCGGTGTCCTCGACGCAGCGGCCCGTGTTCACGTTGCGCAGCTGGCGGGTTCCGTCGCCCCAAACCTTCACGTCCCACAGCTGCGGGGTGCTTCCGTTGCAGCTCCAGGTGCGGAATCCGTTGTCGGTGTCGTCCATGCAACGGCCCGTGGCCTGATTGCGGAAGCTCTGGGTGGCGTCGGCGGCCCGCACGGGGGACGGTGAGCCGTTCTCGGCGGCCAGAGCGCCGGAGGGTGCGGCCAGGGAAGCGAGGGCGAAGGTCCCGCCGAGCAGGAGTGAGCGCATAGCGCGCATGGGCGTTTTCCTCTTCCGTCCGGTGGTTCGGGCGAGTTGACGACGGACCGCAACGTAGTGGCGGGGTGCCGGGCCGCACATCCGGAACGATCCGGAGTGACAGCCCGCGACGCGAACGCCGAAACTCAACGAGCAGGCACGGACGCTGGTACGGAGGTGGGTGCCTGCGCGGGTACGGGCGTGGGCACGGGTGTGCCCGTGGGGCGCGGGCAGTCGGGGACCTGGGGGTGGTCCGCCGTACGCACGGCCGGCAGCCAGGCACTGGTGACGGCGGAGGCGGCGGAGGAGGAGGCAGCGGAGGCGGAGGAGGCGGACGAAGTGGACGAAGCGGTGGACCCGGCAGGCAGGCGGACGTGGTACCACTCGGTGGAGCTCGCGTCCGACTCGTCGATGATGGGGATCCCCCGGGCGAGGCGGCAGTCGACGGCAAGGATGTCGCCGTGCCACACCCGTACCGGTACAACGTTGTCGACGGTGTACGGCTGAAGCGGGTCGATCGCCAGGCCGAGGCTGCACTGCGGGTTCCGGTCCGTACGTACCCTGCATCCGTCGTCGGCGTTGAACACCCTGAGCCGGGCCGGTGGTTCACTTCCCGCGCCCGAGGCGCCGTCCCCGACGGTCCCGACGGCGTGCGACCAGACCGTCGCGGCCACCGAGCACACGGCGACGGCCACCAGGGCGGCGCGGGACCTCCACCGGCGGCGGGCGGGACGGGGCGCCGGCGACCGGGCGGTGATGCGCGCGAGGAGGCTCTCGGCGCTGTGCTCGGCACGGTCGGCGTGGGTCGGGGCCAGGCAGTCGGCGGCCAGGGCGCGCCAGAACGGCGGCAGCGCACCGGCGAGCCGCAGCGGTGCGCGCCCGTCGGCGTACTCCTGTACCGCCGCACCGCGCGCCACCGGCGTCGCGCCGGGGAACGGCGAGGCACCGGACGCGAACACCTCGTGGACCATGATGCCCAGGGCCCAGACGTCGGCACTGGGCCGGACCTCCACGCCGTGCTCGCCGAGCGGGGCCTGCCAGCGTTCGGGCGGGAGGTAGTCCAGGGTGCCCATCGGCGGCGCGTACCCGTGGGTGCCGTGGGTGCCGGTCAGCTCGGTGGCGAGCCCGAAGTCCGACAGCTTGAGCGCGCCGTCGGCCATCAGCAGGATGTTCTCCGGCTTGAGGTCGCCGTGCACCCAGCCGCTGCGGTGCAGATGGGCCAGGCCCTCGCAGATCCCGGCGAACAGCCGGGGGACGTCCGCTTCCGCGACGCCGGCATCGAACAGGTCACGCAGACTGCGCTCGGCCCGCTCCATCACCAGCACGATCGCACCGTCCAGGAACGGCCGGTCCGGGTCGCTGATCACGAGCGAGTCCAGCAGCCGGATCAGCCTGGGATGGCCGGCCCGGTGGCCGAGTTCGACCTCCCGCCGGGCGGTCTCCGCGACCTTGCGGGCCTGGCGCGGCGCGAGCCCCGCGGTCGGCAGGAACTTGAGCGCGACCTCCGCCGGCCGCGGTGCCGGACCCGGTCCCGTCTCCGTCTCCGGCTGCGGTGCCGGCCCCGGTCCAGCCTCCGGCCGCGGTGCCGGACCCAGTCCAGCCTCCGGCCGCGGTGCCGGCCCCGGTCTCGTCTCCGGCTGCTGTGGTGAGCGGGCGACCGGGCGGCCCGCGTACACCGTTGCCCAGCCGCCGGACGCGATCGGCTCGGTGACCTCCCAGCCGCCGACCCGGTAGCCGCGCGGAAGCAGCTCCGTACGTTCACTTCCCGCCCGGGGGCCGTGGCCCTCGGTGGGCCTGCCGCTCAACTGCCCGTCTCCCGCCCCCGGACGCGCGTGGTGGTGCGCGGCGGCAGCAGCGCCAGATGTTCTTCCCGTACGAGCCCGAACCGCAGCGCGACCCCGACGAGGGCCTCCCGCTTTCCGTTGCGGCGCGCCCCTCCGGAACCCTGCTCGGCCGGCGCGCTGATCCGCATCTTCTCCTCGGCGAGGTAGTCGATGTGCGAGCTGACCGCCCGCGCCTTCAACTGGCCGCACGAGGCGTGCCCCTTGAGCCGTTCGACGATCTGCGGAGTGGTCGGCACCGCGACCGGCGACTCGTCGCGCAGCCGGGGTTCGCAGAGGGCGACCAGGATCAGGAAGTAGAGGGCCGTCTCGTCCAGCGAGTACGCCATGACGGTGCGGCTGCCCCACTGGCCCGCCGCGCCGTCGGGGTCCGGCCAGGGGTCCAGATAGATGTGGTCGGGCGCGAACACCTGGAAGGAGACCGTGGTGTTGCGGCGGGTGGGCAGCACGACCCGGGAGAACTCGAAGGGGATGGGGGCGCCGGCCCGCCGGGGCGGGACCCGCAGATACTCTCCCGCGCCCTCCGGGTTCTCCACCAGGTAGCTCTGGGTCGTGCTGTGGTTGCTCAGCTGCCAGTGGTCGTCCGTCACCCGGATCTCGCCGGCCAGCCGTGAGATGGCTTCGTCGTCGAGGCGCAGTTCGACCGGGGTCGTCGCGGAGCCCCGCCCGAAACGCGCCACTTCCCCCGGTCCCAGCCGCAACGTCACCGGGTCGGCCGGGCCACCGGAAGGCACCCCTCCGACGTCGTCGCTCCTTCGCGGCAGATAGACCACGATCCCGCTCAGTGCACCCACCTCGCCCCCGTGTCGGTGACTCCCACTCCGGCCGAACGTTACCCATCCGGCTCAGCCGTCCCGGCCCGGATTCTGGTCGTTTTCGGACTGCTTCCGGACGGCCGCCGAGCTGCCCCCGGACCGTCCGCAGCGAGGCCGCGCCGGCCCGGGAACGGGCGTCGTCGGGACTCGTGCCGGGCGCCCAGCTTCAGGTTCTCGCGAAGGGGTGAGCACCCGGGCCCGACGGACTCCACGTTCAACTCGGCGTGAGGGAAGGGCCACTCACCGTGGAACACGACTTTGTCCGCTCCGACGAACTGGCTGGATTTGGCTCATCCGTTGGGTGGATCGGCTAGTCCGGCGGAGTCGCCGGTCGTCCCCGGTCGTCCCCGGTCGTCCCCGGTGCGGGGACGGGACGCGAGCGCAGCAGAGGGCCCGGATCCAGGATGATCCAGGCCCTCTGCGGTGTATGTGGTGTCAGCGGTGCGTACGACGAGGGGAGGGGAGGAACCGCGTCCCGCGGAGCTCGTCGTAACCCCTCGGTCAAGGTCAGTTGCCCGCCTGCTTCATGGAGTTCACCGCGTCGGCGACCGTGCCCTGGTACAGGCCCAGCTTCGGGTCGCCCACCTTGACGTCCGGGCCGAGGTCGAAGTTCTGCGTGTCCGCGTTGGCCATGTGGTCGCCGTCGGCCAGCACGTTCATCTCGTTGATCCAGGTCACGCCGCCCTTGCCGCCCGGGTTGAGGTCGATCACCGCGATGGCGGCCGTCTTGGGCTTGACCGGGTACGCGGGCGCGCCGCCCAGGCCGCCGGGAACTGCCGGCGTGATGTCGCCGCTGTGGTCCGAGGCCTTCGAGGCGCCCAGGCTGACCCGCGGGAAGTAGCTCAGGCCGCAGGAGTTGGCGCCGGTGTTGTTGACCTCGATCACGTGCTGGGTGGTCGAACCCTCCACGGGGTACACGCGCACCGACAGGTCCCCGCTCTGGCACGGGTGCTTGTAGGCGTAGCTGTCGCTGGTGTTGCCGCCCGACGTGCTGCCGCCGCCGGAGGTGCCGGAGCTGCCGGTCTTCGAGGTGCCCGTCTTCGTGGATCCGGTGTTCTGCGCGGCGTCGCCGGCCTTCTTGTCGTCCGTGGTCGTCGCCTCGGCGGACGGCTGGGAGGAGGAGACCGACGCGGTGTTGTCGGCCTGCCCGGCGGACTTCGTACCGGTCTCGTCGCCGTTGCAGGCGGTGAGGGCCAGGGCCAGGACCGCGGTGACGGCGCCGAGGGTGGCGGTGTGCTTGCGGCTGCGGAACGTACGCATGGAAATCTCCCAGGATGAGGGTGAGGCAAGGCCCGGATCCTGCGGCGAACCGCTCTCTCTGACCTCTTGACAACATAAGCATCCTGTGGGTCGCTCACGTTCTGCTGACGCCCCACTGACGTCCTGCTGACGTCCTCGAATGGGTGCCCACGGAGTGGACGCCCACGAAGCCGACGTCCCGAAACGACTGACAAGGAAACCTGGTGGTGTGTGGCCGGGGCGCCTGCCAGACTCCGCGCATGACTCATGGAATCGAGAACCACCCCGCCCGTTGAGCGCCCCGGAAGAGCGCGACGCGCTCACTCCCGCGCCCGCGCCCGCGTCCGCGCCCGCTCCAGCTCCCGCGCCCGCTCCCACTCCCGCTCTCTCGCTGTACGCCCTCGCCCTGCGCCTTCGTCGCGCGGAGCCCGGCGGCAGGCTCCCCGAGCGGGGATACGCGCTGCCGGACCCGCCGGAGCGCCGTCGCCTCCGGGCCAGAACGCCCTGGAAGGCCGTCTGCGCGGCCCTGACCGAGGTGCTGGCCCCTCTGACGGCCGCCTCGGACACGGCCAGGACCGAGGCGGACGCGGCTCGGGCCGCCCAGGAGATCCATCTGCGCCTCGCCGAACTGGGCGTTCGGGGCGGGCACGTCCAGTTCGTCGTCGCCAAGTTGCCGTTGGAGGACGAGGCCTGGGCTCGTGCGCTCGGCCGGTGCCTGACCCGTACGGGATCCGGTCCCATGGCGGTCTGCGTCGGCCTCGCTCTCCTGGCCCGCCTCGGTGAACCGGAGGACGTCCCCTGCCTCAGGACCCTCGGGCAGCTCCGGGACCTCGCAAGCCACGCCGTGCGGGCGCTCGACGCCATCGACAGGCCGACCGCGGCCCTGGTGTGGCTGGGCCATTACGCCAGTGGCCCGGAGCTGCGCGCCCTGGTCGATGCCCTCGCCGCCGGTGACGCGCCCTCCGCCCGGGGACGGCTGGACGCTGTGCTGCGGGAAGCGGGCTCAGTGGGGCCCGAGACCGCTCGCAGAGTCGCCGAGGCCGTCGGGCTGGCCGATCTCCTGCGGGAGGCCGGCGCCGGGGATCGGAGGCTGGTGGCCGGGGCGGGACGGCTGCTGCGCCGGATGTCGAGCGTGAACGACGACCGGGCCGAGATCCTCGCCTGCCCGGTGGCGGTCCGCCTCTTCGAAGCATTCGCCGTACGTGCTGCCGAACTGCCGCCCACCCTCGATCATTACGCGATCCTGCTGTCCGTCGCGCTCGAACTGCACAGCGGCCCGAGCCGTCTGCTGGAGTGGGGGACGGGCCGGCGCGAGGCGCTGCTGGACGGACTGGACTCCTTGCTGAGCCGACCGGTCTGGCGGGCGCTTCTGGCCAGCGAGCCCGCGCAGGACTCCGATCCCGGCTCCGACTCCGGCTCCTATTCCGACTCCGATCCCGACTCCGATTCCGGCTCCGGCTCCGATGGACGGAGGCGGGTGGAGTGGGCCCGCCGCACGGCCCGTCAGCCGTTCCGCCGCGATGTCGAACACGCGGCTTCGGCGGGCCGTCCGCCGACAGGGCGGTTGAGGATCGAGGCCACCGTGCTCGATCCCGTGGATCCGGACGTCGTCGAGACGCGCATTCTGATCGACGGGCTCCCCCTGGTACCGGCGGCCTTCGGCCGGGGCCCCGCGCACGCCCCGGAGTACCTGCTGGACAGCGGCCGCCTGCGGGCCACCGGCGAACCACGGGAAGTGCAGCTCGCGGAGGCGTACTGCACCGAGGGCTGCTGCGGTGCGCTGCACGTCACCATCCGCCGGGACGGGGACCACGTCGTCTGGTCGGACTGGCGCCGCCCGGCCCCGCCGCCCTCCCTGCTGCCCGCGCGAGAGCTTCCCGAGTACCGCTTCGAGGCCGCCGCGTACGACGCGGAGATCGAGCGTGCCGAGAACGACCACTCGTGGACATGGCCGGCCCGCAGGGCCGCCCGGCTCATCGCGGCGGGCCTGCGCGACCGACCGGAGCTGCTCACCCGCTGGGACGCGGAGCCGTGGTGGGTCGGTACCGACTTCAGGAACCGTGACCTCATCGCCGTCTCCCTCAGATGCCGCAACGGGCCGGCATCCGGGCAGGCCGGAGAGGAGACCCCCTGGCAGTACGTCATGTGGCAGATCCCGCCGGACGGGACCGCCCCCGAGGCCCTGGCCGCCGCCGCGCTCCGGCGCCTCGCCACGGTGGACCCGAGGACGTACGACGGGGGCGGCGGTCGCCGGTAGGGCGGGTGACCGTCCACCGTTCGGGTGATCCGCTCCGGGGGCGGCACGTCGGGAGGGCCGGTAACCATGGGCCGCTCCGCCGACCTGTGTCCGGGCACGTGGCGTGTCGCCCCCGCCGGATTTGGCACAGTGCCGCTCCGCGATCAAGGAACGGGCGGGTGGGCGCAGTGGCAGTGGTGGGACAACCGGCGGGCGGCGGCGGTGGCGGCAGCGGGGACGTACTGAAGCACAGCGGTGGTGCCTGGTTGCGGGCGGCCGGTGGCGCGGAAGGGATGTGTACGCACCTCGGCCCGGTGAAGTCGGAGCTGGAGACCGCGCACGAGGGTCTCCTCGCCGGGACCGGCGGACTGACCGCCATAGCGGAACTGGGCGCCGTACGGGAGTCGTGGACGCGGAGGTTCGAGGCGGCGCGCGGGGAGTGCCGGGCGCTGGCCGGGAAACTACGGGCCGTCGCCCGGATCCAGGGCGAGACGGACGAGAGCGTGAAGTCCGCCCTGGCTTCGGTGTCGCCGTCGCCGTCGCCGTCGCCGTCGCCGTCACCGTCGCCGTCGGGCCGGGGCGAGGCGCGATGACGCTGACCTGGGCACAGTTACGGGACCTGAAGTGCGGCGAACTGGAGGGCGCGGCCGACGGGTGGGGCAGGGCGAGCAACCGCGCCGACGCGGGCCGGGACCGGATCGAGAAGCAGCTGCTGAACGGGTTGCGCGAAACGCAGCGCGGCGAGGCGGCGAAGGCGGCGGTCGGACGGCTGCGGCAGATGGGCCGGAACCTGGGTTACCTCTACACGGAGTGCGGCCTGCTCCGTACGACGCTGAACAGCCTGGCCCACGAGCTGCGCACCCAGCAACGGGCGTTGCGGGAGGCGCTGGAAGACGCGGAGGCCCTGAAGTTCACCGTGCGCGGGGACGGTTCGGTGACGTATCCGGCGGCGGGCGAGGGCCTGGTCGACGGCAGGCCGCTGCCGGGCGGCACGGCGACGGCGGGGGCCGTGGCGCCCGGCCTGCACGCGCCTTCGGGCCTGGTCGCCCCCAACCCGAACGCGGCGAAGGCGCGGGACATCGCGGACCGGGTCGCGAAGGCCGTACGGACGGCGGCCGAGATCGACTGGCGGTATGCCCGGATCCTGCGGAGGCTGAAGGCCGAAGAGGGTCTGAAGGTCCCGGACTCGACGTGGCAGGACGCGGCGGGCGACGCGGCAGCGGTACGCGACGCGGCACGCGGTTACCTGAGGGACGCGATCCCGTACAACGCGTCCCCGGCCGAGCGGAAGTCCTGGTGGTCTGCCCTGACGGACGAACAGCGCGAGGAGTACCTCGCGGTGTACCCGGACCGGATCGGCAACCTGGACGGCATTCCGGCACTGGTACGGGACGCGGCGAACCGGGACAACCTCCAGCTGCTGATGGGGAAGCTGGAGGGGCGGGACGATGCGAAGTCGCAGACGCAGTTGGAGGCGCTGCGGGAGATCGACCGGCAGCTGCGGGCGGGCAGCCGTCCTCCGATGTACCTGCTCGGCATCGGGGACGAGGGGAACGGGCGGGCGATCGTCTCCTTCGGGAATCCGGATACGGCGAAGAACGTGGCGGCCTATGTCCCCGGGCTGAACACTTCCTTGGACAAGGAATTTGCGACAGGTGACATCAAGCGCGCTTGGGACACCGCCAAGGGCGCTCACAAGTACGACCATTCCAGTGCGGCCATCACCTGGCTCGGATATGACGCGCCGCAGTCGCCGGACGGCATGTCCAGCCTGTCGGTGGCGGGAACGAAGAGAGCCGAGGAGGGCGGGGTCGCCTTCAACGGGTTCATGGCCGGGCTGTCGGCCACCAACGAGACCGGGGACCCGCATCTCACGGCGATCGGGCACTCCTACGGATCGCGCACCGTGGGAGCCGCGACGCAGCATGACGGTGGCATCCCGGGGGTCGATGACATCGTCCTGGTCGGCAGCCCGGGGGTGGGTGTCGACCGCGCGGAGGACCTCGGAGTCGGCAAGGACCATGTATTCGTCGGAGCGGCCGAACACGACGTGGTGACCAAGGTCCCGTCCGGGCAGGAGAGCCTGGTCGGCGCACTGGGAACGATCGCTGCCGGTCCGGTGGTCGGGTATCTGGCGGGGGACATCGCCGACCAGGGGGACGACGACATCTGGTTCGGCAAGGATCCGGCGAGCGAGGCATTCGGCGCCCGGCGTTTCCCCGTGAATGAGGGACCTCCCCTGGTCGGCCTGCACGGCCCCTCGCTCGATGCGCACTCCCAATACTTCAGCCCGAAGAAGGACTCCGTGTCCGCAGACAGCATCGCGCTGATCGCTGCGGGGAGATCTCGCGATATCCAGATGGAGGAACCCCGGTGAAGTCCCGGTTTCGGGCTTCTGGCGCGGCGTTGGCGTTGTGCCTGACGCTTTCCGGTTGCGCAAGGGAAATTGCCTCACCAGGTCCGGGAGGGCTGGAGAAGATGGACATGCAGGCTGCGGCAGATCGAGCCGATCAACTGCTTGATGCCGTACTGGGGGAGATCAAACCGGAAGTTCAGTGGGCGCACGGGCCGACCAGTACGGGTAGCTGCGATGTGTCTCGTATGCGCGTGGTCATGACCGTTGTGTCCGAAGGGCGCAGGGGCAGCTTCCTCGGTGTGGTGGACCGCTTCTGGCGCCGGAGCGGGTACCGGATCAGGGCCGTCAACAAGAATGCGGATGTTCCGGCGATCTATGCGCAGACGAAGGACGGCTTCGGAGTCAGCCTCAGCATCGGTGGCGCGGGGCAGGCGTTCTTCGAGGTGGACAGCCCCTGCGTGAAGGAGTCGGAGGTCGCCGAGTCCACCACGCCGCCCAACGGTCCCGGCTACGACGGCGTCTACCCGCTTCCCCGCCCCAGCGTCCGCTCCCCCTTCTGGTCCGCCGGAGCGCCCTGACGCATCGTCAGTGCCCTCAATGACCCGTAACGGACCGGTCGGTGACAGTACGTGATGGGTCGCGGGTGCGACGTTGAGCCCGGCATTGGGTCCTGGGGCCCATGCCGGGTCTGCGCTGCTGTGGTCGCATACGGATACCGGGGGGAACTGTCGCTGCGCCCACTCACAAAGCTGGGGAGACTCGCCGTGTCTGGCATACGAGAACTAGCGGTACCGGGTGGTGCTGACGTGAGCACCGCCAAGGTCCCTCCGGGCAGGCAGCCACTGTCGCGCCCCTTGCAGGCGGTACTGATTCTCGTCCGATTGCTCTTCGTTCTCACGGTCGTGGGCGCGTTCGACGCATTGGTCGTGGCCTCGTCCGTCGACGCGGTGGACGGCCGGTTGCTGGGCATGGTGCTGTACGCGTCGCTGCCCGGCGTCGTCGGGTTCGTGTTGTCGCTGTACCTGCGGACCGGGGGTGTCTGGATCCGGCGCGGGCTCCTGGCCGTGAGCGCCTGGCTCCTGCTCGGTGCGCTGGCGACGCTGAACGACGCGGAGAACGGCCGGGGCGTGACGCAGCTGGTGCTGCCCGTCGTCATCCTCGTCCTGCTGTTCCGGTCCAGCTCCCGCGCATGGTTCAGGCTCGCCCCCGAACAGCGCGTCGAGCACCGGCCGTTCGGCGTCGTACGACGACTGCTCAAGGCGCGTCGGGACAACGGCCAGACCGCGATGGAGTACCTGGGCATGATCCTCGTGGTCGTGGCCCTCATCGGCGGGCTGGTGGCCACGGGAATCGGCGGGCAGGTGTCCGGTCAACTCCGCAACGCCATCTGCCAGCTGACCGGAAGCGCCTGCCCGCCCCCCGGTGCCATCGCCGGCGGCGGCAGCGGGAACGAGAACGGCAGCGGGGGCGGGAACGGCAGCGGCAGCGGCGGGAGTGCCGGGACCGAGGGCGCGACCGTGACCGGCGGAACGGGCTCCGGCGGGGCGGACGCGACCGGTGGCAGCGGCTCCGGGGGCAGCGGCTCCGGTGGGGGCGATGCCTCGGGCGGTTCCGGTGGTGCCGGTGGCGCTGGTGGTTCGGATGGAACCGGTGGTTCTTCTACAGAAGTCAACGCGGGTAGACAAAACCCGGCTCCCGGTTCCACCGACGAATCGAAGGGCGGCTTCCTCACCGGAGTCGTGGGCGACGACGGTCTGCTGGGCGACGTCACCGGGGCCATCGACACCATCGCGCACCCCGTCGACACCGCCAAGGGCGTCGTCGACCAGTACGCGCAGGCCGCGAACAAGGCCGGCGACAAGTGGGACAAGGGCAAGTACATCCAGGCCGCCTGGGACGTGACCAAGGGTTCCGGCGGAGGCGGCAGCGCGCTCACCGGGCTGCCCGGGTCCGGAACCCGCGTCGAGTCGGCGGTACGGGACGGGGAGCGGCAGTACCTCGACGAACGCATCCCGCGCGGTGGCAGCGCGGCCGGCCGCAAGTACTGGTGGAACGGGCTGACGCAGGAGCAGCGCGACCGCTACCTGGAGCTCCTCCCGGACCAGATCGGCAGCCTGGACGGGATTCCCGTCGCGGACCGGGACACGGCCAACCGCCGCAACCTGCCGAACCTGATCTCGAAGCTGGAGGGCAAGACCGACAAGACGTCGAAGGAGCAGCTGGCCGGGTTGCGGGAGATCGACCGGCAGCTGAAGGAGGGCAGCCAGCCCCCGATGTACCTCATCGGCATCAGCGACGAGGGCAACGGCCGGGCGATCGTCGCCTACGGGAACCCCGACACCTCGAAGAACGTGTCGGCCTACGTGCCGGGGCTGAACACCTCCCTCGACGAGGAGTTCGCGAAGAACGACCTCAAGCGCGCCCGTGACACCGCGATCGGCGCCCAGGGCTACGACCCGTCCAGCGCGGCGATCGTCTGGCTCGGGTACGACGCACCGCAGACGCCGGACGGGCTGAGCAGCCTGGCGGTCGCGGGCACCGGCCGGGCCAAGAAGGGCGGCGCCGCGTACTACGACTTCATGGGCGGCATCGCGGCCACCAACCAGAACAAGGACCCGCACATCACGGCCATCGGGCACTCCTACGGTTCGCGCACCGTCGGTGCCGCGACCCAGAAGCTCGGGGGGATCCCGGGGGTGGACGACATCATCCTGGTCGGCAGCCCCGGAGTGGGCGTGGACCGTGCCGTGGACCTCGGGGTCGGGGCCGAGCACGTCTTCGTCGGAGCCGCGGAGAACGACCCGGTGACCAAGCTCCCGTCCAAGACCCAGGTCGTCGTGGGCGGCATCGGGATGATCCTGGGCGGTCCGGCCGGGGCGTACGCCGCAGGGGACCTCGCGGACCCGGGCGACGACGACCTCTGGTTCGGCAAGGACCCGGCGAGCAAGGCGTTCGGGGCCAAGCGGTTCCCGGTGGACCCGGGCAAGCCCATGAGCTTCGACTCGCACTCCAACTACTTCAACCCGGTACGGGACGCCATGTCCGCCGACAGCATCGCCCTTATCGTGTCGGGACACTCCGACCGGCTCAAGATGGAGGAACAGCGATGAGGCGCAGGTTCCAGATCGCCGCGGTGGCTCTGGCCGTCGGCTTCACGTTGTCCGCCTGCGGCAGCGAGAAGGCGCAGACGGGTGCGGACACGGGCACGACGGCCACCAAGAGCACCAAGAGCGACAAGAGCACCAAGGGGAACGACATGAACATGCAGGAGGCCGCCGACCGGGCCGACGGCATGCTCGACGACGTACTGAAGGCGATCGACCCCGAGGTGCAGTGGGCCCACGGCCCGACGACGAAGGGCAGCTGCGACGTGACGCGCAGGCGCACCGTGATGACCATCGTCTCCGCGGACCGGCGGCAGGGCTTCCTGGACCAGATCGAGAAGTTCTGGCGCGCCGGCGACTACCGCATCAAGGCGAAGAACAAGGACGAGCAGTTCCCGGCCGTCTACGCGGTGTCGAAGGACGGCTTCGGCATCAGCGTGAGCATCCGGGCCAAGGGGCAGGCATTCTTCGAGGCGGACAGTCCCTGTGTGAAGGAGTCGAAGGTCGCCGACTCCACGTCGAAGCCGAACGGGCCCGCGTACAAGGGTGTCTACCCGCTGCCGAGTCCCAACGTGCGCTCCGACTTCTGGTCCGCCGGAGCCTCCTGAAGGTCCCTCGGCCCTTCAGTGGCCCGGTCACTCGGTGCGCCGGTCGATCCGCCCGGTGCACCGAGTGCGCCGGGCAGAAGGCTCCGTGCACCGAGTGCGCCGGGCAGAAGGCTCCGTGCGCCGGATTGGCCGACCGATGAGCCCCGATGACCCGGAAGACTCGTACACACCCTCGAAAACGGCCATGAACACGTCCCGGATGGGGGATGGTTGAGGCGTGCGGAAATTCTGGGTGGTCGGTGGCATCGGTGTCGGCATGGCCATGTGCTTCGTGGCGCTGCTCGTCGTCGGTACGTACTCCGCCGCCGCCGGACTCGCAGGTTCCGGTGGCGGCGGAGCCGTTGCGCTGGCCAAGGGGGCCGTGCCCGCGAAGTACCAGTCGCTCGTGCAGAAGTGGGGCAACCTCTGCTCCGCCATCAACCCGGCCCTGCTCGCCGCCCAGCTCTACCAGGAGAGCGGGTGGAACCCCCGGGCCGAGAGTCCCGCCGCCGCGCAGGGCATCGCCCAGTTCATCCCCGGCACCTGGGCCGGCCACGGGATCGACGGGGACAAGGACGGCGACCGGGACGTATGGGATCCGGCCGACGCGATCCCGTCCGCCGCCTCGTACGACTGTGAACTGGCCGGGTACGTGAAGAAGGTGCCGGGCGATCAGACGGACAACATGCTGGCCGCGTACAACGCCGGCGCGTACCGGGTGATCCGGGCCGGCGGTATCCCGGACATCTCGGAGACCCAGAACTACGTCACCATCATCCGTTCCCTGGAGAAGAGCTTCGCCAGGCCCGTCGGGCGCGTACAGCCCTCGGAGCAGGCGGCCGGGGCGATCTACTTCGCGCAGAAGAAGCTCGGTACGCCGTACCTCTGGGGCGGGAACGGCACGCCCGAGCAGAACGGGCGGTTCGACTGCTCGGGGCTGACCCAGGCCGCGTACCGGACCGTGGACATCGAGCTGCCCCGGGTGGCGAACGACCAGTACAACGCCGGGCCGCACCCCTCCCGGGACGAGCTGCTCCCCGGCGACCTGGTCTTCTTCTCGAACGACCTGGGCAACTCGCGGGCCATCCACCACGTGGGGATCTACGTCGGCGGCGGGTACATGATCAACGCTCCGTACACCGGGGCCGTGATCCGGTTCGACAAGATCGACGCGCCCGACTACTTCGGCGCGACGCGCGTGACCAAGGACGGGGCCGCCGCCCTTCCGACGGCCCGGCCGGCGGCGTGACGCGGGGACGGCTGTGGCCGGAACTCTCCGTGAAGCCTGGGCCCTGAGCTGCGACGACTCATCACTCTTCGATAACGTCATGGTGATCATTCGGTGGAGAGCGGAACGCGGGCACAGGGGGCGTCGTTCCCTGGGGGGACCGGAGCGACCGCGTACCGGTTCGTGAAGCACTGAATGAAGCACTGAATTACGTAGTGACCGGACCGACACGGGGGTTCGTCAAAGCGGTGCACACGGGTGTGCCCGCGGCAGCAGACAAGGCAAGGGGCCGCAGCAGATGGCTGGACTCGCAATGGATGGGTCGAACCCCGATGTCAGCCTGCTCTACGACATCAACGGACTCGCGAAGTCCGCTCCCACCTGGTTCGACCGGGTCATGGAGTTCGTCGGTGAGTACGGAATCATGCTCGGCATGGTCCTCGTGGGCCTGTGGTGCTGGTGGAGCGTGCGCCGGCGCGGCACGGCCGACGACTCGACGGCCGCGGTCTCCGGCCTCGTCTGGGCGCCGCTCGCCGCCGGGATCGCGCTCCTGATCAACATTCCGATCCGCGGATTCGTGCACCGGCCCCGCCCGTTCAAGGACCATCAGGGGCTGGACGTCCTGGTGACGGGGAAGAACGACTTCTCCTTCGTGAGCGATCACGCCACGATGGCGATGGCCCTGGCCGTCGGGATCTTCGTGGCCAACCGGAAGTTCGGCATCGCCGCGATCGCGCTCGCCCTCCTGGAGGGCTTCTGCCGGATCTACATGGGCGTCCACTACCCGACCGACGTCGTCGGCGGATTCGCGCTCGGCACCGCGGTCGCCCTGCTGCTCGCCCCGCTGGCGATGATGCTGCTGACCCCGCTGGTGGCGGCAGTCTCGCGGTCGGACCGGTTCGGGTGGCTCGTACGGTCGCGCCGGCCGGTTCCGGTGGCGACGGCCGGAGGCTCCGCCGAAGCGTTCGGAATCCCCGAGCCGAGGCCGGGCACGGGCGGCGGCGACGGCGAGAAGGACCTCGCGGCCTGAGCGCCGACAGCGCTCGGAGTGCTTCTCAGAGTGCCTGCGGGAAGGCGAAGAGGCGGTCGGGGTCGTACTGCTTCTTCAGACCGGCGAGGCGGTCGGCCGCCGAGCCGTAGTAGGCCCGGCGCCAGTCGGTGAGCGCCGGGTCGGTGTAGTTCTGGTACGCCGCTCCCGACGCGTGCCGGCGCATCGCCGCATGAGTGTTTTTCAGCCAGTCCTGCTGGGCGGTGCCCGTCGTGCCGGGGCTCCAGGAACCGATGTACTGCGCGAGCACCCGCGAGCCCCGGTGGACGAAGGCCGTCGACTGCGCGGAGACCCGGTTGATCGCGCCGCCGAGCGCGGTGAGCGCGATGGAGCCGCCGCCCCCGGACTGCGTCACCGGAATCCGGGTGAACGCCTCGGTCCGGTCGAGCAGGGCCTGCACGCCCGCCGGGGACAGCGAGCGGTCGTAGAAGTCGGACGCGGCGGCGTACGTCTCGCGCTGGAGCGTGCCCTGCGTGGTGCGGCCGGGTGTCGTCCCCGGCAGATGGCACTGGGCGTCGGTGATGCCCGAGCAGTTCGCGTACACGAGCATCGACTCCTGGTAGCTGCGGCGGCGCAGCGACACGGAGGAGGCCGAGGCGCCGATCCGGTCGGCCAGGCGGTCGACGGCGTTCTGCAGGTCGCCGTACGTACTGAGGCTGAACGCGGCGACCGAGACGGTCGGGTTGCCGCCCCCGGGGCCGGCGGCGAGGTGCGCGGAGGACCAGATCTCGTCGGGCTGGTCCGGGCCCCACTCCTGCCAGGCCGAGATGACGGACCGGGCGCGCGACCACGGCCACGACATGTACGCGGTGACGGTCTGCGGGACCTGGCGGGTGCGGAACGTCAGCCCGGTGACCACGCCGAAGTTGCCGTTGCCCGCGCCGCGCAGTGCCCAGAAGAGGTCCGGGTGGTGCCCGGCGTCCACGGTGAGGGTCTTGCCGTCGGCCGTGACGAGCGTCGCCGCGGTCAGGCTGTCGCAGGTCAGGCCGTACGCGCGGGAGGCGACGCCGTGGCCGCCGCCGAGGGTGAGGCCGGAGATGCCGACGGTGGGGCAGGAGCCGCCGGGGATCGTCAGGCCGCTGCGGGCGAGGCCCTGGTAGACGTCGATGAGCTTGGCACCCGCGCCTATCGTGCCGTCCGTCCCGACCCGGGAAAGTGACGAGACGTCGACGACGAGGCGTCCGTTCCCGCTCGACCAGCCCGCGTACGAGTGGCCGCCGCTGCGGATGGAGACGGGGGTGCCCGTGCGGCGGGCGAAGGCCAGGCACTCGCGGATGTCCGCCTCGTGCCGGACATAGGCGACGGCGGCGGGCTTCAGGCCGTCGAAGCGGGTGTTGTAGAGCTGACGGGCGGTCGCATAGGCGGCGTCCTGGGGGCGTACGAGGCTGCCGTCGAGGCTCCTGGCCAGGGCGGAGAAGTCCGCCGGTCCGGTGGGGGCGGACTTCGACGGGGCCGGTGGGGCGGGGGAGGCACCTGTGCTGCCCGAGGTACCGGAGCCGTCGGAGGTGCCGGCGGCGTCGGACGGGCCCGTGGAGCCGCCGGAAGTGCCGCTGCAGGCGGTGACGGTGGCGCCGGCGAGCGCGGCGGCGCCCGCGGTGAGGAGGGTGCGCCGGGCGGGCAGGGGCGGCAGGTTCATCGGATCTCCGAGTCTTGGCGCTCATGGGCCGGCCGGCGGTGGCTGGGGGAGGCCGGGCGTGGGGGGATCGGCTGCAGAGGTGGAGGCCGGGCGTGGGGGAGCGGGATCAGGGTGCCGCCGTGCGGTGCTCCGCGGCATCCGTGCGTGCCCGGTCCCTGGAGCGGCGGGCCGGGCCGGACCAGCCGCAGGCGCAGCGTGCGGTGCAGAAGGAACCGCGCTCCACCGTGGTGGGTTCGTGCCCGGCGGACGTGGCGGTGGGGGCGGTCGGCGGGACCTCGTCGGTGCGTCGGTCATACACCCGTCCACGGTACTGGCCACGGCCACCCGGCGGTGTGCCCGGTGGGGGCGGCGTGACGGGGGACACGGGTTGTCGTTATGCGGAACGGATGGGCCTCTCGGGCAGGCGTCACGGCGTTGGGGGTTGGCAGGCGATGGTGGTGTGGCAGCACAGGTCCAGAGGCGGGGCGCGCGCTGTCTGCGCCCTTGCCGTGGTGGGCGTGATGGCGGCGACCGCCGGATGCTCGGCGGGCGGGGGCGGTGACCCGGCCGTGGCCGACGAACGGGGCGGGGCCGACTCCCTCGACGCGGTCCGCCGCGCGGCGGCGGTGCTCGCGGGGACGGTGAGCGGGTCGGGAACGGTGGCGGTGGGCCCTGCTGGTTCCCCGGCCTCTCCTGGTTCCTCGGCAGCTCCCGGCCCCTCGGCCGGCGCCGCCTCCAAGGCCGCCTCCGACTCCGGGGCCGCCTCCGACTCCGGGGCCGCCTCCGACTCCTCCGCCGTCGCCGGGACCGCCGAGGTGCTGACGTCGATGGAGACCGCGGCGGGCGGGACCCGGGTGACCATCCGGGGCCGGGGGGCGTACGACTTCCGCAACCGGACCGGCCGGCTCACCGTCGTGCTGCCCGAGGACGCCGCCGGTGAGGACGAGCACCGCCCCATCACCGAACTGCTGGCCCCCGGCGCGCTCTACATGATGAACCGCGGGGCCGGAGTGCCCGCCGACAAATGGGTCAGGGTGGACACGACGACCCTGGAGGACGGCAACCTCGTCACCGGCGGGGTGACCGATCCGATGGCCGCCGCCGAACTGCTGCGCGGGGCGCGGCAGGTGACGTACGTGGAGAAGACCGTGCTCGCCGGGGTCCCCGTGCGGCACTACCGGGGGACGGCGGACATCGGGCTGGCCGCGCGCGAGGCCGCGCCCGGATCGCGCGGGGCGCTGGCCGCGGCAGCGAAAGGGTTCAGCAGGGACACGGTGCCGTTCGACGCGTACCTCGACGAGCAGGGGCGGCTGCGCAAGGTGCGCCACCGGTTCAGCTTCGCCAACGAAGGGCCGGCGGTGGAGGTGGTGTCGACCACACTGCTGTACGGGTTCGGGGTGCCGGTCTCCGTCCGGCTGCCGGACGGCCAGGACATCTACACCGGGCGGATCCGGCAGGAATAGCCGACGTAGGCATGCCGGCACCGGTGAAATGGTCCGTCCGTGCCATGCGCGGTGTGCGGTCCGCTCCCTACGCTAGGAAGCCGGTGACGGCAGTGAGAGGCGAGTGACGTGGTGACGCTCAGCGCGCGGACCGTATCCGACCATGTGGCCCTCGCCGAGATCGAGCTCTGCGGTGAGCTGATGATCGCCGCGTCGGCCGCGATCGGGGAACGGCTCAGCGCGGACCGTATCGACGAGGTGCTCAACGTCCACGCGATGACCGATCGGGCCACCGTCCCCCGGCAGGGATGACACCGGGGGTGAGCGCGGCGCCTGCGGCCCCGGCCTTCGCCATCAGGTGCGCAGCAGCCGGGCGATCGCCTTCGTGGCCTCCTCGACCTTGGCGTCGATCTCCTCGCCGCCCTTGACCGCCGCGTCCGCGACGCAGTGCCGCAGGTGCTCCTCCAGCAGCTGGAGCGCGAACGACTGGAGCGCCTTCGTGGACGCCGATACCTGGGTCAGTATGTCGATGCAGTAGACGTCCTCGTCGACCATGCGCTGGAGGCCGCGGATCTGGCCCTCGATCCGGCGCAGCCGCTTGAGGTGCTCGGCCTTCTGGTGGTGATAACCGTGTATGCCCCGGTCGTGATCGGTGATGGGGGATTCCGTCTCCGCGGCGGTCCCGGCGGCCTCGGTGGTGGTCATTGCTGCCTCCCGTTTTCCCTTTACCCTGCCGTTTATATACCCCTGGCGGGTATATCCTAACGAATTCATCTGAAACGTGACCGGGGGCCCGTGCTGATCACTGTGCCTGATGCGCGACACTGAAGAACGCCGGTTAGCCGTGGCCGGATGATGCGCCTAGCATCAGCCTGACCGAATCCAAAGCACCCCGAGGACCCCACGTGCGCTTTCGTCTGACCCCCAGGGAGACGAGCTTCTACGACATGTTCTCCGCATCCGCGGACAACATCGTCACGGGCTCGAAACTCCTGATGGAACTGCTCGGGGCGGACTCTGCCTCCCGAGTCGAGATCGCGGAGCGCATGCGGGCAGCGGAGCACGCGGGGGACGATGCCACCCACGCGATCTTCCACCAGCTGAACTCCTCTTTCATTACGCCGTTCGACCGTGAGGACATTTACAACCTCGCGTCGTCGCTCGACGACATCATGGACTTCATGGAGGAGGCCGTCGACCTGGTCGTGCTCTATCAGGTCGAAGAACTCCCCAACGGCATTGCCCAGCAGATCGAGGTGCTGGCCCGCGCGGCCGAGCTGACCGCCGAGGCGATGCCGGGGCTGCGCACGATGGACAATCTCACCGAGTACTGGATCGAGGTCAACCGTCTGGAGAACCAGGCCGACCAGATCCACCGCAAGCTGCTCGCTCATCTCTTCAACGGCAAGTACGACGCCATCGAGGTGCTGAAGCTCAAGCAGATCGTGGACGTGCTGGAAGAGGCGGCCGACGCGTTCGAGCACGTCGCCAACACGGTGGAGACCATCGCGGTCAAGGAGTCCTGAACCACGTGGACACCTTTGCGCTGATCGTGACCATCGGTGTCGCGCTCGGCTTCACGTATACGAACGGTTTCCACGACTCGGCGAACGCCATCGCCACGTCCGTCTCCACGCGTGCCCTCACCCCGCGCGCGGCGCTCGCGATGGCCGCGGTGATGAACCTGGCCGGTGCGTTCCTCGGCAGCGGTGTCGCCAAGACCGTCAGCGAGGGCCTGATCGCGACGCCCGAGGGCGCCAAGGGGATGGGAATCCTCTTCGCCGCGCTCGTCGGCGCGATCATCTGGAACCTCGTCACCTGGTACTTCGGCCTGCCGTCCTCGTCCTCGCACGCCCTGTTCGGCGGCATGGTCGGCGCGGCGCTGGCCGGCGGGACGCTGGTGCACTGGGACGGGGTGCTCGACAAGGTCGTCATCCCGATGTTCGTCTCGCCGGTCATCGGCCTGGTCGTCGGCTATCTGGTGATGGTCGCGATCATGTGGATGTTCCGGAAGGCCAACCCGCACAAGGCCAAGCGCGGCTTCCGGATCGCGCAGACGGTCTCGGCCGCCGGCATGGCGCTCGGCCACGGTCTCCAGGACGCGCAGAAGACCATGGGCATCGTGGTGATGGCCCTGGTCATCGCCGACGTCGAGAGCCCGAGCGACCCGATCCCGGTCTGGGTGAAGCTGGTCTGCGCGCTGATGCTCTCGCTGGGTACGTACGCGGGTGGCTGGCGCATCATGCGGACGCTCGGCCGGAAGATCATCGAGCTGGACCCGCCGCAGGGGTTCGCGGCGGAGACCACGGGCGCCTCGATCATGTTCGGCTCGGCGTTCCTGTTCCACGCGCCGATCTCCACGACGCATGTGATCACCTCCGCGATCATGGGTGTGGGCGCCACGAAGCGGGTGAACGCCGTCCGCTGGGGTGTCGCCAAGAACATCATCCTGGGCTGGTTCATCACGATGCCGGCTGCGGCACTGGTCGCCGCGGCGAGCTACGGGGTCGTGGTCCTGCTCTTCGGCTGACGGCTGACGGCTGACGGCTGACAGCCGTCGGCCGGTGGCTGACGGGCGTCGGCCACCGGGACTCGGCGGTGCGTGCGTGCGCACGTACGGAAATGGGGCCGCCCCCACTCCCTTCGCGGGAGTGGGGGCGGCCCCTTCGCCTTGTGGTGGCACCGCCATGCAGCACCCCAAGGCCGTCTGGGGGTCTATCCGAAGCGGCCCGAGATGTAGTCCTCGGTGGCCTGGACGGACGGGTTGGAGAAGATGCGTTCCGTCTCGTCGATCTCGATGAGCTTGCCGGGCTTGCCGACCGCCGCGAGGTTGAAGAACGCCGTGCGGTCCGAGACCCGGGCCGCCTGCTGCATGTTGTGCGTCACGATGACGATCGTGAAGCGCTCCTTCAGCTCGCCGATCAGGTCCTCGATGGCGAGGGTGGAGATCGGGTCCAGGGCGGAGCACGGCTCGTCCATCAGCAGCACGTCCGGCTCGACCGCGATCGCGCGGGCGATGCACAGACGCTGCTGCTGACCGCCGGAGAGACCGGAGCCGGGCTTGTTCAGCCGGTCCTTGACCTCGTTCCAGAGGTTGGCGCCGCGCAGCGACTTCTCGACGATCTCGGGCAGCTGGCTCTTCTTGTACGAGCCGTTCAGCTTGAGACCGGCCGCGACGTTGTCGAAGATCGACATCGTCGGGAACGGGTTCGGGCGCTGGAAGACCATGCCGACCGTGCGGCGCACGGTGACCGGGTCGACGTTCGACCCGTAGAGGTTCTCGTCGTCCAGCAGCACCTTGCCCTCGACGCGGCCACCGGGGGTGACCTCGTGCATGCGGTTCAGGGTGCGCAGGAAGGTGGACTTGCCGCAGCCGGACGGGCCGATGAAGGCGGTCACGGAGCGGGGCTCCACGGTCATCGAGATGTCCTCGATGGCGAGGTGGGAGCCGTAGTAGGCGGACAGACCGCTGACGTCGATGCGCTTGGCCATCTGAATCACTGCTTCTTTCGTGCCGCGTCAGCGGCCGGTCTTCGGGGCCTTCCAGCGGGCGATGCCGCGGGCCACCAGGTTGAGGATCATGACGAAGGCGATCAGGACCAGCGCGGCGGCCCAGGCACGGTCGTACGACTGGTCGGTACCGACCCGGTACTGCTCCCAGATGTAGAAGGGGAGTGAGGACTGTGCACCCTGGAACGGGTTGGGGTTGATCAGCTGGCTGCCGAACACCAGCAGCATGATCGGCGCGGTCTCACCGGCGATACGGGCGATCGCGAGCATCACACCGGTGGTGATGCCGCCGATCGCGGTCGGCAGGACCACCTTCAGGATCGTGCGCCACTTCGGGACGCCGAGGGCGAGCGATGCTTCGCGGAGCTCGTTCGGGACGAGCTTGAGCATCTCCTCGGTGGAGCGGACCACGACCGGGATCATCAGGATCGTGAGCGCCAGCGCGCCCATCAGACCGGACGGCTGGGTCTTCGTCATCAGCATGATCGAGAGGATGAAGAGACCGGCGACGATGGACGGGATGCCCGTCATGACGTCGACGAAGAAGGTCACGGCCCTGGCCAGGGCGCCCTTGCCGTACTCCACCAGGTAGACGGCGGTCAGCATGCCGATCGGGGCGGAGATCACGGTGGCGATGCCGACCTGCTCCAGCGTCCCGATCAGCGCGTGGTAGACACCGCCGGTCGGCTCGGAGCCGAGCACGCCGGCCATCGAGTGGGTCAGGAAGTACCCGTCCAGGCGCTCCGCGCCCCGGCTGATCGTCGTCCACAGCAGCGAGGCGAGCGGCACGACGGCCAGCAGGAAGCACACCCAGACGATGCTGGTGGCGAGCCGGTCCTTGGCCTGGCGCCGGTTCTCCACGACCGAGGTCACGATGTACGAGATGACGACGAAGAGGAGGGCGGAGAACAGCCCCCACTGGGTGCGGCTCTGCCAGCCGGCCGCCGCGCCGGTGCCCACGCCCAGCGCGAGCGCCACGGCGGCGAAGGCGAACGGGGCCCAGCGGGGCAGTGCCCGGCTGCTCAGGCTCGTCGGGCGCTTGGGCGTCGTCACGGCGGGGCGGTCCTGTATGCCGGTGTTGGCTGCCTGGCTCATGCGTTGGCCCCCGAGTATTCCTTGCGGCGGGCGATGATCAGCCGGGCCGCGCCGTTGACCAGCAGGGTGAGGACGAAGAGCACGAGGCCCGAGGCGATCAGGGCGTCGCGCCCGAACTCGTCGGCCTCGTCGAACTTCGCGGCGATGTTCTGGGCGAAGGTGCCGCCGCCGGGGTTGAGCAGGTGCCCGGAGATGATGAAGCTCGGCGACAGGACCGTGGCGACGGCCATCGTCTCGCCGAGCGCGCGGCCCAGGCCCAGCATCGAGGCGGAGATCACGCCGGAGCGGCCGAAGGGGAGCACCGAGAGGCGGATGACCTCCCAGCGGGTGGCGCCGAGCGCGAGGGCGGCCTCCTCGTTCATCTTCGGGACCTGGAGGAAGACCTCGCGGCTGACGCTGGTCACGATCGGCAGGATCATGATCGCGAGCAGGATGCCGACGGTGAAGAGCGAGCGGGCGACGCCGACCTCGGTCTTCTCGAAGATGTACGTCCAGCCGAAGAACTGGTCGAGCCAGAGGTTCAGGCCCTCCAGGTACGGGACCAGGACGAGGGCGCCCCAGATGCCGTACACGATGCTCGGCACGGCGGCGAGCAGGTCGACGACGTACGCGAGGGGCGCGGCCAGCTTGCGCGGCGCGTAGTGCGAGATGAACAGGGCGATGCCGACAGCGACCGGGACGGCGATGGCCATCGCGATGATCGAGCTGACGACCGTGCCGAAGAGGAGGACCGCGATGCCGAACACCGGCGGGTCGCCGGCCGGGTTCCAGTCGAAGGTGGTGAAGAAGTTGCCTTCGTTCTTGGAGACGGCGATCGAGGCGCGGTAGGTCAGGAACACGGCGATCGACGCCATGATCAGGAGCAGCAGGATGCCCGAGCCCCTGGAGAGGCCCAGGAAGATCTTGTCGCCCACGCGGCCGGAGCCGGTGCCGGCGCGCTTGCGCGCCACCGGCGGTGCCGGCGGCGTTTCTATCGGTGTGGTGGAAGCCATGGTCTTTCCGGTCTGTGTGGGGGAGCGGTCCAGCTCCCCTGGCGGCGGTGCACCGGATGGGTGGTGGCGGACCGGTCCGGAGGGGTGCACCGGACCGGTCCGCCGGATGTTTCTGGTGTTACTGGCGTTGCTGGTGTGCTGGTTCTGCTGAGGGTGTTACGGGCGTTGTCCGCCCGTCCCGGTTACGAGAGGGAGGCGATGGTCTCGCGGACCTTGCTGTTGATCTCGGCCGGGATCGGCGCGTAACCGGCCTCGGTGAGGAGCTTCTGGCCCTCGTCACCGGCGGTGTAGTTGAGGAAGGACTTGACCGTGGAGAGGGTCTCGGGCTTGTTGCCCTTGTCGCAGACGATCTCGTACGTCACCAGGACGATCGGGTAGGCACCCTCGGCCTTGGTGGTGTAGTCGAGGTCCAGCGCCAGGTCCTTGCCGGTGCCCTTGATCTTGGCGGCGGCGATGGCCTTGGAGGCGTTCTCCGAGGTGGCCTTGACCGGGGCGGAGCCACCGGTGTCGATGTCCACGGTGGAGATCGACTGCGAGGTGGCGTAGCTGAGCTCGAAGTAGCCGATCGAGCCGTCGACCTGCTTCACCTGGGCGGCGACACCGGAGGAGCCGGACGCGGCCTGGCCGTTGGGGGCCGGCCACTTCTTCTCGGCCTCGTACTTCCAGTCGCTCGGGGCGGCGGCACCGAGGTACTTGCCGAGGTTCTGCGTGGTGCCGGAGTCCTCGGAGCGGTGGAAGGCCTGGATGTCCTTGTCCGGGAGCTTGGCGCCGCTGTTGAGCTTGGCGATCGCCGGGTCGTTCCACTTCTTGATCTTGCTGTCGAAGATCTTGGCGAGGGTGGGGGCGTCCAGCGTGAGGCTGTCGACACCCTCCAGGTGGAAGCCGATGGCGATCGGGCCGCCGACCATCGGGAGGTTGATGCCCTGGCCGCCCTTGCAGATCTTCTTCGAGTCGGCGACCTCTTCGGGCTTCAGCGCCGAGTCGGAACCGGCGAAGCCGACGGTGCCCTGGTTGAAGGCGACGATGCCCTCGCCGGAGGAGGAGGACTTGTAGTTGATCTCGACGCCGGAGCAGCCGGCCATGTAGTTCTTGGCCCAGAGGTCCATGGCGTTCTTCTGCGCGCTGGAGCCGGAGGCGGGCAGCTGGCCCTTGGCGTCGTCGCACTTGATGTTCGACGCGGCGTTCGTCTTCCCGCCGTTGCCGCCGGTCGTGCCGCTGTTGTCGTCCGAACCGCACGCCGTCAGGACCAGGGCGCCGGAGACGGCGAGGGCACCGAGCGCGGTGGCACGAAGCAGGTTCTTGCGCTGAAGCTTCACTTTCGGGTGTTCCTTCCAGGAGCCGCCGATGCTTTTCGTTCTACGGCGGCGTGCGATGTGGTGGGTGCTCCGGCAGTGCGCCGTGCCCCGTGCACTGCCGAAGTTAGGCAGAACAGGTGAAGCGGCCTACGGGGGAGAGTGAACGGAAGGTGAACCGTGTCGGACGGTGCGGTTCTGGCCCTTGGGCGGGGGCGCGGCGGAGTCCCTTGGCCGGGAGGGAGCCCGGCGCCGGGGACGCAGTGGTGGCCGGTCTCCTCCAGGATCTCGCGCCGGGCGGCGTCCGGCGCGGGCTCGCCGCGCTTCAGCTTCCCCTTGGGGTGATACCAATTACCGTATGATTGCTCATCACATGGCATGTAGGGTCGATGTGTGATCGATACGCGGAACCCGACGCGCCCGTCCAAGACGTTCTCTCGCATCTACGTTGCCCCCGCCCTCCAGGCGTATCTGGAGGAGGGCGGCATCGTCGAGGACTGGCTCAACGGGCGAACCCCTCTGATCTCATATGCCCGCATCTCCGCCGACCGCCTGAAGGGTGACGGAATCGGTGTTGGGCGTCAGCACAAGAACAACGCCAGGAACGCCGAGCAGCATGGTTGCGTGGTCGTCCTCCACTACGAGGACAACAACCTCACCGCTGCTAAGCGTGAGGTGAAGCGCCCCGCGTTCCTGCAGATGTGCCGTGACATCACGCATGGCAAGGAGGAGGAGACCGGTGTGCCGGTCAGGGGCTGCGTAACTGTCGAACGGGAACGGGTCTACCGCTTGCCTCGCGACTTCATCGCCTTCCAGGACGCGCTTGTCATGGCCGGCGATGGCGACGGTGACGGGGTCTTCATCGAGGACAAGAGCCTTCTGGATCTCGTCAACGACGATGGCACGATCACCGCGGGCCTGATCACCTCTGGGACCGAAGAGGCTGAGGTGAGGAAGATCCGTAAGCGCACTGTGCGGAACGCCGCCGACAGGGCAGAGGAAGGCAAGACCTACGGCGGGCCCCGCCGCTTCGGCTGGCTCGGGGCGTGCCAGGACCCCTACCGGCTTGGGAACAAGCACAAGAATGCAGATGAATGGCCCCACTTGATCGACATGATCAAAGCCCGCTACGCCGGTAGGTCATGGCGTGCCATCGCGGGAGAGATCAATAGGAGGAAGGTGCTGACGGCACGCGGCGGCCGGTGGACGGAGCAGGGAGTCAAGGCGCTTGTCGCCAACCCCGCGTGGTGGGGTGGCCGTGTCCTCAACGGTGAAGTCGTGACAGACCGCAAGGCCGGCGATCCGGTGATCGGCGACTGGGATCACGCCACCGAGGAGACCGACGGCGTTGGGTACGAGACGTGGAAGAGCATCATGACCGGCGTCAGGGCGAACCGGCTGCACCGGGGGATGAGACGCGGTGTGGAAGTGCCGCATCCTGAAGACCAGTTGCGCACGCGGGGTTACATGTTCTCCGGGACGCTTCGATGCGGTCGTATCAATGACTTCGAAGAGGTCTGCTACTCGAAGCTGTCGGGGAACAAGGCTTCGGGGAAGAACGCGAAGTACGGGGACTACTACCGTTGTGGAGACGCCAATTGCAAGGGTGTCGGTCGCCGGGTGGTCCCGGTTGACCAGCACCTCGAAGAGCTCCTGTTGGCGTACTTGGACAGGCACTTCACGGGCACCAAGGTGGAGATGATCCCGTGGCGTGGCAAGGACAAGATTGCCACTTTGCGGAAGCAGCGCCGGGACATCAAGAACTCGGTTGCCTCGGGAACGGCTGACTGGAGCGACGTGGACGACCTGATCACGCGTCTCAGCCGCAACATCCAAGCTCTGGAGCAGGAGGAGAAGGACCACCTCGCTGCTGAGCGGAAGAGGAACCTGCTTCGGGGGTGGAGCCGAGAGAAGTGGGGTCAAATGGAGTTGGAGGAGAAGCGCGAAGTGATCGCGCAGGTCTTCGTTTCCGTCGTCGTCATGCCGGTTCCCAAGGGCGTCAGCGACAAGGCTCCATTCGACCCCACTTTGCTGAAGGTCTCGTGGCGCAAGGAGAAGAAGGCCGCCCAGGTCGCTCGACCCCGAGCCCTGGCACCAAGCCAGAACGAGCAGTAGACGAGGCGCGTGCCAGGCCACCGCTCACCAGCACCACACGGTCAAGCCCCGCTCAAGCCGGCCTGATCCGCCGGACAGGCCCTGCGCGGCCTCAGCGGGCTGTACACCGTCGAAGAGGGCAGAGAGAATCCCCCGCTGCTCCGAACTCGGCTGCGGCGCCGATTCCGGTTCGGAAGCGATCCAGCCGTCCACGCCGACCTTGGCGGGCCGTCCCAATGGCGCTCGGCTTGTGCTGTCATCACAGCACCTCTCCGGCCGCGTGAAGGGCGCCCAGCAGAGCGTCGACCAGCTCCTTGTCGCGCTTTTGGGTCAGCTGGTCCCGAGCGAAGGAGGGGGAGAACCAGAGGAGCCGGGACACCTCCCGGTTCGGGACGAAGGTGCCGCGAGTGGCCTCGGCCGCCCAATAGCGGACCTCCTTGGGGCGCCCCTCCACCCGGTACCGGACGGTGGGCAACTCGGGGCCCAGCTCGCATGTCATGCCGGTCTCTTCCAGCACTTCCCGGACGGCGCCGTCTCGGGCGTCTTCGCCGCGCTTCAGCTTGCCTTTCGGGTGGGACCAATCTGCCCACTTCGGCCGATAGACCAGGGCAAGCTCGATGCCGTCGCCGGAGGGCGAGTGCCGCCACAGCAGGCAGCCTGCCGCACGGATCGTTGAGTCAGGCATGATGACACTCCGGGCTGGAACCGCCTCTGACCTGTGGTTTTGTTGATCGTTGTTTGTGATCACGCAGGTTGTCGTAACGGGGCCGGTGGACCAGGCAGATCTCCAGCGTGCCGGAGCTCTCCGGCCGCCGCCACAGCACGCACCCCGCGGCGAGCACCGGCCCGTTCCCGCCGCGCTTGGCACCGCGCTTCGCGGCGGGCCCGGTACCGCGGGCGCCCACCGCCCCGTTCATGGCGCGATCACGGCCGCGGCGTACGGCCAGCTCGCCCGGAACACGCCGCGGGCGGCCCCCACCTCATGGCGCTGGTCGGCGTGGAGCACCCCCAGGGCGTACGCGGTCGCGGGCGCGATGCGGGGCGTACGGGCCGCCGACGCCGCCGCCGCGGCCGCCTCCGAGGCGTCCCGGTGCAGATCGAGGGCGTGCCCCGGCGCCGCCAGGACCGGATCGGGGGCACCCCGTACCACCTCGCGGGCGTACCGGTGCAGCCGCAGCAGCAGCCGGGCCCGGTGCCAGGGCGCGTCCTGCGCCTCGTTGTACGGCTCGACCGCCTGGCCGGAGGGGAGCGCCGCCACCGCGCCGAGCAGCTGCTGTTCGGCCCGGTCGGCGGGCCCGTGCAGCATCTCCTCGGCCGGGGCCGCGGCCGCCGGTGCGAGCGGCACCTCCGAGGCGAGCAGCGCGACGGAGTCGGCCACCGCGTGGAAGCGGGAGGAGCCGAGTGCCTGGAGGGCGGCGGAGTGGGCGCGGGTCCTGGCGAGGGTCAGCTGCCGGTCGAGGAGCGCTCCGGCGCGGGCCGCGCCGACGCCGAGGGCGGCGCGCTCCTTGTCGGCGGCGCTGTCGGAGCCGGACCCGTTGCGGGCGGTGGGCAGGGAGGTGCCGGACAGGGCGTGCAGGGCTTCGAGGAGCCGGTGCAGCCGGGTCGCGTAGGCGTGTTCCCTGGCCAGGGTGCCCGACAGCCAGGCCAGTTCGGTACGGAGCTGCTCGGCCCAGGTGGCGTCCAGCACCGCCCGGAAGGTGTGCAGCGTGCCGCCGATCCGGCGCGAGGAGCGGCGCAGCGCGCCGGCGGCCTCCTCGGCTCCGTGGGTCCCGGCGTCCGTGGGGGCGCTGTTCTCGCGGTGCAGGCGCAGGCTGCGGAGGAATTCGGCGGCCTGCTCCTGAAGGTAGGGCGCGAGTACCGCGCCCGCCGTAAGGTCCGCGAGGTCCGCCTGCGTCGTCTGGTGGTCATGGCGTCGCACGCCGGCGCCTCCGGGCGTCAATGAGCATTTCCTGTACGTGCCGCAGCGGCTGGCCGTCCGTGTCCGTGGAGTGCCGGGTCCAGTTCCCGTCGGGACCCAGGTGCCAGGAGGAGGTGGTGTCGGCCATGCCGGTCTCCAGGAGACGGCTGAGCGCGGCGCGGTGGGCGGGGTCGGTGACCCGGACCAGTGCTTCGATCCGGCGGTCGAGGTTGCGGTGCATCATGTCGGCGCTGCCGAACCACACTTCGGGTTCGCCGCCGTTGCCGAAGGCGAAGACCCGGGAGTGTTCGAGGAAGCGGCCCAGTATCGAGCGGACCCGGATGTTCTCGGAGAGGCCGGTGACGCCGGGGCGGATCGCGCAGATGCCGCGTACCCAGATGTCGACCGGTACGCCGGCCGCCGCGGCCCGGTAGCAGGCGTCGATGATCGCCTCGTCGACCATCGAGTTGACCTTGAAGCGGACGTAGGCGCTCCGCCCGGCCCGCTGGTGGGTGATCTCCTTGTTGATCCGGGTGATCAGCCCGTCCCGCAGGGATCTCGGGGCGACCAGGAGACGGCGGTAGGTCTCGCGGCGGGAGTAGCCGGAGAGCCGGTTGAAGAGGTCGGAGAGGTCCGCGCCGACCTGCGGGTCCGCCGTCAGCAGGCCGAGGTCCTCGTACAGCCGTGCCGTCTTGGGGTGGTAGTTGCCGGTCCCGACGTGCGAGTAGCGGCGCAGGGTGTCGCCCTCCTGGCGGACCACGAGCGACAGCTTGCAGTGGGTCTTCAGCCCGACGAGGCCGTACACGACGTGGCAGCCGGACTCCTCCAGCTTCCGCGCCCACTTGATGTTGGCCTGCTCGTCGAAGCGGGCCTTGATCTCCACGAGCACCAGGACCTGCTTGCCGGACTCGGCGGCGTCGATGAGGGCGTCCACGATCGGCGAGTCGCCCGAGGTCCGGTACAGGGTCTGCTTGATGGCGAGGACGTCGGGGTCGCTCGCGGCCTGCTCCAGGAACGCCTGTACGGACGTGGAGAAGGAGTCGTACGGGTGGTGCAGGAGCACGTCGCGTTCGCGCAGCGCGGCGAAGACGTCGGGCGCGGAGGAGGATTCGACCTCGGCGAGGTCGCGGTGGGTGCCGGCGATGAACTTGGGGAACTTCAGCTCGGGCCGGTCCAGGGAGGCTATGCCGAAGAGCCCGGTCAGATCGAGCGGTCCGGGCAGCGGGTAGACCTCGGCGTCGGACACCTTCAGCTCTCGTACCAGCAGGTCCAGCACGTACGGGTCGATGGACTCCTCGACCTCCAGCCGGACCGGCGGGCCGAAGCGGCGCCGCATGAGCTCCTTCTCCAGGGCCTTGAGGAGGTTCTCGGCGTCGTCCTCCTCGACCTCCAGGTCCTCGTTCCTGGTGACCCGGAACATGTGGTGGGCGAGGACCTCCATGCCCGGGAAGAGCTCTTCGAGGTGGGCCGCGATGACGTCCTCTATGGGCACGTACCGCTGCGGCGACGCCTCCAGGAAGCGGGTCAGCAGCGGCGGCACCTTGACCCGGGCGAAGTGGCGGTGGCCACTGACCGGGTTGCGTACGACGACGGCGAGGTTGAGCGAGAGCCCCGAGATGTAAGGGAAGGGGTGCGCCGGGTCGACGGCGAGCGGGGTCAGCACGGGGAAGACGCGCTGCCGGAAGAAGGTGAACAGGCGGGCCTGCTCCTTCTCGGTCAGCTCGGGCCAGCGGATCAGCTGGATGCCCTCGTCGGACAGGGCGGGGGCGACGTCCTGCTGGTAGCAGGCGGCGTGCCGGGCCATGAGCTCGCGCGAGCGGGTCCAGATCAGGTCCAGGACCTCGCGGGGCTGGAGTCCGGAGGCGGAACGGGTGGCGACGCCGGTGGCGATACGGCGCTTCAGCCCGGCCACCCGGACCATGAAGAACTCGTCCAGGTTCGAGGCGAAGATGGCGAGGAAATTAGCCCGTTCGAGGAGGGGGGTCGCGGGGTCCTCGGCGAGTTCGAGCACGCGCTCGTTGAACGCGAGCCAACTGCGCTCGCGGTCCAGGAAGCGGCCTTGCGGCAGCTCGTCGCCGTCGACATCGGGTTCGTACGCGTCGACGTCGGCGTCGATGTCGGGATCCAGGTCGGCGGCGGTGGACAACGCGGCGCCGTTGGATGCGGCGGTGGCGACGGCGTGCGGCCGGTGCGCGGCGAGTGAGCCGACCGACGGCTGCACGGTGGACTGGACCGGTACCTCGGAGCTGGGCTGCTGGCTCATGGCCCTATTCTTCCGCGCGGATGGCCCAGGAGGCGCGCCGGAGGGTGCGGAGATCGCGGGGAACGCACGGTTGACGTCGTTCGTGCGGTCTCCGCCGGGATTTCTCCCGTTGCGGGGGGTCGGCACGGCTGGCTGCATCCTGAAAGGGTGGCAAGCGCTTCTGAATGGCCGGTAACGGCGACATGACGTGCAGGAAGCGGTGTTGCCGTGCGCGGGTCGGTCGTACGAGCCGGTTCCGGGCCCGGGGAGGGGCCCGGAACCGGCTCGGACGTCAGCCGTGCCGGCGGCGCAGCACCCGGAAGGCGACGGCGACGGCGAGCGCGGCGAGGGCGAGCAGGATGCCGGTCTCGACGAGCTGGAGGGGCCAGAAGTGCGAGGCGGGGTGGTAGTTCCTGAATCCGGTGACGCCGCCGAGCTCGCGCATGCAGGCGGTGGGATCGGCGGCCGCCCCGGACCCTCTGCAGTCCGTCCAGCGCACGGCTTCGCCCGAGGCGGTGAGCATGCCCCAGTCGGTGAACCAGGCACCGCCCCCGGCGCCCCCGGCCTGGTCGTTCCCGAGCAGCCGGACGGTCGGCCAGAGACCGTCGCGCAGGCGGTTCAGGACCATCACCAGCGGGACGTACGCGAGCACGGTCACGACCATCGCGGCGACGGTGCGACGCAGCAGCAGCCCGGCGAGCGCGCCGAGGGCCAGCATGCACAGGGCGTAGCCGAGGGGGACGGTGCCGATCGAGCCGTACGTCTCGCGGAAGTACCATGGCGACGCCTCGTGGATCGCGTTCTCCCGCGTACGGGCCCAGGCGCAGACGGCCGACAGCACGGAGACGGAGGCCAGCGTCACCACGGTGGGCACGGCGAGCTTGGCGGCGAGCCAGCGGGCGGGGGTCACGGACTGTGTCCACGCCAGCTTGTACGTGCCGCTCTCCAGCTCGCGGGCGATGACCGGCCCGGCCACGAAGATCCCCACGAACGCGGGCAGGACCATCATCAGCAGGCCCGACCAGGCGAGGACCTTCTGCATCCAAAGCTGACGGTCGAGATACGCGTCGACCGTGTCACCGCAGTCGGGCGTCGTGTGCATGGCCGAGCAGCCCGAGGCGGCGAAGGCGTCCACGACATGCTCGGTCCACAGCCAGGTGCCGACGAGAACGGCGATGACCAGGACGGGAAGCACTCCCATGAGCCACAGGGCCCATCGGTGCTGGGCCACGACGACCCGTACCGGGCCCCGCAGGGCGATCGTACTCATACGGCGGCCACCTCCTGGTCGGTCTCGACGGCCTTGGTGGCCTCGCCGGCCGCCGCGCTCGGCGTCAGCAGCGCCGGGGCCTCCGGCGACCGCAGATGCGCCAGCAGCAGTTCCTCCAGCGAGGGCTCGGTGGCCTCCCAGGCGTCGGTGTCCACGGGGCCCTGCCTCCGTACGAGTGCGGTCTGCAGCCGTCCCGCGGTGCGGGACTCGACGACGGTGTGCGGCGCGGTGTCCCGTACCGGGCCGGTGAGCAGGGTGTGCGCGGCGAGGAGGTCCTCCGTCTCGCCGCCGAGGCGGACCCGGCCGCCGTCGACGAGCAGGAGGTAGTCGCAGGAGCCCTCCAGCTCGGTGAGGATGTGCGAGGACATCACGATGGTGGTGGAGTGCTCGGCGGACTCCGCCATCAGCGCGCCCATCAGCTGGTGGCGGGCGAGCGGATCGAGGTCGGCCATCGGCTCGTCCAGCAGCAGCAGTTCGGGCCGCTTGCCCAGCGCGAGGGCCAGCGCGAGCCGGGTGCGCTGGCCGCCGGAGAGGTCCCGGACCCGGGCGTCGCGCGGGAGCTCCCCGGCGATGCGTTCGGCGGTCTCCTGGTCCCAGGTCGCGGGGTTCAGCTCGGCGCCCGCCCAGAGCGTCGCGGCGACCGTCAACTGCGGGTACAGCGGCTTGTCCTGGGCCACGAAGGCCATCCGGGCACGGGCCTGGCCGGGGGCCGTGCCCAGTACCCGCACTGTCCCCTCCGAGGGCCGCAGGAAGCCGGCCGCGAGGGCCAGCAGGGTGGACTTGCCCGCGCCGTTGGGCCCGACGAGGGCGCACACCCGCCCGGCGGGCAGCCGGAAGGAGCAGTCGCGCAGCGCCCACCCCCGGCCTCTGCCCCGGTACTTCATCCCGAGGCCGGTGGCCTCGATCGCAGCGCCTGTCATCCGGCCTGATCCCCCTCGAAAGTCCTGTCCAGTACGGCGGTGAAGAGCGCGCTCACGTCGTCCTTCTCCAGCCCGGCCGCGCGGGCCCGGCGGGTCCAGTCGGCGAGTTCGGCGCGCAGCGGTGCGTCGTCGGCGGCCGCCGCGCCGCCGAGGGTCCGGGTGACGAAGGTGCCGAGCCCGCGCCGGGCCTCGACCAGGCCCTCGCGCTCCAGCTCCCGGTAGGCCTTGAGCACGGTGTTCGGGTTGATCGCGGTGGCTTCGACGACCTCGCGCGCGGTGGGCAGCCGGTCGCCGGGCTCCAGCAGGCCGAGGCGGAGTGCCTGCTTGGTCTGCTGGACGATCTGGAGGTACGTGGCGACGCCGCTGCGCCGGTCGATGCGGAACTCGACCGCTGCGGACTCTGCCATGTTCACCCCTTTCACTAATTGAGTAGTGAAAGGGTGGCGCAAGAAAGGGGCGGCGTCAAGCGACGCCGCCCCCGGGTGAGTTGGGCCTGTGGGCCCTTGCCTCAGGACTCCGTGCGGTACATCAGGTCCACCTCGTGCGTCGCGAAGCCCATCCGCTCGTAGACGGCCAGCGCCGCCTTGTTGTCCGCGTCCACGTAGAGCATCGCGGTCGGCAGCGCCTCGGCGGCCAGATGGCGCAGCCCGATCGCGGTGAGCGCCTTGCCGAGCCCGCCGCCCTGCGCGTCGGGCCGGATGCCGACGACGTACACCTCACCGAGCTGCTCCTCGGCGTGCACCTTCGTCCAGTGGAAGCCGATCAGCTCGCCGTCGCGCTCGGCCAGGAAGAACCCCTTCGGGTCGAACCACGGCTCCGCCTTGCGGTCGTCCAGGTCGCGCTGGGTCAGCGAGCCCTGCTCCGGGTGGTGGGCGAAGGCGGCGCGGTTCACCACGAGCCAGGCGGCGTCGTCCTCGCCGGGCACGAAGGTACGGATGGTGACGCCGGGCGGCAGCACCGGCTCCGCGATGTCCAGCGGGGCCAACGGGCGGCGCAGCTGGCGCAGTTCGCGGAAGAGCGAGAGGCCGAGGACCTGCGCGAGATGCCGCGCCGCGGACTTCCCGCCGTGCGCCCACACCCGCAGCCGCTTCCCGGTCGCGGCGAGCAGCGCAGCGCCCAGCGCCCGCCCGTGACCCTGCCCCCGGTACGCCGGGTGCACGACCAGCTCGGCGGCCGGAGCCTCGACGGGGTCGGTGTCCTCCAGCTGCGCGTACCCGACCAGGACCGCCCCGCTGGTCAGCAGCAGGTGCCGGACTCCCGCCCGCTGTCCGCCCCGAAGCTGCAACCGCCCCTGCTCGGAGACGGCCTGCCTGCCGTCGGACCGGGCCGCCTCGGCGAGCAGATCGGACACGGCGTCCGCCTGCTCGGGGGAGAGCTCGTCGAGCGTCCGGATCTCACGTCCGGGAGCGGGGAGGGGTGCGTCAGTCGTCATGTCTACGAGCCTAGGGCCTTTCGTTTGGATCAGGCCGGATCAGGGAGCGGGGTCCGGTGCGAGCGACGACAACGCGGAGGGGGGTCCCCCTGGCCCTTGAGGGGGCGGGGTGCGTAGCGGGGCGGTGCGCGGGTGCTTCGGGACTCGGTCGGCGGTCTGCGGTGTGTTCAGCACACCGTCGGCGATGCGGGAGAGATCTTCGGCGCTGGGCAGCAGCTCGCGCACCCGGTCGGGCAGCCCGGCGTAGGTGCCGACGGCCAGCGGCTGGTTTGTGGCCGCGCAACGCGTACTCGACCATCGACCGGTCGCGGCTCTCAGCGATGAGAAGGCCGATGGGTGGGCCCGGGGCAATTGTCCAGCACCCTGCTGGACAATCGGCTCCGGCCAGAGTCGGCACCGGCCGTCGCGGACGGCATGCTGAGCGAGGAAGCCCGGATCAGGGCGGGTTTCGCAGGTGGCCATGAGGGTGACGACGTGGCCCGCGGCAATTGCGCAACGGTCTGTTGCGCAAATCGATCGGGCCATGTTCGAACCATCAGTCGCATGTGCTGAACGCTCCGCGTGCGGAACCCCCGCGGGTCGGGAACTCCGCTTTCAGCCCGGCGACAATGCGGCGACGACCATGGCGCCTCACCGCATGGCAACCAGTTCGTAACCCCGGACACCTGTCGCGCTACGCGCGTTGACCCTAGGCTGCGCACGAAGTCTCCAGACTCGTCACCACTTTCGACCTCCCGCTGAACTCACAAGGGGACCGATGTCAGCGACACCGCAGAAGAACCGCGCATCCCGGCGGGTGCTCGCCGCCGCGGCCGGGCTCGCCACCGTCGGCGCGCTCGTCGCCGCGATGCCGGCCGGCGCCCAGGACCGCCACGGGCACGGACACGGGGGCGGCCACCACAAGCCGGGCCGCACCGTCGACGTGCAGCTGCTGTCCTTCAACGACCTGCACGGCAACCTGGAGCCGCCGGCCGGCTCCGCGGGCTCGGTCATCGAGACGCAGGCGGACGGCACGACCAAGGAGATCCCGGCCGGAGGCATCGAGTACCTCGCCTCCTCGCTGCGCACCGCGCGCGAGGGGCACCCGTACTCGATCACCGCGGCGGGCGGCGACATGGTGGGCGCGAGCCCGCTGCTGTCCGGTCTCTTCCACGACGAGCCGACCATCGAGGCGCTCAACAAGATCGACCTCGATGTGACGACCGTCGGCAACCACGAGTTCGACGAGGGCGCCACCGAGCTGGCCCGCCTCCAGAACGGCGGCTGCCACCCGGTCGAGGGGTGCTACGAGAAGGACAAGGAGTTCGAGGGCGCCGACTTCCCCTACCTCGCCGCCAACGTGACGGACGAGAAGTCCGGCAAGCCGATCCTCAAGCCGTACACGGTCTGGAAGAAGAAGGGCGTCAAGATCGGCTTCATCGGGGTGACCCTGGAGGGCACGCCGAACATCGTCACGGCCAACGGCGTCAAGGGCCTGAAGTTCCACGACGAGATCGAGACGATCAACAAGTACGCCAAGGAGCTGGACCGCCAGGGCGTCAAGTCCATCGTCGCGCTGATCCACGAGGGCGGGGCCCCGGCCTCCACCTCGTACAACTACGACTGCGACAGCTCTGGCGCCGGTGACGGCATCTCCGGGCCGATCACCGACATCGCCAAGGGCATCACGCCCAAGGTCGACGCCCTGGTCACCGGTCACACCCACCAGGCGTACGTGTGCACCATCCCGGACCCGGCGGGCAACCCGCGCCTGGTCACCTCGGCGTCCTCCTTCGGCAAGCTCTACACCGACACGACGCTCACGTACGACCGCCGCACCAAGGACATCGTCCGTACGTCGGTGAAGTCGTCGAGCTCCTCGAACCCGACCTCGGCGAACCACATCGTCAGCCGGGACCAGCCCAAGGCCAATGACATGACGGCCCTGATCGCCCGCTGGAACGTCCTGGCGGCGCCCATCGCCGACCAGCCGCAGGGCTACATCGCCGCCGACATCAAGGGCCGCGGCTCCGTGGCCCTTGAGAAGCCGCTCGGCGACGTGATCGCGGACGCCCAGCTGGAGGGCCTGGCCCCGGCGGACAAGGGCGGGGCGGTCGTCGCCCTCATGAACCCGGGCGGCATCCGCGGGGACCTGGTGCACAAGGCGAGCGGCGCCGAGGGCGACGGGGTGGTGACGTACCGGGAGTCCTTCACCGTGCAGCCCTTCACCAACATGATGAACGTCGTCGACCTCACCGGCGCCCAGCTGGTCGCCGCGCTCCAGCAGCAGGTCAGCGGCTCCAACGAGGCCAGCCCGAAGATCCTCCAGATCTCCAAGGGCCTCACCTACACCCTGGACATGACGAAGACGGGCGCGGCCCGCGTGGTCACCGACACCATCGAGCTCAACGGTGAGGCGATCGACCCGGCCAAGACCTACCGCGTCGCGATGAACGAGTTCCTGGCGGGCGGCGGCGACGGCTTCGCGGCCCTCGGCGAGGGCACGAACAAGCTGGTCGGCGCCTCCGACCTGGACCTGTTCAACGCCTACCTGGCGGCCCACTCCACGGCCGAGGCCCCGCTGGCCACGCCGGCGGCGGACCGGATCAAGGTCATCCAGAAGTAACTCCCGTACGCGGGTGAGCGGGGCGGTGGGCCGGCGGGCCCACCGCCCTTCTGCGTACGCGGCCGTCAGAGCTTCCCGAACGTCACCCCGCGCCACATCCACCCCGCCACGAGCACCGCGTCGCGCACGGGGTCCTTCAGGTCCGAGGTGTCGACGCCGAAGGTCTGCGTCGGGCCGTCCGCCCCGTCCTCCCCGCGCCCGAGCGTCCAGCTCTTCGTGCTCACGCTCACCTGGCCGCGCGCCGCCTCGGCGGAGAGCGCCAGGCGAGGGGTGTCTCCCGCCCAGGTGACCTGCCACATCCGGTCCACGGCGCGGACCTCGTGCTTGTCGGGAACCAACCGCAGGCGGATCTGGCGGAGTTCGCTCACCTGTGTGCGCAGGAAGAAGGTCTGCCACGCGGGTTCCCGGATCCGCCACTCCGCCACCAGGTCGGCGTCCTCCGCCGCACCGTCCCGCACCAGCCAGGGCACCTCCGGCCCGCCGAGTGCGAGCAGCGCCGCCCGGACCTCGTGGGCGGGCAGCGGGGCCACGCCGCCGGAGGGGCGCCTCGTGCCGGTCAGCTTGTCGAACAGGCCCATCGGTCAGTCCTCTCCGGTGCCGGTGGGTACCGCGCCGTCGTCCGCCGATCCGGCTCGGGCGAGGGTGAACCAGACCGCCTTACGGTACGGGAAGCCGCCGCCCAGCACGGTCATCCCCCAGGCGTGCGCCACCCGCTCCACGAGCAACAGCCCACGCCCGCCCTCGCGTTCATTCGGCGTGCGGAAGACCGGCGGTTCGGGAAGCGCCCACGGGCGGCTCGACCCACTATGTCTACGGTCCGGTTCCGCAGCTCGACACCGTACAGACGATGCCCTGTTGGGCTCCGGTTTCGTCGACGCCGAGGCGCGGCTCCAGGTCTTTCGGGCGGTACTCGACCGGACGGAAGGGCGATCGCTCGATCCGCAGAGTTCGAGAGACTTCATCAAGGAAGTCGCAGAGCAAGTGTGAAGGCGTGAGAATCATGGAAATTCAGTGGCGAAAGTCGTCCAAGTCGGCCGACGCCGACGGCGACAACTGCCTGGAGCTCGCCGAGTTCGGCGGCGAGATCCTCATGCGCGAGAGTGACAATCCGGACGTGATCATCCGTACGAGCCGTGCCAAGCTTCGCGCCTTCCTCGGTGGCGCCAAGGAAGGCGAGTTCGACGATCTGGCCTGAGCTGACACGCTCTCGCTTCGGGCGGCTCCCACCGGCGCAGGTGGGGCCGCCCGCTGCTGTTGCATCTCATCTGTGGCGGATATTCATCTCACTCGTTAGATATCAAACACTTGATACGAGCTCGCGCGAAGCGCTGGCTTCGAGGCGCGCCCCGGTCGATCCGGCCCTCAGAGGTCGTGCTCGTGGCACGCAACTCCGTTCAGTGCTGCGCCAGTTGGCCAGAGTTTCGAAGGATCGTCCCGCCGCCTGCCGCTCGTCACGCCGACCGCAGGCGCGGGGCGGCTCCGATGGGGCGTCAGGAGGCGGCCGTGAGTGAGCAACCACCCGTAACGCCCGCGACACGCGTGTTCTGGTGCGAGCGGGTCACCTACCGCACGATGGAGGCCGACGAAATCGCCGAGGTGTTCCGGCACATGGCCGGAATCGGGTCGGTCCCGAGCGTTTCACGAGGGGCGCGGGACCCGGTCGTACCTCTGCATCAGGCGGGGGAGCCGTGCGGTGTCGGAGGCGTTGTGCGTACGGACCTTCTCCAGTTCGGGGGCGTGGTCGCGGATCGCCGCGTTCTCGTATTCCGCCTCGACGGCGAAGTTCACGCCCAGCAGGTTGACCCGCAGCTTGCAGGAGATGTCGGCCGTGGCGACGGCGATCTCCTCGCGGCTCGGCCGGGCGCCGCGCAGGTCCCAGCGGGAGTCTTCGAGAGCGGCGGCGGGATCGCGGTAGGTGAATCCCTTGCCCCGCATGCAGGAGGACCACGACCGGTTCACCGCCGCGATCCGGGGGTCCGGGCGTGAGCGCTCGAACGCCTCGTGGCGCAGCCGGGCGACGAGGTCGTTGCCGCGTCGGGCCGCCTCCCCGCCGTCCGCGTGCACGGTTCGTTCGGCCTGTCCCGCGCATCCGTCGCGCGGAACCAGCTTGCCACGTACGGGTGTTGACGTTGCCCGGCCGTCCGCCGTGCGGCCCGACAACGCCTCGCGCTCCGGCAGGGGCAGGGCGTTCGCGATCTGCGGAGCACGGGTCCCACCGGGGGCCTCGGCGAGGTGGTACCCGCGTTCGGCGGCGATGGCCCGGTCGCTGATCCCGTACCGGCGCGACTCGTACTCGCGCCACGTTGCGACCGTGGTTGCGATGTAGTCGCTGGACAGGTGGGGCAGATACCGGAATCCGAAGCCGCGCATGCAGTGCTGTTGTACGCGGTAGACGAGGTACTCGCCGGTGGCTTGGTCCTCGGGAGTGGGGAGGTAGGCGTTCAGCGGCAGCCGGAGGTTCGCGGTGGTGGCCGGGGTCGGCGTTGCCACGGGCCCGGGGGCAGCGGGCGGCCGCGACGGTGCGCCGCCGCACCCGGAGACGAGAAGCGTGGCGGTCAGCGCACCGGCGGACAGGGCGGTGAGCCAGGCCGTACGGCGCCGGAAGGCGTTCCGTTCCGCGTGCACGGGTGGTTCTGCCATGTCTGGACTCTCCGCTCTCTCGGGTCCTGGTGAGGCTGGAAGCCCCGCCCGCACCTGGGGTGCGGGCGGGGCGGTCGTGCGGGTTCTGCTCAGGTGCAGTTCTCCACCCGGATCGAGGCGTCGTTGTTGCGCAGGTTGCCGTTCAGGTTTCCCGCGTGCCCGGCGTTGAGCCAGTTCGAGTCACCCGTGAAGCCGGTGTAGTAGAAGACACGGACGCGACAGTTGGTGGTGTTGTTGCCCATGGAGGCGGCGTTGTTGCGCACCACCTGCCCGGCACCCGCCGAGCCCGTCCCGTGGTTGGCGAACTTGTTGCCCGACAGGTCCGAGTCCGACGTCCCGGAGGGCGTCCAGCTCGCGTTGGTGAGATTGGGGCTGTAGTAGAGGCACATGTAGGTGCCGCAGGGCTGCCAGAACGACGACCAGGTGTCGATGTTCGTCGACGCACCGGCTGTCGGCGCGAGCGCGAGAGTGGCGGCGCTGGTCGCGGCAACGGCGATGCCCACCATGGACGCCCGCTTCAGGGATATGGCTCGTAACACGTTCATCTGCGACTCCTGTGACTCGTGAGTTCGGGTGTACTGCCGGACACTCAGCTCCCGTAGCCATGCCTCGGCTGCGGGAAATCCCCCCGTAGGTCCGGGTGGCCCTGGGCGATCGGATCGCACAGGGCCGGATAGTGGCTTTCGCCCGGGGGTTGCCGGGGCCACCCTCGAAGGCGTTGCGTGTCCATGGTCGGGACGGGGCCGGGGGGCCCGCGATGGTTTCGGTTCTGGCCGAACAGTGGCGCGCGGGAATCCGGGACCGGCACGAGGGGGACGCATGCTGAGTGTGAGTTTCACGCCCGAGGATCTGCTGGGGGTGACGTTCGCGACCGGTCCGGCGCCGCTGATGGAGCTGGTACTGGTCACGGGGATGGTTCAGCGGGACGTCTCGCCGGTGTTCAGACGGTGGCAGCAATCGATGCGTGCCGGGTTTCCGCAGGACGCGCGCCGACTGCTGGAACTGGTGTCGCCGGGGGCGACGGGCCCGATGTTCCTCGACCCGCTGAGCCATGGGCTGGAGGACGGGCTCGACATGGTTCTGTCGGCTCCCACCGACACGGTCCGCGCGGAACTGGGCCGGGTCTGCCGGGCGAGCCGTCGGGTCACCCCGTGGATCCGCGGACTGGCGGACCGGGACAAGGAGGCGTGGCAGGACCTGGAGCAGGCCGTGCGGACGGCGTACGCGAGCTTCGTGGCCCCGTCCTGGAGCCGGGTCCGGTCGGGATTCGACGCCGAACGTGCCTGGCGCACCCGTTTTCTCGCGGAGCACGGAATCCGTGCCACGCTGGCCGGCCTCGTCCCCGGTGGGCACTGGCAGGGCACGACCCTGGTCTTCGACTGCCTGAAGCACGGCGAGGTCAAGCTGACCGGACACGGCCTCGTACTGCTGCCGTCCCTGGTGTGGGACGGTCCGCCCCTGGTGGCCGTGCACGAGGACGCCGCGAGCATCCTCATCTACCCGGCCCTGACCCCGCTGCCGCTGCTCGGCCCGCGCGACGACGGCGATCCCCTGAGCGCCCTGCTGGGCCGTACCCGGGCGGCCGCCCTCGGCCTGCTCACCCAGCAGCTCACCACCACGGACATCGCCCGGGAGCTGGACATCAGCAAGTCGTCGGCCTCCGAACACACGAAGGCCCTCCGGGACGCGCGCCTGATCGTCACGCAGCGCGAGGGCAAGGCGGTCCGGCATTCCTGCACCCCGCTGGGGCTGGACCTGCTGACCGGCTCGGCCGCGGCCCTGTGACGTGTGCCGTTCACCCTGCTCCTGCAGTGGCGTTCACCCTGCTCCCGGAGTGATGTGCACCCTGTTCCTGTAGTGACGTGCACCCGTCATAATCTGACGGCTGACCCCCTGGGCCCCAGGCCCCAGGCCCCAGGCCCCCACGGCAGACGGAGGAACGTCCCGCATGAGCCCGTACACCGCCACTCGCCGGAACTTCCTGGCCGGCGCACTCGCCGCCACCGCCACCGTCCTGATCGGCGCGGGACCCGCAGGTGCCGCCGACCGCCAAGTCCTCGGCACCCAGGACTGGATGGGCGCCGTCCCCGACGCCACCGGACTGCAGCGCCTCACGATCCCCGGCTCGCACGACTCCGGCGCCCGCTACGGCGGGCCCTGGACCGAGTGCCAGAACACCACGATCGCCGAGCAGTTGAGCAGCGGCATCCGTTTCCTGGACGTGCGGTGCCGGGTCACCGGTGGCTCGTTCGCGATCCATCACGGCGCCTCGTACCAGAACCTGATGTTCGGTGATGTGCTGGGCGCCTGCTGGGACTTCCTGGCGGCCCACCCCACCGAGACCGTGCTGATGCGGGTCAAGCAGGAGTACTCGGAGGAGAGCGACGCGACGTTCCGGGCGGTCTTCGACGACTACCTCGACAACCGGGGCTGGCGGCCGCTGTTCCGTATCGACCCGGCGCTGCCCTCGCTGGGGCAGGCGCGCGGCAAGGTCGTGCTGCTGGCCGACAACGGCGGGCTGCCCGGTGTCCGGTACGCCGACTCGGCACTCTTCGACATCCAGGACGACTACATGGCGGAGCCGTTCGCCAAGTACTCCAAGATCGAGGCCCAGTTCCGCAAGGCCGCCCAGCAGCCCGGGAAGCTGTACATGAACTACGTCAGCACCGCCGCCCTGATGCCGCCGTGCTGGAACGCCGACCGGCTCAACCCGCAGGTCCAGTCGTTCCTGGACGGCTCGGAGGCGGCGGGCTGGACCGGGCTCGGGATCGTCCCGCTGGACTTCCCCGCCACCCGGTCCGGCCTGGTGGAGTCGCTGATCCGGCACAATCCGGGGGTCTGAGCGGCGCAGGCTGGGCCCCGTCGCGGGGCCCAGCCGTGGGCCCCGCCATGGGTCTGGTCGTGGCCTCCCCGGCCGCCGGTCTCAGGCCCGCTTGTAGTAGTAGCCGGCGCCTGCGGAATTCACGTAGAACCTGATGCCGCTGCCGTTGACGACGAAGTACGACGGTTTGAGGCTCGGGTTGCAGTAGGGGACGCTGGGGCCGACGAGCTTGGCCGTGCCGACGTTGATCCGGCTGCCGCCGCTCGTCGTGGAGGTCACCTTTCCCTCGTACGGGCACTGGTTGTAGAGGTAGTCGGACAGATGCACCACACCGGTCCGGGAGATGGTGATGGTGTTCGGCTGCCCGGAGTTGTACATGTCGCCGTACTTCCAGCTGCCCACGAACTTCGAGGGGACCGAGGTCCCGTCGCCCGAGCCGCCGGTGGATCCCGAGGTGCCGCTCGAACCGCCGCCCGACGTGCTGGTGCCGCCTCCCGACGACGATCCGCCGCCACCGGACGAGCCGCCGGACGAGGTCCCGCCCGCGGACGTCGTGTCGCCCGCGCCGGAGGATCCCGAGTCTCCGCCCGGGGCCTCGGCGTTCTGGCCGTCCCTTCCGTCCTGGCCGTCCTGGCCGTCCTGTCCGTCATCGCCCTCTTTGTCCCTACCGTCGGAGGCATCGGGGCTCTTCTTCCCCTTGGAGGGGGTGCCCTCCGGTGATGACGGCGACGATGACGACGGCGATGCGGGGGAGGCCGGGCCGGTCGCGCCGGCGGACGGCGCGGACGCGTGGTTTCCGCTGTCGCTGCTGAACGGCTGGAGCACGGCCACCGTGCCGCCGCCCCCGGCCAGGATGACGACCACGGGGACGGACACGGCCCACTTCCGGCGCCGCTCCTCCCGCTTGCGCTTCGGCTCGGTCGTCCCGCCGACGAGGACCGCCTCGGGGACGACCTCGGGAGCGGGCCCCGCAGGCGGCCGGAGGCCGACCGTGCTGCGGTCCACCCGCTCCTGCCGTACCGGCGCCGCCTCCGCGTCCAGGAGCTGTGCCGACTGCCGTGCGAGGTGACCCACCACGCCCGCCGGCAGCCACGACGCCGTCGGTGGGGCCAGGCGGTGACGGTCGGAGTCCGCCAACAGCTCGTCCACGGACGGGCGTTCGTCGACCGACTTGGTCAGGAGGCGGCTGATCAGGGTGCGCAGGCCCTCGTCGCGCACCCTCTTGAGGTCGGGGACGGCCTCGACTATGTGGTACATCACCGCGTGCTGGTTGCTCACCCCGTGGCCGAACGGGAGCGTGCCGGTCGCCGCGTAGGTCAGTACGGTCCCGAGCGTGAACACATCGCTCTTCGGGCTCGCGCTCTCGCCGAGGATCTGCTCCGGGGACATGAAGCCCGGTGACCCGATCACCATCCCCGTGCTGGTGAGCAGGGATTCGACCGAGGTCTCGACGGCACGGGCGATGCCGAAGTCGATGACCTTGGGGCCCTCGACCGTGAGCATCACGTTCGAGGGCTTGAGGTCGCGGTGGACGATGCCGGCCGCGTGGATGTCCTTGAGCGCCCGCAGCAGCCCGTCGGCGAGAGCGAGCACGGACTCGGTGGGGAGCGCGCCGTGGCCCCGCACGACCTGTTCGAGGGAGAGCCCGGGTACGTAGCCGGTGGCCACCCAGGGGTACTCCTCGTCGGGGGCCGCGTCCAGCACCGGCGCGGTGTAGTGCTCGCCCACCCGCCTCGCCGCGTCGACCTCGCGGCGGAAGCGGGCCCTGAACTGGGGATCCGCGACGTGCTCCGCGTGCACCACCTTGACCGCGACCGTGCGGCCGTTCTCGGCGCGGGCGAGGTAGACCCGGCCCATACCGCCCGCGCCGAGCCTGCCGAGCAGCAGATAGGGCCCGATGCGGACCGGGTCGCTCGCGGTCAGCGGCTTGATGCCACCGTCGACGTTGTCCTCGCTGCTCTCGTGATCGTCGTTGTGCTCGCTGGTCATGTTCGAGCGCTCCCCCGCGTGTCCCGCGCCGCAGCCCGTGGGACCGTCTCAGTCATCCGAAATCCGGTTGTCCTGCTGCGACTTGAAGCAGTGTTCGGTGTTCAGTCTGAGGTACGAAACGCAGCTATTGGAACTACTTCCGGAAAGAATTCCAGAAGCTTCACTACGCTGTTCCCGGAGACACTCCACGAGGGACCTGCGGTTCCGGGAACGAGGACGGCATCGATGAGCCCGAAGCAACAACGTGGTGAGGCCACTGCCGCCCAGGTGCTCGACTGTGCACTCGACATCTATGCGGCAGAGGGCGAAGCCGGGCTCACGCTCGGCGCGATCACCTCGGCCAGCGGGGTCAGCGCGGGAAGCATCTACCACCACTTCGGCAGCCTCCAAGGGGTGGCGCTCGCGCTCGCGCAGTCCTGGCTGAGCCGCCTGCTGGACGACCTGGGCAAGGCGCTGGAGCAGACGGACGACGCCCGCTGCGGCGTCCACGCCGTGGTGCGGGCCTACCTGCGCTTCGCCCAGCTCCACCCGGACGCGGCGCGGCTCATGCACTCCGTCACCGCGGACCGCGAGATCACGGCGCACGCCCATCGGGTCCGGGGCGCCCAGGAAGCCCGGCTGGCCCCGATCGCGGCCTGGCTCCACGACCGTCAGGCGTCGGGGCAGCTCGTCGACCTCCCCCTGCCCGTACTGGAATCGCTGATCCTGGGCCCGGTGACGGGCATCGTGCGCCGCTGGCTCTCCGTCGGGGACATCGACATGGAAGAAGCCGCACGGACGGTCCCGGACCACATCTGGCGCTCCGTCGGCCGGTGAGCGGCCCCGGGCCGCCGTCGGGCCTGGTCGAATCCCTGGTCCGGCGCAACCCGGGGGTCCGGGCCCGGGGGCCCGAGTCCTGACCGGCGCGGCACTTGCGTTTCTTTCGAATTGTGCGATGCTGGGTCTACTCTCAAAGGAGACAGAGCCATGCACGGCACCACTGAAGACCGCACTCTGCTGCCCGAGCACCGCGCGGAGATCGCTGAGCTCTGCGCCTTCCTGGACCGGACCCCGCAAGCTGCGGAGCCGGCCCTGCTGCGCGGCCCCGACGGCGCTACGCGCACGCTGCCCCCGGAGGTCTACGAGGCGCTGATGGTGGTGGTGCGGGCCCTGTCGGAGGGCAAGGCCGTGACGGTCGCACCGGTGAACACCACACTGACCACGCAAGAGGCCGCCGACCTCCTGGGAGTCAGCCGGCCGACGTTCGTCAAGATCCTCGATGAGGGCGGGATCCCCTTCTCGCGGCCGGGAAGGCACCGCAGAGTGCTCTTGGCCGACGTTCTCGACTACAAGGAGAAGAGGCGCTCGCAGCGTCGCCGAGGACTGGACGAACTGGTCGGACTGACCGAGGACGCCGGTCTCTACGACAATTGATCAGCTGAATCCGCCCGAGCCGACTGGAGCGATGTGCAGCGCGTCGTCCTGGACACCTGTGTCCTCTTCCCGAACTACCTCAGGGACACATTGCTGAGACTCGCCGAGGCCGAGCTCTATGAACCGCTCTGGTCCACCGACATCCTGGACGAACTGACCAGGAATGTCGGCGAGCGTATCGGGGCCTTGAAGGCCAAGGGAATCGTCGAAGCGATGGCGGGCACATTTCCCGACAGCCTTGTGTCGGGGTACGAGGCGCTCATACCTGCCATGGCGAACGACCCCAAGGACCGTCATGTGCTGGCGGCAGCGGTCCGGGGTCAGGCGCATGCCGTCGTCACGCTGAACGTGAAGGACTTCCCGGCCGAGGCTTCGGATCCGTACGAGATCGAGGTGATGCGCCCCGACGACTTTCTGTTGGACATGCTCGATCTCGCCCCGGTGGAGATGAACTCCGTGCTGCGCGCACAGGCCGGCTCCTACCGGCGGGAGCCTCGCGACCTGCACGGGCTGCTGGACCGGCTGGACGCGGGAGGCGCCCCGCAGTTCGCCGCCGAGTTCAGGCGCCGCCTCTGACTCCGCGCGGCCCCTCGACACGCCCCGCGCTCACAGCCCCGGCGGTGGCGTCGGTGCCCCTGGGAGCCGGATCGAGGCGATCGTGCCCGGACCCTCCGCCGCCGGGCGCAGGGTGATCTCGCCGCCGGACTGTTGGACCGTGCGGGCGACGATCGACAGGCCCAGGCCCGAGCCGGGGAGCTGGCGGGCGGACGGGGAGCGCCAGAAGCGTTCGAAGACGTGGGGGAGTTCGTCGGCGGGGATGCCGGGGCCCTGGTCCCGCACGGTCAGTTCGCCGTCGCGCAGGGCGATCTCGATCGTGCCGCGGGACGGGCTGAACTTGACCGCGTTGTCCAGGACGTTGACCACCGCACGTTCCAGCGCGGCGGGCTCGGCCCGTACGTACCAGGGGGTCAGGTCGGCCCGGAGGGTCAGCTCGGGGCCGCGCAGCCGGGCGCGTTCCAGGGCGGTGTCCGCGATGTCGTGCAGCGCGACGACCTGGAGCGGGCCGGGGGCGGGGGCGTCGGGGCGGGCCAGTTCCTGGAGGTCGCCGATGAGCGAGGCCAGCTCGGTCATCTGGGCCTTGACCGACTTCATCAGGGCCTTGCGGTCGTCGGGCGGGATGGCGCGGCCGGTGTCGTCGCTGCGGGCGAGGAGTTCGACGTTGGTGCGCAGCGACGTCAGCGGGGTCCGCAGCTCGTGGCCGGCGTCCGCGATCAGCTGGGCCTGGCGGTCGCGGGAGCTGGCCAGGGACGCGGTCATCGAGTTGAAGGAGCGGGAGAGCCGGGCGATCTCGTCCTCGCCGTCGACCGGGATGCGGACGGTGAGGTCCTCGGTGCGGGCGACGTGCTCGACGGCCTCGGTGAGCTCGTCCACGGGGCGCAGCCCGGTGCGGGCGACCCAGAGACCGGCCGCGCCCGCGCCGATGACGCCGATGCCGGAGAAGGACAGGAGCATCCAGGCGAGGGTGGAGAGCGGGTCGGTGATCTCGCTCATCGGGCGGGCGACGGAGACCGCGAAGCTTCCCGGGACCAGGCCGGGCGCCGGGTTGTGTGTCTCGTACGCGTAGGTGTGTACGCGCATCCTCGTGCCGCTCTTCGTGCTGGCCGTGTGCAGGACGTCGTCCCGCACACCGGCGGCCACGGCGATGTCGGCGGCCGTCACGTCGATCGGCGAGGCCCCGGCGGAGGTGCAGGTGCTCCCGGACACGGTGACGAGCTGCACGGTGTACCCCCCGATCGGCGGGGGGGTCGCCCGGTCGGGACGGGTGCAGGCGATGAACAGCTGCTGCATGTAGTCGTCGCTGACCTGAACATTGCGCAGTGAGGAATCCAGCTGGCTCTCCAGCTGCGCCTTCGTCGCGAACCAGCAGCCCGCCGCGACCGCCGCGACCGCGACCGCCACCGCCGTCGCCACCAGCAGCGCGAGCCGGGAGCGCAGCGGCAGGGCGCGGAGCCGGCGCAGGGGGCCGGTCATCCGTCACCGCCGCCGGAGCGGAGCGCGTAGCCGACACCCCGCACCGTGTGCACGAGGCGCGGCTCGCCGCCCGCCTCCGTCTTGCGGCGCAGGTACATCACGTACACGTCCAGGGAGTTGGAGCTCGGCTCGAAGTCGAAGCCCCACACCGCCTTGAGGATCTGCTCGCGGGTCAGCACCTGGCGCGGGTGGGCCAGGAACATCTCCAGCAGGGTGAACTCGGTACGGGTCAGCTCGACCCGGCGGGTGCCCCGGGTGACCTCGCGGGTGGCGAGGTTCATCCGCAGGTCCGCGAAGGCCAGCTCGTCGTCGGCCGGGACCGCGCCGCCCGCCGAGGCCGCGTACGAGCTGCGGCGCAGCAGGGCCCGGATGCGGGCGAACAGCTCGTCCAGCTCGAAGGGCTTGACCAGGTAGTCGTCGGCGCCCGCGTCGAGACCGGTGACCCGGTCGCCGACGGTGTCGCGGGCGGTGAGCATCAGGATCGGGGTGGTGGTGCCCGCGGAACGGAGCCGCCGGGCGGCGGTCAGGCCGTCCATCCGGGGCATCTGGATGTCGAGGACGATGAGGTCGGGGGTGTACGAGTCCGCCTTGGCGAGGGCGTCGAGGCCGTCGACGGCCACCTCGGTGCCGTAGCCCTCGAAGGCGAGGCTGCGCTGCAGGGCCTCGCGCACGGCGGGCTCGTCGTCGACGATCAGAATGCGCTGCGGATCGTCTTCGGCGGGGCTCATCGCTCTCGTCCTCTTCTCGTGCCGTGCGTCCCCGGGCGTTCCGGGGCGCTGTGCTCTCAGCCTCGCACGGCCGCGGTGCGTCGTCGTGCGGCCCGGCGCTTGCGGGCGGCGGTGGTACGGACCTCCGGGGAGCGGTCCGCCCCAAAGGTGCCGAGCCCGGCCGGTTCGTCGGGCGTCGCGAGTGTCGCGAGCAGTGCGAGGGGCAGAGCCAGATCGGCCGGGCCGGTGGGGGTGCCGTCGGGGTGGGCGGGATGGTGCATGTGTCGGTCTCCTCGGAGGGCTTGCAGGAGTCTCAGGAGCTGTTGCCGGCCCGCAGGGTGTCGAGGTCGGCCTTGAGCGTGTTGACCGGGATGGCGAAGCCGAGGCCCACGCTGCCGGCGCTCGAACTGCTGGATCCGCCGGACGAACTCGCCGAGTACATCGCGGAGTTGATGCCGATGATCTCGCCGTTCATGTTGATGAGCGCGCCGCCGGAGTTGCCGGGGTTGAGCGAGGCGTCGGTCTGGATGGCCTTGTACGTGGTGGTGGATTCACCGGTGTCGCCGTTGAACTGCCGGCCGCCGAACTCGAACGGCCACTGCTCGGCGCCGCCCTGCCCGTACTGACCCTGGTTGTTGCCGTCCTCCTTGGCGACGGTGACATCGCGGTCGAGGGCGGAGACGATGCCGCTGGTGACGGTGCCGGTGAGGCCCTCGGGCGAGCCGATCGCCACGACCTGGTCGCCGACCGAGACCTGCGAGGAGTCGCCCAGCGTGGCCGTTTTCAGCCCGCTCGCGCCCCGGAGCTTGATCAGCGCGAGGTCCTTGTCGGGGTCGGTGCCGACGACATCGGCGGTGTACGTCTTGCCGGTGCTGAGCGTCACCTTGATCGACGAGGCGCCGGAGATGACGTGGTTGTTGGTGACGACCTCGCCGTCGGACGTGATGACCACGCCGGAGCCGGTGGACTCGCCCGCCGTCGAGGTCGCGTTGATCTCGACGATCATCGGTGAGACGGCCTTGGCGACACCGGAGACGGTGCCCTTGCTGCTCTGCGAGACGGTGGTGCCGGGGATGACGCTGCTCGCACTGTTCGAGCTGTCGCCGGTGAGCTGCTCGATGACGGTGGCGGTGCCGCCGCCGACGATCGCCGCCGCGATCGCCACGGCCGTGAGGAGGGCGACCGGCCGCCTGGCCCGGTTCCGGTGCGCGGCCGGTTCCTGGGGTGCGGGCGGCGGGAAGTCCGGTCCGCCGGCCCCGTTGCCGCCGTTCCCGCCGTTGCTGCCGCCGTTCCCGCCGTTCTCGCCGTTCTCGCCGTTCCTGCTGGGCCACACGGTGATTCCGGGGCCCGTCGCGATCGGCTGCGCGGGCTGGTATGACGGCGGCGGCGGGTAGGACGCGTCGCCGTTGCCGTACGAGGGGTACATCGGGTACTCGCCGCTCGGGCGCTGGCTCTCTGTCATGCATATGAGCGTGTCCGGCGAAGATGAGAGAAGCCTGAGCACGCGCTGAGAAGCCCGGCAGAAGCTCGTATGCCCGATATAAGGAGGAGGCGGCGGCGGTCCCGGCCTGATGGAGGAGGCGGCCCCCGCGGGGCGGGAGCCGGTCCGCTACCGGACCGTCGGCTCCCCGCAGCCGCACGAGCGCCGCACCACCAGCGCCGACGGGAACTGCTTCAGCCGCTCCCGCCGCGACCCCGACACCCGCAACGAGTCGTCGAGCACCAGGTCCACCGCGGCCCGCGCCATCGCCGGGCGGTCCGAGGAGACCGTCGTCAGCGGCGGATCGGTCAGCCCGGCTTCCTTCACGTCGTCGAAGCCCGCCACCGCGAGCTCCCCGGGCACATCGATGCGCAGCTCGCGCGCGGCCCGCAGTACCCCGATCGCCTGGTCGTCCGTCGAGCAGAAGATCGCCGGCGGCCGGTCCGGCCCGGCGAGCAGCTTCAGCGCCACCTGATAGGCGTCGTAACGGTTGTACGGGGCCTGGAAGAGCCGGCCCTCCGTCGAGCGCCCCGACTCGTGCATCGCCCGGCGCCAGCCCTCGACGTGGTCGGCGACCGGGTCACCGACCGCCGGGGTGGACTCCACGCCGCCCAGACACGCCACGTACTCGTTGCCGTGCTCCAGCAGGTGCCGGGTGGCGAGCTGGGCGCCGCCGACGTCGTCGGTGACGACCGCGACGTCGTCGATCGCCTCCGGCCGCTCGTGCAGCAGCACGACCCGCGCGTCCCACGCCTCTATCTCGGCCGCCGCCCGCTCGCTGGGGCCCTGGCTGACCAGGATCAGGCCGGAGACCCGCATGCCGAGGAAGGCCCGCAGATAGTGGACCTCGCGCTCGTCGCGGTAGTCGGAGTTGCCGACGAGCACCATTTTCCCGCGCTCGGCGGCGGCCTGTTCGACCGCGTGCGCCATCTCGGCGAAGAACGGCTGCCGGGCGTCCGGCACGATCATCCCTATGAGATCGGTCCGCCGCGACGCCATCGCCTGGGCAACCCGGTCCGGCCGGTAGCCCAGCTCCTTGATCGCGGCGAGTACCCGCTCGCGCGTGGCCGGGGCGACCGGCCTCGGTCCGTTGTTGATGACGTAGCTGACGACCGCGGTCGACGTCCCCGCCAGTCTCGCCACATCGTCCCGCGTCACCTTGGCCACGCGCGGCAGTCTACGCGGATATACCTACCTCCCGGCAGGCCGGACCGGGGCTTCTTCCCGCATGGCGCCGGCCCGCGACTGCTCCGAACGGGTTACGGGTTCGGCGGCCGCCCTCGTCGCGGCCCGGTCCTTGGCCTCCTCGGCCGCGCGCTCCACCTTCTCGGGCACCACGAAGCGGTAGCCGACATTGCGGACCGTGCCGATCAGCGACTCGTGCTCGGGGCCGAGCTTGGCGCGCAGCCGCCGCACATGGACGTCGACCGTCCGCGTACCGCCGAAGTAGTCGTAGCCCCAGACCTCCTGGAGCAGCTGGGCGCGGGTGAAGACCCGTCCCGGGTGCTGCGCCAGGTACTTGAGCAGTTCGAATTCCTTGAAGGTCAGGTCCAGGACCCGGCCCTTCAGCTTCGCGCTGTACGTGGCCTCGTCGACCGAGAGGTCGCCGTTGCGGATCTCCATCGGGGAGTCGTCGGAGCTGATCTGCTGCCGTCCGGTGGCCAGCCGCAGCCGGGCCTCCACCTCGGCCGGTCCCGCCGTGTCCAGCAGCACGTCGTCGATGCCCCAGTCGGCGGTGACGGCCGCGAGGCCGCCCTCCGTCACGACGAGGATCAGCGGACAGCCCGGTCCGGTGGACCGCAGCAGCTGGCACAGCGACCGCACCTGGGGGAGGTCGCGGCGGCCGTCGATCAGGATGACGTCGGCACCGGGGGTGTCGACGAGAGCGGGGCCTTCGGCCGGTGCCACCCGCACGCTGTGGAGCAGGAGTCCGAGGGCGGGGAGCACCTCCGTCGACGGTTGAAGGGCATTCGTCAGGAGCAGCAGTGAACTCATCGCCGCCCACCTGCCTGGGTCGTCGGTCGATGATCGTGCACGGTTCGCTCGCCCATTACGTCGGTCCTCCTCGTTCCCTGCGAGAGGGGCACTCCCGGGCCGGGCCCGGGGGAGTATGCGGCACTTCTTCGTACGTTTTCGTGCTGGTCCCACGGCTGCGGTCCCGCGCCCCGGGGCCGCTGAGCTTGTGGAAACGTCGCCGTAACAACGCCTGGAAAGCACAAAAGGACCCGGGGGCTGCTCTGCCCGGATCCTCTTCCCAGCACAATAGCCCACATGAGTTCTGTGTCCGAGGGGCGAATTCGGAGTTCCACTGTTCCCTCGATCACGCCCGGTCCCCTGCGCACCACATTGCGTGCCGATGACGGGGTGCGTATCGAGGCGGTGTACGAGCCGTGCACGGCAGGTGCCGGGGCCGTTGCGGAATCATCCTTCGACGGTACTGCGATCGTGCTCGCGCACGGTTTCACCGGTTCGGTGGACCGGCCCGCGGTGCGGCGTGCCGCCGGGGTGTTCGCCGGGCGCGCGGCCGTGGTCACCTTCTCGTTCCGGGGGCACGGCGGCTCCGGCGGGCGCTCGACGGTGGGCGACCGCGAGGTGCTGGACCTGGCGGCGGCGGTGCAGTGGGCGCGGTCGCTCGGACACCGCCGGGTGGTGACCGTCGGGTTCTCGATGGGCGGTTCGGTGGTGCTGCGGCACGGTGCGCTGTACGCGGGCCGGCCGGACGGCGATGCGGGAGCCGGTGACGTCCTGGAGCGCGAGGGGCGCACCGGAGCGCGTGCGGAGGCACACGCGGATGCGGTGGTGGCCGTGAGCGCCCCCGCCCGCTGGTACTACCGGGGCACGGCACCGATGCGCCGGCTGCACTGGGTGGTCACCCGCCCCCTGGGCCGGCTGGTCGGCCGCTACGGCCTGCACACCCGGATCGACCGCGAGGAATGGGACCCCGTGCCGCTCCCGCCGGTCGGGGCCGCCGCCCTGATCGCCCCGGCGCCGCTGCTGATCGTGCACGGTGACCGGGACCCGTACTTCCCGCTGGACCACCCGCGCTCGCTGGCCGCCGCGGCGGGCGACGGCGCCGAGCTGTGGCTGGAGCGCGGGATGGGGCACGCGGAGAACGCCGCGGACGAGACCTTGCTCACCCGCATCGCCGACTGGGCGGTGGCGCGGTGACCGATGATGGACAGCTGACGAGAGACGAGAGGAGTGGCGCCATGCCTGCGGTAACCATCCGCTACTGGGCCGCCGCCAAGGCCGCGGCCGGGACCGCGGAGGAGCCGTACACGGCTGCGACCCTCGCGGAGGTGCTCGACGCGGTGCGTGAACGGCACCCCGGAGAGCTCACCCGAGTGCTGCAAAGGTGCTCGTTCCTCATCGACGGTGACCCCGTGGGCACCCGCGGCCATGAGACCGTACGCCTTGCCGAGGGCGGCACGGTCGAGGTGCTCCCGCCGTTCGCAGGAGGGTGAACCGCAGAACATGAGCAGCAACGATCAGCAGCATCCGTACGGACAGGACCAGGGTTACGGGCACGTCCCCGGCCACGACCCGTCGCACGGTCAGCACCCGCAGTCGCAGTGGCAGCCGCAGCCGTACGGTGATCAGTCGCACGGTGGCCAGGCATACGGTGGCCAGTCGTACGGTGATCAGTCGCACGGTGGCCAGGCATACGGCGGCCAGTCGTACGGGGACCAGGCGTACAGCGGTCAGTCGTACGGTGACCAGGGCTACGGCCACCAGTCCTACGGTGCGCAGCAGCCGTACGGCGGGCAGCCGCAGGCGCAGGGCCAGTACGACCCGAACCAGGCGCCGAACCAGGCACCCCAGGCGGGCCCCGGGCCGGCGTGGGGCACCGGGCACCCGCAGGAGCCCGCCGCGCCCGGTCCGCAGGACCCCGGCGTCGCGCAGACGTGGGAGGGCCAGACCTGGGACACCCAGTACCAGCCGGTGATCCACTCCGCCCAGCCGGCGCAGCCCGTGCAGGAGCCCGTGCAGCAGCCCGTTCCGGCCGCCGCCGAGACCGCCTACCTGCGGCCGCTGGGCGCCACGGGCGGGCACCCGCTCCCGCCCGAGGTACCGGCCGAAGCCGCCCCCGCCCCCGCCCCTGCTCCCGCCGCCGGGCACGACGCGGCCGGCTACAGCACCCCCACCACCCTGGGCAACAGCCGCGTCACCGATGCCCAGCGGGCCCGTGCCGAGGGCCGCTCGCCCATCATCGCGCCGGGCATGCAGCCCGCCGCGCTCACCGCCGGGCTCGGACTGCTGCTCGCCCTGGGCGCCGCGATCGGGCAGTACGCCCTCGTCGTACCGCTGGTGCTGCTCCAGGCCGTGACCGCGGCCGGCTGGTTCCGGCTCAACGGCATGTGGCCGGCCCGGCAGGGCATCGCGCTCGCGTTCGCGGGCGGCCTGGTCGCCGACATCGCGCTGCTCGCCGCGGGCCGGGAGAACGGACCGGCCGCCATTCTCGGCACCCTCGGCGTCTGGGTACTGCTCACCGTGGTCCTCCAGCTGCGCAGCCACGCCAGCGCCGACGAGCGGATGCAGGGCCTGATGGCCACCGTCGCCTCGGCCGCGCTCTCGGTCCTGGCCGCCGGACACCTCGCGGCGGTCCCGGACGCGGTGACGGTGGGCGCGGTGGCCGTCGCGGTCGCCGCGCTCGTCCGCGCGCTGCCGCTGCCCGGACCGGCCTCGGTCGTGGTGGCGCTGCTGGCCGCCGCGGGCGGTGGCGCCGTGGCCGGGACGCTGACCGACCTGGGCGCGAAGGGGGCGCTGCTCGGCCTCGCGGCGGGAGTCTGCGCACTGATCGGGCTGCGGGTGGCGAGCTACGACTATCCGTCGCGCTTCGTCCACATGACCGCCGGTGTGGCGCTGCCGCTCACCGCCGCCGCGCCCGCCGTGTACCTGCTCGGCCGCGCGCTCTCGTAGCGCCGGACCGGGCCGCCCCGGGAACCGAACAGGGGTGCCCGCTCGTCGATCACCCGGGGCGCCGTGCAGGTCCGACGGACGTGCGGGGCGCCAGGGGTCCGGCCGGATTGCAGGGTGGGGGAAAGAGCGGGCATGCGTGCACTGCGAATACTGCTGGTCATCGTGGTGGTTCTGGGCGGGATCTTCGTCGCCGTGGACCGGGCGGCGGTGTACTTCGTCGAGTCGGAGGCCGAGGGACGGATCAAGGTCACCGGCGCCACGATCGGTTCGACGGACGTCTCCATCAAGGGATTCCCGTTCCTGACGCAGGTCGCCGGGGACCAGCTCGACGAGGTCGACGTGGAGATCACCGGCATCGAGACCGACGCCAACGGCCACAGGCTCCGGATCAGCACGATGAACGCCGCGCTGCACGAGGTGAAGCTGTCCGAGGGCTACTCCAGCGCCACCGCCGCCCGCGCCACGGGCACCGCCGTCATCTCGTACGAGGACCTCACCAAGGCCGCCAGCGACGGCGTCGCCGTCGAGTACGGCGGCAACAACAAGGTGAAGGTGACCGGCACGGTCGACGTCCTGGGCCGCCCGGTCTCGCGCAGCGTGCTCTCCACCGTCACCCTGATCGACGGCCACACCGTCCGGGTGCGTGCGGACCAGGTACCGGGTGAGGACATCCCCGGGCTGGAGGGGCTGGTGCGCAAGAAGACCGACTTCGACCGCGAGGTCGGCGGCCTGCCGAGCGGCCTGAAGCTCCAGAAGATCCAGCCGACCGCCGACGGCCTGGAGATCTCGGTCACCGGCACGGACGTACAGCTCGCCGGCTAGCCCCTCCCGGGCCCCGGGCCGCCTGGGATCCGGGCCGCCTGGGATCCGTGCTCCCGCCCCGTCCGGCCCGGCGCCCCCGCATGCCCGGATGCGCAACAGTGCGCCACATACTGAGACGCCCCTGTCCGATCCGTAGATGGCCGATCCCCGCCGGTGATGCGGGGGCGACGCGAGGGGCGCCTCGCCCTCACTCCTGTCCCGCATCGTGGACGATCGCGTATCAAAATACGAAACAGCGGTGACATGGCCGCCGATACGTCCCTACGATCGGTCCCATGCAGTGCTCTATTGGCGGTCTCCCGCAGCGGGGACGGGCGGATCTCACGAAGCGGCGGGCAGTGGACCTGTGCCGCGTCGCCGCCATGCTCTGTCGCACTGTCTGAGCGGGAGCCTTCGGCACCCCGCATTCCCCCCGGCCCTCCGACCGAAGTCAGGGCCTTTCCCGATCGCCGTTGTACGTGTGCCGCACGCCGCGCCGCCGTACACCCGCATCACGCACCGTCTCGCATCATCTCGCCGCAGACTGCCCCGGAGGAGAACAGAATGAGCCGCAGTGACGTCCTGGTAGACGCCGACTGGGTCGAGGCCCACATCGACGACCCGAAGGTCGCTCTCGTCGAGGTCGACGAGGACACCTCGGCGTACGAGAAGAACCACATCAAGAACGCGATCCGGATCGACTGGACCAAGGACCTCCAGGACCCGGTCCGCCGTGACTTCATCGACCAGGCCGGGTTCGAGAAGCTGCTGTCGGAGAAGGGCATCGGCAACGACACCACGGTCGTCCTGTACGGCGGCAACAACAACTGGTTCGCGTCCTACGCGTTCTGGTACTTCAAGCTCTACGGCCACCAGGACGTCCGCCTGCTCGACGGCGGCCGCAAGAAGTGGGAGCTCGACTCCCGCGACCTGGTCGACGGCGACGACATCCCCTCCCGCCCGGCCACCGAGTACAAGGCCCAGCCGCAGGACGAGTCGATCCGCGCCTACCGCGACGACGTCGTGAAGGCCATCGGCAACCAGAACCTGGTCGACGTGCGTTCGCCCGACGAGTTCAGCGGCAAGCTGCTCGCCCCGGCGCACCTCCCGCAGGAGCAGTCCCAGCGCCCCGGCCACGTGCCGAGCGCCCGCAACATCCCGTGGTCGAAGAACGCCAACGACGACGGCACCTTCAAGTCGGACGACGAGCTCAAGGCCCTGTACGAGGCCGAGCAGGTCGACCTGGCGAAGGACACCATCGCGTACTGCCGCATCGGTGAGCGCTCCGCGCTCACCTGGTTCGTGCTGCACGAGCTGCTCGGCCAGGAGAACGTCAAGAACTACGACGGTTCGTGGACCGAGTACGGCTCCCTCGTGGGCGTGCCGATCGAGCTCGGCGCCAACAAGTAATCCGCACGACCCGGACCAGCACGACCCCCGACCCAGAAGGACGAAACACATGTGTGGAGCAAAGGCCGGCGGCCCCGACGCTTCGACCATCAAGCCCGGTGAGACCACCATCCAGGGCAGCGTGACCCGCGACGGCGAGCCCGTCACCGGCTACGTCCGCCTGCTGGACTCGACCGGCGAGTTCACCGCCGAGGTCCCGACCTCGGCGACCGGACAGTTCCGCTTCTACGCGGCCGAGGGGACCTGGACGCTGCGCGCCCTCGTCCCCGGCGGCAGCGCCGACCGCACGGTCGTCGCGCAGACCGGTGGCCTCTCCGAGGTCGCGATCGCCGTCTAGGGCGCCCCGCGCCGCGACACAGATCGGCCGAAGGGCCGTACCCCAGGGGGTTGGACGCCTTCCTGGAACGGGGTACGGCCCTTCGAGCCATTCCGCACGGGCAGGAACCGGGGCCCGCCCTCGGCGGCCGGGGTCTGCCCCATCGGCGGGGGCGGGCCTACGCTGGAGATATGTACGCCCGACGCCGTCGCGGCTATTTCCTGATGATGGGCGGTTGCATCGTCCTCTTCGTATCGGCCTGGTCCTTTGTCCGGCTGTGGTCGATGCCCGCCGCGATAGTGATGTGCCTCGTCGCGATGGTGATCCCGCCCATCGCGGCCATGATCGCCAACCGGCGGGGGCCGGACGACCGCTGGTGGGACGACCCGTCCGGCGACCCGAAGTCCGACGAGTGGTGGGACGAACTCGACGGCAAGAAGCGGCGGTAGCCCTCCTCGGCCGCTCCTGCGTCAGTAGACGAGGGCCTGCACGCCGTCGGCCATGATCTCGCTGACGAAGACCTGGGCCCCGGCGATCCGTACGCCCTCCAGGACGTCCTGCTCGGTGATGTCACGACGGGCCGCGCACTGCGTGCACAGGGTGATCCGGCCACCCGCCTGGATCGACTCGATCAGATCGGGCAGCGGCGCGGCATGCGGCAGTTCGAACTCGGCGGCGCGCCCCGGCAGCGCGAACCACGAGGACTCCCCGGTCAGCCAGAGCGAGACCTCCACGCCACTGGCGACGGCGACCGCGGCCACCGTGAACGCCTGCGAGCAGCGCTCGGCGGAGTCGGCACCTGCGGTCACCTTGATCACGAGCTTCTTCTGCATATGCCGAACTGTAATCGCCGGGCGGGCAACCTCTCCTCCCTGGCGGCGGTCAGGTGGGTGCGCGGATATCGGAATCAGCGCCTCTGGTCTCGTGGGGGGACCCCAATTGGAATTGAACGAAACTGTTTCTGACGGGTCGGCGCCACCGGTCGCCGCGCCCGTCGCGAAGCGCCCGCGCGGGCGTACGGCGCTGCTTCTCGCCGCCGCCGCGGTGCTCGGCATCGCGGGCGGCACCGCCGTGGGCTACGACGTGCAGGCCGGACGCGCCCCGACCCCGCTGCCCGCCCTGTCGCAGCCCGATCTGGCGTACCCGGCGAAGGCGCTGCCCCCGGGCAAGGCCCCCGACCCGCTGCCGGCGTCCCAGGACCGCCGGGTCAGGACGGACGGCGACCTGCGCGAACTGATCGCCGACCGGCCCGCGGGCTGGAGCGACGACGACAACTCGGTGCCGGGCCTCGGCGACGGCTACCTGGACCCGGACGTCTACGCCCGCTCCTCGTACAAGGAGGAGGGCTCCATGTACGAGTACTTCCTGGAGTACGACGTACGCCGGATCGCGGCCGCCGCCTGGAAGCGCGGGCAGTACCGCACCGCCGAGATCCATCTCGTGCAGTTCGGTTCGGGAACCGTCCAGGGGGCCCAGGACTTCGTCGAGGGCCAGCTCGCGTACATGCCCGGATCCGAGAACGGCGCGGGCAACAGCGGGGATCCGGTCAAGGGCAGCGGCAACGGCCGCTACTACGTCTACGAGGTCGACCGGAAGCCGGGCTATCTGCCGTCCTACCACGCCAGGGCCACCGTGTACCGGGGCGACATCGCGGCCGACATCCACCTCTACGACACCGTACCGATCAGCAAGAAGGACATCCGGACGTTGGCCGAGAGACAGCTGGAGCGCCTGTGAACGACGTGACCGCACAGGCGACCACGCCCGACGTTCCCGTCGGCGGGAACACCGACGGGAGCGCCGGAGCCTCCGGGACCGTCGCATCCGGCAGCCGCCCGCGCCGGGTGGTCCTCATGGCGCTTCCCGTCGTGCTGGTGGCCGCAGCGGTCGCGGGCGCGGCCGGGTACGCCAAGAACGCTGTGGACGCCGCCGACCGCAGCGCCGGAACGCGCCTCTGGGCGGAGCCCGCGCACAAGCCGGGCAAGGACCCGGCCGGTGACGTGGCCCGGGGCCGGGCCTCCACCGCGCTCAGCAAGCTGCTGCTGCCGGTCCCGGCCGGGTACCGGCTCGGCCCCGACAACGGGGAGCTGGGCAACGACGGCGAGCTGAGCGGCAAGAAGGCGACCGCCGCCATGAAGCTGAACGCCCGCGGTCTCGCGGGCAAGGAGCGCCGGGCCTACGAGAAGCGGATCGACAAGCTCCGCATCGAGGGCATCGCCACCCGTTCCTACACCGGGGGCGACAACACCCTGGCGATCAGCACCGAGATCATGCGGATGAAGGACAAGAAGGCCGTCCGGAACCTCTACGCCTTCAAGACGGGCCTCTTCGAGTCCATCGGCATCTTCCGCACGGAGCCGAAGATCAAGGAGCACACGCGGAACGCCAGGTGCTACGTCCTGCGCGAGGGCGAGGACTCCATCAAGTCGGTGAACTGCCTGGCGTACGACGGAGAGCTGAGCATCAGCCTCTCGGCGTCCGGCACCAAGCCGTTCGACCGGGCGGCCGTCGCCGAACTCCTGAAGGACCAGCTCGACCACATCGCGTCCCCGGGGGAGTACATATGACCGAGCAGACGACGGCGACACCCGACGGAACCGTGCCCGCGGTGCCCGCCGTGCCCGCCGAGGACACCTCCGTACCGCAGGCCCCCGAGTCCTTCCCGGCCCAGGCCGCGTCGTCGGCGCCGAAGCCGCCGCGGCGGGTGCTGCGGGCGGTCGCCCGGTGGACCGCCGCCGCCCTGGTCCTCGGGGGGTTCGGTGCCGGTACGGCCTTCGGCATCACTTCGATGGAGCGCACCGACGTACCCGGTCTGGCCACCGAGAGCGACGGCCGCTGGGACTATCCCGAGCTGGGCCTGCCCGCGCTCCCGGCCGGTTCGCCCCGCCCGTACAGCGACGGCAACGTCGCCGAGATCCACCACGCCGACCTGCGGCGCCTGCTGCTGCCCGCCCCGGCCGGGGCGATCGTCGACAAGAAGCTCGACGGCGGCTGGGTGAGCACGCAGCGGTACCTCGCCGAGTACGCGAAGGACGATCGCTCCGATCTCGCGCAGACGCTGAAGGACTCGGCTCCGCGCCACGTCGCCGCCCGCGGCTGGAGCATGCCGGACGGCACGTCGACCCGGATCTATCTCGTCCGGTTCAACTCGACGGCCTTCGCCCAGTCCTTCATGGACTCGATCGTCAGCAGCGGATCCGGGGTGCAGCTCGCCGGGGCGCCCGAGACGGTTCTCGACGAGGGCTGGAGCGGCGCCGGCAAGGTGGCGGGCACCTCGTCCTACGTGTACGACGAGGCGAAACCGTACGGCGAGGCGCGGGTCCGCCACGGCTACGTGGCCGCCGGGGACACGCTCGCCCTCGTCGTCCAGTCCCGCAAGGGCAAGGAGAGCACCCGGAGCGTCCCGTTCCACCAGACGGTGATCCTGCAGAACCAGCTGCTGGGCTGACCCGCCCCCGGCGGCCCCCGGGCAAACCCCGAACCGGCGGGCCGGGCCCCAACCCATTAGGCTGGGGCCCGGCCCCGTACTGCTGCCATAACGCTCGTTGCAAGGAGTTCCCGTGCTTGAGGCATTCTTCTCCGCCCTGCTGGTCCTGGTCTGCGTCGGCGTGCTCGCCTTCGCCGGGCTGACCGTGAAGAAGCTGTACCAGGGTCAGCGCTGACCCTGCCCGCAGCCTCCGCCCGCGCGGGTACCCGTCACGACAACGTGACACCTCGCACCCGATGTGTCACGTCCGCAGCCACCCCCACCTCACAGATCGTCTGAGCCGCTCATGATCGAGATTCCGTCCGACCTCCACCCGGACCTCGTCCCGCTGGCCTTCCTCCTCGGCAACTGGGCGGGCGCCGGTGTTTCCGACTTCCCCGGCGCCGAGCAGTGCAACTTCGGCCAGGAGGTCTCCTTCAGTCACGACGGCCGGGACTTCCTGGAGTACGTCTCGCACAGCTGGGTGCTCGACGCCGAGGGCCAGAAGGTCCGGCCGCTGGAGACCGAGTCCGGCTACTGGCGCATCGACAAGGACCGCAAGGTCGAGGTCGTCATGTCCCGCGACCAGGGCGTCATCGAGATCTGGTACGGCGAGCTGGCCGACAAGAAGCCGCAGATCGACCTGGTCACCGACGCGGTGGCCCGCACCGCGGCCTCCGGCCCGTACAGCGGTGGCAAGCGGCTGTACGGCTATGTGAAGAGCGACCTGATGTGGGTCGGCGAGAAGGCCACCCCCGAGGTGGAGCTGCGCCCGTACATGTCGGCGCACCTGAAGAAGGTCGTCACCCCGGAAGAGGTCGAGGCGATGGCGAAGAGCCTCGGTGACCTCCCGGACGACGGCATTGCCTTCTTCAAGTAGTCCGCCTTCGCGCGATCCGCCTTCGAACAGCACGCGGGCAGGTGCTCACCCGGTCCTACACTGGGCGTGTGGTGAGCACCGACTGGAAGACCGATCTCCGGCAGCGCGGCTATCGGCTGACGCCGCAGCGGCAGCTTGTCCTGGAAGCCGTCGACACGCTGGAACACGCGACACCCGACGACATCCTCTCCGAGGTGCGCAGGACCGCGTCCGGCGTGAACATCTCCACCGTCTACCGGACGCTCGAACTCCTGGAGGAGCTCGGGCTGGTCAGCCACGCGCATCTGGGGCACGGGGCACCCACGTACCACCTGGCCGACCGTCACCACCACATCCATCTGGTCTGCCGCGACTGCACCGACGTCATCGAGGCCGATGTCGCCGTCGTCGCCGAGTTCACCGCGAAACTCCGCGACGGCTTCGGGTTCGAGACGGACATGAAGCACTTCGCGATCTTCGGCCGCTGCGCCGACTGCACGGCGAAGGCGGCAAAGAACCCCCGGGGCGCCGAGAAACCCGAGGACGCCGCCTAGGCCGGCGGCCTCTCCGGCCGTACCGGTCGTACCGTTCATACCGCGTCCCACACCGCGTCGTACGCTGGTCGCATGAAGAGCCCCTTGCTGTCCCTGCCCGGCGCCGTCCCCGCCGAAGGCCGCGACGAAGGCGTCGCCGCGCACTACGGCGACCTGTTCCGTGAACAGCGCGCCCTCGCCGACGGCTCCGGCCTCGTCGACCTCTCGCACCGCGCCGTCGTCACGGTCACCGGCAGCGACCGGCTGGCCTGGCTGCACCTGCTGCTCACCCAGCACGTCAGCGAACTCGCCCCGGGCCAGGCCACCGAGGCCCTGATCCTCACCGCCAACGGGCACATCGAGCACGCGCTCTACCTCGTCGACGACGGCGAGACCGTGTGGATGCACGCCGAACCGGGTACCCAGGGCGATCTCGTCGCCTACCTGGAGTCCATGAAGTTCTTCTACCGGGTCGAAGTCGCCGACCGCACCGAGGACTTCGCCGTGGTGTACCTGCCGGCCGGCTCCATCACGGAGGTCCCGGACGGCGTGACGGTACGGGAGACGGCGTACGGCCGGGACCTGTTCCTGCCCCGCGCCGACCTGGAGGAGTACGCGGCGGCGCACGGCCCGGTCGCCGGCATCCTGGCGTACGAGGCGCTGCGCGTCGAGGCGCACCGCCCGCGCCTCGGCTTCGAGACCGACCACCGCACCATCCCGCACGAGCTGGGCTTGATCGGCACCGCCGTACACCTCCAGAAGGGCTGCTACCGGGGCCAGGAGACTGTGGCCCGGGTGCAGAACCTGGGCAAGCCGCCGCGCCGGCTGGTCTTCCTGCACCTCGACGGCAGCGAGGTGCTGCTGCCCGGACACGGCACCCCGATACGGCTCGCCGCGGACGGCGCCGAGGGGCGCCAGCTGGGCTTCGTCACCACGTCCGCCCGCCACCACGAGCTGGGGCCGATCGCGCTGGCCCTGGTCAAGCGGAACGTCGCGGTGGACGCCGAGCTGCTCGCCGGGGACACGGCCGCGGCCCAGGAGACGGTCGTCGAGCCGTAAGGCCCTCGGCGTCGAACCGCAGGGCCCGCGGTGCCGTAAGGCCCTCGGCGTCGAGCCGCAGGGCCCGCGGTTCAGACCTCGACGACGACGGTGAACGGGCCGTGGTTCGTGAGCGAGACCCGCATGTCCGCTCCGAACCGGCCCGTCTCCACCTGCGCGCCCAGCGCCCGCAGCTGCTTCACCACCTCGTCGACCAGCGGTTCGGCGACCTCGCCGGGCGCCGCCGCGTTCCAGGTGGGCCTGCGGCCCTTCCGGGCGTCCCCGTAGAGAGTGAACTGCGAAATCACCAGAAGTGGTGCATTCACGTCGGAGCAGGACTTCTCGCCCTCCAGGATGCGCAGCGACCAGATCTTGCGGGCGAGCTGCGCCGCCTTCTCCGGGGTGTCCCCGTGGGTGACTCCCACCAGCACACACAGCCCCTCGCCGACGATTTCGCCGACGACCTCGGGCCCGCCCGCCCCGTCCGCGCCGTCGGCCACCGTGACGCTCGCGCCGTCCACCCTCTGTATCACTGCACGCATACAGACCAACCTATCTTGGGCTGAACGGGTACAGAGCATCCACATAGGACCCACCCAAGTGGCACCATGCTCGGGAGGCGGTGTGCCGACGCACCGGTCGAGGGGATGGACACAAGCATGAGTACCTATGGAACCGGGCAGTCCCCCGGCGCCGTACCGGTCACACGAACCGGCGCCAGTACCAGCACCAGCACCATGCGGCCACCCGTTCAGCGAACCGGTCACGGTCTGGAGGACGGCCTGTCCGCCGGGCCGCAGCCCGAGCTGGGCACCCTGCGGCTGCCGGAGCTGCGCGCGCTGCGCCGCGATTCGCAGCGCGACGAGGCCGACCTCAGCTATGTGCGCCGGCTCGTCCAGGGCCGGATCGACATCCTGCGGGCCGAGCTGGCCCGGCGGCTGGATCCGGAGAAACCAGTGGTGGACCGGCTCTCGGAGATCCTCGCCGACACCCCGTCCCGGCACCGTTCCTCCGCCCGGCACGTCACGCTGACCACGCCCCGCAGCGACGAGTACCGCCGGCTGGCCGCCGAGACGCTCGCCGAGGTCGAGCTGTCCGATCTCGACGCCCGTACGGACGAGGAGCTGCACACCGCGATGGGGCGCCTGGTCCGCTACGAACAGCAGGTCTCCCGCCGCCGTCACCAGCTGCAGCGCACCATCGACGATTGCAGCGCGGAGATCGCCCGCAGGTACCGTGATGGTGAAGCACAAGTAGACGACCTGCTCGCCTGAAGCGACCCTTCCGGGGGCGGGTTCCGCTCGTCCCCGGAAGGCCACCATGACCTCCAGCGCCGCCCCCGCTGCACCGTCCGTCATACCCCCCGCTCTCCCCGTCCTGGCCGAGGTCGTACGGTCCGGCTTCGTGGAGGGCCGCCATCGGGGCTCGCTGGTCGTGCTGGCCGCCGACGGCAGCGTGGAACGGGCGCTGGGCGATCCGACGGTGCCGGTCTTCCCGCGCTCCTCCAACAAGCCGATGCAGGCCGCGGCCGTGCTGCGGGCCGGGCTCGATCTGTCCGGGGAGCGGCTGGCCCTGGCCGCCGCGAGCCACTCCGGCGAGGACTTCCACCTCGATCTCGTCCGCACGATGCTCGCCGAGCACGGACTGACCCCCGCCGACCTGCAGACCCCGCCCGATCTGCCGCTGGACCCGGTCGAGGCGGAGACGTACCTCGCAGCCGGCCACGTCCGGGAGCGGATCACCATGAACTGCTCCGGCAAGCACGCGGCGATGCTCGCGGTGTGCGCGCTGAACGGCTGGGACCGGGCGTCCTACCTCGACCCGTCGCACCCGCTCCAGCAGCTGGTGCACCGGGTCGTCGAGGAGGCGGCCGGCGAGCCGGTCACGGCGGTGGGAACGGACGGGTGCGGGGCGCCGCTGATGGCGATCAGCCTGGTGGGCCTGGCGCGGGCCTTCCGTACGTTCGTGATGGCGGAGCCGGGGACGGCGGAGCGCCGGGTCGGTGACGCGATGCGGGCCCACCCCGAGTACGTGGCCGGGACCCGCCGCCCCGACACCTGGCTGATGCGGGAGGTGCCGGGCACGCTCTCCAAGATGGGTGCCGAGGCGGTGCAGGCGGTGGCGCTGGCGGACGGCCGGGCGCTGGCCTTCAAGGTCGACGACGGTGCGACGCGGGCGCTCGGTCCGGTGCTGGCCCGTTCGCTGCAGCTGCTCGGCATCGACGCCCCGGTGGTCGACAGGATCGGACACGCGCCGCTGCTGGGCGGCGGCGGAGAGGTCGGCGAGATCCGGGCGGCCTTCTGACCGGTCCTGTTGCCACGCCGGTGGAAAACCGGGAGACATGCCGTGAGCCCTGTGCCTAGCGTGGCCCGCATGGCTCTCGACATCCGCACGGTCACCGCCGCCGAATTCCCCGACTGGCTGCGCGCCAAGCACACCGGCTTCCTGCGCCCGACGACGGACACGGCCACGGAGGAGGAGGCGGAAAGGCGTCTTCCGTACACGGATCTCTCCCGTACGCAGGGCGCGTTCGACGGCGGACGGTGCGTGGCCACGTTCCGTTCGTTCGCCCAGGAGCTCACGGCCGTCGGCGGCGCCGCGGTGCCGGCGGACGCGATCTCCAACGTCACGGTGTCGCCCACGCACCGCCGTCGCGGGCTGCTCAGCCGGATGATGGCCACGGACCTGGCGGCGGCGAAGGAGCGCGGCGAGGTGGTCGCCACGCTGATCGCCGCCGAGTACCCGATCTACGGGCGGTACGGCTTCGGCCCGGCGACCTGGACCACCGAGTGGGAGATCGACGTACCGAGGGCGGGCCTCGACCCGCGCTGGTCGGGCCCGTCCGAGCGGGACGGCGGCCGGATCGACCTGGTGAGCGGCGCGGACGTACGCAAACTGGGCCCGGCCCTCCACGACCGGCTGCGCGCCCGGCAGCACGGCGTGGTCGACCGCGACGCGCGCTGGTGGTCCGTGAACACCGGAGAGGTCCAGCCGGGTCCCGGGGCGCCGGGTTCCGATGCCTGGACGGAGCCCTTCTACGCGGTCCACAGCAACGCCGCCGGCGAGGTGGACGGCCTGATCGTCTACCGGGCCGACGGCAACTGGGGCGACGCCAAGCAGCCGCTGAACCGGGCCACGGTGCTCGGACAGATCGCCGTCACCCCGGCCGCCGAGCGCGCGCTCTGGCACTTCGTCTGCTCGATCGACTGGATCGCCACGGTCCGTTCCGGCTACCGCGCCCCCGACGACCTGCTGCCCCTGCTCCTCCCGGACCCGCGCGCCGCCCGCATCGTCACTCAGGCGGACTGGCTGTGGGTACGGCTGCTGGACGTCGTACGCGCCCTGGAGGCCCGCACCTACGCGGCACCCGGCACGCTCACCCTCGACGTCCACGACGCCTCGGGCCTGACCCCCGGTCGCTACCGCCTGGAGTCCACCACCTCCGGCACGAGCTGCACCCGCACCACGGCCGACGCCGATCTCGCCCTGGACGTACGGGAACTGGGCACCCTCTACCTGGGCGACGAATCCCCGACCCGGCTGGCGTCCCTGGACCGCATCGAGGAACTCACGCCCGGCGCGGTGGCGACGGCGGAGGCGATGTTCCGGGCGGGGCGGCGGGCCTGGTGCCCGGATGTGTTCTGAGCACCCCCGCGCCCGCCAGGCCGGCGTCTAGTCGTCGGTGGGGATGACGAGCAGGGCCAGGATCACGGCCCCCGCACCGGCGCAGTTGGGGCTGCCCGCCTTGAGCCCGAAGGTGAGCAGCGCCAGGCCCACCGTGCCCATGAATCCGTACTTCCACTGAACGATCTGCTCAAGTCCAAGTGTGATGAATGGCATGGCGATCACTCCTCCGGCGGGGAAGGGGCGTCGGTGCACGCACTCCGTTGTGCCGCTCGGACGCTACTGCCTGGTTGTTCTGATGTCTGTGACTCCTGGCAACCAATCAACTCGCTCTGCAATTTGACCGGTTGACTTGATATCATTCTTCCCTACGGGTGAGTGGTCGTAAACTTGTCTGGTTGTGCAGGCGAGTTGATGTCAGCAGCATGACGATTGTGTTGGCAGTTGGATGTATCTCCTGTGCTGGGGCCGTGAGTTGTATGGTTGACAGGTGACAAGTCGTGAGTCTGTGGCACCTGACGGTAAGCGGCAGTACCAGCGGATCGCCGATGAGCTGCTCAAGGGGATCAACAGCGAGGTCTGGCGGCCCGGTGACCGGCTGCCGACGCAGGAGCAGCTGGCCGACCGGTTCGGCGTCTCCCGCGCCACGATCAACGAAGCGCTGCGGCTGCTCCGCGACAAGCGCCTGATCGTCACCCGGCAGGGCAGCGGTACGTTCGTCAGCGAGTCCGAGGCGGGTGTTCCCTCGCCCCGGCCGGGTGTTCCCGCGGACGCCGGTCACGAGGACGGCGACGTCTGGGCGGTCGTCTCGGAGAGCGTCCCTCCGGTGCTGCTGAAGCCCTACCTGGAGGAGGCGTTCGAGGCGACCGAGGTGCGGCTCGACGTCTTCTCGATGACCACGGAGTCGCTGGCCGCGCGGGTGTCCGACCAGAAGAACCGCATCATGACCGGCGTCATCCAGCCGCCCCGGTCCATCAGGGCCCGGCTGATGCTCCCCGACTGCGACTCCCCGCACCTGGCCATCCCGCGCCCGGTGGACGGTCCGGACGATCCCCGGGTGCGGAGGCGGCTGAAGGGCATTCTGCAGAGCCACGCGACGATGCTCAGGGAGGCCCTGTACGAACTGCGTTACCAGGGCTTCGTGCAGGAGGTGGAGGTCGAGGTGCGGTTGGTGCCGTTCTCGCCCCAGATGAAGCTGTACATTCTGAACCGCCGACTGGCGCTCCAGGGCCTCTATGTGACGGAAGAGGGCACCATCCCGCTCCCTCCGGACCAGGAGGAAGTCGAGATCTACGACGCCTACGGCACGGGAGCGACCCTTTTCCCGTACCGTGCCTCGGCCGACGCCACACCCGATCAGGTCGGCATTGTGCGCACGTTTCAGGCGTTCTTCGATTCGAACTGGGACAACCTAGCCACAAGGGCGGACTTCTGATCGTGTCTCAAGCCACGGCCACCCCCGCATCACCGGACACCGCGTCCTCGGACACCGCGTCCGTTCCGGAAGTGCGGGACCTGCTCTCCCGCGCCCGATGCGTCGTGCTCGATTTCGACGGCCCCGTCGCCAGGCTGTTCGCCGGCGGCCACCGGAGCCAGGAGAGCGTGGCGGGTGACATCGCCGATGAGCTGCTGCGGATCGCGGCGTCGCACGGCATCGAGCTGGCCGGGGTGAGGGGGAGCAAGGACCCCCACGAGGTGTTCGGCGCGTACGCGAGGGGCGCGGCGGACCGCGACGGTGCGCACCCCTGGCACATCGCCGCCGACGAGATGCACGGTGCGCTGACCACCTGGGAGCTCAAGTCGGCGGAGCACGCGGAGCCGACCCCCGGCGCCGCGGCCTTCATCCGGGCCTGGAGCCGGAAGGCCGGCCCGCGGACGACGGGGGCGCCCGCACCTGCGGACGGGCGGCTGGCGGTGGCGTCCAACAACCACCACGGAGCCATCACCCGCTATCTCGAACGTGAGTCGCTGCTGGAGTTCTTCGACGGTCCGGTCATCGGCCGGAACGAGGGCGATGTCGGGCTGATGAAGCCGAACCCCTGGATTCTGCACGAGGTCGTCCGGGCGACGGGGGCCGATGTGGCGGAGCACCTGATGATCGGGGACTCCCTCTCGGACCGGCAGGCGGCGCGGAGCGCGGGGATGCCGTTCCTCGGCTATCACCGCAAGGCAGGGAAGCGGCAGTCGCTGCGCGCCCCGGGGCCGGACGGCCGGCGGCCCCCCGTGATCGCGACCATGCAGGTTCTGGCCGATGCCGCGAGCGCCCTGTGAAGGCACAAGTGCGGTGGAACGGCCGGAAGTTGTACCTTCCTTGGTATGGATCGCGACGAGGTGGCCGTACCGGCCGGTGAGGCCGGTCGTCGCCCGGGGGGCCGGGTTCGCGCGCAGCGCGGCCGGGCCTGCCGGTGACCGTGGTCCGGGTGCCCGCCGCCGTGGGGTCCTCGGCCGGAGCGGGATGCCGGGTGGCGGCGGCGCGGGCGAGCGCGGCGGCGCTGGTGCCGGACGAGAGCCTGCTGGTGGGGCCGCTGAACGGGTACCACCACGAGACGTATGCCTTTCCGCTGCCGGCCGATGACGGTTCCGGGGCGCAGACCTGGTGGAAGTGCCGGTACCCGCGGGCGGGGCTGCTCCGGTTCGACCTGCGCTGGTTCACCTCGGAGCAGGCGCTCCTGGCGGCGCTGCAGGGGCGGGTCACCCGGATACCCGCGGTGGCCGAACGGGCGGGGGTCCCCCTCTATTCGTTCGTGGAGGGCCGGACGCTCGGCGAGACCTGTCCTCCCGGGACCGCGCTCACGGAGCGCCATCTGGGCCAGCTCGGCGTCCTCTTCGGGGAGTTGGTCTCCATCGGTGCGGACGGCGTCGGAACCGACGGTGCCGGGGGCGTCCGGGAGGGCGATTCCGCGGCCTTCCTGTCGCGGCTGATCGGCTTCACCGAACACCATGTGCGCCGCCGCCACCTTCCCCGCTACGGCGCCCTCTTCGCGGAACTCGGCGTACCCGACGGCGGCCTGGACCGGCTGCGCGGCGAGGCCGGGGGGCTGACGCCTCGTCCGTTCACCCTGGTCCATGGCGATCTGCACCGCGAGAACCTCGTGGTCGACGCCCGGGGCGACCTGTGGACCATCGACTGGGAGCTCGCCATGGTCGGAGATCCGCTCTACGACCTGGCGACCCATCTCCATCTGATGCGCTATCCCCGGCGGGAGGGGGAGCGGGTCGCCGAAATCTGGCGCGATGCGGTCGAGGGCGTGCGGCGCGGCAGCTCCGAGGGGTGGGAACGGGATCTGCCGGTGCTGCTGAAGTACAAGCGGGTGCAGTCCGTCTACACGGATGTGATCCGTGCGGCCCTCGCGCTCGGTCCTGGGGGCCCGGGGACGAGGAAAGGGACGGAGCGGTGGCTGCCGGCCCGGGAGTCCGGGCGGATCCGGGAGGTTCTGGCAGCGGCGGCGGTGGCGCTGGGAATGGCCCGGGTGCCGACGTCCAGGCAGATCCGTATCGCCTACGAGAACTGGTTCGAGTCGCACCCGCGCATCGCCGCGGCCTCCTGATCCGCTCCTCTGCGTGCGCAATGCGCAGAAATGTGTATGCACTACGCAAATCTAGGATGGGGTCGAGGGAAGGTGGGGTTCAGGTGACTGAGGAGAAGGGGTCGCCAGGTGGTACGGGCCTGCCGGCCAGTATCGAGGCCGCTTGGGGGCTGCGGGCGCGGCCGGTCAAGGGGCCGAAGCCGGGGCTGAGTCTGGCGCGCATCGTGGACGCCGCGGTGGCGGTGGCGGCGGCCGAGGGGCTCGGCGGGGTGTCGATGGGGCGGGTCGCCAAGGACCTGGGGGCCTCGACGATGTCGCTCTATCGGTACGTGTCCGCCAAGGGGGAGCTGTACGTCCTGATGCAGGAGGCGGCGATGGGCCCGCCGCCCCCGCTGCCCGCGCCGGAGAGCGGGGCCGGCTGGCGGGAGGCGCTCACGCAGTGGGCGTGGGCGCAGCGCCGGGTGTTCCACCGCAATCTGTGGATGCTCCGCATCCCGGTCTCGGGCCCGCCCGCCAGCCCGAACTCGGTCGCCTGGTGGGAGCAGGGCCTGCGGGCCCTCGAAGGTGCCGGTCTGGACGCGCGCGACGAGGTCTCCGTCATCCTGCTCGTCAACGGGTTCGTACGGAACGAGGCGCTGCTGATGGGCGATCTCGCGGCCGCCGTGGAAGCGCGCGGTATCCCGGCGCAGGAGGTGGCGGACGGGTACACCCGCACCCTGGACCGGCTCGTCGACCCCGTACGCCATCCGTCGCTCTCCCGGGTGCTGGACTCCGAGGTGCTTCAGGCGCCGCGCGGGCCCGACGAGGAATTCGCGTTCGGGCTGGCGCGGGTGCTGGACGGGATCGAGGCGCTGGTGGAGGCGCGGGCGGGGTCCCGGGCGCCCTCGGACGTCAAGTCCGCTTGAGGTCAAGGGCGTACGCTTCGGAGTCATGGACGGAGAGAAGCCCGGTCCCGGGACGGCGGGGGCGGCTCACGAGCAGATGAGCCTGCGGGAGCGGAAGAAGCAGCTGACCTACCAGGCGGTCTCCGAGGCCGCGATCGCGATGTTCCTGGAGCGGGGCTTCGACAAGGTCTCGGTGGCGGAGGTGGCGGCGGCGGCCGACATCTCGAAGCCGACCCTGTTCCGGTACTTCCCGGCCAAGGAGGACCTGGTCCTGCACCGGTTCGCCGACCACGAGGACGAGGCGGCCCGCGTGGTCGCCACCCGTGCGGAGACCGAATCCCCGCTGGACGCGCTGCGCCGCAACTTCCTGGACGGGCTGGAGCGGGGCGACCCGGTGACCGGGCTCTGCGATGTGCCGCAGGTGCTGGCGTACCAGCGGCTGCTGTACGGGACGCCGTCCCTGGTGGCCCGCCTGTACGGCTACCAGAGCCGTTCGGAGGCGGCACTCGCCCGTGCGCTGGGCGACCGGGTGGCGGACCGGCTCGCGGCGGGCCAGATCATCGCCGTACAGCGCGTCCTCGCCCTGGAGAACTGGCGGCGGATCGACGCGGGGGAGAGCGCGCGGCAGGTGTACGCGGACGCGGTCGAGGCGGCCGAGCTCGCCTTCGCGCAGCTGCGGTCGGGGCTCGGGGCGCAGCGGTAGCTCAGGAGGGCGGCTCGTCCTCGGCGTGCAGCACCGCTTCGGCGATCTCCCGCACCCGGTCCCGGGTGATGCCGGTGCGCTGTTCCACGGCGAGCGGGTGATCGGTGGGCTCCAGCTCGATGCTGGGGCGCCGGCCGATCGGGCGGGTGTGGGCGTTGGTCCTCAGGTTGGTCGTGCGGGGCGAGTACAGCCCCAGCTCGGTGCTCAGCCAGCCGAAGTACGGCTGCTCGGACTCGCGGCCGGGCGTCTCCCACACATCGAGGGCGCGGGCGAAGTTCTCCCGGCTGAGCGAGACCCAGACGCCCCAGGAGAAGGGCTCCTCGCTGCCGAACACGGGTATCTCGATCAGACCCTTGATGAAGTAGTGCTCGTGTCTGACGATGCACTGGTCGGAGGAGAGCATGCTGTCGGGGTCGCTCTCCAGACCCGCGTCCCAGACGTCGGGCGCCATGGTCGAGTACCCCATCGGGAGTTCCGCGTGGTGTTCGCCGCAGCGGGAGCAGATGTAGCCGGGGTCGATAGCCATGGGCGGATCCTAAGGGCTGTCCCGCCGGGGATTACGGGACAACCCTTGGGTCCTGCGGCCGGACCGCCGTCCGCCGGTGGCCGTCACTGCCGGCCGTCGTGCGGACCCTTCGGAGCCTGGAGCACGTCCTCGCGTACGGCGGCCCAGTCCAGGGAGTGGCGGATGCCCTCCTTCAGCGAGTACCGCGGCCGCCACCCCAGCAGCCGTTCCGCCCGGTCGCTCCGGGTGTACGCCCCCGCCGCGTCGCCCGGCCGCGCCGCGGCGTCGACCGCCGGCACGGGGGTGCCGGTCACCTCGTTGAAGGCGTCCAGGAGTTCGCGCACGGTGGTGCCCGTTCCGGTGCCCAGGTTGATGACGGTGGAGCCGGCCTCCGGCAGGACGGCGTCGAAGGCGCCGAGCGCGGCCACGTGCGCGGCGGCCAGGTCCCAGACGTGGACGTAGTCCCGGATGCCGGAACCGTCGCGCGTCGGGTAGCCGTTCCCGGTGACCGGGAACGGGACGCCCTCCTCCTGTGCCTGGATCATCTTGCCCAGGGCGTGGCTCGGGCGCCGCAGCTGCAATCCCGTGCGCAGCTTCGGGTCCGCGCCGACCGGGTTGAAGTAGCGCAGGGACACCACCCGGAGCGGCCGGGTGGCGGCGATGTCGGCGAACATCGCCTCGCACACCGCCTTGGTGCGCGCGTACGGGCTCTGCGGGGCGAGCGGGGAGTCCTCGTCGACCGTCAGGTCCGCACCGGCGGCGTAGATGGAGGCGGACGAGCTGAAGATCAGGCGGGTGCAGCCGTTGCGCAGCAGATGCTCCGCGAACTCCAGGGACTTGGTCACGTTCGCCCGGTAGTAGCCGACCGGGTCGGCCACCGATTCCGGGACCACGATCAGGGCCGCGCAGTGGACCACGGCGTCGATGTCCGGGTGCTCGGCGAAGATCCGGTCGATCAGGGGGCCGTCCGCGATGTCGCCCTCGTGGAAGGCCCGGCCCCGGGCGAACTCCCGTCTGCCCGTGACCAGGCTGTCGAGGACGACAGGAGTGATCCCGGCGTCCTCGCAGGCGGACGCGACCGTGCTGCCTATGTATCCCGCGCCTCCGGCGATCAGGACCTTCATGCGGTATCCGCCCCTCCAGCTCTTCGCCTCTTCGGCCTCTTCGGCCGGGCTCGTGGAGGGATCGTAGGCATATGCGGTGGACCGGGGGCCATACCGGCCGCGTCCGCGCGGGCGATCAGCCGCGGCGTCCGAGCAGCGCCATGTCGTCCTCGTCGAGGACCAGGCGTCCCGCGGCCACGTTCTCCTCCAGGTGGGCGAGCGAGGCGGTGCCGGGGATCTGCACGATCGAGGGCGAGCGGGCCAGGCCCCACGCGATGGCCACCTGGTGCACCGTCGCGCCGTGCCGCTCAGCCACCTTCCGGACGTTCTGTTCGGCGAGATCGGTGTGACCGCCACCGAGCGCGAAGAACGGCATGTACGCGATACCGGCGTCCGCGCACTCGTCGACGAGCGCGGCGTCGGCCTGGTCGAGCACACCGAAACGGTTCTGGACGGCGGCGACCGGCGCGATCGACCGGGCCTCCGCGAGCTGCCCGCTCGTCACGTTGCTGACGCCCAGCTGCCGGATCAGCCCTTCCTCGCGCAGTGCGGCCAGCACGGCGAACCGTTCGCCGATCGGCTCCACGACGCCGCCGCTCAGCCGTCCGACCCGCAGATGCACCAGGTCGAGGGTGTCGACCCCGAGGTCCTCCAGATTCCGCTCCACCTCCCCGCGCAGCTGGTCGGGGCGGGCCTCGGCGTACATCTCACCGGTCTCGTCCCGCAGCGGGCCGACCTTGGTGGCGATGGTGACGTCCGGGGAGTACGGGAACAGCGCCTCGCGCAGCAGGTCGTTGGCCCGGTGGGTGGGGGAGAAGTAGAAGGCGGCGGTGTCGATGTACCGCGCCCCGAGCTCGACGGCGCGCCGCGCCACGGCCACGGCCTTCGCCGTGTCGCCGGCCGGTCCGCTCCACCGTCCCGGCAGCTGCATCGCGCCGAAGCCGAGCCGCGGGATGGTGACGGTGCCGCCCAGCTCGAAGACTCCGGGGCCCGGGGTGGCGCCGGTGGTGGTGGACGGGGAACCGGAATCGGGGGTCGGAAGGATCTCTGAGGAGGTCATGGGGGGCAGCATCGCGCCTGGAGGGCCGTCCCGTCACCTCCGTAAAGCCGTGCCTCCGTTCCGTGGAGCCGTGTCCCGGTTCTGTTCCGTACAGCTCTGTCCCGTTCTGTTCTCGCGGGTCAGCCGAGTGGCGAGGCGTGGCCCGGCCTGCAGCCGGAGGGGACGCTGTTGCCGCTGATGTCGAAGTCCCCGCAGGTGAGGAAGACATCGTTGAACTCGCCGAGCAGGAAGGCCAGTACGCCGACGAGCGCGACGGCGCCGATGACCGTCCGGCGCTGGTGCACGGAGAGTTCCGACTCCCCGAACAGCAGGAGCTGGAGGAGCACCCAGGTCAGCAGCGGGGTGCCGACGACGCTGATGATGCCGCCGATCAGGAAGAGCGCCTCGCCCTGCCAGTTGCCGCTGTGCCGCGGTACGACGGCGGCGAGGACGATCCAGACGCTGGGCAGCGCCAGGCAGGCCCAGTACAGCCAGCCATGACGCGGCCCGCGCTCGCGCATCACGAAGCCGGCCAGCAGCACGGCTGTCGACACCGCCCAGAGGGTGAGCATCTGGTAGTAGAAGATGACGTTGTAGGCGCCGAGCGTGAACGCGGGCTCCCAGACGGCCAGCGCGCCGCCGCCCGCGATGACGGCGGTCCTCGGCACCACCGAGGCACCGTCGCGAGCGAGCCCGCTCCCGAGGCCGCGCCCGCGTCCGCGCCCGTGCCCCCGCGCTGCGGGGCCGGGGGACGCGTTCCCGTCGTCCTTGTCGTCAGCCATGAGGATCCGTCTCCGGCATGGGGATATTTCCGGATACGTTACCCAGAGCCGGTCCTCTTCCCGGGTGTGATCGGGCCGCCGACGGGGGGAACCCCCGCGGCGAAAGTGGCTACTGGAGGTGGTGCGGCGGTGCCTAGGGTGTGGGTGTCCGTCGCGAGAGTCCGACGTCCACAGACCGGCCGGAGGCGCCATGTCCCTGCAGATGAAGTTGGCCGCGATCACGCTCGACTGCCCTGATCCGCCGGCCCTGGCGGCGTTCTACCAGCAGGCCACCGGCCTCGAACCCCACCCGAAGTCGGACGCCGGCTTCGCGGGTCTCAACCGTGCGGACGGACTCTTCATCGGCTTTCAGCGGGTCGACGACTACCGGGCTCCGCGCTGGCCCGACCAGAGCGTCCCCCAGCAGCTGCACCTCTGCTTCGACGTCGCGGACCTGGACGAGGCCGAGGCGCGGCTGCTGGAGCTGGGCGCGGGCAAACCGGATCACCAGCCTCATGAGGCCGGCAGGGCGCGGGTCCTCACCGATCCGGCCGGTCACCCCTTCTGCATCTGCCAAGCCTGACCGGCGGGTTCAGGAACGCCGGGCAGCCCCCAGCAGCGCGGCGAACGCGAGGGGCGCGGCCGTCTGGTACCCGATCCACACCTCACCCCCGGCACTGCCGCCCTGCCGCGCCAGCAGGAGGCCGACGGCGGCCGTCAGCACCCAGCCGGTGTCGTAGGCCACCATGAGCCGCAGGCAGGTGCGCACCGGCCGTCGGCGCGCGTACCGGATCTCGATCCCGCCGCAGACCAGCAGGGCCAGGCCGGATGCGGCCATCAGCCAGCCGGGCACGCCGAGCAGTCGGCCGAGCGGGGCCGCGCCGGCGATGCAGACGGCGGCGAGCAGCACCTTGAAGGCGCCATCGGCGACCGTCCCCACTGTCCAACGGGTCCAGCGCGGTGTCGCGACCTGGGTCGTGAGCATGAACGTTCCTCCCCGGAATACCTCGTGCCTCGCGCCTCGTACTCGTACCTCGTGCCGACTGGTTCCATAATGAGATTACGGCAATAATGAGATTATGAGAATGACGAGAGCGGAGGCCAAGGAGCGCAACCGCCGAGCCTTGCTGGATGCCGCGTTCCAGGTCGTCTCCCGGGACGGGTACCGGGCCAGGCTCGACGAGATCGCCGACCGGGCCGGCCTGACCACCGGTGCGGTCTACTCGCTGTTCGGGAGCAAGGACGGCCTGGTGGTCGCCCTGGTCGCCGACCATCTGCGGCCGTACTACGAAGAGATCGAGCGGGCGGTGCCCGCCGAACTGGATCTGCTCGAAGCGGTCGACGCCTTCGCCCGGCACTACCGGCGAGGTTGTGACGCCCCGGACGCGTTGTCAGGTCTGTCGCTCCAGATCACTCTGCTGGACATGGCCCTGCACGACCCGGAGCTGGGGGCCCGGCTCGCCACGTCCGTCCGGTCGCAGGAAGCCCACCTGATCGCGCTGTTCGCCGGACGGCCTTACGACGGGGGCGTCGTGACGCCGGATCAGGCGCAACGCCTGACCACCGCGCTCAGGGCGCTGTTCGTCGGCCTCACCCAGGGCGTCGCCCTCGGCCTCGCCCCCGGTGCCGACGAGCAGTACTTCGCCGACACCGCCCGCGCCCTGGTGTCCGGCATGTCCCTCATCGATCCCGACGCGGCCCCTTCGTGACGGCCGTCCGCCACCGGGCCACCCGAGCCCGCGGAGTCGACCACCGTCACGATCGTCTCCAGCGGGCTCGTCCCGCGGCTGGTCGCATACGGCGGACCGGGCGCGTGCTGCCCGGCCACGGACCAGACCTGACCTGACCCGGCATGGTGATGCGTGACGAGAGAGTCATGCGTCCGCATCCTGCTGTACACGGGTCCCGCCCGCGCATCGCCCGCTCGGTTCACCGGCGGAGCCGGGCCGGCAGGCGCCGTGGCACCGGTCGCCAGGTGCGCCAGGTGCGCCAGGTGGGCCAGGTGCGAGCCGGCCTGGACCGGGGGGCCGGTTCGGTCTTTCCGGCCTGGCGGGCGAGCCGGTACGCGTCCGCCTCGCGGATGAGTTCCCGGGAGCGGATCCGGTGCAACTCGAAGTGCATGCCGCTCGCTCCTACTGCTGGAGCTCCACGACATCGGCGACGACGCAGCTGACGTTGTCGGGGCCGCCGGATCCGTTGGCGAGGGCGATGAGTTCGCGGACCGCCCGCTCCGGCTCCGGGACCTCACGGAGCACCCGGCGGATCTCCTCGCTCCGCACGACGGCCGACAGGCCGTCGGAGCAGAGCAGGTACCGGTCTCCCCGCCGGGCGTCGTGGAGGCGCATGTCGGGGGTGCCATCGGCTCCTTGGCCCAAGGCCCGTATCAGCAGCGACCGCTGGGGGTGGGAGGCGGCCTCTTCCGCGCTGATGCGGCCCTCGTCGACCATCGACTGCACCAGGGTGTGGTCGTGGGTGATCTGGAACAGCTCCCCGTCCCGCAGGAGATGGGCGCGGGAGTCGCCGATGTGGACGAGGGCCAGTTGCGATCCGGTCCAGAGCATCGCGGTGAGCGTGGTGCCGGCCTCCTCGGGCGACGAGCCGGGCCCGAGGACGCCGTTGACGGCGTGCCTGGCCTGTTCGACGGCGTCTTCGAGGACGTTGAGGAGATCGCCCGCCGGGACGCTGCCGGTCTCCAGGTGCTTGAGCGCGTCGACGGCGGCCGCGCCGGCCGGGGCTCCCGCGCTGCCGTAGCCGTCGGCGACGGCGAGCAGACGGGACCCGGCGTAGGCGGTGTCCTGGTTGCTCTCGCGGACGAGGCCCGTGTCGGAAAGGGCGGCGTAACGGATCCCCAGGGGGCTGGTGGTCGAGGTCATGGCGGGGTCCTTCCAGGAAAGGTGGTCGATGAGGAAGGAAGCGAGGTCCCGCCGTGCGGCGGTGTCGGCCTCGACCTGCGCCCAGAACGCGCGGATCTCCTGCGCCGCCGCGGCCGGCTCCAGCGTGCGGACCTGCTGGATACGGGCCAGGGGCATCCCCAGGCGCCGGAGCCAGGCGACCAGTCGGGCCTGCTCCAGCAGTTCCGGTGCGTAGAGGCGGTAGCCGGTCACCGGGTCGACGCGGGTGGGGGCCAGCAGACCGAGCTCGTCGTAGAGACGCAGCGCCTTCGGCGACAGCCGGGACGCCTTCGCGAACGCCCCGATGGTCAGCAGTTCCATGCCCGCTCTCCTCCTCGTACCGGGCACGTCGCCCGGCACCACCGATGCTGTGGCTTCCCCCAGGGTGAAGGTCAACCGGAGTCCCGCGCCGGTCGGCGAACTGCCGGTCGAGAGCGGTCGGGGCCGATGTCGATGGCGGGACCGGCGTCGAGCCCGTGAGCGCACTGCCGCCGGGTGGCCGGGCCGTGGAGGCGTTCGCCCCGGCGGCCGACCTCACTCACATGCGGCGGGAGCCGGGCGTCACGCCGGCGGCCGGGTGAGTTTGGCGGCCACGGCGTCGAGGACCCAGTCCAGGCCGGTCGCGAAGGATGTCTCGGCGTCCACGTCCGTGCCGTCGTACACGGCCCTGGCCAGTGCCGGGAAGCGGCCCGTGGCCAGCATTCCCGTCAGATGCGGGCCGGAGGCCCGCTGCCAGTCGTGCTTGGACAGGCCCGTGGCACGCTCGGCCCGCAGGTTCGTGATCTCGCGCCTGACCGCGCCGATGAAGTAGGCGCTGACAGTCTCCACGGCGCGCATGACGGTGTCGATGTCCGTGAGCTCGTCGAAGGCGGCCAGCGTGGCCTCGGTCACGGCAAGGCGGTTCGGGCCCAGGGCCGGGCGACCGCCGAGCAGGTCGGCCAGCCATTCGTGACGGAGAGCGGCCTGCCTGGTGCGCTGGGCCAGGACGCGCAACGCCTCCCGCCAGTCACCGGGCTGCTCCTCGGAGCGGATCTCGGCGTGGACCTCGTCCACCATGAGGTCGAACAGCTCCTCCTTGGTGGAGATGAATCGGTACAGCCGCATGGGGCCGGCGTCCAGACGGGCGGCGACCTTGCGCAAGGACACCGCCTCCAGCCCGCCCTCGTCGGCCAGCGCGATGGCGGCGCCGACGATCCGCTCCCGGTCGAGCGGCACGGGTTGAGTCGGCGGCTCCGGTCGGTCCCACACAGTCATAGCGGCATCGTACCGTTGCGATACACCGTAACGAACGAATACAGTGTATCGGCATGAGACATCGCATCGCGGTGGTCGGCGGCGGCCCGGCCGGCCTTTCCTTCGCCCGCGTCCTGCACCGCCATGGTCACCCCGTCACCGTCCTCGAACGCGATCCCGCCCCCGACGCCCGCCCTGCGGGCGGCACGCTGGACCTGCGCGAAGGGCTGGGCCAGCTCGCACTGGACAAGGCGGGGCTGCTGGCGGAGTTCCGGGCGCTGTCCCGTCCCGAGGGGCAGGCCATGCGCATCCTGGACACGGACGGGACCGTCCTGCGCGACTGGCGCCCCCGCCCGGATGACCGGGCCGGTCCCGAGATCGACCGCGGGCAACTCCGTGATCTGCTGCTCGGCCCTCTCGACGTCCAGTGGGGGCGGGGCGTGACGCAGGTGGTGCCGGGAACCCGGGATGGCGTACTGGTCCGCTTCGCGGACGGGCGACAGGAGGCGTTCGACCTCGTGGTCGGCGCGGACGGCGCCTGGTCCCGGACCCGTCCGGCGGTCTCGTCGGTGACGCCGCACTACACCGGCGTCACCTCGGTCGAGACCTCCCTCGACGACGTCGACACCCGCCACCCCGGCCTCGCCCGGTTGATCGGCGACGGTTCCGTGGCCGTGTACGGCGTGAACCGCTCCCTCGTCGCCCAGCGCAACAGCGGCGGCCACGTCAAGGTGTACGCCCAGTTCCGTGCGCCGCTGGACTGGCACACACACCTGGACCTGGCCGATGCCGAGGCCGTGCGATCGGGCCTGCTGGCGCTGTTCGACGGCTGGGCCGCCCCCGTTCTCGACCTCCTCCGCCACGGCACCGCTTTCGTCCACCGCCCCCTCCACGTCCTGCCCGTGTCCCACACCTGGACCCACGTCCCCGGGGTGACGCTGCTGGGCGACGCCGCCCATCTGATGCCCCCGCTGGGGGCGGGCGCGAACCTCGCGATGCTGGAGGGCGCCGAACTCGCCGAGGCCGTCGCCACCGGCCCCGCGGATCCGGACGAGGTCGTCCGCGCCTTCGAGGAACGGATGTGGGCGCGGGCCGGCAGGTGGGCGCAGATCACGGCGGACGGTCTGGAACGCCTCGTGAGCCCTGACCCTTCTGAAGCCCTCGCCCTCTTCGACCAGGTCCAGTCGTCCTGACTCAGGCGTCCGCAGTCGTGGTGCCGGGGGCGGCCGGGTCCAAGCCGGCCTCGGCCAGGACGTCGGCGGCGACTCCGCGGCCGACCTGGGCAAGGCCGATCAGCAGGTCGTCGCAGTCGATGCGGTCGGAGCCGTTCTGCTCGGATCGTGCCTCGGCGATGGCGATGGCCTTGCGGGAGTAGGGCGTCCAGGCGATGCGCTCGGCCGCCTGGGAGGCGCCCATGCTCAGCCGGGTGCCGACGGACCGGTGGACCGTTTCCCGCGAGATGCCGGCGGCCTGCAGGAGCCGGGTGGCGCTGTTGTCCTGCGCGGTCAGTCCCCAGAGCAGGTGCTCGGTGCCGATGTAGTTGTTGCGGTGATGGACCGCCGCCTGCTTGACGTGGGTCATCGCCTGGCGGAGGTCGTCGGTCATCGTCTCGGGGCTGTAGCGCTTGTGCGGTGCGTGGAACCGCTGTTGGACCGCTTGCCGGGTCACGCCCAGGGCGGTGCCGATGTCGGTCCACGAGTTGCCGTGCATCCGGCAGTGCTCGACGTAGTCCTCGACCAGGTCGTCTGCCAGCGCCTGCATCTGGCCTGCGAGTTGGGCGGCCACGGTCAGCAGGGCGAGCCAGTCGGGCTGTTCTTGTCCGCCGGGTCGGTGTGCGGTGTCGTACCTGCGGTCGACTTCCGCGATGAGATCGTCCAGGTCTGGAAGAGCCATTGGGCAAGTACGCCTTGACAGTTTGGAATTGTCAAGGCGTACTTGCCTCTGCCTGCCGGTGGGGCTCCGGCCACGACTCGTGGCCCACGTGCCTGCCACACGTCGCCGACCAGTACCAGCCGCACCGGTTGAGGCGTCGGCTCGGATGTCCGGAGATCTCCGGGACCGCCCGGACGTCACGGAGACAGGGCACTCGCCACGGTTCCGTGGGGCCGGACGAGTGGTGTAGCGCACTTTTGCAAGCGGGTGCTTGCAAAAGTTAGCAGCGGTGGCGCACCATCGGGGTATGGCATCCCTCAACGTCGGCAGTCTCGGTGAGTACCTGCGCGAGCAGCGGCGCAACGCGCAGCTGTCGCTGCGGCAGCTCGCCGATGCCGCCGGGGTGTCCAATCCCTACCTCAGCCAGATCGAGCGCGGGCTGCGCAAGCCGAGCGCCGAGGTGTTGCAGCAGGTCGCCAAGGCGCTGCGGATCTCCGCCGAGACCCTTTACGTACGGGCCGGGATTCTGGACGAGCGGGAGCGGGAGGAGCTGGAGACCCGGGCGGTGATCCTGGCCGACCCGTCCATAAACGAGCGGCAGAAGAGTGTTCTGCTGCAGATCTACGACTCCTTCCGCAAGGAGAACGGGTTCGAGCCCGGACCGGAATCCGGCGTCGCCGCCGGATCGGAGACCGGCGACGAGTCGACGCCCTCCGCGCATGCACAGCCCGAGAAACCCTCACAGCCCGAGAAACCCTCACACTGAGCCCGATGATCCGGGAGGACCACAGTCATGGCCATCACCGATGACCTGCGCAAGACCCTCACCGACCCGACCCCCCTCTACTTCGCCGCCGGTACGGCCGATCTCGCCGTCGAGCAGGCGCGCAAGGTCCCGGCGCTGATCGAGCAGCTGCGTGCCGAGGCGCCGGAGCGTATCGAGGCCGTGCGCAACACCGACCCCAAGGTCGTGCAGGAGAAGGTGACCTCGCAGGCCAAGGAGGCGCAGGCCACCGTGCAGGCCAAGGTCACCGAGGTGATCGGGTCGTTCGACAGCGACCTGCGCAAGCTCGGCGAGAGCGCGCAGGACCTGGCGCTGCGGAGCCTGGGTGTGGCCGCGGAGTACGCGGTGCGGGCCCGGGAGACGTACGAGAAGGTCGCCGAGCGCGGCGAGCAGACCGTGCGGAACTGGCGGGGCGAGACGGCCGAGGAGATCGTCGAGATCGCCGTCGTCGTCGAGCCGCGCAAGGAGTCCAAGCCGACGGGCACCGCGAGGACCCAGCCGGCCGCCAAGCCCGGTCCGGCGAAGGCCGCGCCGGCGCCGAAGCCCGCGCCGAAGGCCGTCAGGCCGGAGAGCAAGGCCCCGGCCGCGCCCGCCAAGAAGGCGCCCGCGCGCAAGCCCGTCGCGAAGAAGACGACTCCGCCGAGCGCGAAGTAGCCGGAGCGGGGGATCCCCGTCCGTCCCACGGCGCCTGCGGCGGTGCTGTGGCGCCGAAGTGTGTGGCGGGGTGCGGGCCGGGCACCATCACGGTGCCCGGCCCGTTGCCCCGGTACCTTGGCCGCGAGGCGCTCATCCATCTATTAGGCGGTGCACACCATGTTGCTCACAGGCTTCAGCACATTCGTCCTGCTGCTCCACGTGGCCATGATGGTGCTGGCGGTGGTCGCGCTGGTCATGGCCGCGGTGGCCCGTGAGGATGCCTACCCGGCCGCGGACAAGCAGAAGAAGTCCTTCTGGCTGATCATTCTCGGCCTCGCTGTCGCTGTGAACCTGCTGAGCCTCTACATGTCGGTGCTGTTCCTGCAGATCGCGGGCGTGGTCGCGTCCATCGTCTTCCTGGTGGACGTGCGGCCCGCGCTGCGGGCGGTCTCGGGCGGAGGCCGGCGCGGCGGCTCCAGCAGCGACGGGCCGTACGGGCCCTACAACGGCGGGCGCTGAGCGTTCGCGGCGTTCGCGTTGCGGGGCCGGGGGATGCTCCGGCCCCGTTCGCCGTCCGGGGCCCGGCGGCGGACGCTCTCCTGGTCGCGGTCGAGCAGGAGCACCGCGACGTCGTCGGTGAGTTCGCCGCCGTTCAGCTCCCGCACCTGGGCGACCGCGGCCTCCAGGAGATCCTCGCCGGTGAGCCCCTGCGCCAGCTGCTGATTGATCATCGCGACCATGCCGTCCTGGCCCAGCCGCTGAGTGCCGACCGGACCCATGCGCCCCTCGATCAGCCCGTCCGTGTACATCATCAGGCTCCAGGTGGAGCCGAGATCCACGTGCCGGCGCGGCCAGCGTGCGCGCGGCAGCAGCCCCAGGGCGGGGCCGCCGTCCTCGTACGGGAGCAGGCGCGCGGCCTGTCCCTGCCGGGCGATCAGCGGGGCGGGGTGGCCCGCCAGGCAGAGTCCGGCGCGCCGGCCGTCGGGGGCGATGTCGACGGTGCAGAGCGTCGCGAAGATCTCCTCGCTCTCCCGCTCGTGCTCCAGGACCTGCTGGAGGGTGGAGAGCAGTTCGTCGCCGCAGAGCCCGGCCAGGGTCAACGCCCGCCACGCGATGCGCAGTTCCACGCCGAGCGCCGCTTCGTCGGGGCCGTGCCCGCAGACGTCGCCGATCATCGCGTGGACGGTGCCGTCGGGTGTACGGACCGTGTCGTAGAAGTCCCCGCCGAGCAGCGCGCGGCTGCGGCCGGGGCGGTAGCGGGCCGCGAAGCGCAGATCGGAGCCGTCGAGCAGCGGCGTCGGGAGCAGGCCGCGTTCGAGGCGGGCGTTCTCCTGGGCGCGCAGCGTGGACTCGGTGAGCCGGCGCTGGGCGACGTCGGCGCGCTTGCGCTCGACGGCGTACCGGATGGCGCGGCTGAGCAGCCGGCCGTCGAGTTCGTCGCGGAAGAGGTAGTCCTGGGCGCCGACCCGTACCGCCTCGGCGGCCAGCGCGGTGTCGTTCTGCGCCGTGAGGGCGAGGACGGCGTGACGCGGGGCGATCCGCAGGACGTGTTCGAGCGTGGCGAGCCCGTCGGGGCCGGGGCCGGCCGTGTCACCCGTCCCGGAGGCGCGGGTCTCGCCGCCGGTGGGCAGGGCCAGGTCCAGCAGTATGCAGTCGACGTCGTCCGTGAGGAGCCGGCCCGCCTCGGTCAGGTTGCGGGCGGTGCGGATACGCACCCTCGTGCCGGCCGCGGCCGGGAGCTCGGGGACGGTGAAGGTGCCCGTCGGGTCGTCCTCGATCACCAGGAGGGTGAGGACGGCGTCGTGGGAGGCCTCCGCAGCGGCGTCGGTGCGTTGCTGCGGTACGGGTTCGGGCATCGATTCGGGTTTCCTTCCCTCCCCCCGAGGGCGCGGCGGACCGACGATCGACGATCTGCCAGACGGGGACGATAGCGGGCTGTGGCGGTGGAACGGAATGGCGTTCCGTGATGGGCCTCCGGCATATGCACAGGCATAAGCCGCGTCAGGTCACGGATCCGGCGAGATGTACCGGCTCCGGGGCGGGTGTCGGGACATGACAAAGGTCACGCGGGCGGTGGGCCACGGGTGGCGCGGGTCACGCCCGTGCGGCACGGGTGGTCCGGGCCCCTCGTGCGAGGGCGCGGGGCACCTTCGCGCAGACGCTCCGGCGGACGCTGTGCGGAGCCCTCCGCGTGGATGCCGCGCGGAGGGGGGCGCGGAGGAGTACGCGGAGGGGCGGGCCTACTTGTCCGGGCGTACGACCCCGAGTATCTGCATCGAGCCCGCGCCCGCCAGCGTGACGTTGCGGCCGGGGCGGGGGGCGTGGACGATCGCGCCGTCGCCGATGTACATGCCCACGTGACTGGCGTCACTGTGGTAGATGATCAGGTCGCCGGGGCGCATGTCCTTGATCGCTATGTGCGGCAGCAGTCGCCACTGCTCCTGCGAGGTGCGGGGGATCGGCCGGCCCGCCGCCAGCCAGGCCTGGGACGTGAGCCCCGAGCAGTCGTACGACTTGGGGCCCTCGGCGCCCCAGACGTACGGCTTGCCGATCTGGTCGGTCGCGAAGGCCACCGCCTTCTTGCCGCGCGCGCTCGCCTCGCGGTTGATCTCCTTGAGGGCGCCGGAGCTGAGCCAGGCCGTCTGCTGCTTGTACTCGGCCTCCTGCTCCAGCTTGAGCAGGCGGGCCCGCTCCTCCTTCTTGAGCTGTGACTCCAGCTTCTTCGCCGCGGCGATCTGCGCGTTGATCTTCTTCTTGGCCTTGGCCTGCTTGACCCGGTTGGCTTCGAGCTTCTTCCAGTTGGTGCTCGCGTCCTTGGTGTACGTCTCCAGGTCCTGCTGGGTCCTGGTCAGTTCGCCGAGCACGCCCTGGGCGGCCTGCTGGCCCTCCCTGACCCGGCTCACCCCGTCCAGGAACAGCTGCGGGTCGTCGCTGAGCATGAACTGGGCGCCCGGCGGCAGCCCGCCGGTGCGGTACTGCTCGCGGGCCTGCGCGCCCGCCTGGCTCTTGAGCTCGGCGATCTTCGACTGGCCCACGACTATGGCGCGGGCCAGCTTCACGATCTCGCCGGACTGCTTCTCGGCCTTCTCCTCGGCGAGGTTGTACGCGTCGGTGGCCGCCCCGGCCTTGCGGTAGAGGGCGTCGATCTCCTTGCGCACCTCTTCGAGGCTCTTCTTCGGCGCCTTGGAGCCGGAGCCGGAGCCGGAATCGGACGGGGGCGGCGGCGTGGGTTTGGCGAAGGCCTGGACCGGCGTGATGAGCACGGACAGCGCGCAGACCAGAGTGATCGCGGCTGAGGCACAGTGACGTCGGTTCACGAGATCCCCCCGAATGAATCTGATTTACCGTCAGTAACTTTTCGCCGATGTCGAGATCGTGCCATGCCGTACCGAAAAGCAACAGAGGCGCACGGTCGCAGTCCTGACGGTCGCTCTCCCCTTTCTCTGGACGAACGATGTCCCGTCCGCGTTCCCGTCCGCCTCCCCGGATCCGGCCCCGCCGCGTCCGTTCGGCGTGAGTCGGGTCATGGGTTGGGCTGGAGAGCGGCCCATTTCACCGTGACTTCGCCCTGGCGCCACCGCCGTACCCCGTCGGCCAGCGGCCAGTCGCCCGACAGCGACCGCACCGCCGTGATCCAGCGCTGCCGGGCACCCAGCGAGGCGTACGGGGCCGCCGCGGCCCACGCCCGGTCGAAGTCCCGCAGGAACGCGTGGACCGGTTCGCCCGGCACATTGCGGTGGATCAGCGCCTTGGGCAGGCGTTCCGCCAGGTCGGAGGGGCGGTCCAGGGAGGCGAGCCGGGTCGCGAACGTGACCGTGCGCGGCCCCTCCGGGCCGAGCGCCACCCACACGTGCCGGCGCCCGATCTCGTCGCAGGTGCCCTCCACCAGGAGCCCGCCCGGCGCGAGGCGGGCGCACAGCCGGCGCCAGACCGCGGCGACCTCGCCCTCGTCGTACTGGCGCAGCACGTTCGCCGCCCGGATCAGATCGGGGCGCTCGGGGAGCGGGATCTCGAACCCGCCGTGCAGGAAGGTCAGGCCCTCGCGTTCGTACGGCTTCGCCGCCGCGACCCGCTCCGGATCGATCTCGACGCCGACCACGGCCGTGCGCGGCTCGGCGGTGCGCAGCCGGTGCAGCAGCTCGACGGCGGTCCAGGGCGCGGCGCCGTACCCGAGGTCGACGGCGACGGGGTGGGCGGCGCGGCGCAGGGCCGGGCCGTGGGTGGCGGCGATCCAGCGGTCCATGCGGCGGAGCCGGTTCGGGTTGGTGGTCCCGCGGGTCGCGGTGCCGATGGGGCGCATGACAGCGAGCGTAACGATCGCGCGGGCGGGTGACGCGCGCCGGTGCACGCGCCCCCGGGTGCGACGCACGCTCCGTAATGATTTGGTAAAGCGGAAATGAAAGGAGAGATTCCGCTGTTGCAGCCGTTCGCAGGGGCTCGGGTCCCTCGGCCGTCATGCCCTGAGTGAGGAGGACCGGACGACGTGAGCCAGTACGTCTCCCGGCTCGGCAGCAGCCGGGTCGCACCGCGCCTCAGGTTCCCCGCCGCGTTCCCCGGCGGCCACCGCAAGCCCCGCCGCATCGCGATGCTCTCCGTGCACACCTCGCCGCTGCACCAGCCGGGCACCGGCGACGCAGGCGGCATGAACGTCTACATCGTGGAGCTGGCCAGGCGGCTCGCCGAGATCGGCATCGAGGTCGAGATCTTCACCCGGTCCACCACCGGCGGGCTGCCCCCGGTGGTCGAACTGGCCCCCGGCGTCCTGGTCCGGCACGTCGACGCCGGACCGTACGAGGGGCTGGCCAAGGAGGAGCTGCCCGCCCAGCTCTGCGCCTTCACGCACGGCGTGATGCAGGCGTGGGCCGGTCAGCGCCCCGGCTACTACGACCTCGTCCACTCCCACTACTGGCTCTCCGGCCATGTCGGCTGGCTCGCCGCCCAGCGCTGGGGCGTCCCGCTCGTCCACGCCATGCACACCATGGCGAAGGTCAAGAACGCGGCGCTCGCGGAGGGCGACACCCCCGAGCCGGCGGCCCGTGTCATCGGTGAGACCCAGATCGTCAGCGCGGCCGACCGGCTGATCGCCAACACCACCGAGGAGGCGGACGAACTGGTCCGCTTCTACGACGCCGGTCCCGGGTCCGTCGCCGTCGTCCACCCCGGGGTCAACCTCGACCGCTTCAGCCCCGCCGACGGGCGGGCCGCGGCACGGGCGCGCCTCGGGCTGCCCGGGGACGCGCTGATCCCGCTCTTCGCGGGCCGCATCCAGCCGCTGAAGGCCCCGGACGTGCTGCTGCGGGCGGTCGCCGTGCTGCTGGACCGCGATCCCACGCTGCGCTCCCGGATGGTCGTGCCGGTCGTCGGCGGCCCGAGCGGCAGCGGCCTCGCCAAGCCGGAGGGGCTGCAGAAGCTGGCGGCACGGCTGGGCATCGCCGACGTCGTACGGTTCCAGCCGCCGGTCGGCCAGGACCAGCTCGCCGACTGGTTCCGGGCCGCCTCCGTGCTGGTCATGCCCTCGCACAGCGAGTCCTTCGGCCTGGTCGCCATAGAGGCGCAGGCGGCCGGCACCCCCGTCGTCGCGGCGGCCGTGGGCGGCCTCCCGGTGGCGGTACGGGACGGGGTCAGCGGCTTCCTGATACCCGGGCACGACCCGCAGGCGTACGCGCAGGCGCTGGCCCGGTTCGCCGACGCGCCGGAACTCGTCGCCCGGATGGGCGCCGCGGCCGCCGCGCACGCCCAGGGCTTCGGCTGGGACACCGCCGCGTCCGCTACGGCCGACGTCTACACGGCCGCGATGCACGAACACCGCCGTCGCGTACGCTCGCACCATGGCTGACGCACCCGACGACGCACCCGATGGAGCGGCACCGGCCGAAGCGGCGACGGCACGGGCCGCGCGGGTCATCGAGGCGACTCTGCAGGACGCCGGGCTCGAATGGGAGAGCCCCGCGCCGGGCGATTACGTGGTCAAGCTGCCCGGCACGCGCAAGCTGTCCACCACCTGTTCGCTGCGGGTCGGCAGGCACTCGCTCTCCCTCAACGCCTTCGTCGTCCGCCACCCGGACGAGAACGACGCCGCGGTCCACCGCTGGCTGCTGGAGCGCAACCTCCGCCTCTTCGGAGTGAGTTACGCGATCGACGGGCTCGGCGACATCTATCTGGTCGGCAAGCTGCCGCTCTCCGTGGTCACCCCGCAGGAGCTGGACCGGCTGCTCGGCACGGTCCTCGAAGCCGCCGACGGTTCCTTCAACACCCTGCTGGAGCTGGGTTTCGCGAGCGCGATCCGCAAGGAGTACGAGTGGCGGGTGTCGCGCGGCGAATCGACGCGCAACCTCGACGCGTTCACGCATCTGACCCAGCGCCCGGCCTGATGACCCGTGGGCCGGGCTCCGGCCATCGGCCATCGGCCATCGGTCATCGGCTTGACCGACCGACCCCGCCTGGCTGGCCTCGCCTGACCGACCACTCCTGACCCGACGCGCCTGAAGATTCTCCGGTGCACGCACCTTTCGGTGTGCCGGAGAGGCGTGCCATGCTCGCCGCCGACGCAGATATGAACGTCGTTCACATGGATGAAAGGCGGCTCGGATTCATGGCGATCGGATTCATCGAGAACAAGGGGAACAAGGGGAGCAGGGGAAGCAAGGGGAACATCGGCAGACGCGGGTTGCTGGCCGGCGCCGTGGCCGTCGCCGCGACGGCGGTCACCGGCACCACCGGCGGCGGCACGGCGGCCGCCACGGGCCGGGCGGCCGGTGGCGGGCCCCGTACGGCCACCCCGCTCTGGCGGGAGTTCGCCGCCGCCCCGTTCACCCACCCGCAGATCCCGTTCATCGGCCGGGCCGGCTACCGCGGCGGCTCCCACCCGCCCCGCCGCAGCGGCCGGGGCTTCACCGCCGATGTCCGGCGCTACGGCGCGATGCCCGACGGCTCCGCCGACGCCGCCCCCGCGATCAACCGCGCCATCGCCGCTGCCGGAGAGCGTGGCGGCGGCACGGTGCTCATCCCCGAAGGCACGTACCGCATCGACGACATCATCCGGATCGGCCACAGTGACGTGGTGGTGCGCGGCGCGGGCAGCGGGCGCACCAAGCTGTACGCGACCAGGAACCTCACCGAGCTGATCGGGGCGTACGGCAGCCGGTACGGCGGCGACAAGTCCAGCTGGTCCTGGGCGGGCGGCCTCATCTGGCTCTGCCCGAAGGACCGTTGGGCCTCGCTCACCGAAGCGATCCGGGCGAAGGACTGGCCCTTCGAGGGCTGGACCGGCAACCGCCGCGACGAGTGGCGGACCCTGACCGCCGTCGCCCCCGCCCGCCGCGGCGACCGCTCGGTCACCGTCGACGACCCGACGGGGCTGCGGCGCGGCGCACTCGTCCTGCTCCGCCTCGCCGACGACGCCGGCCACACGCTCCTGGAGCACATGGCGGGCGGCGGCCCCGGCCCCGAGGCGTACCGCTGGGACGACAAGACCAAGCTGACCTCGTACGTCCCCTACGAGTGGCCGGTCCGCGTCACCTCCGTACACGGCCGCCGGGTCACCCTGGAGCGCCCGCTCCCGCTCGACGTCCGCCCCGAGTGGGACCCGCGGCTGACCACCCTCGTCACCCCGCTCACCGGCTCCGGCGTCGTGGGCCTCACGCTGGAGGCGGTCGAGACCCCGCAGTCGCCGCATCTGCTCGACAAGGGGTACAACGGCGTCGCGTTCCAGTGCGCGTACGACTGCTGGGCCGACGACATCACCGTCCGCCACGTCGACAACGGCTTCGGGCTGATCGCCGCCTCCGCCTGCACCCTGCGCCGCACGAAGGTCGCGGGCCGGGGCTCGCACCATCCGTACTACTGCCGCGAGGGCTCGCACGACAACCTGATCGAGGACTTCACCGTCGAGCGGCGCACCGTACCGGCGCCCGCCGGGACCCAGTTGCACGGCATCAACGTGGAGGGCCTGTCCAGCTACAACGTCTGGTCGCGCGGCGTGATGGAGATGGGCACCTTCGACTCGCACCGGGGGATGCCGTTCGCCGGCGTCCGCACCGACATCACGGTCGAGAACAACGGGAGGCACGGCGGCGACGCGAGCGCCGGGCCGCTCTTCGGCGCCCGCTTCACGCACTGGAACATCCGGGTCACCAACGGCCGGGCGGGCCTGATGCGGATCGACGGACTCGCCCCGTACAGCGCGACGGTCGGCATCAGCGAGGTGACGGAGTTCGACCAGATCGACGTCCCCGACTTCACCGGCGACCTGCACACCCGGCTGGAGGCGTACGGCACCCCGGAGGCGGTGTGGCCGCCCAATCTGTACGAGGCCCAGCAGGCCCTGGACGGCTGAGGGCTGAAGCGGGCGGAGGGGGTGGGCGCTGTGGCTCAGCCGCCGGTCCGCAGCGCCGACTCCGCGTCCGCCAGGGCCGATTCGAGCTGCGGGGCGACCTGCGCCCACGCCCGGTCCAGGTCCGCCCGGGAAGCGCGGCGCGGGACGGTCTCCACCAGCATGATCAGGTAGAGGTAGCAGCGGTAGAGCGCGAGCCGCAGCCGCACCGACGCGTCGAACACCAGCGGCCGCCCGCCGCCGTCCGTGTATCCGGTGAGGAAGTCCTCGTCCTGCTCCATGTCCTCGAACAGGGCGAGCGATACGAAGTCGGCGACCGGGTCGCCCCAGAACATCCGCTCGCCGTCCACGATCCCGCCGATGCTCCGCGCCCCCGGCCCGCCGTCGACGAGGAGGTTGCCCTGCCACAGGTCGAAGTGGACCAGGGCGGGGCGTGCGACGTCGTCGAGCACCGGCGACGCGGCGGCGAGCAGGCCGCGGATCGCGGACGTCGGACGTGGCAGCCGGGCCCGGTAGGTGTCCGCGTCGGAGAGGACGGCATCGGTCATCGCGGTGAACGCCTGCCGCCAGGTCGGCGCCAACGGGCCCAGGGCCAGGGAGGGATACCCGAATCCGTCCGGGCCGGTGACGCCGTGCAGCCGGGCGACGATCCGCCCCAGGTCACCGCGGAGCCGGCGTACTTCCGCAGTGGACAGCGAGCCGGGAGCGAACGCGCTCCAGGGGCGGCCCGGGCACGCCGACATGATGACGTACGGGCCGGTGGGGGCGGCCGGGTCGAGCTCGCTGTGCAGGACGCGGGGGACCGGAGCCGAACCGTCCGCCAGGGCGTGGAACGTGGCCTCGTTGACCAGCAGATCGCGCTCGTAGCCCATCAGCGTTCCGGGTGTCGCGGGCGGCGGGATCTTCACCACCCAGTCGCTGCCGTCCGTGAGCGTCACCCGGGAGACCGAGTTGAACGTGCCTCCGGTGAGCGGCGCGCACGCGGCGATCCGGTCCTCCGTCATGCCGACGGAGCGCAGGACGGCATGGGTTGTTCCGTCAGTCTGCATGGGGTGATCGCACCTCCGTGTCGGATTCCGGTTCCGGTATGAACTCGCCGCGTGGGGCAGTGCGTTCACAGGAAGATCACAGCGCCGTCACGATCACATCCCGTGCCCGACTTGATTGATCATCAAACCATTTTTCGCTCATAGAGTGAGCAAAACCGAACACCCTGCTCATAGAGACGGACCGGACCATGCGTTCCACCGCCATACGCCGTACCGCTGTTGCCGCCACCGCGGTGTCCCTGGCCCTCTTCGCCACCGCATGCGGCGGCTCGGACTCCGGTTCCGGTGACAAGGGGGCGGACGCCAAGGGCAAGGAGTCCGCGTCCGCCGCGCCCGCGGCCAAGGCGCTGACCGCCGCCGAGCTGGAGAAGGCCGTGCTGGCCCAGGGCGACGTCAAGGGGCACAAGATCTCCAAGGCCGCGGCCAAGGACACGATCTCCGTCGACGACATCAAGACCGACAAGGAGGTCTGCGCCCCCCTCACCAACGCGCTGATGGGCGCGGAGGTCGGCGAGCCGGCCGCGTTCACCAAGCGCACGGTCGTCAGCGAGCCGAAGAAGGCCGACCCGGCGAAGCAGGACGGCGGGGACGTCGAGGACGCCTTCAAGGCGGCGTTCGACATCACGACGACGCAGCTGGCCCTCGGTTCGTACGACGGCAAGGGCGCGCAGGAGTCGGTGGCCGCGCTGCGCACCGCGGCCACCGAGTGCGCCGGCGGCTTCGGGTTCACGGCGGCCGGTGAGAAGCAGAAGGTCACCAAGATCACCGAGGAGCAGGTCAAGGGCGGCGAGGAGGCGGCTGCCTGGACCGTGCAGCTGGAACAGGACGGGGAGAAGGCCGAGCTCAAGCTCGTGGCCATGCGCCAGGGCGCCTCGTTCGCCTCGTTCTCCTCGATGAACATGGCCGTGCTCGCCGGTGAGGTCGAGGACTTCGAGCTGCCGACCGCGGTGGTCGAGGCGCAGGCCGCGAAGCTTGCGTAGCGGCGCGGGGGCGGACGAGTACCTGACGCCCCAGGCGTGAGTATTCGTACTCACGATCTACATTTCGCGCTCCGTGCAGGCTGGTGGTACCAACCAGCACGGAGGAGCGACTATGCACAGGATCAGCCGAACCGGCCGGGCGGCGTCCGCGAGGAGCGGGCGCCGCGTGAGCCGCCGCGCGGCGGGACTCGCCCTGGCCGCCGCGACCGTGGCGGCGCTGACCACGGGCTGCTCGATGCAGGACGCGATCTGCGGCGGCGGCGAGTACCCGGTCATGACGATCGGGGCCACCGGATCGGCCTGCGTGCCCGACGACGAGGACCCGCCGAAGGGGTACGTCCGCTACCCGGAGGGCAAGGTCCCCGAGCACGTGGACGACAAGTGGGACATGTACTGGCGGACCCACAGCGTGGACAAGGACGGCAGGATCATCGAGGTCCCCGCCGGCTCCTGACTCACGGCAGCGGGACGAGCCTCACGACGGTGACGATCAGGACGGTCCCGGAGACGTAATAGAGCACGATCGCCCCGGCGACCGTCGCCTCGCGGCGGTCGCGCTCGCTCTTGACGGCCGACGACCCGTGTCCGTACGGGTCGAGGCCCAGGGTGCGTGCCATCTGGGCGCGGAAGGTCTCCCCGTCGCGCATCTTGGCCAGGGAGTCGTCGGCGGGCGGTGCGTAGGAGATGCGGTAGCTCAAGCGACGCTCCGCCTCTCGGCCTCGTCCTGCGCCAGCCGGTCCAGGATCCGCTCGGCCTCCGGATCGGGCACGGCCTCCAGCATCCAGTGCCGCATCACGGCCTGGATCTCGTGCACACCCGCCTCGTTGATGGCGCGGTCGAACTCCGCGCGTCTCTCCTCGGGCAGTGTGGCGCGGATGGCCGGAATGCTGTTGGGCACGTCGACCTCGGCACCGCCGACGAAGGTTTTCAGGGGCTTGCCCATGGTTGCTCTCCCCGCTCTCCTTGCATCCTCCGCACGGCCCGTCCGGCCGGTTCCGGTCGGTTCCGTCCTCGCGCGGGCCGGTGCTCGGGCCACGGTAGCGCCGGCGCCGACGGCGGACACGGAACCCACGCGATACGTTCGCCCCGTGACAGCGACAACGTGGGACATATTGCTGATCGGTGGGGCCTCGGGCGTCGGCAAGAGCCGGGTGGCGGCCCAACTGGCCGGTGCATCCGAGGAGTCGAAGGGGTTCCTGGTCGAGTTCGACGACGTGGTCAGCGCCGTCGAGGCCATGACGACGCCCGAACACCACCCCGCACTCCACCACTTCGGCTCCGCCCCCGAAACGGCGTGCCTCACCGTCGACCAGGTACTGGACCTCCAGATCGCCACCGCCAGGGCCCTCGAACCCGCGGTGCTCGGCGTGGTCCGCAACCGCCTGACCGTCGACGTCCCCGCCGTGATCGAGGGCGACTACCTCACCCCGGCCGCCGCGGCGGAGGCGATCCGCGAGGGCCGGACGGCCGGCCGCCGGGTGCGGGCGGTGTTCCTGCACGAGCAGGATCCGGAACAGATCCTCGCCAACTACGCGGCCAGGGAGCCCGAAAGCGGTGAACAGCGCCACCGCGCCCGGGTCAGCGCCGCGTACTCGCACTGGCTCGCCGACCAGGCGGCCCGGCACGGCCTTCCGGTGGTCGAATGCCGCCCCTGGGACGGCCTCGCGGGGCGGGTGGAAAGGGCGTTGGGCCGGACCGGACCCGTGATGTCACACCCCGCCCCTACGCTCGGACCATGAGCGTTTCCCTCTACTACAGCGCCCGCCGGGCACAGCCACTGACGTCCGCCGAGTCGGCCGCCGTCGAGCGCGTGGTCGGCGCGCGCGCTCAGTCGTTCCCGTACGACGAAGAGGAGAGCCTGTATCTGTACGACGTCGACGGCCAGATCCTCACCGGGTCCACGAAACTGCCGATCGACCCCGACCGGTGGCTGCCGGTCATCGTCCATGTGCTCGACTCCGTCACCGAGTTGCGCCGCGCGCTCGGGGACGCGCAGTGGCACGTCCACATGGACGACGTCGACGTCCCGTGGGACGAGACGGAGGGGTACGCCCTGCCGGGGATGCGGTCCCCGGAACTCGCGGCCGAACTCGGCGGCCTCTGCGACGACCCTGGCGAACAGGGCGGGTGAGGGGGAGGGGTGCGTTCGGCGTTCGCGGTGCGTCAGGCACTGGCTGTTGATTTGGGCGTCGGTGGCCGTCATCGAGAGGCATGGGAGGCATGGACGAAGGGGCACAACCGCTGAGAGCGACGACGCTGGGAGAGGGGCAGCCTCCGGCGCGAGCCGCCCGCTCACGCAATTCCTGGGCCTCGGGAAATCCGCTGTGCCGGCGGAGGCGTGCGCGCATGTCCTGGAGCGCGGCCTGACCCGCTCCCTCGCCCGCGAACTGGGCCCGTGCGGGATCTGCGTCAACACGGTCATGCCCGGCGCCATCCAGGTCGAGGCCGAGAACGCACTCCCCGTCCAGCACCGGGCGCGGCCGGAAGACCAGGTCAAGCGCCAGTGCGTCCCGCGCCGCGGTCGGCCCGAGGACGTCGCGGCCCTGGTGGCGTTTCTCGTAGGCCCTTCCGCCTCGTTCATCACTGGGCAATCCGTCCACGTCGACGGCGGCTGGCTGCTGCACTGAGACCGCCAACAAGCAAGGAGACGAACCGAAATGATCGAACGAGTCCGCGCCGTCCTCGTCACCGCTGACGATACGATGCTGGTCATCCGCCGTACCAAGCCAGGCATCCCCGAGTACTGGGTACTGCCCGGCGGTGGCGTCGAACCCGGCGACGAGTCCCGGGAGGCAGCCCTCCACCGGGAGATCCACGAGGAGATCGCGGGGAAGGCCGACATCATCCGCCTCCTCCACACGATGGAGTCCGACGACGAGCGCCAGCTCTTCTACCTCGCCCGCATCGACACCTGGTCCTTCGACGACCGCACCGGTCCCGAGTTCAGCGCCGAAGGCCGAGGCGAATACGCGCTGGAGGAGATCCCGCTGACCGAGGAGGGGCTCGACGGCATCGACCTCAAGCCCGAGGAGATCGCGCACGTCCTACGAGGAGTTATCAGCAGCGGAAGCCTCGGAGGCACGGCAACGCTCTGAGGACTTGGCGGAGTGCCGGGGAGGCACCGCGTGGTGGTCGCGTCTGGCGCGCCTCGCTGAGCGAGGCGGTGTGGAAACCGGCTCTGGCCCTCGGCCGCAGTCATTCCGATCCCGAAGGCCAAGAGCCGGGAGCACGCTGCCGCACGGGAGCACGGCATGCACGCCCTCCGGCACTTCTACGCGTCCGTGCTCCTGGACGCGGGCGAGAGCGTCAAGGCCGTCAGCGAATACCTCGGGCACTCCGACCCTGGACTGACGCTCAAGGCGTACGCGCACCTCATGCCCAGCAGCCGGGACCGCGCCCGGAAGGCACTCGGGCAGGCCCTTCGGCCCCACCATGACCCGGAGAACTGAGCGCCCAGCACGGGGGTCAGCCGACCTGCTGCCTGCGGATGCGCAGGTGCGCATCCTCGACATTCGAGAGGAGCCGTTTCCTCTGCTTCCCAGAATTCAGGTAGTCGCTCGCGACTTCCGCGAAGAGGAAAGTGGCGCTCTCGGCAGAGTCGATGTCGTCGTCGACGTGGTCTACGAGTTCGGCCGTTGTCCCCTCGAACCGTCCGACCCCGGCGGCGACGATGAGCGCGGACATGTCGAGTGTGTCGATGAAGGTTTGCAGATGACCGGGACCTTCGAGAGACACGATGGCACCCGCTCGATCCATGTCCTGCTGCAGATTGCGGATGCGCTCCTTCGCTACGGCTAACGAGGTTTCCGCCTCCTTCCATGTCCTCACTTCACGCACAAGGGCATGTGCCGCATTAACAAGATCGGCGTACGACTCTCGTTGGTGCTGCCTGCGGACGGCGTCAACACTTCCCCGGCCGTATCCGCCTCCTGCCGAAACCGGGCTCGGAAGCCTCTCGGGAGGGTTCGTCGGCCGCAGAACTCGGGGCCCGAGGCCCCAGAGGGGGCCCAGGTCATGATCACGCCCCTGGGTTGCGCCATGTGCGCAGCTCAGGGGCATGATCACAAAATCTACTTCTTCTTGCCCTGGTTCTTCACGGCCTCGATGGCGGCCTTCGCCGCGTCCGGGTCGAGGTACGTGCCGCCCGGCTTCACGGGGCGGAAGTCGGCGTCCAGTTCGTAGACGAGCGGGATGCCGGTCGGGATGTTCAGGCCCGCGATGTCGGCGTCGGAGATGCCGTCGAGGTGCTTGACCAGGGCCCGGAGGCTGTTGCCGTGGGCGGCGACCAGGACGGTCCGGCCGTCGAGCAGGTCCGGCACGATGGCGTCGTACCAGTACGGCAGCATGCGGGTGACGACGTCCTTGAGGCACTCGGTGCGCGGGCGCAGCTCCGGCGGGATCGTCGCGTAGCGCGGGTCGTCGCTCTGCGAGAACTCGGTGCCGTCCTCAAGGGCGGGCGGCGGGGTGTCGTAGGACCGGCGCCAGAGCATGAACTGCTCCTCGCCGAACTCGGCGAGCGTCTGGGCCTTGTCCTTGCCCTGCAGGGCGCCGTAGTGGCGCTCGTTCAGCCGCCAGGAGCGGTGGACCGGGATCCAGTGGCGGTCCGCGGACTCCAGCGCGAGCTGCGCGGTGCGGATGGCGCGCTTCTGGAGGGAGGTGTGCAGGACATCGGGGAGCAGACCGGCGTCCTTGAGCAGCTCACCGCCGCGGACTGCCTCCTTCTCGCCCTTCTCCGTGAGGTTGACGTCCACCCAGCCGGTGAACAGGTTCTTCGCGTTCCATTCGCTCTCGCCGTGGCGGAGGAGGATCAGCTTGTACGGTGCGTCGGCCATGGGTCCGAGCGTAATCGAACCCGTACGAGCCCCGCGCAGCCGGTCACAGGGCGGACAGGGGGCGGGCAGCGGGCGGGCGGGACGACGGGTGGTCGGCGTCGATTGACGGTCGGCGTCAATTGACTGGCGTGCCGGAATCCGGGATTCGTAATGTTCGGACAGTCGTCGGGACTCTTACCGGCGGTGTCCGTTCCGTACGTCCCTGGGGGGATGCCGCATGTCTGTCGCCGGTCTCAGACGGGCCGCACACGAATCCGTGTCCGGGCTCCCCAGGCAGTTCTGGTGGCTGTGGACGAGCACGCTGGTCAACCGGCTCGGAGCGTTCGTCGCCACGTTCATGGCGCTGTACCTGACCCTGGACCGGGGCTACTCGGCCTCGTACGCCGGTCTGGTCGCCGCGCTGCACGGGCTCGGCGGGGTGGTCTCCTCGCTCGGGGCGGGGGTGATGACCGACCGGCTCGGCCGCCGGCCCACCATGCTCATCGCGCAGACCTCGACGGCGGTGTCCGTGGCCGTGCTCGGGTTCATGGTCCACCCGGTGGCGATCGCGGCGGTCGCCTTCTTCGTCGGCATGGCCAGCAACGCGTCGCGGCCCGCGGTGCAGGCGATGATGGCCGACATCGTCCGGCCCGAGGACCGGGTGCGGGCCTTCTCGCTCAATTACTGGGCCATCAACCTCGGCTTCGCCGTCTCGTCGGCCGGGGCCGGGTTCGTCGCCGAGTACAGCTATCTCGCCGGGTTCCTCGGCGAGGCCGCGATGACGCTGTTCTGCGCCGTCGTCGTTTTCCTGAAGGTGCCGGAGTCGCGGCCGGAAACGCCGAAGACGCCGGGGAAGCCGGTGGGGTCCGCGGACGAGGTCCGGCTCTCCACCGTGTTGCGCGACGGCCGGTTCATGAGCGTCGTCGGGCTGTCCTTCGTCATCGCGCTGATCTTCCAGCAGGGGTACGTGGGGCTGCCGGTGGCCATGGGGACGGACGGGTTCTCCAGCTCCGACTTCGGGACCGCGGTCGCCGTCAACGGGGTGCTGATCGTGGTGCTCCAGATTCCCGTCACCCGCTTCATCCAGCATCGCGACCCGCGCCGGCTGCTCGTCGTGTCGTCGCTGCTGGCGGGGTACGGATTCGGGCTGACCGCGTTCGCCGGGTCGGTCGCCGTCTACGCGCTGACCATCTGCGTCTGGACGGTCGCGGAGATCGTCAACTCGCCGATCCAGAGCAGCCTGGTCGTCCGGCTGTCACCGGCCCGGGGCCGGGGCCGCTACCAGGGCATGTACACGATGTCGTGGTCCGCGGCCGCGCTGATCGCGCCGCTGATGTCGGGCCTGGTGATCGACCGGTTCGGGGCGCAGTGGCTGTGGGGCGCGTGCGCGGTCCTGGGGACCGGGGCCGCGCTGGGCTACTGGCTGCTGATGCGGAACCTGCCGGGCGCGGAAGGGGCGGCCCCGGCGCCCGAGGGCGGCAGCCGGGTGGCGGAGAGCGGCGGGGGCTCCTCGACGGGTGCGAAGACCGAGCCCGCCGCGGAGCGGATGGGCTGAGGCGGTCTCACGCCGGGCACGGCGGCGCCCCGCGCGGAGCGTTCCGTCTCCGCGCGGGGCGTACTCGGCATCGCGTGGCAGCCGGTCAGCCGCAGCAGCCACCGCACTGGCAGGGGGCTCCGGACTGGCAGCCGCAGCCGCAGCCCGAGCCGCAGCCGCAGGCACCGAGCAGGGTCAGGTGCACCACTTCGGCGGGTGCCTCCTGCTGAAGGTCGGTCGTGGGGGAATCGGCCATGGTTCCTCCTCAAGGCGTACGACAGGGCCGTACGGCGCGAAGACGCGCGTACGACCGGGGCGTACGGACAAGGCGTGCCGCCCCACCCCATTGCATCCCCAACCCGGCGGGCGCATCAACGGCGCACACGTGCAGAAACACTTGTGCGACCCGATGCGCCCACGCACGCCCGTACGCGCCCCGGTCACGCGCACCGGCCACGTACCCCGGTCACGCGCAGCGGTCGCGTACCCCGCTCACGCGCAGCGGTCGCCCGCCGCGATCACGCGCCCTCCACCGGCGTCTGCTGCTGGATCTCGTCGGCGTGCTCGCCCGTCACCAGGTACACGACCCGCTTGGCGACCGACACCGCGTGGTCCGCGAAGCGCTCGTAGTAGCGGCCGAGCAGCGTCACGTCCACGGCCGTCTCGATGCCGTGCTTCCAGCGGTCGTCCATCAGGTGCTGGAACAGCGTGCGGTGCAGCAGGTCCATCTCGTCGTCGTCCTGCTCCAGCTGGAGCGCGAGGTCGACGTCCTTGGTGATGATCACCTCGGCGGCCTTGGCCATCAGGCGCTGCGCCAGCTGCCCCATCTCCAGGATGGTGGCGTGCAGGTCGTTCGGGACCGCCGACTGCGGGAACCGCAGCCGGGCCAGCTTGGCGACGTGCTGGGCGAGGTCGCCGGAGCGCTCCAGGTCGGCGCTCATCCGCAGGGAGGTGACCACGATGCGCAGGTCCGTCGCCACGGGCTGCTGCCGCGCGAGCAGGGCGATGGCCCGCGCCTCCAGGTCGTGCTGCAGGTCGTCGACCTTCTGGTCCGCGGCGATCACGCTCTCCGCGAGCTTGAGATCGGCATCGAGCATGGACGTCGTCGCCCGGCCGATCGCCGACCCGACGAGGCGGGCCATCTCGACCAGCCCTTCTCCGATCGAGTCGAGTTCCTCGTGGTACGCGTCACGCATGGAAGTCCCTCTCCAGTCCTCTGTGTAAGGCCGGGGCACGGTTCGAACCCCACGCTGCCACCCTGAGTGGCGTACGCGTCGGCTTCCGGCCGCCCAAGTGAACCAACCCTTGCCCCTCGGTGAACTCTGGGCGACGAGTGTTCGGACAGGCACTCGGATGGCTGGGAGAGTCCTCCGACACCCGCATAACCTTGACGTATGGACGTGAACGCGGCAGTCGCCGCAGCTGCGGCGATCGGCGGTGCGTGTACCGGCGTGATCGCCATGCTCGCGTTCCGCTGGAGCGAGCGCGACCAGAAGAAGCCGACGCGGACCTCCATGCGGCCCGACAGCAACGCACCCCTGCCGCCCGGGGTGGACACGGTCCTGTCCGTGCTCAGCTCCTCGGCGGTCGTGCTCGACGAGAGCGACAGCGTGGTCAAGGCCAGCTCCGCCGCCTATGCGCTGGGACTGGTCAGGGGCGGGCGGCTCGCCGTCGACGCGATGCTGAACATGGCCAGGGACACCCGCCGCGACGGCGAGATACGGCAGGTGGAACTGGATCTTCCGCGACGCGGTACGGGCCGCGGCGAGGCACTCGCGGTCTCCGCCCGGGTCGCTCCGCTCGGCTCCCGGCTGGTGCTCCTGCTGGTCGAGGACCTCACCGAGGCCCGCCGGATAGAGGCGGTGCGGCGCGACTTCGTCGCCAACGTCAGCCATGAGCTCAAGACCCCGGTCGGCGCGCTCTCGCTGCTCTCCGAGGCCGTGATGGACGCCTCCGACGACCCGGAGGCGGTGGAGCGCTTCGCGGGCCGGATGCAGATCGAGGCGACCCGGCTGACCAACCTCGTCCAGGAGATCATCGACCTCTCGCGGGTGCAGAACGACGACCCGCTGGAGGACGCCGAACCGGTCCGGGTGGACGAGCTGGTGGCCGAGGCCATCGACCGCTGCCGCCAGCAGGCCGGCTCCAAGCAGATCACCATGGCGGCGGGCGGCACCGCGGAGCTCCGGATCTGGGGCAACCGCGGCCAGCTCGCCGCGGCGCTCGGCAATCTCGTCGAGAACGCCGTCAACTACAGTCCCGCCCGCACCCGAGTGGGCATCGCCGCCAGGCGACTGTCCGTGCCCGGCGGGGACCAGATCGAGATAGCCGTGACCGACCAGGGCATCGGCATCTCGGAGAAGGACCGCGAGCGGGTCTTCGAACGCTTCTACCGCGTCGACCCGGCCCGCTCACGGGCCACCGGTGGCACCGGCCTCGGCCTCGCCATCGTCAAGCACGTGGCCGCCTCGCACGGCGGGGAGGTCACGGTCTGGAGCTCGGAGGGCCAGGGCTCCACCTTCACCCTGCGGCTGCCCGAAGCGGGCTCCGTACGGGAACGGGACCGCAGCTCGGGCGGAACGCCCGTCGTCAACGGCGACGAGGGCGGCCCCCATGGACCCGCCCACCCCGACACCCTTGAACCATTCCCTGCCCCGGAGGTCCTTCCGTGACCCGAGTGCTCGTCGTCGAGGATGAGGAATCCTTCAGCGACGCCCTGTCCTACATGCTCCGCAAGGAAGGCTTCGAGGTCGCCATCGCGGCCACGGGCCCGGACGGGCTTGACGAGTTCGAGCGCAACGGCGCCGACCTCGTCCTGCTCGACCTGATGCTGCCGGGCCTGCCCGGCACGGAGGTCTGCCGTCAGCTGCGCAGCAGGTCCAATGTCCCCGTGATCATGGTCACGGCGAAGGACAGCGAGATCGACAAGGTGGTCGGCCTGGAAATAGGAGCCGACGACTACGTGACCAAGCCCTTCTCCTCCCGGGAGCTGGTCGCCCGCATCCGCGCGGTGCTGCGCCGCCGCGGCGAGCCGGAGGAGGTCACCCCGGCCGCCCTGGAGGCGGGCCCGGTGCGGATGGACGTGGACCGTCACGTCGTCACCGTCGCCGGCGGCAAGGTCGACCTCCCGCTCAAGGAGTTCGACCTGCTGGAGATGCTGCTGCGCAACGCGGGCCGGGTGCTGACCCGCATGCAGCTGATCGACCGGGTGTGGGGCGCGGACTACGTGGGGGACACCAAGACCCTCGACGTCCACGTCAAGCGCCTGCGCGCCAAGATCGAGCCCGACCCGGGGGCACCACGCTTCCTGGTGACGGTGCGGGGCCTCGGGTACAAGTTCGAGCCGTAGACCGCCGGATGTGCCGACGGCGGAGGGCGCCCCCCGGACGGGAGGCGCCCTCCGCCGTTCAGCGGGCTTGCGCCATGGGGCCGGTGAGTGTCGGCCGGTCAGTCGGTCTGCGACGAGGCGGACGCGTCGTCGGCCGGGGTGTCCGCGCCGTTCTCCGACTCCGAGGCGTCCTCGCCCTCCGACCCGGCGGCGGGGGCCGTGGCGGAACCGGTCGGGCTCGCCTCCTGCGACTTCTCCGGGGTCTCGGGCAGCGTGCTCGGGCCGTAGCCCGTGAAGTAGCTCTTCGCCGGCACGACGAACGCGCCGAGCGGGACCTCGCCCGCCGAGCTGAACTTGAAGACGACCTGCTGCACATTGCCCGCCTTGGCGGCCTCGCTGCCGTTCTCGATGACGGCGGAGGCGTTGCCCTCGCCGCCCAGGAGCACCGAGCCGCCGGCCGGGACGACGACCGGGCCGGCACCCTTGGCGGCGTGCAGCTGGACCGAGGCGCTCGAACCCGGCAGCGTGATGGCTTCCAGGGTCTGCGGCTTCGTGCCGTTGTTGAACAGCGTCGCGGCCACGACGGCCGGGCCCTGGGCGGTGAGCTCGGGCTGGGTGACGACGTTCGCGTTCTGGATGCTGATGTCACCGATGGTGGTGGCAGCAGTGTCCGGCCTGACCTTGAGCGTCGCGGCGTCATTGCCCGCGCCGCACGCGGCGAGCGAGGCGATCGAGAACACGATGGCTGTGGCGGCGAGAGCGCCGTGTCGAAGGCTGCGGCTCACGGCGGCGGCAACTCCTTGAACGTTCGGACTGCGGACGGGTGGGGAGCGACGTAAAGCCGCCCTAAGGGTGTGTCAGCGGCCTTAGGCTACCGAGCCGCCCGCCCGGCCCCGCACCCGACCCGCCCCTGAGGACGATCTCGGTCGCCCCGGAGCTCGCGGGCACTTCCCGCGGTCACGCCGTTCGGCAGCCCGCTTCCGGCAAAGGTTTGCGGGCCCGGCAGCCGCCGAAACGGCCCGTCACATGCCGTTCACATATCGCCGGTGATCAATTCATGGAACGTGGCGCATTCCGTGCGCATAACCGATCACACCGAGCCGTTGATCAATTCCATTGATCAACGTCACTTACCTCCGTACGGGTGATCGATCCCCGAACGGAGTACGGAAAGTTCACCATCCGGAACCCGACAAATCGGGATGTTCGTCCCCTTCGGGAGGTGGTTCGGATGTGTGTGACGTGTGCGTTTCGTCCCGCCTGCACAACGGCTCCGACCTGCGAATTCCGCCCCCGGCGAACCTTCCGCAGCACGTGCGTGTTGCTGTTGTCAAGCCCCGAGATATGCCCTGACCTGCGAAAACGCCATTCAGGAGAAGCAGTTCTCGTGTTACTCTTGATAGCCACGGAAGGGGTACCTGTCACATGACGTTCAAGGTTGGCGACACCGTGGTCTATCCCCATCACGGGGCCGCGCTGATCGAGGCTATCGAAACTCGCCAGATCAAAGGCGTGGACAAGACCTACTTGGTGCTCAAGGTCGCCCAGGGCGACTTGACGGTTCGTGTGCCGGCGGACAATGCGGAGTTCGTGGGTGTGCGCGACGTAGTCGGGCAGGAGGGGCTGGACCGGGTCTTCGAGGTGCTTCGCGCGCCGTACGCCGAAGAGCCGACGAACTGGTCCCGGCGCTACAAGGCAAATCTGGAGAAGCTCGCCTCCGGCGATGTCATCAAGGTCGCCGAAGTGGTTCGCGACCTGTGGCGTCGTGAGCGCGAGCGTGGACTCTCCGCAGGTGAGAAGCGCATGCTCGCCAAGGCTCGCCAGATTCTGGTGAGCGAGCTCGCTCTCGCGGAGAACACGAACGAAGACAAGGCCGAGGCTCTGCTCGACGAGGTTCTCGCGTCCTGAACCGGCTCGCGCCGGTCGTAATCAATGTGCCGCGGTGCCCGCTGACAACCGTATTCACGGTATGTCGTCGGGCGCCGCGGCATGTCCGGTTTCGGCCACGGCATGGCTGGATACGGCCGCGGTGTGGCCGAATTCCTGGCGCAGCCTGTCCGGATTACGTCCCGACGCACCGATGCGTTGGCTTCATCGGTGATACCCCCGATACGTTGCTCGCGATCTTGCGCAGCCGATCCCGAGCGCCGGTGCGGCTTGTCCGACTTCGACCGGGTGTCACGGAAAGGGCCCCGTCGAGTCAGGGCACGGCGCCCGGCTCGCTTGTGGCCATACCCACGTCGGCTGTGGAAACAAACATGCCGAAGCTCCGGAGTGCAATCGATGTCTGATCAATCGCGTCCGTACCGCACGGCCGCCGTGATTCCCGCAGCCGGCCGCGGCGTACGGCTCGGTCCGGGCGCCCCCAAGGCGCTCCGCGCGCTGGGCGGAACACCCATGCTCATCCACGCGGTACGGGCCATGGCGGCGTCCCGTGCCGTCTCCCTGGTCGTGGTCGTCGCGCCGCCGGACGGCGCCCACGAGGTCAAGAACCTGCTCGACGAGCACGCCCTGCCCGAGCGCACCGACTACCTCGTGGTGCCCGGCGGCGACACCCGCCAGGAATCGGTGCGGCTCGGCGTCGACGCGCTGCCCGATGACATCTCCGTCGTCCTCGTCCACGACGCGGCGCGCCCGCTGGTGCCCGTCGACACGGTGGACGCGGTGATCGAGGCGGTACGGGACGGGGCGCCCGCCGTCGTCCCCGCGCTGCCGCTGGCCGACACCGTCAAGGAGGTCGAGCCCGGTGCGCCGGGGGAGCCGGAGCCGGTGCTCGGGACGCCCGTGCGGGCCAGGCTGCGTGCCGTGCAGACCCCGCAGGGCTTCGACCGCGACACGCTCGTGCGGGCGCACGGGGCCGTCGCCGTCAGCGGCGAGGGCGCGACGGACGACGCGGGCATGGTGGAGCAGCTCGGGGCGCCCGTGGTGGTCGTCCCCGGGCACGAAGAGGCGTTCAAGGTGACCCGGCCGCTGGATCTGGTGCTGGCCGAGGCGGTACTCGCGCGCAGGAGGGCGAACGATGGCTTCTGAGGAAACGTTGGGGCGCGGGGAAGCCGCGGCGGGCTCCGCGGAACGGACCGGGCCGGTGATCCCGCAGGTCGGGATCGGTACCGACATCCACGCCTTCGAGGAGGGCCGCGAGCTGTGGTGCGCGGGGCTGCTCTGGGAGGGCGAGGGGCCGGGGCTCGCCGGGCACTCGGACGCCGATGTCGTCGCGCACGCCGCGTGCAACGCGCTCTTCTCGGCCGCCGGGCTCGGCGACCTCGGGCAGCACTTCGGCACCGGGCGGCCCGAGTGGTCCGGCGCCGCCGGGGTGACCCTGCTGACCGAGGCGGCCCGGATCGTGCGGGCCGGAGGCTTCGAGATCGGCAACGTCGCCGTCCAGGTCGTCGGCGTACGGCCGAAGATAGGCAAGCGGCGCGACGAGGCGCAGAAGGTGCTGTCGGCCGCCGTGGGGGCGCCCGTCTCGCTCTCCGCGGCCACCTCCGACGGGCTCGGCTTCACCGGCCGGGGCGAGGGCATCGCCGGCATCGCGACCGCGCTGGTCTACCGCACCGGCTGAGCCCGCGCGCCGAGGTGCCCGCCGTGCCGCCGGCGGGCGGAGCGCTCGCCCTGACCCTTCCGGTGGGCAGGAGCGGGAAGCGGGAGCGACGGGACGGAGTTGGGGTACGGGTAGAGGCACCCACCGATCGCACTGGAGGACGTACGCCATGACCGCCGCACTCTCCGAAGAACTCAAGGCGCTTCTCGACACCCCCGTCTTCGTCACCGTCGCCACCATCCAGCCCGACGGCAGCCCCCAGGTCTCCCCGGTCTGGGTCCGGCGCGACGGCGACGACGTGCTCATCTCGACGACGGTCGGCCGCCGCAAGGAGAGGAACCTGCGCCGCGACCCCCGGGTCACCGTCGTCGTGCAGCCCTTCGCCGCCCCGTACACGTACGCCGAGATCCGCGGCACGGCGGCTCTGAGCACCGAGGGCGGCCAGGAACTCATCGACGAGCTGTCCAGGAAGTACACCGGCAAGGAGTACGCGGACTTCAACCCCGCCTCCGTCGACGACGCCGAGCGCGTGGTCGTCCGGATCACCCCGCGCAAGGTCGTCGGAAGCATCTGAGACGCCCCGCCGCCAACGACTCGCCCCGCGATTCCCCAAGGGGTCGCGGGGCACTGGTGCGCGCCCACTACCCTTGAGGCGTGACTATTCGCCTGTACGACACCAGCGCCCGGCAGATCCGTGACTTCGTACCGCTCACAGCGGGCTGTGTCTCGATCTACCTCTGTGGCGCGACCGTCCAGGCCGCCCCGCACATCGGGCACATCCGGTCCGGGCTGAACTTCGACATCATGCGCCGCTGGTTCCAGTACCGCGGCTACGACGTCACGTTCATCCGGAACGTCACCGACATCGACGACAAGATCATCACGAAGTCGGCGGAGCAGGGCAGGCCGTGGTGGGCCATCGGCTACGAGAACGAGCGGGCGTTCAACGCCGGTTACGACGCGCTCGGCTGCCTCCCGGTCACCTACGAGCCCCGCGCCACCGGCCACGTCCCCGAGATGATCGAGATGATGCGGGGCCTGATCGAACGCGGTCACGCCTACGCGGCCGACGGCAACGTCTACTTCGACGTGCGCTCGTTCCCGGGCTACCTGGAGCTCTCCAACCAGGACCTGGACGACCTGCGCCAGCCGTCCGGCGAGGGCGAGACCGGCAAGCGCGACCAGCGCGACTTCGCCATGTGGAAGGCGACCAAGCCGGGCGAGCCCAGCTGGGAGACCCCGTGGGGCCGCGGCCGCCCCGGCTGGCACTTGGAGTGCTCCGCCATGGCGCACAAGTACCTCGGCACCGCCTTCGACATCCACGGCGGCGGCATCGACCTGATCTTCCCGCACCACGAGAACGAGATCGCCCAGGCCAAGGCGTACGGCGACGAGTTCGCGAAGTACTGGGTGCACAACGGCTGGGTCACCATGTCCGGCGAGAAGATGTCGAAGTCGCTGGGCAACTCCGTGCTGGTCAGCGAGATGGTCAAGGCGTGGCGCCCGATCGTGCTGCGCTACTACCTCGGCACCCCGCACTACCGGTCGATGATCGAGTACAGCGAGGAGGCCCTGCGCGAGGCCGAGTCCGCGTTCGCGCGGATCGAGGGGTTCGTCCAGCGCGTCACCGAGAAGGCGGGCGAGACGGTCGAGCCCGCCACCGAGGTGCCGCCGGCCTTCGCCGAGGCGATGGACGACGACCTGGGCGTCCCGCAGGCGCTCGCGATCGTCCACACCACGGTCCGCCAGGGCAACTCCGCGCTGGCCGCCGACGACAAGGAAGCCGCCGTCGCCCGGCTCGCGGAGGTCCGCGCGATGCTCGGCGTCCTCGGCCTCGACCCGCTCGACGAGCACTGGGCGGGCGAGAGCGACCGCGGCGACGATCTGCACGGGGTCGTCGACACGCTCGTACGGCTCGTCCTGGACCAGCGCCAGTCGGCCCGCGAGCGCAAGGACTGGCCCGCGGCCGACGCCATCCGCGACCAGCTCAACCAGTCCGGACTCGTCATCGAGGACAGTCCCACCGGACCTCGGTGGACACTCGGCCCGCGCCAGTAGTCCCCACCGTGTGCCGCCCGGCGTTCCGGGCGGCACACTTCACTTATACGTACGCATGTCTGAGAAGCAACGAAACAGGTAGGTCATGGCCGGGAACAGCCAGCGCAGGAACCGCCGCACGTCCAACAAGAAGGGCGCGCAGGTCGGCAGCGGTGGGCAGCGTCGCCGTGGCCTCGAAGGCAAGGGCCCGACGCCGCCCGCCTCCGCCCGCAAGGGACACAAGAAGAACCGCATCGCCAACGCCCAGGCCAAGCAGGCCGCGGCCCGCCGCCCCGCGCCCCGGCGCGGCGGCGTCAAGGGCACGTCCGAGATGGTCGTCGGCCGCAACCCCGTCTACGAGGCCCTGCGCGACGGCGTCCCGGCGACGACCCTGTACGTCCAGCAGTACATCGACAACGACGAGCGGGTCCGCGAGGCGCTCCAGCTCGCCGGCGCGCGCGGCAACATCAACCTGATGGAGGCCCCGCGCCCCGAGCTGGACCGGATGACGAACGGCCTGAACCACCAGGGCCTCGTCCTCCAGGTCCCGCCGTACGAGTACGCGCACCCGGAGGACCTCACCGCCGCCGCGTACGACAACGGCGAGGACCCGCTGATCGTCGCTCTCGACGGCGTCACCGACCCGCGCAACCTGGGCGCGATCGTCCGCTCCGTCTCCGCGTTCGGCGGCCACGGCGTGGTCGTGCCCGAGCGGCGCGCGGCCGGGATGACGGCGGGCGCCTGGAAGTCCTCGGCGGGCACGGCGGCCCGCACGCCGGTCTCCCGGGTGACCAACCTGACCCGCGCCCTGGAGGGCTACCAGAAGGCCGGCCTCACGGTCGTGGGCCTGGCCGCCGACGGCGAGCACACCGTCGAGGACCTGGAGGAGCTCGCCGGGCCCGTCGTCATCGTCATCGGCAGCGAGGGCAAGGGCCTCGGCCGCCTCGTCGGCGAGACCTGCGACTACCGGGTCCGCATCTCGATGCCCGGTGGCGCGGAGTCGCTGAACGCGGGCGTCGCGGCCGGGATCGTGCTGTACGAGGTTGCGCGGCGCCGGGCCTGAGAAGTCCACCCGGCCGGGGGGCGGCCGGGCGGAGCCTCCCCCCGGCCGGACCCATTGACGGGCCTCGGACACATCGGGCCCGTCAAGGCAGTGTCCTAAACACAGATCACTCGGTTAGATGAGTGTGGACACCAGAACGCCTCGGTTCGACGAACAACCCGCCCTGAGCATGACCAAGGTGGACTGCGACCCTGCGCAGGTCATCGTCAACCACGCCAGCTTCCGGGTGCAGCTCGCCCCCGGCCAGCGCCCGCGGCTGCGCGGTCTGGCCCCCGCCGGCGTGCCCAGGATCCCCGCCATGAGCGGCGCAGGAGCGGCCCGCGGCAGGCGCTCGCCCGTCGTGTGGAGCGGCAGGTCCGCCCCCGGCGACCCCGGCGCCACCGGGCTCCTCCAGGCCGTGCGGAACTCCACCGCGGGCCGCCCGGCCCCGGCCACCGGGTACGACGCGTACGACCCCTACGCGGCCCCGGAGCGCGACGGCGGACCCGGCATGGCCGGCACCCAGGTCATCGACCTCCTCGAAGAGACCCAGCCCAACCCCGTCCTCACCGCCCCGCACCAGCCGGGCGGCTACGGACCGCTGCTGCCGCCCATGCGCCGGGCGGTCGGCGCCTACGACACCGACGACGGCGCGCCGTACGCCGCGTCGTACGCACAGGACGCGTACGACGACGAGGACGGGTTCGACGACGAGGCCGACGCCCGGAGCGGGCGCCAGAGCGGCGACTCGGTCCGGCACGCGTACTACCCCGGCCGCCGGATGAACCTCGGCGTCGTACTCCTCCCGCTCCGCGTCTTCCTCGGCTTCATCTCCATCTACGCCGGCATGGGCAAGCTCTGCGACCCCGTCTACTTCGACGGCGGCGACCGCGGCTCCATGGTCAAGTGGCTGACCTCGCTGCACCCCTGGCAGCTGGCCGAGCCGCTGCGCGACTTCGCGCTCTCCCACCCCGTCGGCGCCGGACTCACCGTCGCCTTCCTCCAGGTCGTCGTCGGCGTCCTCACCGTCCTCGGCCTCTGGCAGCGCGTCGCCGCCTCGTTCGGCGCGCTGCTGTCCGCCGCCCTGCTGGTCACGGTGAGCTGGCGCACCGTCGCCGCGTACGACGCGCCCGACATCATCTACCTCGCCGCCTGGAGCCCGCTGATCATCGCGGGCGCGCCCGTCTACTCCGTCGACGGACGGCTCGCCGGGGAGGCCTGGCGCAGGCTCGGCCCGCGCTCGGCGATCTGGGAGCTGCGCCGCCGGGTGCTGCGCCGGGGCGCCGTCGTCGCCTCCGTGGTCGTCGGTCTCACCCTGCTGGTCGGCTCCGTGCTCGGCGGTGCGGTCCGCTCCTCCGAGGTCGTCACCGTGCCCGGTCCGAACACCGACCCGACCAACCAGCTCCCCGGTTCCCCGCTCCCCGAGGAGTCCCGCAGCGGCCGGGCCTCGCACACCCCGGACGGCCGGCGCCCCGCCCCGTCCCGGAGCACCGTCGCCACGACGCCCTCCACCGCGCCGTCCACGCCCACCGCGGGCACCGTCCGCGAGTCCGGCCAGGCGGCCGGTGCCGGCCAGCCCAGCCAGACGCAGGGCACCGGGCAGCAGACCCCGCAGCAGACGGCCCCGCAGCCGCCTCCGTCCAGCAGCTCCGGCCCGTCGTCCTCCGGCTCCACGGGTACGGGGGGCGGCTCGACCGGCGGCTCGACCGGCGGCTCGGACGGCGACGGTTCCACCGGCTCCACGTCCGGCGGCGGGAAGAACCCCATCGGCGGCCTGCTCGGCTGAGTCACCGCCCCGGCACACGGCGAAAGGGGCGGTCACCGGCTTCACACCGGTGACCGCCCCTTCGCCATGCGCGCGGCCGCCATGCGCAGGCCACCACGCGCCGGTGGTCAGCTCCCGTCGAGTTCCTTGGCGGCCTCGGTGAGGTCCTTCGCCGTGTCGATGGCCCGCCAGTACGCCCCGTGCGGCAGCGGGTACCCGGCGAGCCTGCGCTCGCGGGCCAGCCGGGGGAACGTCGTCCGCTCGTGGTCGCCCCGGTCCGGCAGCAGCGTCGTGAACTCCGGGGAGAACACGTACACCCCGGCGTTGATCAGATACGGCGAGGGCGGCGACTCGATGAAGTCGGTGATGTGCCCGAACGCGTCCGTCTCCACGGCACCCCACGGGATGCGGGGGCGGGCCAGGGCCAGCGTGGCGGTCGCGTCGCGCTCGGTGTGGAACGCGGCCATCTCGCGCAGGGAGAAGCGCGTCCAGATGTCGCCGTTGGTGGCGTACCAGGGCTGCTCGGGGTCGGGCAGCCGGGTGGCGGCGTACTTCAGCCCGCCGCCGCGGCCCAGCGGCTCGGACTCCACGACGGTCGTCACCCGCAGCGGCAGCACCGCCGAGTCCAGCCACTCCTGCAGTACCTCGGCCAGATGACCGCACGACACCACGGCGTCGGTCACGCCTTCGGCGGCCAGCCAGGAAAGCTGATGGCCGATGATCGGAGTCCCGGTGCCCGGGATCTCGACCATCGGCTTGGGGCGGTCGTCGGTGTACGGGCGCAGCCGCGATCCCTGGCCACCTGCCAGGACCACGGCCTGCGTCGGATACGTATGCATGCCAGGCACGATATGCGGTGCCCGGAGCGGCCGGTCAGCTGAACCGGGCGACGCCCGAGGCGAAGGACGTGTCGCAGACGGGGCGCGAGAACCGGTGGGCGTGGGTGGGCCCGTACTTCTCGACGGCGGCGCGGCCCAGTGCCTTGGCGATCGACATGCAGTGCCGGGCGAGGGAGGGGCGGCCCTCGACGGAGCGCTGGAGGTCGGTGAGCGCGACCGCCGGGTCCTTCTCCCGGAGCTCCACGAGCAGTCGGTCGCGGAGGGCGTCCTGCGGAGTGCGCGCCTTGGCGCGCTTGGAGATGTCGTGAGCCGACGCGGTCAGGACCTGCGGCTCGGAGCCGTGCGCTGCCCACGGCACGCTGGTGACGGCGAGGGTCCCGGAGAGGACCATCACGACGGGCAGTACGAAGGCGAGGGATCGGCCGATGCGGCGCGCAGTGTGGGTCACGCAGCGAGCGTAGCGGGCAGTGATGATATGGCGACAATTCGTCACTCTTGAGGGGGATGGTTCGAGGGTGTTTTTCGAATCCGGTGTTGACGAACGGAGCCGAAATGACCGGTGTGCCGGGCAATTCGGCACCGCGCGGCCCCAAACCCGCCCGGCCCCTGTTCAAACCCTCCGGCGCCCCGTGGCGCGCGAACGGCCCCGCACGCGATACGTGCGAGGCCGCTGTGATGCGGGGGTGCGGGGCGCGTCAGTCGGTGAGACGGGCACCCGTCGAGGTCGAGAAGACGTGCAGCTCGTCCGGGCGCGGCACGACGTGCAGCTTGGTGCCCTTCTCCGGAACGGCGCGGCCGCCGACGCGGACGACGAGGTCCTTGTCCTGGCCGCCGACCCGCGCGGAGCCGTAGACGAAGCCGTCGGCGCCGAGCTCCTCGACGACGTTGACCGAGACGGCCAGGCCGGCCGGGGCGTCGGCGCTGTCCTTCGAGAGGGACTTCGCGGCGGCGCCACCGTGCTCGACGATGTCGAAGTGCTCCGGGCGGATGCCGACCGTGACGGTCGTGTCGCCCTTGTCCGCGGCGGCGGAGAGCGCCTCGCGGGAGACCGGGACGACGCTGTTGCCGAACTTCACGCCGCCGTCGGTGATCGGGACCTCGACCAGGTTCATGGCCGGGGAGCCGATGAAGCCGGCCACGAAGAGGTTCGCCGGCTTGTCGTACATGTTGCGCGGCGAGTCGACCTGCTGGAGCAGACCGTCCTTGAGGACCGCGACCCGGTCGCCCATGGTCAGGGCCTCGACCTGGTCGTGGGTGACGTACACGGTCGTGATGCCCAGGCGGCGCTGGAGCGAGGCGATCTGCGTACGGGTGGAGACACGGAGCTTGGCGTCGAGGTTCGACAGCGGCTCGTCCATGAGGAAGACCTGCGGCTCACGCACGATGGCGCGGCCCATCGCGACACGCTGGCGCTGACCACCGGAGAGCGCCTTCGGCTTGCGGTCCAGGTACTCGGTGAGGTCGAGCATCTTGGCGGCCTCTTCGACCTTCGCCCGGATCTCGGTCTTGTTGACCCCGGCGATCTTGAGCGCGAAGCCCATGTTGTCCGCGACGGTCATGTGCGGGTACAGCGCGTAGTTCTGGAACACCATGGCGATGTCCCGGTCCTTCGGGGGCAGGTGCGTGACGTCGCGGTCACCGATGCGGATCGCGCCGCCGTTGACGTCCTCAAGACCCGCGAGCATGCGCAGGGAGGTCGACTTGCCACAACCGGAAGGACCGACGAGGACGAGGAACTCACCGTCCGCGATGTCGATCTCAAGCTGGTCCACGGCCGGCTTCGTGGAGCCGGGGTAGACGCGGGACGCCTTGTCGAACGTGACACTGGCCATGCTGAATCTTCTCCTCCACCGGCAGGAACGTGCCGGACGATCCGAGTGCGGGAGTGGTCTGGTCCACTTGCGTGAACCTTCAGCGACGCTACCTGGCCATTTGGAATCTGTCAGTAGTTTCAAGGCCATCGATTCTTCACATACGGGTGCGTGGGCGTACGGCCGCTCGGGCGGCTGCGGGGGCCGCGGAACTTCCTGGATCGGCGAGTGGGGCGCTGTGTAGAGTGAGGGCTCGCGCGCGTGGCTTTCGATGTGCGCGCTGCCGCCTTAGCTCAGTTGGCAGAGCGGTTGCCTTGTAAGCTCCAGGTCGTCGGTTCGATTCCGACAGGCGGCTCAAAACCCCAGGTCAGCGCCATGCTGGCCTGGGATTTTTTTATGCGTGGACCTGGCCTTCCCGGGGGGTGTCGCCCCGGTCCGCGCGCGGCGTTCCGACAGCGGTCGACGCCGCCGGAAAATACTCCGGACTCCCTGTAAGGATCTGCCACGCGCATGACATATAGGGGGTGTGGAGAGCAACCAGACCGTGAGCGAGCCGGGCCGAAGCGCCCGGTTCACCGCGCTGTACACACGGGAGTACTCGCGCGTGCACGCCTTCGCGCACCGCAGAACGGCTGACGGGGGTGAGGCCGAGGAGATCGCCGCGGAGGTGTTCCGCATCGCCTGGGAGCACGAGCTCGAAGGCGGGCAGACGACGCCCGGATGGCTGTTCGTCACGGCCAGGAACGTGCTCGGCAACCACTACCGGGCCACCGTCAGGCTGAGCGAGCTGCGCCGACGCATCGGCGAGGAACTCGGCAGGGCCCCCGCGTCGCCGGAGGAGTCGACGGTCCTGGACACGCTCGACCGCCTGCCGCAGCGGCATCGGGAGGTGCTGGTGCTCAGTTACTGGGACGGTCTCACCGCGGCGGAGACCGGCGCACTGCTCGGGTGCGGCACCTCGGCCGTATGGGTCCGTCTGCACCGGGCCCGCAAGGCGTTCCGTGAGCACTACACCTCGTCCGGGGAGTCGGCATGAAGCGTACGCAGTCCAAGAAGGCCCCGCTGTCCGCGAAGCGGATGGAAGCACTGATCAGGCAGGCCGACCCGCTGCCTTCCGGCGCCGAGGCATCCGGCCTGTCCCCGCGCGCATCGAGGGAGTTGAGCACTTTGCTGGACGGAAACGACTCGGTCACCGTGGACGTGGCCCGGCCCCGGCGTCGGCGAGGGGGACTGATCGCCGCGGTGGCGTGCGGCGTGGCCGCGGTCGCCGTCGCGGTCGGCGTGTACGCCACGACGGGGACGGGCGAGCCGGGCGGGGGGCTCGTGGCCGACGAGCCCGCCTACGGGTCGGCGTCCGCACTGGAGGGTGCGGCCGATCTCATCGTGCGGGCGGAACTCGGCAAGGGCACGGAGCGGACCGTCGACGACGTCACGTCGGTGGAGGCCCCCGCCAAGGTGCTGGCAGCCGCGAAGGGGAGCGCTCCGGGCGCGCAGGTCACCGTCTCGTACACCCCGCCCGACGCGGGAGGGCCCGAGGTCGCCGCCCTCGCCGCCGGAAAGGAGTACGTGCTCCTGCTGGAGCGGCAGGACGACGGACGGTTCACGCTGGTCAACACCGCCCAGGGCGCGTACGGCGTCAGCGGCGGCCGGGCCGTGGCCGGCGAGGGCAATCCGGTGACGCTGAGCCCGGGGGTCCTGAAGGCTCTCCGGCTGACCGGCTGAGGCCCGTCCGGGCGCGGTGACACGACGGAGGGGGTACCGCCCGCCGGCGGTACCCCCTCGTCTCGGCCGCCTCGCGCGCCGGCCGGCCCTCGCGGGCACCCGGCGTGGAGGCGGCCGTGCTCACTTGACGCGGGCGGCCCGTTCCTTGAGGGTCCGGACCGTGCCCGCGTTCTCGAAGCCACCGTCGCCGACGGGCTCGATCCGTCCGCGCTCACCGGCGGTGTAGAGGGCCTGTTCGGGGTTGAGCAGGTCGTACGGCGCCGACGCGCCGTGGCCGGCGAGCATCAGCACGTACTGCGTACCGTTCTTCGCCAGCGTGGTGGTGTGCTTCTCCTGGTAGGTGACGTTCCCCCGCTCGCCGCCGAGCTGGCTCACCTCGACGATGTCGCCCGGCTCGGCGTCGCCGGCCAGGACCTCGGAGACCTTGACCTCGGAGACGGTGATGACGACCGGGTCGGTCTCGGCGGCCTCCTCCTCGGAGAGGCCCGCCTGCGGGTTGGTCAGCGGGTCCGTGTCGGTGGACTTCTCCGGCCTCAGCTCCTTGACCGTGGAGCCCACCACCGTGCCCTTCACGATGAGATCGGCCTTCTCGACGACCTCGTCGAGCGAGTCGTACACCGGGTAGTCCGCCTGGTAGGCGATGACTTCGGATTTCTCGGCGGCCTTGCCTCCGGCCTGCTCGCCGCCGTTCGAGCAGCCCGCTGCGGAAAGGGCGAGAACGAGGAGGGATCCGCTCGCGACGAAGTGACGCATTTTCCTCATCAGTAGATCCTCTTGACCTCGGAGATGTCGTACGCCAACGGCTTCTGCACCTTGGTCCTGTTCCTGCTGTGCTTCATGAGCGAAGCCTTCTTGGTCCCAGGGTTGTCGGCGAGGCTCAGAGCGTGTCCCAGCTCATGGGTGGTCGTGCTGCGGGACCACTCCGTCATTTTGGAGCCGGAATCACGGGAGAGGGTTTTCGCGTTCACCTTGATCTTGAAGATCCGATTGATGGGACGCAGGCCGGACGGCGAATAGAGGCCGTACCAGCTCTCGTTGTAGCGGCCGGCCGTGAATGTGGCCTTCGCGGTGGACTTGCGGCCGATACTGGCTCCGGCGCCCGCGTTGTTCCAGTTCTTGCGCCCGGTGTCGAGGAACCCGACCCAGGTGTCGTTGATGCCCACTGCCTTCACGTTGAACTTGGGGCCGGGCATTCCGCCGCTGTAGTAGGTGGCTTGAGCGCTGGTCGCCCCGCTGAGGCCGACGGCCAGGGCGAATGCGGTCATGGATGCGACGCGTGCTGTGATGCGTGCATGAGTACGCCTCAAAGGTGAGCCCCCTGCGTTGTGCCCGCGCCGGTCGAGCGCGGGCGATTTGGCCATTCGGGCCGTACGGGGGTGAAGTGCCCGGCGCACGCGCATGGGCAGGGAAAGTCCGAGCACGCCGGAATTCCTTGTGCCTCATGGGTGGATCGATCGGCCTGTTCCCCCGTGGATCGGCCTTTGCACTCCCGTGACCCTAATCATTCCCATCGGCGTCTGCAACGAGTATTCGAATTCAAGTCGGCTGCCGAATAGGGGTGTTGGCTAAATGAGGGCTCTGATTCCGGTTCCGTTTCGTCGTGTCCGCACATGACGGAACGGCTTGTCTCGCGCGTGGCCACCCCGGAAGCCGGTGTGAGCTGGATCACCATTGAGGTTGACCTCGGGTCAGGGTGGACGCTCGTCGCATCGGCAGGCCGCGACGGGCGCCGATCCGGGCACGACGGACTCAAGGGAGCCGACCACCATGGACATCGATCCTTCCGACCAGGACAAGAGCACGTTCGACGACGCCGCTGCCGGGCAGGACCGCCCGGAACTCCGCGAGATCCTGGAGGAGATCGTCGATTCCGGCATCGCGGGGATCACGCTGCGCGTGCACGACGAGCGGGGCGAGTGGGCCGGCAGCGCCGGGGTGAGCAGGCTGGGGGAGGCCGCGAAGCCGCCGGTGGACGGACACGTCCGGATCGGCAGCAACACCAAGACCTTCACCGCGACCCTGGTGCTGCAACTGGTGGCCGAGGGCAGGATCGGGCTGGACACCCCGGTGGCCGACCGCCTGCCGGAGTTCGGGCTGGACCGGCGGATCACCGTGCGGATGCTGCTGCAGCACACCAGCGGGATCTTCAACTTCACCGGCGAGTACTACGAGGACGGGACGATGGTGCCGGGGATCCCCGCCACCACCGCGGGCAAGGAGTGGGTGGACAACCGCTTCAGGACCTATCCGCCGGCGGAGTTGGTGCGGCTGGCGTTGTCCAAGCCGGCGCGGTTCGAGCCGGGGACGGACTGGAGCTACTCCAACACCAACTACGTGCTGGCCAGGCTGCTGATCGAGCAGGTCACCGGCCGCCCGGTCGCCGAGGAGATGCAGCGGCTGATCCTGGGGCCGCTCGGGCTGTCGGGCACCGCGGCACCCACCACACAGACCGGGATCGCCGAGCCGCACGCCCATGCCTACTACCGCTACGAGGACGCCGGCGAGGAGAGGACGGTCGACGTCACCAGGCTGAACCCGTCCTGGATCTCCAGCGGCGGTGACATGATCTCGACCTCCCGGGACCTGCACACGTTCATCTCCGCGCTGGTGGGCGGCAGGCTCCTGCCGGCCGAGCTGCTGGCCGAGATGTGCACGCCGCGCCCGACGCCCGCCCCGGGCATGGGCTACGGCCTGGGGGTGTTCGTGCAGGACATCGGCAGCGGCGGCACCGTCATCACCCACAACGGCGGCGCCGCCGGTCATGCGGCACTGATGTACAGCACGCCCGACGGCGGCAGGACCCTGACCGCCACCCTGAACTACGTGGACGACGCCGCGCTGTCCCTGGCCGTGGCGTTCCAGCAGGCGACGCAGCGGCTCGTCGGCGCAGTGTTCGGCGAGTGAGGTGTTCTGCGGCAGGCGGGCAGGCGGGCAGGCAGGCGGGCAGGCGGGCAGGCAGGCGGGCAGGCGGCCGGGCAGTCCGGTCCGGCAGCCCGGCCCATGAGGCAGGCTTGGCTGATGAGCAACGGGGTCACGATCGGTCAGGCGGCGGAATTCGTCGGCATCACGGTGAAGACGGTGCGGCACTACCACAAGCTCGGCCTGGCCGAGGAGCCCGTGCGCGACGGCTCCGGCTACCGGCGGTACGGATCGGCCGACTTGTTGCGGCTGGTGCAGGTCCGCACGCTGGCCGTCGCCGGGGTTCCGCTGGCGGAGATCGGGCCCCTGCTCGATGCCGACGCCGCGCGGTTCGCCACCGCACTGGTCGATGTCGAGCGGCAGCTCACCGAGCGGATCAGGGAGTTGACCGCCCGGCGGGACATGCTGCACCGGCTCTCCGACGGCAACCGGGCCCTGCTGCCCGACCGCGCCGTGGCCTTGCTGGAGCGGATGGCCGGCCTCGGCTTCACCGCGGACGAGGTGGCGGCCGCCCGGGAGGGCCTGGTGCTCGCCAGGGCCCTGGTCCCCGAGGGCTTCGACGACCACCTCGCCCATGTCGAACACGCCCTGCGGGACTCCCGGTTCGTCGCCCTGAGCAGGCGCGCCGCCGAATCCGCGGCCTGGGAACCCGACGACCCCCGCATCGCCGAACTCGCCACCGCCCTGGCCGACCACTACCTCGCCAGCCCCGAACAGCTCAAGATCGTGACCGGCCTGCAGGCCCGTACCGAGGCCGCGACCCGGTACGAGCTGATCGCCCGCCACGGCGAGGAAGAGGCGCCGGCCACGGCCCGGCTGGCCGCGCTCGTCGAGAGCAGGCTCCGTGCCGCAGGCGTACGTCTCCCCGGACCGGGCCCCCGCCGACCGTGATCCACCGTCCGCTGTCCCGGCCCAAAAGCCCTCCGGCCGTCAGCGGAACGATCCGAAGCGTTCGGCGACGATCGGGAGCCGGTCCGTGGCCAGGGCGTGCGCGGCGGCCCGGGGGGTGGTGTTCTCGGACTCGGCGCGGGTCAGTATCCGGTCGACCAGGGCGCGCATCGAGCGGCGGGTGTACGTGAACGCCTCGTCGGCGTCGGCGCCGATGTCGCCGAACAGGGTCCACCACCACCAGGCGTTCGTACCGGAGTTGACGACCACGTCCGGCAGTACGGTGATGCCGCGGGCGGCCAGCAGTGTCTCCGCCTCCGGCACCACCGGCATGTTGGCGGCCTCGACGATCCAACGGGCGGTGATGCCCGCCTGGTTGGTGGTGTCCACGGCGTACGAGACGGCGGCCGGGACCAGTACCTCGGCGTCGGCGGTCAGCCAGGCGCCGGCCGGCAGTTCGCGGTCCTCGGCGCGGAGTACGGCGCGGTCCACGGTGCCGTGGCCGTCGCGGGCGGCGAGCAGTGCCTCGACGTCCAGGCCGGCGGGGTTGGCGATGGTGCCCTTGATGTCGGCGACCGCGACGACGCGCAGCCCGGCGCGGGCCAGGAAGCGGGCGGTGGCGCCGCCCATGGTGCCGAGGCCCTGCACCGCGACACGGGTTTCCCGGTGGGCGACGCCGGCCCGGTCCAGAGCCGTGAGCACCGATTCGGCGACTCCGCAGCCGCCCACCAGCTCGTCCAGGCCGATGCCGTCCACATCGATGGCGAACGCGTCGGCGAGGCGCCGCCGGGCGGCCTCCTCGTCGTCCAGGAGCGGGTAGACCGCCTGGATGGAGGAGACCAGGCCCGCTTCGGCGGCGGCCCGGTCGACCAGGTCCTGGGTGAGACCGAGGTCCTCGCCGGTGGTCCAGAAGTTCTCGATGTAGGGGCGTACGGCGCGCAGATAGCGGACGAGGACGCCGTAGGCGGCGGGGTCGCGCGGGTCGCAGTCGATGCCGCCCTTGGCGCCGCCCAGCGGGATGTAGCGGCCCTGCGGGTTGTAGTGCAGCGCCTCCTTCATCGTCATGCCCCGGGCCAGGCCGGTGACCTCCGCCAGCGTGCAGCCGGAGCGCATCCGCAGACCGCCGCTGGAGACGCCGCGCACCAGGCGGTCGATGACCAGGTGCCCCTGGTGGCCGGTCTCCTGGTCGGTCCAGGTGAGGGAGATCAGGGGAGGGGCGGGATCGACGGCGGCAGCGGTGGTCATCGGGGGAGCTCCCTGGGGGCGGTGGCGAGGGGGACGGTGATGAGGGTGGGGCCGGGGGTGTCCAGGGCGTGGCGCAGTGCCTCTGCCAGCGCCTCGGGCGAGTCGGCTCGTACGCCGTGGCCGCCGTAGGCGCGGGCCAGGGCGGGCAGGTCGACCGGCGGCAGGTCGACCGCGGTGGGGCGGTCGCCGCGGGAGACCATCTCGTCGCGGATCTCGCCGTAGCCGCCGTTGTCGAAGACCACGACGGGCAGCGGGAGCCGCAGCTGTACGGCGGTGGCCAGCTCCTGTACGGAGAACTGGAGGCCGCCGTCACCGCTCAGGGCGACGACCGGCCGGGCGGGGTCCGCGGTCTTGGCACCGATGGCGGCGGGCAGCGCGTAGCCGAGCGTGCCGAAGCCCGTCGGGTGCAGGTAGCGGCCCTCCGGGGCGACGGGCAGGTGCGGGATCGCGCCGTAGTAGCAGCACTGGGCGCTGTCGGAGGTGAGCACCGTGTCCGCCGGGAGGACCGACCTGATGGCCGCCAGGTAGGGCAGGAGGGGGGCGTCCTCGCCGCGGGTCTCGGCGTTCCGCTCCGCGCGCAGTGCGGCGGCGGCCCGGTGGGCTTCGGACCGGGCTTCGGGGGGCGCTCCGGTGGCTCCGGGGAGGGCGGCGAGGAGGGCGCGCAGGGTGTGGCGGGCGTCGCCGACCAGGGGGATCGCGGCGGGCAGCCCCGCGTACATCTGTGCCGGATCGATGTCGGCCCGGACGAGGGTGCCGCCGAGCGCGGGCAGGGGCTCCCACAGGTCGGACTCGGCGAGTTCGGTGCCGACGGCGAGCACCACGTCGCGCTCGGCCAGCCAGTGCCGGACGGCCCGGCTGTGCAGGGAGACGCCGAGCGACAGCGGGTGGGTCTCGGCGACGATCCCCTTGCCGTTGGCGGTGGTCACCACGGGGGCGCCCAGCTCCTCGGCCAGCCGCAGGCACTCGGCGGCGGCGGCGCGCGCTCCGCCGCCGAGCACGATCGCGGGCCGGGCGGCCGAGCACAGTGCCCCGACGGCCGCCGCGAGCGCGTCCGGGTCCGCCGTCGCGGGGGAGGACGGCGGGGCGGTCCGTACCGGCCCGGCCGGTTCCACGGCGGTGAGCAGGTCCAGCGGTATCTCGATGTGTACGGGGCGGGGGCGCCGCGTACGGAAGAGAGTGAAGGCGCGGGCCACCGCCACGCCGATCTCCTCGGCCGAGGACACCCGGTGGCTGACGGCCGCGACGCCCCGCAGCGCCTCGGTCTGGCTGCGCATCTCGTGGAGCAGGCCGGTGGGCTGCCGGGGGTGGCGCAGCGGCATGCCGGGTGAGACGACGAGGAGCGGGACGCTGTCGGAGTACGCCTGGCCGACGGCGGCCGCGATGTTCAGCAGGGCCGGTCCGGTGGTGGTGATCGCCACGCCGGGGCGCCCGCAGACCCGGGCGTAGGCGTCGGCGGCGTAGCCCGCGCCCTGTTCGTGGCGGGGGTTGAGGTGGTCGATCCGGTAGGCGGCCAGGTGCCGGTAGATCTCCAGGTTGTGGGTGCCGGGGATGCCGAAGGCCCGGGTCACCCCGTGCGCGGCCAGCGCCCGGACCAGGGCTTCCCCGCCGGTCATCGGGATGGGGGCGGCGGAGGGATCCGGCATGGGGTGTCCAGGCACTGCACAGGCTCCTTACTGAATGAGTAGTCAGTATTCGGAGTGTGGATCGCCCCTGTCAATGCACGCGGGTGCTGAACGTTTGTTCAGTTGTCGGGTGCCCGGCTGTGCCCGGTACCCGGCCGCCCGGTGTTCGGTCATGCGCGACAGGAAGCCAGAGCCCCGCCGCGGCGAAGGACGCCGAGCTCGTCGCCTGACCCCGCGAGGAAGGCCGGCGTCCCGGGAGGGGCGCCGGCCTTCCTCACGGTCCCCGCTCGGGTCCGGCTCGGGCCCGTCGGGGCCCGAGCCGGGGTCTGCCGGGGTCCGTTCCTCCGGTCAGTGCCGCCCGGCCAGCCGGTCCGCGGCCTTCGCCACCGGGTCCGTGCCGGCCCGCGGCGAGGTGAGTTCGCGGCGGTCGGCGGCGCGGTAGGCGGCGTACATGCCGTGGACACCGATCCAGCGGAAGGGTTCCGGCTCCCAGCGGCGGACCTTGTGGCCGACCCAGGGGAGGGTGGTCAGATCGGTGGGGCCCGACTGGCCGGAGTCCTGCTGGATCAGGTCGCGCAGGGTGCGGGCGGCGAGGTTGGTGGTGGCGACGCCGGAGCCGACGTAGCCGCCCGCCCAGCCGAGCCCGGTGGAACGGTCCAGGGTGACCGTGGCGCACCAGTCGCGGGGGACGCCGAGGACACCGGACCAGGCGTGGTCGATGCGGGCCCCCGCGGTGGCGGGGAAGAAGCGGACCAGGATGTCCCGGAGGGCCTCGATGGTGGCGGGCTGGGTGCGTGCTGTGTCGTTGAAGTGCGCGGCACCCGAGCCGAAGCGGTACGGGACGCCGCGCCCGCCGAGCGCGATGCGGTCGTCGGCGGTGCGCTGGGCGTACATGTAGGCGTGGGCCATGTCACCGAGGGTCTCGCGGCCGTCCCAGCCGATGGTGTCCCAGACCGACCGGGGGAGCGGCTCGGTGGCGATCATCGAGGAGTTCATGGGGAGCCAGGTGCGCCGCTGGCCCTTGAGGTTCGCGGTGAAGCCCTCGGTGCAGCGCAGGATGTACGGGGCGCGGACGGTGCCGTACGGGGTGTGCGCGTGCTTGGGCTTGATCTCGGTGACCGGCGTCGACTCGTGGATGGTGACGCCGAGCGCCTCGACGGTCGCGGCGAGGCCCTGGACGAGCTTGACCGGGTGCAGCCGGGCGCCGTGCGGGGTCCAGGAGGACCCGACGGCCCCGGTGACGTTGACGCGTTCGCAGGTCTCACGGGCGCCGCGCAGCACCCGGTCGGTCTCGCCGAAGGCGATCTCGACGGAGTGGAAGTCCTTGAGCCGGGCCAGCTGCGCGGGTGTGTAGGCGACTTCGAGGACGCCGCCCTGGTGGATGTCGGCGTCGATGCCCTCCTCGGCGGCCACCCGTACGACCTCGTCGACCGTCTCGTTCATCGCCTGCTGGAGCCGGACGGCGGCCTCGTGGCCGTGGAGCTTCGCGTAGCGGTCGCGGCCCGCGATGCCGTTGTAGAGCCAGCCGCCGTTGCGCCCGGAGGCGCCGTAGCCGCAGAACTTGGCTTCCAGGACGGTGATGTTGAGGAAGGGGACGGCCTTCTTCAGGTAGTAGGCGGTCCACAGCCCGGTGTACCCGCCCCCGACGATGCAGACGTCGGCGGTGGCGTCGCCGGGCAGAGGCTCCCGGGCGAGGGGGGTGCCTTGGTCCGCGTACCAGAACGATATGCCGCCGTTGACGGTGCTGACGGTGCTCATTTTGCCCCTGCTTTGTCCGGTGTGAAGCCCTGTTGGCTCTCGGGCGGGACGTTACTGCGCGAGGGGCGCTCCCGTCCCGTGCCGGGACCGGGTCAATGGGTAGCAGGCCAGGCCGATGAGCACGGCGGTGAAGTGGCCGAGGTCGGTGAAGGAGCGGCCGGCGACGAGGGGGATGCCGTAGAAGACGAGGACGGCGAAGAGGTACACGTACCGCCAGGGCCGCGGGATGCGGTACGTGAGCACGGCGACGACCCCCGCGAGCGCGTAACTGACCCCGACGTCGAGGGTGTTCGTGGCCGACCAGGGCACGTGTCCGTGCCGGATCGCCCAGGCCAGGACGCCTTCGCTGACGAGCGAGGCGAGGACGTGCGCCAGGAGGGCGACGGCGAGCCAGCGCAGGGTGCCGAGCCAGCGTTCGGCGGGGGCGTGGAAGACGGTGTACAGGACGGCGTAGGGGAGCCAGCGGCCGCCGTCGATCCAGAAGGCGCTGGCGAACAGGACGCGCAGGGGGTCCTCGGTGAGTTCGTGGATGTTGGTCGAGCGCTGGCGCAGGAAGTCCTCTTCGAAGTCCGGTGACATCTGATGGACGATCACCGTGGTGACGAAGAGCGCGGCCAGCCAGGTGTAGGTGCCGGGTGCGCTGCGGATCCAGGAGCCGGCGCTGCGGAGCCACGAGCCGGCGGTGGTGCGGCGCCGGGCGGGCGGTGCGGGGCTGCTCGGAGTCATATCCGATTGACGCACGGCCCCGGGACCGGTGGCGTGATCGACATTCCGGCAGGGGCGGAGCCGAGCGGCGCGGAACGAGCGGCCGGAGCGGGGGTGGGAGTGGTGCGAGGGGGAACGAGGGGGCAGAGCGAGCGGGGCCGGGGGCTTTGCTTACTCTGCCCCCATGATTCGTACCGCTGTCCCAGCCGATGTCCCCGTCATCCACGCCATGGTCCGTGAGCTGGCCGAATACGAGAAGGCTCCGCACGAGGCGAAGGCCACCGAGGAGCAGTTGCACGAGGCGCTGTTCGGTGAGCGGCCCGCCGCGTACGCGCACATCGCCGAGTCGGACGACGGCGAGGTGGCCGGTTTCGCGCTCTGGTTCCTGAACTTCTCCACCTGGCGCGGGGTGCACGGCATCTACCTGGAGGACCTGTACGTGCGCCCGGAGCGGCGCGGCGGCGGGCACGGGAAGGCGTTGCTGACGGAGCTGGCGCGGATCTGCGTGGAGCGCGGCTACGAGCGCCTGGAGTGGTCGGTGCTGGACTGGAACGCCCCGTCCATCGCGTTCTACGAGTCGCTGGGCGCGCGCCCGCAGGACGAGTGGACGGTGTACCGGCTGACCGACGAGGCGCTGGCAGGGCTCGGCGGGCAGCAGTAGGAGGGGCGGCCGGCCCTCCGTCCTGGTCCGGGCCCTCCGTCCTGGTCCGGCCGCGTCCGTGGCGTCGGCCCCGGGGCGTTGTCAGTGGCATGGGCCACGATGGAGGGCATGGCACGCAGCAACAGCAGGAAGACGGACACCGTCCCGGCGGCCCGGCGCCCGGAAGTGCGGCTCCCACCCCTCGTTCCGTACGACGGGGGAGGACTGGAGCCGGACGGGGACTACGACGGTGTGCGGTTCGACGGGGCGGATCTCGCCGACGAGTCGGGCCCGGGGGCCCGGTTCATGGACTGTGCGCTGGAGGGCTGCGCACTGGACCGCACGGAGCTGGTCAGGGCCCGTTTCATCGATTCGGTGCTGACGGGCGTACGGGGTGTGGGCACCGATCTCGCGGGGGCGTCGCTGCGCGACGTGGAGGTGGTGGACGCACGGCTGGGCGGGGTGCAGCTGCACGGCGGGGTGCTGGAGCGGGTGCTGGTGCGCGGCGGGAAGATCGACTACCTGAATCTGCGCAGGGCGCGGCTCAAGGACGTGGTCTTCGAGGGCTGTGTGCTGTCCGAGCCGGATTTCGGGGACGCGCAGCTGGTGCGGGTGGAGTTCCGTGACTGCGTGCTGAAGCGGGCCGACTTCAGCTCCGCACGGATGGAGTCGGTGGACCTGCGTACGGTCGCGGAGCTGGACATCGCGCGTGGGGTGGAGCGGCTGTCGGGTGCGGTGATCAGCCCGGCCCAGCTGATGGAGCTGGCACCGGCGTTCGCGGCGCAGATCGGGGTGCGGGTGGAGGCGTAGCGGAGGGGGAGCGGGGTCAGATACGGGGGAAGCGGGCCTGGAGGTCCCAGATCGCGGGGTTGTCGGCGAGGCCCTCGTGCATGTCGGCGAGGTCGGCGATCAGGTCGTGCAGGAAGTCGCGGGCCTCGCGGCGCAGCAGGGAGTGGCTGAAGGTGAGCGGGGGCTCGTCGCCGGGCATCCAGTCGGCCTCGATGTCGACCCAGCCGAAGCGGCGTGCGAAGAGCATCCGGTCGGACGACTCGGTGAAGTCCAGCTCGGCGAACTGCTCCCGGTGCGAGCGGTTGCCGCGAGGGTCCTGGTCGATCTGCTCGACGATGTCGCACAGCGCCCACGCGAAGTCGAGCACCGGAACCCATCCCCAGGCGGTGGATAGCTCGCGGTCCTCCTTGGTGTCCGCGAGGTAGACGTCCCCGGAGAACAGGTCGTGCCGCAGGGCATGGACGTCCGCGCGGCGGTAGTCGGTCTGCGGGGGATCGGGGAAGCGCCGGGAGAGGGAGTAGCCGATGTCGAGCACGCTTCGATGGTGTCATGCCCGGCGGGGCGCCCGTGCCGGGAGGCCGTCCGGCGTGCTCCGGGGCCCGGTTCGGGCGGGCCTGGAGTCCGGCGGCCCGGGGCTCCGGACTGCCGGGCGGTGGTTCCTACGACAGCAGTCGCTGCTCCTTCGCGATGGCGACGGCACCCGCGCGGGTGTCGACGCCGAGCTTGTCGTAGATCCGGCCCAGGTGGGTCTTGACCGTGGCCTCGCTGATGAACAGGGCGCGGGCGATGTCGCGGTTGCCCAGGCCCTGGGAGAGCTGGGCCAGGATGTCGAGCTCGCGGTCGGTGAGCGTGGGCAGGGGCTTGCGCATCCGGGCCATGACCCGGCTGGCCACCGGCGGGGAGAGTGTCGTACGGCCCTGGGCGGCCGAGCGGATCGCGGCGAAGAGCTCCTCGGGGCGCTCGGCCTTCAGCAGATAGCCGGTGGCGCCCGCCTCGATGGCCCGGGTGATGTCGGCGTCCGTGTCGTACGTGGTGAGGACCAGCACATGGACACCGGTGGTGGCGATGCGGCGGGTGGCCTCGACACCGTCGATGCCCTCGCCGAGCTGGAGGTCCATCAGGACGACGTCCGGGGTGAGCTTGGCGGCCAGGGCGACCGCCTCCTCGCCGCTGCCGGCCTCGCCGACGACGTCGATGTCCGGTTCGCTGCCGAGGAGGGCGAGCAGACCGGCGCGTACGACGACGTGGTCGTCGCAGAGCAGGATGCGTACGGGCGTCGTCGCGGTCATGCGAGGTCCTCCGGGGTGGTCGGCGGGGCGGCGGTGAGGGGGACGGCGGCGGACAGCACCGTACCCTCGCCCGGCACCGACTCGATCGTCAGTGTGCCGCCGAGCTGTTGGAGCCGGGCCCGGATCGCGGGCAGCCCGTGACCGCGCACGCTGCCGGTGGCCCTGGTGGTTTCGTCGGGGACGAAGCCCTGCCCGTTGTCGGCGATGTCCAGGACGACCCGGTCGCCGAGGTGGGTCAGCGTCAGCGCCGCCTCCGTCGCGTGCGCGTGCTCCTTCACGTTGGCCAGCCCGCCCTGGGCGATGCGCAGGAGCGCGGACTGCGTCCGGTCGGGCAGCGCGGTGAGCCCTTCGCCCTCCACGTGGCAGTGGACGGTGAGCCGTCCCTGTGCCTGCACCGTCTCGCGGGTGGCCAGTGCGTGCAGGGCCGCCTCCAGGCCGCCGCCCTCCGCGAGGTCGGCCGGCGCGAGGTCGTGGACGAAGCGGCGGGCCTCGGCGAGGTTGTGTTCCGCGATGCCGGTGGCGGTACGGACATGGCTGCGGGCGGTCGCCGGGTCGGCGTTCCAGGTGCGGTCGGCGGCCTGGAGCAGCATCTGCTGGCTGGAGAGGCCCTGCGCGAGGGTGTCGTGGATCTCCATGGAGAGCCGCTGGCGTTCGGCGAGGGTTCCTTCGCGCCGTTCGGTGGCGGCCAGTTCCCGGCGGGTGCGGAGCAGGTCGTTGATGAGTTCGCCCTGCCGCTCGGACAGCTCGCGCTGGCGCACGGCCTGACGCTGCATATGGACGAAGACCGCCGTCGCGACCGCCGCCACGGCCGGCGGGGCGAGCACCAGATTCGGGTCGAAGCCCTTGGCCAGCCGTAGTTGTGCGGCGACGACGAACAAGGTGAGCAGGGCGACGAGCGCGAGCGCGGCGCGCGGCGGGAGGATGCGCAGCCCGGTGAAGAAGAGCGGCACCGCGCACCACGCGAAGCTCGGCGCGAGGACCACCAGCACCATCCACACGGCGACCAGCACCCCCAGCCACAGCAGGGAGCGCGGCGTCGGACGCGAGCCCAGCACCGGCCCGACCACGTACAGCACGGCGGCGGCGACGGAGAGCGCGATGATCCACGGGGTGCGGGCCTCGCCGGGGTGGCGCAGCAGGAAGCGGGTGAGCGAGGCGCCGAGCAGCAGGAAGAACGCGGCGTGCATCAGGAACGTGAGCCACCGGGCGTCCGGGTCACCGGACCGGTCCCGGGCGGCGTTTCCGGTCCCGGGCGTCCCGCCCGTCCCCGCGCCCATGCCCATGCCGACGTCCACGTCCATGTTCACGTCCGTGTCCACGTCCGGGTGCGTTCCCGGGCCCGTGCGGGGTGCCGACCGGCTTCGGTGCTTCACGTCGTACCTCTCGCTCCTCACCGTCAGCGGCGCCGCTGAGCTGCACGGATACACCCATCGTCACCCCGGACGACGACCCTCGCATCAACCGATCGGCTGATGGGGCCGTCGACCGTCCCGCGTGCGGCGTCGAGCCGGTCCGTCGACGGTGCGGGGCGGGTCGCGGTCGGAGGATTGATCCCAGAGCCGAACAGCTCGTCCACCGCTTCACCGCACCACTGCTCCACCGCATCACCGCCCCACACCTGCTCATCCACCCCTGCTGAGGAGTCCACCATGAAGAAGCTGTCGCTGCGCACCCGCGTCCTGACCGGTGCCGTCGCCGTCGCCGCCCTCGGCGCAGGCACCTTCGGCGCCGTGTCCGCCAGCGCCTCCACCCCGGCCGCCGCCCCCGCGGTCGCCCTCAAGGCCGACGCCTCGAACGGCAACCTCCAGCAGTCCACCCACCTGACCATCGCCGCCGCCACCAAGGCCGCGCAGGCGACCCTCGACGCCGCCGAGGACGAGAACCAGCGCGTCTCCGTCGCCGTCGTCGACCGCAACGGCAACACCATCGTCACCCTGCGCGGCGACGGCGCCGGCCCGCAGTCCTACGAGGCCGCGCAGAAGAAGGCGTTCACCGCCGTCTCCTGGAACGCCCCCACCTCCGAGCTCGCCAAGCGCCTGACCAACGCCCCGACCCTGAAGGACATCCCCGGCACCCTCTTCCTCGCCGGTGGTGCCCCGGTCGCCGCCAACGGTGCCCCGATCGCCGGCATCGGCGTGGCCGGCGCCCCGTCGGGCGACCTGGACGAGAAGTTCGCCCAGGCCGGCGTCGCCGAGCTCGCCAAGTAACAGGCAGCCCGACCCGTCGAGCACGCTCAGCAAGTCGAGCACGCTCAGCAAGTCGAGCACGCTCAGCAAACAGGAGTACGAGATGAACGCCCTCGATCGACAACTGCTCGACGCCGCACGCACCGGCGACACCTACCGCGTGCGGACCGCGATCGAGGGCGGCGCCAGGGTCGACTGCCGCGACGAGGAGCTGCGCACCCCGCTGCTCCTCGCCGTCCACGGCGACCACGTCGAGGCCGCCCGGCTGCTGGTCGGGGCGGGCGCGGACCCGAACGCCCAGGACGGGCGCGAGGAGAGCCCCTGGCTGGCGACCGGGGTCACCGGCAGCGTCCGGATGCTGCACGTCCTGCTGCCGGCCGGCCCCGATCTGAAGCTCCGCAACCGCTTCGGCGGCATCGCCCTCATCCCGGCGAGCGAGCGCGGCCACGCCGCCTACGTGCGGGAGCTGCTCCGCGTCACCGACATCGACGTCGACCACGTCAACCGGCTCGGCTGGACCGCCCTGCTGGAGGCCGTGATCCTCGGCGACGGCGGCCGGGCACACCAGGAGGTCATCGAGCTCCTGCTGGCGGCCGGCGCGAACGTGGACCTGGCGGACGGCGACGGGATGACCGCGCTGGAGCACGCGGAGCGCCGCGGCTTCGCGCACATCGCCGCGCTGCTGAGGAGCGCCCGGTGAACGCGCGCCACGCGGTGCCGGCACTCGCCGCGGCGGCGGTCCTCGCGGGCTGTGCGGGCGGCACCGGGGCCGCCCCGGCCACACCCCGTACGCCGGACAGCGCAACGGCCGTACCGACCGCACCGGCCGCCCCCTCCCCGGCCCCTTCGAAGCCCGCCGCCGCGGCCACCCCGCACGGCACGCTCCTCGTCGCCGACTTCGGCGCCGACACCGTGACGTTCGTCGACCCGGATCCGGGCCACGACCGGCGCACGCTCGGTTCCGTCGAGGTCGGCACCGCCCCCTACGGCCTCGTCGTCGACGACAAGGGCACCGCCTGGGTGGCGACCGCCGAGGGCGTCGCGGTCGTCGACACGGCGAACCGCACCCGCCTCGCCCGGATCCCGTACCGGACGCGGACCGGCCCCGTCACGACCGGCGAGTACCGGGGCGGGGGCATGGGCATCGCCCTGGCCCCCGACGGCCGGCACGTCTACGTCGGTGTCAATGTGCCCGGCGGCAACGGTGTGCTGGAGACCATCGACACCGCGACCCGCGAGGTGACCGACACGGCTGCGGTGGGCCGCCGCCCCTTCGACGTGGACGTCTCGCCGGACGGCGCCGAGGTGTACGCCACCGATCACGACTCCTTCGACGTCACGGCCGTGAACACGGCCGACGGCAGGACGCGGCGCTTCGAGGTCGCCCCGTACGGCACCGAGGGCGGTCTCGGCTCCTGGCTGAAGCCGCACTACGCCGTCGTGCGCCCCGCCGACGGCAAGCTGCTGCTGCCGTTCGAGGGCGAACGGCTCGTCGTCCTCGATCCGCGCACCGGGCGGAGCACCATCGAGCGGATGACCGCCGACACCCACCAGCACGGCACGACGCTCGCCCCCGACGGCACCCTGCTCGTCGTCGGCACCGGCCCGATCCTCTCCGACGACAAGGGCCCGTCCCTGACCATCCGTACCCCCGGGGGTTCCGAGCGGGTCGTGCCGCTGGACGGGCCGCACGAGGACGTGACGGTCTCCGCCGACGGCCGCACGGCGTACGTCACCCAGGGCTTCACCCGCGACGGGTACGGCAACGGCATCACCGTCGTCGACCTGACGGGCAAGAAGCAGCCGTTCGAACTGGCTGCGGGTTCCCGTCCACTGGGCATCGCGATCCTCTGAATCCACTGGATCCGCTCAGCGACCGGATCCGGTCGACGGAATCCCCCGAATCGGACATTCCGCGCTTAGGATCGCCGTTGTGGATCAGCGAACACCCGTACGCCGCACGGCACGCGCCGCCGCGCTCGTCCTGCTGGTGCTGACGACGTCCACCGGCTGCTCGGGCGGCGTCGAGGGCAGGCCCGGTGCCGCCGGGCTGCGCGACCCGTACTTCCCGAAGCTCGGCAACGGCGGTTACGACGTCACGCACTACGACCTCGTGCTGGACGCCGACCCGGCCGCCCAGCGGCTGCGCGGCACCGCCACGATCACCGCCCGCGCCACCCAGGACCTCAGCGCCTTCAACCTGGACCTCGCCGGACTCACCGTGGACTCCGCGACCGTCGAGGGCCGCCCCGCCGCCGTCAACCGGGCGGGCGACGAGCTGACGCTGCGCCCCGACGCGGAGGTCGCCGACCATCTGCGCAAGGGCAGGACCTTCCGTACGGTCGTCCGCTACTCGGGCTCCCCGCGGACCATCACCGATCCCGACGGGTCGAAGGAGGGCTGGCTGAGAACAGCGGACGGCTCGGTCGCGCTCGGTGAACCGACCGGTTCGATGGCCTGGTTCCCCGGCAACAACCACCCCAGCGACAAGGCGTCGTACGACATCTCCGTCACCGTCCCCCAGGGGCTGACGGCGGTGTCCAACGGCGAGCTGGTCTCCCGGCACGGCTCGGGCACCACCACCACGTTCCGCTGGCACGTCCCCGAACCGATGGCGAGCTATCTCGCGACCGTGGCCATCGGCCGCTTCGAGACGAAGTCCTCGACGACCGCGGACGGCATCGAGGTGTTCACCGCAGCGGACACGACGGTGGCGAAGGACAGCGCGCGGATTCTCGCCAGGGTTCCCGAGGTCGTGAAGTGGGAGGCGGAGCGGTTCGGCCCGTACCCCTTCTCCGCCACGGGCGCGGTCGTCGAGCGCCACGGGGACGCCGGTTACGCCCTGGAGGCCCAGACCCGGCCCTTCTTCCCCGGGCCGCCGGACGCCGGGCTGCTCGTCCACGAGATGGCCCACCAGTGGTTCGGGGACTCCGTGACGCCCCGGAGCTGGCGCGACATGTGGCTCAACGAGGGCTTCGCGACCTACGCGGAGTGGCTGTGGGCGGCCGACAAGGAGGGCGTCCCCATCCAGGACCTGTTCGACGCGGCCTACGCGGACGACGACAACTGGGCCTTCCCGCCGGCCGATCCGCCGACGGCGGCGGACATCTCGCAGCCGCCGGTCTACGGGCGCGGGGCGATGGTCGTCCACAAGGTCCGGCAGGCTGTGGACGACGACAAGCGGTTCTTCGCGCTCGTCAAGGGCTGGACGAAGGCCCACCGGCACGGCAACGCGTCGACCGCCGAATTCACCGCCTACGTGGAGAAGACGACCGGCCAGGACCTGACGCGGCTGTGGGACACCTGGCTGTACGGCAGGAGCCGGCCCGCCCCGAAGGACTGACCGGCTCCCGGAGTACCGCGCTGTTCGGGCTACTTCACGTTGACGCCGCTCCAGGCGGCCTGGACGGAGGTGAGCTCGGCGCTGTCCGCCCCGTACAGGTCGGTCGCCGCCTTCTCGGTCGCCTCACGGGCGCCCGCGTAGTCGGTGGACGAGGTCATGTACTCGGAGAGGGCCTTGTACCAGATCTGGACGGCCTTGTCCCGGCCGATGCCGGTGACGGTCGAGCCGTCGGAGGTCGGGGAGTCGTAGTCGACCCCGTTGATGGTCTTCGCGCCGCTGCCCTCGGACAGCAGGTAGAAGAAGTGGTTGGCGACGCCGGAGGAGTAGTGCACGTCGAGGTCGCCGACGCTGCTGTCCCAGTAGTCGGCCGAGCCGCCGTCCTTGCTCGGCTCGTCCATGTAGCGCAGCGGGGTGCCGTCGCCGTTGATGTCGATCTTCTCGCCGATGAGGTAGTCGCCGACGTCGGTGCTGTTGTCGGCGGCGAACTCGACCGAGGTGCCGAGGATGTCGCTGGTCGCCTCGTTCAGGCCGCCGGACTCACCGAAGTAGTCGAGGTTGGCGGTGGACGCGGTCAGGCCGTGGCTCATCTCGTGGCCGGCGACGTCCAGGGCGGTCAGCGCGCTCTTGTTGTCGGCGCCGTCGCCGTACGTCATGCAGAAGCAGCTGTCGTCCCAGAACGCGTTGACGTACGCGTCGCCGTAGTGGACCCGCGAGTACGCGGCCTTGCCGTCACCGGCGATGCCGTCGCGGCCGAACGCCGACTTGTAGAAGTCCCAGGTCTGCGCGGCGCCGTAGGCGGCGTCGACGGCGGCGGTCTGGCGGTCGTCGCCGGTGCCGTCGCCCCAGGTGTCGTCGTCGTCCGTGACGAGGTCACCGGTGCCGCTCTCGCCCTGGTTGAGGTCGTACGTCTTGTGGCCGCCGCGGTCGCCGTCGGTCAGCTCGAAGCCGGAGCCGGACTCGGTGGTCGTCAGGTCGACGTCGCCGCTGTACTGGCTGTGGCCGACGCCGGTCTCGACCGCCTCGTAGCTCTGGAGCTTCTTGCCGGTGATCGCGTCGGTGATGGTGTGCAGCCGGCTCGGCGTGCCGTCCTTCTGCACGCCGGTCCTCACCGTCTCCAGGGCGAGGACGGGCTTGCCGGAGCCGGCCCAGATCACCTTGCGGGCGGCGGCCGCGGTCTTGATCTTCGGCGTGGTGGACGGCACCGATATCCGGGCCTTGGTCGCCTTGGTGACGCCCTTGAGCTTTCCGCCCGGGGCGGTGTGGGTGACGAGGTCGCCGCCGAGCACGGGCAGACCGTCGTAGGTGCGCTCGTAGCGGGTGTGGACGGTGCCGTCGGCGTCCTTGATCACATCGCGGACGACCAGCTTCTCCTTGCCGCCGAGACCGAGCGAGGCGGCGGTCGAAGAGGCTTCGCCCTGTGCGGACTTGATGGCGGCGGTGCGCACCGCGGCCTTGTTCGCGCCGAAGGGGACGACGCTGCGAGTGGCGGAGGGGGCGTCATTTCCGTTGTCCGGCACGGCGTTCGCCGCACCGGTCTGCATGCCTACGACGACCATCGCGGCCACGGCGGCCAGGGCTGCGGCGCGACGGGTGTTCATGTGGGGGGTCATGCGTTCTCCGTTGCTCGTTCCGTGGGGGGTTACGAGCGGAGAGCGTGCCACCGAATCAGCAACATTGACGGTGCACTAACAAATACCTCACATTTATTTGACCACTTCTTGTCCGAATGGAATACACATGTGTCCGTTAATCGGCGGGAGTTGAGCACGGATGTCCGGTGGCGCCGTATACGGGATGCTGTGGACCTGATTCGGCCGCGCACACGGGGAGGGTGGCGCGCATGCGGTCGGGACGCGGGCACGCGAAAGCCCCCGGCCCGACGGCCGGGGGCTTTCGCGATGGTGCCGGTGCGTCAGAGGTTGACGCCGAAGTCCTGGGCGATGCCGCGCAGGCCGGAGGCGTACCCCTGGCCGACGGCACGGAACTTCCACTCGGCGCCGTTGCGGTACAGCTCGCCGAAGACCATGGCGGTCTCGGTGGCGGCGTCCTCGCTCAGGTCGTAGCGGGCGATCTCGGTGCCGCCGGCCTGGTTGATGATGCGGATGAACGCGTTGCGCACCTGGCCGAAGTTCTGGCTGCGGGTCTCGGCGTCGTAGATCGAGACCGGGAAGACGATCTTGTCGACGTCGGCCGGCAGACCCGCCAGGTTGACGTTGATCTGCTCGTCGTCGCCCTCGCCCTGGCCCGTGACGTTGTCACCGGTGTGCACGATGGTCTGGTCGGGCGTCGACTTGTTGTTGAAGAAGACGAAGTGGCCGTCCGAGACGACCTTGCCGGCCGGGTTGACCGCGATCGCCGAGGCGTCGAGGTCGAAGTCGGTGCCGGTGGTGGTGCGGACGTCCCAGCCGAGGCCGACCGTGACGGCGGTCAGGCCCGGGGCCTCCTTGGTGAGGGAGACGTTGCCGCCCTTGGACAGGCTTACAGCCATGGGAAGTCCCTTTCATCGTCGCTTGCGGGCTTCATGCCATCACGAAGCTACCGTTACAGGCCATAACGCGGGCAAGGGGCCAGGAGGTTCCTGACCCCTTTGCTTTCTTTACCGAAATCGCCCGGTCGGCCCGGTGCCCGGTACCGCAAAAGCTGGTGCCCGGTACCGCAAAAGAAGGTGACGAACACCCCTCGGGCCGGGGAACATGGGTGTCATGTCCGGGCCCTATGTCATCCGTGGTTCGGTCTCCCTGCCGGAGGCCGAGCTCATGTGGCGTTTCTCGCGGTCCTCGGGGCCCGGCGGGCAGCACGTCAACACCAGCGACTCCCAGGTGGAGCTCCGCTTCGACCTCGCGGCGACCGAGTCACTGCCCGAGGTGTGGAAGCAGCGGGCGCTGGAGCGCCTGGAGAGCCGGCTCGTGGGCGGGGTGCTCTCGGTGCGCGCCTCCGAGCACCGCTCCCAGTGGCGCAACCGCGAGACCGCTCTCGTACGGCTCGCCTCGCTGCTCGCCGAGGCGACGGCGCCGCCCCCCAGGCCGCGCCGCAAGACCCGCATCCCACGAGGCATCAACGAACGCCGGCTGCGCGAGAAGAAGCAGCGCGGCGAGACCAAGCGGGGCCGCTCCGGCCGCGACTGGTGACGGTCCGGGCGCCTGGCGGAGGCCCGGACTCCGTACCGGCGCCCGGCCCCGCCCCCGCCCCGTCCTCACCCCAGCTGCCGGTACCGCCCCCGGAAGTACGTCAGCGGCGCCCCTTCCCCGCTGGGCAGCGCCGCGCTCAGCACCCGGCCGATCACCAGCGTGTGGTCACCGGCCACGACCCGCTGCTCGGTCCGGCACTCCAGCGTGGCCAGCGCCCCTGAGATCAACGGCGCGGCGGTGACCTCCCCCCGCGCGTAGGGGATGTCCTCGAACAGCAGCCGGTCGCTGATCCGGCCCTTCATCGCGAACCGTCCCGCGACGTGCCGCTGGCTCTCGGCGAGCACCGACACCGCCCACAGCGGCTGCTCCGACAGCAGGTCGTCCATCCGGGAGCCGTTGCGCAGGCTGACCATCACCAGGGGCGGGTCCAGCGAGACCGACATGAAGGCGGTCGCCGTCATGCCGACGTCCTCGCCGCGCCCGTTCTCGTCCAGCGGCGGCTCCTGGGCGGTGATCAGCACGACACCGGCGGCCAGCCGGGCGAGGGCGCCTCGGAACTCATCGTTGCTCACCCCCTCAGCATGGGGGATGGGCCGGGGGTGCGGGGCGGGGGTCTTCGTCTGCAACACATCGGGCACGCTAATCGCGCGGCGCCCGCCTCCGCATCGGGCCAGGGGACCAGCCGGGTCCTAGGACCCGTGGCCGGGGAAGGTCCGGATCCGTGTTCAAGGAACGTACGGAGCGGATCCGTACGGCACTCGCGACCCTTTACCATCTGTTGTGACTTGAGTCACAGAGTGCAATATTTGTTGACCCTGTGTACCGACTGCACAGCTCACTGTGATTCAGTTGCGGTGACACTGCAGCAAGTACGTCGATATGAAACCTGGAGTGCTGTCGAGGTCTCGGGGAGTGCGAGCAATGGAGGCCGAGTCGGAGCCGTACGTCCGCCTTGCGACGATGCGGCAACTGCACCAGGCCGTCGCCGATCTCAACACGGCGCGGAGCCTGGCCGACACGCTGCAGACCGTGGCCGACGGAATCGTCAACGGTCTCGGCTACGAGCTGGCCTGTGTGAACCTGGTCCGCGCCGACGGTGACCTCGTCGTCGCCGCCTTCGCGGGCAACAGCGCGGCCGAGGCCCTGATCACCGGCCGGGTCGGCTCGCGCACCTCCTGGGAGCGCCGGCTGTCGATGGGCCGGGCCTGGGACGAGCTCCGCTTCATACCGCACACCGACGGCTGGGTCCTCCTCGACGACGACGTACCGCAGTGGCACACCGACGGGCCGGACCCCCGGTTCGAGGACGAGTGGCACCCCCAGGACCGGCTCTACGCCCCGATGTACGCGTCCGGCGGCGGCGCCGATCTGCTCGGCGTGATCTCCGTGGACCGCCCACGCAACGGCCGCCGCCCCGGCGCCTGGGGCCGCGAGGCCCTCCAGATGTACGCCTCGCAGGCCGCCATCGCGATCAGCAACGCCCGGCTGAGGGCCAACATGCAGCGGGCGCTCGTCCGGCTCGAACGGGAGCAGCAGGCGCTGCGGGCCAGCGAGGAGTCCTTCCGCCAGGCCTTCGAGTACGCCCCCAGCGGCATGGCCATCGCCGAGATGGGCGGCGACCAGCAGGGCCGGCTGCTGCGCACCAACGACGCGCTGTGCCGGCTGATCGGCCGGCCCGCGTCCGTCCTGCGCCGTTACTCCTTCGCCGACCTCGTCCACCCCGAGGACATCGGCACCCTGCTGCGCACCTCCGCCGAGGGCGGCCGTGCCGAGCTGCGGCTCGGGCGGCGGGACGGCACCTACCTCTGGGTCTCGCTGCGCAACTCCGTCGTCGCCGACACCGCGGACGGCCCGCGCTTCCTGCTCACCCACGTCGAGGACATAGAGGAGCGCAAGCGCCACGAGCTGCATCTGGCGCACCGCGCCTCGCACGACGCGCTCACCGGCCTGCCCAACAGCGCCGAGCTGCGCTCCCGGCTGGGCGCCCGGCTCTGCGAACGCCCGGACTCCACGGCCACCACCCCGGTGGAGGCGCTGGACGCGGCCTACGGCGACGTCGACGACCCGGACGCGCGGCCGGCGCACGGCTACGAGGTGGACCCGGCGCCCGGCGGCCCGTACGACCACCATGTGCACGCTGTCGCGCCCGACACCGAGCACGACGACGGGGCGAAGGGGCTCGCGGTCCTCTTCTGCGACCTCGACGGCTTCAAGTCGATCAACGACCGCTTCGGCCACCACACCGGTGACGCCGTGCTGATCGAGGTCGCCCGCCGGCTCAGCACCTGTGTCCGCGACGGCGACACCGTGGCCCGGCTCGGGGGTGACGAATTCGTCGTCCTGGCCGACGGGCTCGGCAACGCGGACGCCGCGGACCTGGCCGTACGCCTGCGCAACGCCATCATTCCGCCCATCCGGGTCGACGGCCGGGCGGTGCGCGTGGGGGCGAGCTTCGGCATCGGGTGGGCCGCCTGCGGCATGACCGCCGAAGAGGTGCTGCGCTCCGCCGACCAGCGGATGTACGTGGAGAAGCGGTCGCGGTCGAAGGTTCACCGCAGGGCCGGCTGACGTTCACGGCGGCGCGGGCCCCGCGCTCCGCCGCACTTCGGGTACCGCCGACGGCAATGCCCGGTGTCGTCCGTTCGGGGTAGGCTCGGCCGGTCGGCCACGGCTGGCGATATCCGGCGACGGCTGGCGACATGGTGAGGAGTGACCCAGGGATGACGGCCGGCAACAACGGCGCAAACAAGCCCGAGGACGACGATCCGTTCGGCTACCTGTACGAGGACGGACAGGCGGCGGGCGCCCAGCCGCCGCGGCAGGGCGGCTACGGCTACCCGGGACCGGCAGCCCCGCAGCCGGGTGTGCCCCGGACCTCGTACAACCAGGTGCGCACCGTCGGCGAGCGCCAGTACGGCCAGCAGGTGCCGCAGCAGCAGGCGTACCACCAGCCGAACGCGCAGTACGCCGCCCCCGAGACGTACCCCGGTGCCGCCACCGCGCAGGTTCCGCAGCAGGGCGGCCGCGGCCGGTCCGGCGGTTCCTCCGGCAGCGGCGGGCCGAACACCAAGGGCCTGCTGATCGCCGCGGTCGCGGTGGTCCTGGTCGTGCTCATCGGGATCGGCGCCGCGCTGCTCACCGGTGACCCGGACAAGGACAAGAAGAAGGACGAGTCCACGTCCTCGGCGGGCCCCGGCAAACAGGTCGAGGAGTCCCCGAAGCCCCAGCAGTCGCCGAGCTCCGAGGCGCCGGTCGAGCTGCCCGAGCAGGACGCGGCGACGCTGAAGCTCGGTGGTACGGCCCAGCTGGACAACACGGTCAAGGGCGCCGAGAGCTCCAACGGCCAGTACATCAACCTCAACGAGGTCGGCAGGTCCGCGACCTGGTCGGTCGAGGTGCCGGAGGCCGGTCCGTACACGCTGTTCGTGACGTACGGAGTGCCGGGCAAGGACGCCAAGACGTCCCTCACGGTCAACTCCGAGGCCCCGCGCGGCATCAACATGAAGAACTACGCGAAGGCCCCCGAGGGCGATCTGGAGAAGGGCTGGACGAACACGTTCGCCTACGTCAATCTCAACAAGGGTGCGAACACCCTGATGATCTCCTGCAACGAGGGCGACCAGTGCGACGCCAATCTGGACCAGCTGTCGCTGAAGGCCGGTCACGTGAAGGGCTGAGTGTGTGACGAGAACGGTCCGGCCCCATCGCCCAGCGAGGCGATGGGGCCGGACCGTTCTCTTGTTCCGTGTCGCCGGGTCGGTCAGCCCATCAGGGCCAGGAAGCCGGCCACCGTCGCGGCCATCGCCTCGCGCCCCGGGGCGATGTACTTCCGCGGGTCGACGCCCGTGGTGTTCTCGGCCAGGTACGCCCGTACCGCACCGGTGAACGCGGTGTTCAGCGCCGTGCCCACGTTGATCTTGACCATGCCGGAGGCGGCGACGGCCCGGCGGATCTCCTCGTCCGGGACGCCGCTGGAGCCGTGCAGCACCAGCGGGACCGGGACGGCGTCGCGGAGCCGGCCGATCAGCTCGTGGTCCAGGGCGGCGGTGCGCTCGGTCATGGCGTGCGAGGAGCCGACCGCGACGGCCAGGGCGTCCACCCCGGTGTCGCGGACGTACGCGGCGGCCTCGGCCGGGTCGGTACGGACGCCGGGGGCGTGGGCGTCGAGCGGGGCCTCGCCCTCCTTGCCGCCGACCTTGCCGAGCTCGGCCTCGATCCAGATGCCGTGCTCGTGGCCCCAGGCCACCGCGGCGGCCGTGGCCCGCACGTTCTCCTCGTACGGCAGCTTGGAGGCATCGAACATGACGGAGCCGAAGCCCTCCGTGTGCGCCTGGTGCAGCAGTTCCACGGATTCGACGTGGTCGAGGTGGAGGGCGAGCGGGGCGCCGGAGGTGCGGGCGACGGCGGCGGCCGCGGCGGCGATCGCGGAGAGCCGTCCGCCGTGGAACTTCACGGCGTTCTCGGAGATCTGGAGGATGGCGGGGGCGCCGGCGCGCTCCGCGCCGGCCGCGATGGCCTCCGCGTGCTCCAGCGTGATGACGTTGAAGGCGGCGATCCCGCGTCCCTCGGCCTGGGCGGCGGAGACGAGTTCACCGGTGCTGACGAGCGGCATGCTGACCTCTTGCTACTTCTTTCGAACCAGCGATCGGGCCGGTTCGGGACGGGCGCGGCCTATCGTGCCGCCGGTGTGTGTTCCTCGACTGCGACGCGCGGCAGCAGCTCCTCGTAGGCCGCGCGGTCGAAGTCACCGGCCGTCGGGGAGAGCACGGTCGCCGTCGACAGTGCCACCGCCCGCCGCAGCCGGTCCGGCCAGCTCAGCCCCTCGACGAGTCCGGAGAGCAGCCCGGCCACCGCGGAGTCGCCCGCGCCGGTCGGATTGCCCTGGACCCTGGCGGGCGGCGTTGCCTGCCAGATTCCGTCGGGGGTGACGGCCAGCATGCCGTCCGGGCCCAGCGAGGCTATGACCCCGTGCGCGCCGCGGCGGCGGGCGTCGCGGGTGGCGCGCATCGGTTCCCGGGAGCCGGTGAGCTGGGCGAGCTCGTCGGCGTTCGGCTTGATCAGGTCGGGGCGGGCGGCGATGCCGCGGCGCAGCGGTTCGCCGCTGGTGTCCAGCAGCACGGGGACCCCGGCGGCGCGGGCCGCGCGGACCAGTTCGGCGTAGGCGCCGACGTGTATGCCGGGCGGCAGGCTGCCGCAGAGCGCGACGGCGTCGGCCCCGGCGAGGAGCTCCTCGTACCGGCCGAGGAGGGCGGTCCACTCGTCGGCGGTGACGAGCGGGCCGGGTTCGTTGAGCTGGGTGGTGTCGCCGGTGGCCCGGTCCACGACGGCGATGGTGCGGCGGGTGTTCCCGGCGACGGCGACGAGAGCGTCGGTGATCGGTGCGGGGGCGATCGGCGTGGGGGCTCCAGGTCCGGGTGCTTCACGTCCGGCGGCTTCGGGTCCGGCGGCTTCGGGCCCGGGTGTGTCCGTGGCGGGCAGGCCGGCCAGCAGTTCGCGGAGCACCGCCCCGGTGGAGCCTCCGGCGAAGCCGGTGACCACCGTCCGGTGGCCGAGCGCGGAGAGCACCCGGGCCACGTTCAGCCCCTTGCCGCCGGGTCGCTCGGACATCTCGCCGACGCGGTGACTGGCGTGCGGGACGAGTTCCGGGACGCCGTACGTCAGGTCGAGTGCCGTATTCAGTGTGACCGTGAGGATCACCGCGGCCGCTCCCTCGATCCCTGCTCCGAAGCGCGAGACCTGGGACGGAATGCGCTTTCTCCAGCTGTTTTCCAGGCGATCATGCCAAAGAGGTGGCGGTCGGCCCAGAGCTGTGGACCAACCGCCGTCTCTTCGTTACTTATTCGACCCGCCGTCAATATTGGGACGGATCAGCCGATTTGAGGCTCCTTGATCCATTCGCCCCTGCGCATGACACCCTTGAGCCCGAAGTCCGCGTCCAGGACCACCAGGTCCGCGTCCTTGCCCGGTTCCAGCGAGCCGACCCGGTCGTACACACCGAGCAGCCGGGCCGGGTTGGCGGAGATGGACTGCACGACATCGCCGACCGGGATCCGGTCGATGGTCACGGCCCGGTGGAAGGCGGTGTCCAGGGTGAGCGTGGAGCCGGCGATCGATCCGCCCTCGACCAGCCGCGCGACACCGGCCTTGACCTCGACCGCGAGCGGGCCGAGCTGGTAGAGGCCGTCGCCGAAGCCGGCCGCGTCCATGGCGTCGGTGATCAGCGCGACGCGGTGGGCGCCCGCGTGGTGGTAGGCCAGTTGCAGGGCCGCGGGGTGCAGATGGGTGCCGTCGTCGATCAGCTCGACGGTGATCCGCTCGTCCTCCAGCAGCGCCGCGATCGGGCCGGGCTCGCGGTGGGCGAGCGGCGGCATCGCGTTGAAGAGGTGCGTGGCGACGGTGGCGCCCGCGTCGATCGCCTCGACGGTCTGCTCGTACGTCGCGTCGGTGTGCCCGATCGCGGCGATGACGCCGTGCTCGGCGAGCAGCCGCACCGAGTCGATGCCGCCCGGCAGTTCGGTGGCGAGCGTGAACATCTTCGCGGTGCCGCGTGCCGCGTCCATCAGCTTGCGGACCTCGGCCGGGTCCGGGTCGCGCAGCAGCTTCTCGCTGTGCGCGCCCTTGCGGCACGGCGAGATGAACGGTCCCTCGAAGTGGATGCCGGCCAGGTCGCCCTGCTCCACCAGCTCGGACAGGACGCCGGCCCGATGGGCGAGGAAGTCCATCTCGCCGGTGACCGTGGAGGCGACCAGCGTGGTGGTGCCGTGCTCGCGGTGGGTCCGGATGCCGGTGAGGACCTCGTCGACGGTGCCGGAGGTGAAGGACGCGCCGCCACCGCCGTGGTTGTGCATGTCGACGAAGCCGGGGACCACCCAGTGGCCGCTGAGGTCGAGGGTCCGGGCGTCCTCGGCCGCGCTGCCCGCGATCCGGGTGCCTTCGACGATCACCCGGCCGTTCTCGACCGTCCCGGTGGGAAGCACCACCCGGGCGCCTGCGAGAACTGTGCTGTCTGCGCGTGTGGCCATCAGGCGGATACCTCCGTGGAGAGAAGATCCCAGGCGAGCAGCCCTGCGCCCAGGCATCCGGCGGTGTCCCCGAGGGCCGCCGGGACGATGTGGGGCAGCTTCTGGAACGTGACGCGTTCCTCGACGGCCGCACGGAGTGGTGTGAACAAGGTTTCCCCGGCCTCGGCGAGACCGCCACCGATGATGAGTGTGCTCGGGTCGAGCAGCGTCAGCGCGGTGACCAGCCCGGCGGCGAGCGCGTCCACCGCGTTCCGCCAGACCTCCAGCGCCGCCGGGTCGCCGGACTCGACGGCCTTCGCGCAGTCCGCCGCGTCCGCCTCGGGGTCGCCGGACGCGGCGGCCCAGGCACGGCTGACGGCGGAGGCGGAGGCCAGGGTCTCCAGGCAGCCGCGCTGTCCGCAGCTGCAGTCCGGCCCGTCCGGCCGGACCACGATGTGCCCGATCTCGCCCGCGTACCCGTGCGCGCCCGCCTCGATCGTGCCCGCGATGCCGATGGCCCCGGCGATGCCGGTGCCCAGCGGTACGAAGAGGAAGCGATCGGCGCCCTTGCCCGCGCCGATCCGGCCCTCGGCGAGTCCGCCGGTGCGTACGTCGTGGCCGAGTGCGACGGGGACGCCGCCGAGCCGCTTGCCGAGCAGCTGCCGCATGGGCACGTCGCGCCAGCCCAGGTTCGCGGCGTAGAGCGCGATCCCGTTCTCGGCGTCGACGATGCCGGGCACGGCGACACCGGCCGCGACCGCGCTCTCGCCGAGGTGCTCCTCGCCGTACGCCCGCAGATCGGCGGCGAAGGTGAGGATCGACTCCACGACTGCTTCGGCGCCGCGCTCTCTGCCGGTGGCCCGCCGCGCCTCGTGCAGCAGGGTGCCGTCGGCCCCGACCAGTGCGGCCTTCATTCCGGTGCCGCCCACATCGAGGGCGATGACGTGTTTCACGGGAAACAGTTTCGCCCGAGGAAGGAAAAAGGTCTAGTCCACTATCCCGGTTTGTTGCGGATCAATACAAAATCGCATCCATGATCGAGCGGTCCGGGACCCGGCCCGTCCCGGACCGCTCCGGACGTGCTTCAGAAGGAAGGGATCACGCTGCGCGAGAGGTTGCGCGGCCGGTCCGGGTCGTACCCCTTCGACTCCGCGTCCACCGCCGCGGCGGCCACCGTCTTCACTCCGGCCGGAAGGGAACCCGACGCCTCCAGGCCGGTCGTCGGCCATGTCCCCGGTTCCCGGGCCCGGTTCGACCGGGTGCCGCCCCGGGTGCGTTGCGAAAGCGAGACCGCTTTGGTGTAGACCATCGGCAACGGCCTGGGGGAGGATCGCACCTCGCCCGGAGCGCCCCACGACGGCGTGGCCGGCACGGACGACGCCATGGACGAGGACGGACTGTGCAGCTGCGCCACCGGGTACTGATCGCGGCAGTGACCGCGCTGGGCATGACAGTGACGTTGTCGGGTTGCGGCAGCGTCGGCGGCGACTCGGGGGACGTCACCCTCAGACTTGTCGCGGCCGACTACGGCACCGGTCCGGCCAACAGCTCGGAGAAGTACTGGAACAGGCTGGTCAAGGGCTTCGAGGCCACTCACCCCGGCATCAAGGTCGATGTCACCGTCCTTTCGTGGAAGAAGGTCGACCGCGAGGTCGCCGCGATGGTGAAGAAGGGGCAGGCCCCCGACATCGCCCAGATCGGCGCGTACGCCGACTACGCCAAGGCCGACAAGCTCTACCGGGCCGACCAGATGCTCTCCATCCGCACCCAGGCCAACTTCCTGCCGCCCCTCACCGAGGCGGGCAGCGTGGACCGCACCCAGTACGGGCTGCCGTTCGTCGCCAGCACCCGGCTGCTCTTCTACAACAAGCAGCTCTTCGCGCAGGCGGGCCTCGACGCCCCGAAGACCTGGGCCGACATGCGCGACGACGCGACGGTGCTCAAGCAGCGCGGGGTGGCCTACCCGTACGCGTTGCCGCTCGGCCCGGAGGAGCCGCAGGCCGAGACCGCGATGTGGCTGCTCGGCGGGGGCGGCGGCTTCACCGACGACAGCGGCTCGTACGCGATCGACTCGGCCCAGAACATCCGGACGTTCGACTGGCTGAAATCGAACCTGGTCGATCAGGGCCTCGTCGGCCCCGTCGCCCCCGGGAAGCTCGACCGCCAGAAGGCGTTCGACGCGTTCACCGACGGCAAGGTCGGGATGCTGAACGGCCATCCCACGCTGTTGCGGGAGGCCGAGCGGAAGGGCGTCTCCGTCGGCATGGTGCCGCTGCCCGGCATCGACGGCCCGAGCAAGGGCTCGCTGGGCGTGGCCGACTGGATCATGGGCTTCAAGCAGAACGGCCACCGGGTGCCGCTGGGCAAGTTCTTCGACTACATGTTCAGCGACAAGAACGTCATCGACTTCGCCGACGAGTACGACCTGCTGCCGGTCACCGACAGCGCCTCCGCGGCCATGGAGACCGACGCCAGGTTCAAGCCGCTGTGGAAGTTCCTGGCCGCCCTGCCGGACTCGCAGTTCTACCCGTTCGGCAAGACGTCCTGGGCCCGGTCCAGCGAGTCGATCAAGGAGAACATCGGCAAGGCGGTCGCGCCGGGTGGCAGCCCCGCCGGCGTGCTGAGGAAGATCGCGCGCGACTCGGCGGCGGCGGAGCGCGCGGAGTAGCGGGTGGCGGCCCTCCGGACGGGCGATATGTTGGCTGATATGACCGCCCCCACGCATGGCCCCGACGACCCGGCCGGCCTCTCCGACCGGGACCGTGCCGTGCTCGCCGTGGAACGGCAGTCGTGGTCCGGCCCCGGGGCGAAGGAGCGGGCGATCCGCGAACAGCTGGGCATCTCGCCCACCCGCTACTACCAACTCCTGAACGCCCTGCTGGACGACCGCCGCGCACTGGAGGAGGACCCGGTCACGGTGAACCGCCTGCGCCGGGTGAGGGACGCGAAACGCGAACGGCGCTGAGGCCGGAGTACAGGGCGGGGCGGCGCCGGCACCGGCGTCCGCTCAGCAGGAGACGGTGATCAGGACGGGCTCCGCGGTGCCGGTGGCACGGAGCGCCTCGACGAAGACCTCCGTGGTCCAGGCCGCCGCGTCCAAGGACCACACCGGTACCCGGCAGCGGAAGGCCAGGGCCCGGCGCATCCCCTCGGTCTGCACCTTCCCGGTCGGCGACCGGGACAGCCCCGGGAGGTTCACGGCGGTGCTCTCCGGCTCGACGGTCATCCGGCCGTAGGCGCACGCCAGCGCCTCTTCGCGAACGCGCCCGCCCCGGCCCGGCAGCCCCGCAGCGCGGCCCGACACGGTCACGGTGATGTCCCTGGCCGCGCCCGGATCGGCCAGCTCGTACCAGTGCGCGGCGTACAGCAGAGCCGCAGCGGGATCCGGCGCCAGATGCACCGGTGTCACGGTGTGCACTCCGGTGACCCGGACATCGCCCACCTGCCGCAGCACATCGCCGAGGACCGTCGCCACCGGCAGCACGGGCAGTCGCTGCCGGTTCAGGCAGGAGGACACGTCCACCTGGAGCCAGCCGATCTCCCGGACGCGCCCGTCCTGCGTCCAGTCCTCCCCCGCGTCGTTGTGCCCCCACCGGCTTCCGCCGAGCTCCATGCCGGCGCCCAGCAGGGTGCTGCTCCACCCGTAGGCCTCGGCCCGGTTCACCGCCAGGCCGAAGACGTCGATGTCTTCGGCTTCCGAGGCGTCCTCGGCCACGTCGGAACCGGAATCCGACGCGTCCTCGACCACGTCGGAACCGGAATCCGACGCGTCCTCGGGCGGGCCGGACGCCGAAGCGCCCTCGGGCGGTGTGAGCCAGGGGTGCCGGGTGAGGACTCCGTGCACGCCCATGAGCAGGGTCGCGTCCGGCACCGCCTCACCCATTGCCTCTCCCTGTACACCCGCGCCGCAGTCGGAGGTCATCGTGGCAGTGACGGCCTTCTCCGGGGAGTCGGCCTCGCCGATGACGTCCACGTCTCACCCGTCACGCCGCAGGAGGGCCGGCGCCGGGCCCGCCGCTATAGGCTCGCCCCATGGGCAGCAACCCGGAAGCACCCGCACCCGAACCCGCACCCACACAAACACCCGCACCCCCACTCCCGACCCCCACCACCACCCCCGGCCAAGAGGCCCTCGCCGCGATCCTCGCGCGTCCCGACCGCGCCGTCATCGCGCTCGATTTCGACGGCACCCTCGCCGACATCGTCCCGGACCCGGAACAGGCCCGCGCCCACCCCGGCGCCGTCGAGGCCCTCGCCGCGCTCGCCCCGAAAGTGGCCTCCGTCGCCGTGATCACCGGCCGCCCGGCCGGCGTCGCGGTCCGCCACGGCGGCTTCGCCGGGGTCCCGGGCCTCGATCACCTCGTCGTCCTCGGCCACTACGGCGCCGAACGCTGGGACGCCGTGTCCGGCACCGTCCACGCCCCCGCCCCGCACCCCGGCATCGCCTCGGTCCGCGCCGAACTGCCCGGCGTGCTCGACCGGTCCGGCTCATGGCACGGCACCTGGATAGAGGAGAAGGGCCGGGCGATCGCCGTCCACACCCGCCGGGCCGCCGACCCGCAGGCCGCGTTCGAGGCGCTGGTCCGCCCGCTCGGCGAACTCGCCGCCCGGCACGGACTGATCGTCGAGCCGGGCCGGCTGGTCCTGGAGCTGCGCCCGCCGGGCATGGACAAGGGCGTGGCACTCGCGCAGTACGTACGGGAGACGGACGCCGAGTCGGTGCTGTACGCGGGCGACGACCTCGGCGACCTCGCCGCGTACTCGGCGGTGGAGAAGCTCCGCGCCGAGGGCCCCGACGGCATCCCCGGTCTGCTGGTGTGCAGCGGCAGCGCGGAGGTGCCCGAACTGGCCGAGCGGGCCGATCTGCTGCTGGCCGGACCGGGCGACGTCGTCGCCTTCCTGACGGCACTGGCCCAGCGGCTCTGACAGCGGGCCGGATCCGACCGGACCCGGCCCGCTGTCAACCCCGCTCTCAGCCCCGCCGCAACGCGTCCAGCTGGTCCAGGAACCACTGCTGCGGCGGCAGCGCGACCGCCGCCGCGGCCAGGCGTTCCGTGCGCGCGGCCCGTTCGTCCTCCGCCATCGTCAGCGCCTCGTGCAGCGCCGCCGCCGTGGCGGAGACGTCGTACGGATTCACCACCACCGCGTCGCTGCCCAGCTCCTCGTACGCCCCCGCCTCCCGCGACAGCACCAGCGCGCAGCCGTGGTCGGAGACGACCGGGATCTCCTTGGCGACCAGGTTCATACCGTCACGGATCGGGTTGACGAGCGCCACGTCGGCCAGCCGGTACGCGGCGAGCGAGCGGGCGAAGTCGTCCTTGACGTGCAGCACCACCGGCGTCCAGCCCGCCGTGCCGTACACGGCGTTGATCTCGTCGGCGACCCGCCGCACCTCGGCCGTGTAGTCCCGGTACACCGCGAGGTCCTGCCGCGAGGGGTAGGCGAAGGCGACATGGACGACGCGCTCGCGCCACTCGGGCCGCTCGTCCAGGAGCGCCCGGTACGCGAGCAGGCCGCGCACGATGTTCTTGGACAGTTCCGTTCGGTCCACCCGTACGATCGTCCTCCGGCCGGGGCCGGTCTGCTCGCGCAGTGCCGCCATCCGCTCGTCCACATCCGCCTCGTGGGCCCGGCGGCGCAGGAAGTCCCCGTCCGCGCCGAGCCCGTGCACCCCGATCCTGGTGTGCCCGGTGCCGCCCAGGATCTGGGTGCAGCAGCCGATGAACGCGTCCGCCCAGCGCCGTGTCAGGAACGCCGCCCGGTCCGCGCCCAGGATGCCGTGCAGCAACTGCTCGGCGATGTCGTCGGGGAGCAGCCGGAAGTAGTCGACGGGCGCCCACGGGGTGTGCGAGAAGTGGCCGATCCGCAGGTCGGGGCGGAGCTCGCGGAGCATGCCCGGCACCAGCGCCAGGTGGTAGTCCTGCACCAGCACCGCCGCGCCCTGCCCCGCCTCCTCGGCGAGCGCCTCGGCGAAGGCCCGGTTATAGGTCTCGAAGGACGCCCACTGCCGCCGGAACTCCGCGTCGAAGACCGGCTCCAGCGGCGTCTGGTACAGCATGTGGTGGACGAACCAGAGCACCGAGTTCGCGATCCCGTTGTACGCGTCGGCGTGCACCCGCGCGTCGATGTCGAGCATCCGTACGCCCTGCTCGGCGACCCCGCGCCGGACCGCCTCCCGGTCCCCGTCACCGAGCGCGGCGCACACCCACAGCTTGTCGTCCACGGCGCTCAGCCCGGAGACGAGACCGCCGCCGCCCCGTTTCGCGTCGAGCGATCCGTCCGCGCCCAGGGTGTACGAGACCGGGCCGCGGTTGGACGCGACGAGGACCTGGGCATCGGACCGGACGCCGGACCGTGCAGCGGACCGGGCAGCGGGCTGGGCATCGTGCTCGGAGACCATGTTGCGGAATCTAGCCCGATCACGAACCGCCCAAACGTGCGAAGTCAGACCACATCCGGCCACGTGGCCAGACCGCGTGGCCGGAGCACGCCGGACCACGTGACCGGACCACATCACGCCGCGCGGCGCGAAACGTACTCCTCGATCTCGCACATCGGGGGCCGCTCCTCGGTGTCCACGGCATGGGTGCGCGGCACGAAGCCGTTCTCGCCGCGTTCGAACTGGGTGAGCGCCGGGCGGGTCAGGTGGCCGCGGGAGAGCCGCAGCTGCGCGGTCCGGTAGATCGCCGCGGCCATCCGGCCGAGCGCCTGCCCGTCCTGGTGCCGGTGCTTGCGCACCCCCACGTCGACCTGGGCCAGCGCGTCCAGCCCCACCGTGTGCAGCGCGTCGACCAGCAGGCCCAGTTCCACGCCGTAGCCGACGGGGAAGGGCAGCCGTTCGAGCAGCGAGCGGCGTACGGCGTATTCACCGCCCAGCGGCTGCACGAAACCGGCCAGTTGCGGCCAGTGCAGATTGAGCAGCGGGCGGGCCACGAGTTCGGTCACCCGGCCGCCCTGCCCCGCCGTGTCACCGAACGGGCGGTCGTACATCGCCTTCACGAACTGCACGTCCGGGTCGGTCAGCAGCGGGCCGACGATGCCGGAGACGAAGTCCGCCGAGAAATCCTTCAGGTCGGCGTCGATGAAGCAGACGATGTCGCCACCGGTCACCAGGAGCGACCGCCACAGCACCTCGCCCTTGCCGGGCACGGCCGGTATCCGGGGGAGTATCGCGTCGCGGTGCACCACCCGGGCACCGGCTTCCCGGGCCACCTCCGCGGTGGCGTCGGTGGAACCGGAATCGATCACCACGAGCTCGTCGACCAGCCGGACCTTCTCCATCAGCTCGCGCCGGATCGTCGCGACGATCTCGCCGACCGTCGCCTCCTCGTTCAGCGCCGGCAGTACGACACTGACGCTCCCGCGGCTTGATTCCCCGGCCCTGGCCCTGGCGGCCAGCAGGCTGTCCAGCGGGCGGTCGGCGGCCGACCAGGAACGCCTGGCCAGCCAGCATTCGACCTCTTCCAGCACGGTCGATACTCCCTGTATGTGATCCATCTCGCGGTTCGGACGACTATCTCAAGAGTCCGGTGCTTCGGTTACAGTCTTGAACAACGCGGACGACCATCGCATGCCGGGGTCCGTCCGCCGATAAATGCCCGGATCGAAGATCCGGTGCCACAGCGCTCATCCAGAGGGACTGAGGGAACGGCCCGTTGAAGTCCCGGCAACCCCCCCACCGACCGTGAGGTCCGGTGAGGAAGGTGCCAATTCCGTCTCGTGGCGAAACGCGCCGCGAGGAAGATGAGGAGAAAGGGCCTCGCCACCATGGCTGCGCAGACCGTTGCAGTAAGCACCGATTCCTCCGTCGACGCCGAAGCCGCGGAATCCACCGGCACCCGCACCGTCGACCTCGGTCCCGCCTCGGGCCTTTCCTGCCGCGAGTGCGGCGAGCGTTTCGAACTCGGCCCCATTTTCGCCTGCGCGTCCTGTTTCGGGCCGCTCGAAGTCGCGTACGACCTGCCGAGCGGCTCTCCCGAGGAGCTGAAGAAGCGCATCGAGGCCGGCCCGGCCAACATCTGGCGCTACGCGCCGCTGCTGCCGGTCCCCGCCGATGTCGCCGAGAAGCCGAACCTGAACCCCGGCTGGACCAAGCTCGTCCAGGCCGACAACCTCGCCCGTGAGCTCGGCGTCGAGCAGGGCAAGCTGTTCGTCAAGGACGACTCCGGCAACCCCACGCACTCCTTCAAGGACCGCGTCGTCGCCCAGGCCATCGAGGCCGCCCGCGCCTTCGGCTTCACCACCCTTTCCTGCTCCTCCACGGGCAACCTCGCCGGTGCCGTCGGCGCCGCCGCCGCCCGGGCCGGCTTCCGCTCCTGCGTGTTCATCCCGCACGACCTGGAGCAGGGCAAGGTCGTCATGGCCGCGGTGTACGGCGGTGAACTGGTCGGCATCGAGGGCAATTACGACGACGTCAACCGCTTCTGCTCCGAGCTCATCGGCGACCCGCTCGGCGAGGGCTGGGGCTTCGTCAACGTCAACCTGCGTCCGTACTACGGCGAGGGCTCCAAGACCCTGGCGTACGAGATCTGCGAGCAGCTGGGCTGGCAGCTCCCGGACCAGCTGGTCATCCCGATCGCGTCCGGCTCGCAGTTCACGAAGATCGACAAGGGTCTCCAGGAGCTGATCAAGCTCGGCCTGGTCGAGGACAAGCCGTACAAGCTCTTCGGCGCCCAGGCCGAGGGCTGCTCGCCGGTCTCGGTCGCGTACAAGGGCGGCCACGACGTCGTCCGGCCGCAGAAGCCGAACACGATCGCCAAGTCCCTCGCCATCGGCAACCCGGCCGACGGCCCGTACGTCCTGGACATCGCCCGCCGCACCGGCGGTGCCGTGGAGGACGTGAACGACGATCAGGTCGTCGACGCGATCAAGCTGCTGGCGCGCACCGAGGGCATCTTCGCGGAGACGGCGGGCGGTGTGACGGTCGGCGTGACGAAGAAGCTCATCGAGGCCGGTCTGATCGACCCGTCGCTGACCACCGTCGTACTCAACACGGGTGACGGCCTCAAGACCCTCGACGCGGTGGCCGAAACCTCTCAGGCGACCGCGACGATCCGTCCCAGCCTGGACGCGTTCCGAGCCGCCGGCCTCGCCACCAGCTGACCACCCGAGACTTCAGGAAGGGCACCCATCATGAGCGTCAAGGTCCGCATCCCCACCATCCTCCGTACCTACACGGGCGGCCAGGCCGAGGTCCCGGCCGAGGGCTCGACCCTCTCCCAGGTCATCGAGTCCCTGGAGCAGAACCACCCGGGCATCGCCGCCCGCGTCCTGGACGACCAGGGCAAGCTGCGCCGCTTCGTGAACGTGTACGTCAACGACGACGACGTGCGCTTCGAAGGCGGTCTGGAGACGGCCACGCCGGACGGCGCCGGTATCTCGATCATCCCGGCCGTGGCCGGCGGCTGCTGACGCCCCGTCCGACCCCACCGCGTTATCGAATTGCCCCCTCCGCTTCAATCGCGGAGGGGGCAATTCTGCATGGTTGAGCGCGGTAGAGTGTGGGAAGTCCCCCCAGCTGCCCGTGCCGCCCGCATATGAGAATGCGCCCGGTCGCGACAAGATGCAGCCAAAGTGTGCGATGTGCTTGCGGCATAAGTCGCCTTTGTCTGGCCCGACTTGCCCAGGAATCTCATGAATTTCCCATATTCGGGCGTTCGGTGCGGCCGAGAATTCTCGTCCGATTGACCTGTTGCAGAGGGCAGTTGGGCAGATACATTCAGCCGCGGTCGACGCGTTCCGGCGCACACACCCTCTCCTGTCGGAGGGTGAGTTCTGACCCGGGTCCGCGAAGTGCGGTCCTGCGCAAGGGCCAGTAATAGGGGAGTTAGGCATGGCTCAGGGCACCGTCAAGTGGTTCAACGCGGAGAAGGGGTACGGCTTCATCGCGGTCGACGGTGGTGCGGATGTTTTCGTCCACTACAGCGCGATCCAGATGGACGGGTACCGCACCCTCGAAGAGGGTCAGCGAGTTGAATTCGAGATCTCGCAGGGCCAGAAGGGGCCGCAGGCAGACATGGTCAAGCTCGCCGTCGGCTGAGTTCGAACGGTCGGCCAACGACACCATCCACGCACTGCACTCACGCGCTGAGGGCCCGTACCCCGGGGGTACGGGCCCTCGGTGCGTCCGCGACCGCCCCGCGCGCGCCGATGCACGCCGGTGCGCCCCGGTGCGTCCTGACGGTGCATGCCGCTGCCGGCCTGTGCCGCCAGAGGTTTTCCACAGCCCTTCACCCCCCTCCGTGCCCCTCCGAGGTTGTCCACATCCCGAGGGGGACGCTTGCACTCACGGGGGTCGAGTGCTAATCATTGCGTTAGCACTCTCCAGGTGAGAGTGACAGAACTTGGACCGGGCCGGTGAGGCCCGCAGGCCGATGGGGCAAGGAACCACCGGTCACGCAGGCCGTCCGTCGCGGGCGCCACTCGGTCCGGAGAAATCCACCCCTGTCCGGGAGGACCACTTCACATGGCCAAGATCATCGCGTTCGACGAGGAGGCCCGGCGCGGTCTCGAGCGCGGCATGAACCAGCTCGCCGACGCCGTCAAGGTCACCCTTGGCCCCAAGGGTCGCAACGTCGTCCTTGAGAAGAAGTGGGGCGCCCCCACGATCACCAACGATGGTGTTTCCATCGCCAAGGAGATCGAGCTGGAGGACCCGTACGAGAAGATCGGTGCGGAGCTGGTCAAGGAGGTCGCCAAGAAGACGGACGACGTCGCCGGCGACGGTACGACCACCGCCACCGTTCTCGCCCAGGCTCTCGTCCGCGAGGGCCTGCGCAACGTCGCCGCGGGTGCCAACCCGATGGCCCTCAAGCGGGGTATCGAGAAGGCCGTCGAGGCCGTCTCCGCCGCCCTCCTGGAGCAGGCCAAGGACGTGGAGACCAAGGAGCAGATCGCTTCGACGGCCTCCATCTCCGCCGCCGACACCCAGATCGGCGAGCTCATCGCCGAGGCCATGGACAAGGTCGGCAAGGAAGGCGTCATCACCGTCGAGGAGTCCCAGACCTTCGGTCTGGAGCTGGAGCTCACCGAGGGTATGCGCTTCGACAAGGGCTACATCTCGGCGTACTTCGCCACCGACATGGAGCGCATGGAGTCGTCCCTGGACGACCCGTACATCCTGATCGTCAACTCGAAGATCAGCAACGTGAAGGACCTCCTTCCGCTGCTGGAGAAGGTCATGCAGTCCGGCAAGCCGCTGCTGATCATCGCCGAGGACGTCGAGGGCGAGGCCCTGTCGACCCTGGTCGTCAACAAGATCCGTGGCACCTTCAAGTCCGTCGCCGTCAAGGCTCCGGGCTTCGGTGACCGCCGCAAGGCCATGCTCGGCGACATCGCCATCCTCACCGGTGGCACCGTCATCTCCGAGGAGGTCGGCCTCAAGCTGGAGAACGCCGGTCTCGACCTGCTCGGCCGCGCCCGCAAGGTCGTCATCACCAAGGACGAGACGACCATCGTCGACGGTGCCGGTGACAGCGACCAGGTCCAGGGCCGGGTCAACCAGATCCGCGCCGAGATCGAGAACTCCGACTCGGACTACGACCGCGAGAAGCTCCAGGAGCGCCTCGCGAAGCTGGCCGGCGGCGTGGCCGTCATCAAGGCCGGTGCCGCGACCGAGGTCGAGCTCAAGGAGCGCAAGCACCGCATCGAGGACGCGGTGCGCAACGCCAAGGCCGCCGTCGAGGAGGGCATCGTCGCCGGTGGTGGCGTGGCTCTGCTCCAGGCCTCGGCCGTCTTCGAGAAGCTGGAGCTCTCGGGTGACGAGGCGACCGGCGCCAACGCCGTCAAGCTGGCGCTGGAGGCCCCGCTCAAGCAGATCGCCGTCAACGGTGGTCTTGAGGGCGGCGTCGTCGTCGAGAAGGTGCGCAACCTGGCCGTCGGCCACGGTCTGAACGCCGCGACCGGCGAGTACGTCGACATGATCGCCGAGGGCATCCTCGACCCGGCGAAGGTCACGCGCTCCGCCCTGCAGAACGCCGCGTCCATCGCCGCGCTCTTCCTCACCACCGAGGCCGTCATCGCCGACAAGCCGGAGAAGGCCGCCGCGGCCGCTCCGGGCGGCATGCCGGGCGGTGACATGGACTTCTGATCCTGACGGATCGGTAGTTCCTGTACAGCTTTGCCGCATCGGCCCCTTGGACCAGCTGGTCCAAGGGGCCGATGCCGTCTCCGGGGGCCGCGCGAGCGCAAGGGATACACCTGCGGTGCGACCGCCCGCGAGGGTGCAGCGGAACCGATCGCTACGGGGCAGACGGCGCGCGCACCGCGTTGAGCTGCGTTTTCATTCCATCGGGTGCTCTCCCGGCGCCACCACGGCAGAAGATCATCTGGCGCTCCGCCCGCCGCATAGCCTGCCTCGGCGAAGTGCACTGACACAGTGCACCGCGAGGCGAAAGGCATTCCGTGATCCACTTCTCCCGCATCACCAAGCGGTCCATGGCCCTCGTCGGCGCCGCTCTCCTGTCCGGAGGGCTGGCCGCGACGACAGCGCCCGAAGCGAGTGCCGCCGCGGCGTCGGAAGTCATCATCATCGACGGCTACACCCAGACGGTGAAGGAATCGTCGGGTGTCCCCGTCACCTGTCCCACCAACCAGGTCCTGCTCGGCCGGTCGCACTCCGGTGACGAGAACGGGAGCACCACGTACTACTGCGGTCTCGTCCTCATCGATGGCCAGATGGCCAGGGTGGGCGCCCCGCACTGGAGCGATGCCCAGCGGGAGAGCAACTCGTTCTTCTCGGCTCCCAGCAACGAGGTCCTGGTCGGCCGGCAGCACTCCGGCGACGAGAACGGCCCGACCCGGTACGCGACCGCCTCGCTGAGCGCCTGGGGGCGAACGGTGGAACTGACCAGCTACCGCTGGACCCCGGGCCAGCGGGAGAGCAACAGCTACTCCAAGGCGGGCGAATACGAGGTCATGGTCGGCCGGCAGCACTCCGGAGACGACAACGGCCAGACCAGCTACCAGTACGCCAGGATCGCGGACTAGCCCGGCTTCCAGGGACTGGCAGCCCGACTCGTGGGCTTACCCCCTGACGAGGAATTCAAGGGGTAGGCCCCCATCAAGGGCGCCTTCGGCGCCGCTCGCGTCCCCTCACGCCCCCGCCACCCTCCGTGCGTCTGCGCGGCGGACGCACCCACGATGCCCGCCGGAGCGCCGTGGGTACGGGACACCGCGCCGCGCTCCCGCTACGGCAGCCGGTCGAGCAGCCAGGTGCAGAGTTCCTCCGTCACGAGGGTGTGCCCCTCGTTCCGGGAAGCGAGCTTGAACTCGTCCAGCCCGCCGGTGCCCTCCGGGAGCGAGGAAATGTCCTTGTACAGCTCGTCGTCCGTGTCCAGGTCGGCGACGTCGACCGCGCTGACGGACGGTACGAAGCAGTGCGACCGGATGCGTACGTCGGTCTTGAAGCCGAGGAACGGGTTCAGGGCATTGAAGGCGTCCGCGAGGATGCCGAAGCCCTCCAGCGAGCCGCCGGGCGCGCCGTCGATCGACGGCAGCCCCTTCGTACGGACCTCGTTGGTCTTCAGCGTCACCACCCGCAGCTTCGCGACGAGCTCGTCGAGCCCTGGCGCCTGGGTGTAGAGCTTGGTCCCCACCACCGTCAGGCCCTTGCCCTCAAGGGCCAGTTCGCCCGCCCGCACATCGGTTCCGGTCCCGTCGGCCGTCCCGTTGGAGACGCCGATCAGCCGGGGCCCGCGCGGCCATTCGCCGACCGCCTGCATCTGGGCCAGGAACACGCCGCGCTCGTCGCTCTGGTCAGGAGCGCTGTCCCACTTCTCGATGTGCCGCCACAGCAGCTGGCGGGCGGCCGGGCTGTTGATCTGGTCGGAGAACCGGCTGTCGAGGTCCTTGATGTAGTGCGCGAACGCCTGGAGCGCGATCGGGATCCAGCCGCCCCGGTGCGGGCTGTCGTACGAGAAGTACAGCGAGGTCTGGTGGTCGATGCCCTGGCTCTCCATCTTGGCCAGCGCGTGCCGGGTGACGAGCCCGCCCATGCTGAACCCGCCGACCGCCAGCGGCGTGTCGCCCAGCCGCTCCGCGACGGCCCGCGCGATCGCGGCCTGCGCGGTGAGCGAGTTGTCCAGAATCGACGCACTGCGCTCGTGGTAGCCGAGCAGGACGACGTCGTGGCCACGGCGACGCAGCTCGCTGATCAGCGCGTAGTCACCGAACTCCATGATCTGCCAGGAGAATTCCAGCTCGCTCGGCCCCGTGCCGAAGCCGTCGGAGAAGATGACCGGCCGTACGAGACCGGGGTTCCCCTCGCCGTAGTAGACCCAGGCGGTACCGCCCGGCAGCTCCCACACATCGCTGGGCGGCAACGGAAGGGAGCTGGGCCTCTCGGCGTCCAGGCGGGGGCCGGGGGCCAGTGCGATGGGGGGCCGGTCGTGGAGCCCGGAGACGATCTGCTCATGGGTGGGTTCGGACATGGTTCGTTCCCCTTTGGGCCAGTTGATTACGATCCGCGCCAAGAGGAACACGGAACGTAGCGACCGGTCAGCGAAGGCGATTCAAACCACTCCCAGGTGGGAGCCGCTTTCGGACACCGGACACCGGACGCCGGGCCGGACACGGGACACCGGGCGACGGCTCGGCCTCGCGGGCTCAAGACCTTCCGGGGCGCCCCGGCCTGACGGATCGCCGCACGAGCCCGGCCCGTACGTCGTTCATCCGATTTCGTACGCCGTCCGCCGGTACGGCCCCGCTGGGCCCGGCGGGTGCGGCGGCCGATTCGCCCCGGCAGGGCCCGCACCGGCCGCCGATCAGGGCCTCCGCGCTGCCCGGTGAGCGGCACTCGCTGCATTCGAGGGTGCGCAACACCGTCCGCTGTTGCGGCGGAGCGAACCGTTCGGGTGGCATCTTGTCGGCGAGCCGCCTGCGGACCAGGGCCGCCGCGTGGTGGACGGGCGTGGGCAGCCCGTCGGTGAGGGCGTGCAGCAGCTCCGCCTCGGTGGCCCCGCGCTCGAACCACTCGCCGACCTGCGGTTCCAGCGCCGCGCAGTCGGCCGCAGACAGGGTGAGCGTGGGCGCGGTACGGCCCAGCGCGGCGAGCAGTGCGAACGCGCGGGACCGGGTGGGGCGTCGGGGCTGCTCGACCGGTACGTCACCCCGGGTGAACGCCGCCCACCAGTCGTCGTCCCGCGCGGTCCGGGAGAAGAACGTCCGGGTCACCCAGAGCAGCACCTCGTCGTTGGCGACGCACTCGCTGCCGCGCCGCAGATGCCCGGCGTCCTGGAGCCGGTTGAGCGCGGTACGCAGTGCGCACTGCCCGTACGGGAGGTGCTTGGCGAGCGTCTTCACGGAGATGTCGGAGCCCTCGGGCAGCCGGTCGAGATACGCGGCGATGGACGCCTCGCGGGCCGGGAGGTGAGCGAAATCGCCATCGGTACGCGGATGTTGGCCGGGCGCGGACCGCTTGCCGTACCCCGGATTGGCCATCGGGTGCGGGGGTGCTGGCAGGGGTACGTGCGGGGCGCACGGGGCGGCACTAAGCTGGCCGACAGCCATCGGATCGCTCCTTGAGGTAAGCGGTCGAAGTGGTCAGGCCCCTGTCTGGTGTTCCACCACCGGCAGGGGCCGATCTGCGTCACGGAGCATCGCCCCGTATTCGGCACGCTAGAGCGTCGCCACTGTCGGTGGCAAGTCGGTCACAAGAAGTCAACTCGCCGCTCGGGGTGGGTGGGTGGGATGTGGCCCGCCTCCCGTTCCGCTGAAAGAGCGCTCGGACTTCGCGGCTTGAGCCCCGGGCGGGAACATCCCTGACGAGAGGGGGCGCGCACGTCAATCCGAATGCGCCGGTTGCACTCCGAATACGCCTCCGCTGGCGGGGTGGACGGGCGGGGGCGCGACGCGGAGCGCGGGAAGGCGCGGCGGGCTCCTGTGACCCTGGGTGCCGGGCCGGTCGGCCCGCGCCGGCTGGTCGGTCTTGCGCCGGGCCGGTTGGTCCTGCGCCGGGCCGGTCGGCCCGGAATTCCCCCCCACACACACACTCGTACGAGGAGTCCCGTGCGTATTCGTTCGATCCTCTCCCTCGCCGTGTCCGCCGTCGCGGCAGTGGCGCTGGCCACCCCGGCCCAGGCCGCCGCCGACGGCACGTACTTCATCCGCGACCAGAGCAGCGGCAAGTGCCTCGCGGGCGGCGCGGGTCCGCTCGGGGGCCACATCGAGCCGTGCAGCCCCCACACCACGTGGGACATCCGCAACCAGGGCGACGACCTGGTCCGCATCGTCGACCCGCGGAGCGAGTACCGCTGCCTGGCGCTTTCGCCGCTCCGGATCTACCCGCCGGTGGTGTGGGTGGACCGGTGCGGCAACAGCCCCGACCAGTGGTCGATCCTGGGCGCGGTCGACGGCGAGCCGGTCGCCATCGCCCTCGGCCATGGAGCGCTCGGCTACCTGGCCACGCAGCGCGACAACGTGGTCGTCCTCCCCGGCGACGCCCCCCGGTGGGTCCTGGAGCGGCTCAGCTAGCCCGCCTGAAGCTCATCGCCCACAAGGTCGACGCCACCGGGGCGGACTCGCCGCCGGTGACGCCGACCGGCTGTGGGCACCCCATCGCGCACCGACCGACCGTTGAGCGACGCGACCTCGTCGGGGCAGACGGGGGACGGGTCAGTCGCGGCGGGGGCCGATGACGGTGTTCCCGTCGTGCACGGTGATCGCCAGGGCCGGGCAGATGTCGGCGGCGTCCAGGACCCGTTCGTCCGGCTCGATCCCGTCGGACCGGACGCGGGCGCGCTCACCGTCCAGGGCGAACACCTCGGGGACTGTCCCCGCGCACATGCCCGAGCCCTGGCAGAGCTGGGTGTCTAAGCGTACGTTCCAGGCCATGGCGGTCACCACTCCACCGGCATGACGCGCGGGCCGCGCACCAGCATCTCGGACTTCCAGGTCACATCGCCGGCCAGCCGCAGCTCCGGGAAGCGGGTGACGAGGGCGGCCAGCGCCTCCTGGAGTTCGAGCCGGGCCAGCGGGGCGCCCAGGCAGTGGTGGACGCCGTGGCCGAATCCGAGGTGCTGGTTGCCCTCGCGGGCGATGTCGAGGACGCCCGGGGCGGTGAACCGCAGTGCGTCGCGGTTGGCGGCACCGACGGCGACCAGGACCGGGCTGCCCGCCCGGACGAGGGTCCCGCCGACCTCGATGTCCTCGGTGGCGTACCGGGGCTGACCGGCTCCACTGCCCAGGGGGACGAAGCGCAGCAGTTCCTCCACCGCGTTCGGGACGAGCTCGGGTTCGGCCCTGAGCCTGGCCAGCTGGTCCGGGTGGTCGAGCAGGGTGAGGACGAAGTTGGGGATCTGGGACGCGGTGGTCTCGTGCCCCGCGACCAGGATGCCCACGCACAGATCGACGAGTTCGAGCTCGGTGAGCCGGTCGCCGCCGTCGCGGGCCTCGATGAGCGCCGTCATCAGGTCGTCCTGCGGCGCGCGGCGGTGCTGGTCGATCAACCCGGCCATGTAGGCGCGCAGTTCCTCGCGGCTCGCGTCGAACTCCTCGGCGGTGAGGGAGCTGGTCGACAGCGCGTCGTCGCTCCACACCCGGAAGCGCGGCCGGTCCTCGGTGGGTACGCCCAGCATCCGGCAGATCACGGCGACCGGCAGCGGGAGGGCGAACAGGTCGACCAGGTCGGCGGGTGGCCCCGCGGTCTCCAGCTCGTCGAGCAGACCGGCGGTCAGCTCCCTGACCTGGGGGCGCAGCTTCTCGACCTGGCGGACGGTGAACGCCTTGGCGACCAGGGAGCGCAGCCGGGTGTGGTCCGGCGGGTCCATGCCGAGGATGCCCCCGTCGCGCTGCCCCTCGGACTGCCGGGGCTCGTCGTGCGAGGCGGCGGCGGCCCGGCTGAAGCGCTGGTCGCCGAGGACGAGCCGGGCGTCGGCGTAGCGGGTGACGAGCCAGGCCGGTTCGCCGTAGGGCAGCTGGACCCGTAAGAGCCCCGGCCGTTCGCGTACGTGCTCGTAGGCATCGGCCAGCTGGAGCCCGTCGGGGGTGTTGAAGGGGTAGGCGAGGGGTGCGGCATCTGCTGTGGTCACTGCGGGCCTCCCGGATGTAAGCAGCTGCTTACAACGGTAGGAGTGGCTCTCGCGGGCAGTCAACGACGCTTTACGGCCGTTATCCTGACGGGCCGTCCGAGGGGAGTTCCGAGAGAAGTTCCGAGAGGTTCCGAGAGGAATGCCGCCATGAAGACCGCTTCCGCCCCGCCGCCCGAAGAGCGCCGCAGGGACGCCGCGGCCACCCGTCGCCGCCTGCTGGAGGCGGCCCGGGACCTGTTCGCGGAACGGGGCTACGAGGGGGCGACGGTCCGCGACATAGCGGCGCGGGCCGGGGTCAACCAGGCCCTGTTGTTCAGGTACTTCGGCTCGAAGCGGGGGCTGCTGACCGAGGTCATAGCGCTCGGCGGGCTGGAGCAGCTGCGGGCGACGCCGCCGGAGGAGCTGTTCGAGACCGCCCTGCGCTCGATGCTGACCCGGAGCGCGGAGGGGCCGGAGGACCGTTCCCTGGAGGTCTATCTGCGGTCGGTCGGGCGGGGCGACGAGGCGGCCGGAACCTTGCGGGAGCTGGGCGAGGCGTACCAGAGCGCGCTGGCCGGGCTGTCCGGAGCCGAGGACGGCGCGCTGCGTGCGGATCTCGCCATGGCCTGGCTGCTGGGAATCGGCCTGATGCGGACGGTCGTCGCCCGGGAGCCCCTGGCCGGGGCCGATCCGGACGACGTCTGCCGGCTGGTCCTCGGAACGCTCGGCCATCTGTGGGCGGCGGAGCAGGATGATCGCGGCGAGTAGCACGGGCGTCGGTACGAGACGTGTGGCCGGGCCCGGGACTCAAGCCCCCGTACCGGGCCGGGACTCAAGCCCCGGGCCCGGCCAACCGGCCCGGGGCGTTTCGGGTCAGCGGTTGTCGCGCTCGAAGACGGCGAAGGCCGCCTCCTGGCGCCACTCGGTCGCCGCCTTCGGGTTGTCGGCGAGGTAGTGGGCGCAGCGTGCGCTCGGGCGGTCGGTGCCCGGCCGGTTGCCCTGGCAGGCGGAGACCAGGCGATAGCCGGACGGGGCGGAGCCGGTGGCCCACAGGCTGCGGCCCTCGCGGAACGCGTATTCCAGCGAGGCGCGGGCCAGGTCCTTCAGCTCCACGTAGCTGAGCTTGTACGTCTTGGCCGCGTACTGGTACTCGTGGCTGATGTCGATCCGGGAGACGCCCGGGTCGTCGGTGGCCAGGACGATCGGGACGCCGTAGCGGCGGTAGGCGTTGAACGGGTGGTCGTCGCCCGCGATGCCGAGGATCTGCTTGTTGCTGGAGAACGGCACCTCGACGGCCACGTTGCGCCGCGCCATCGTGCGGGCCAGCTTCCGCCAGTCGTCCTCGTGGACCAGGTCCACGCCGTGGCCGATGCGCTCGGCTCCGGCCACGAGCACCGCTTCACGGATGTGGAACTTCAGGTCCTCGGGCTTGACCAGGCCGGGGGCCAGCTCACCGGAGTGCAGGGTGAGGTGGGAGTCCGGGTACTGGCCGCGCAGGTACTTCAGCATCCGCATCTGGAGGCTGTAGTTGGCCAGCGCGCTCTCGCCGTCCTCCGGCTGCACGAGGTTGACCGCGAGGAACCTCTCGTCGCGCTCGGCCAGGCGCATGCCGACGGCCATCTGCGTGAACACCCGCACCGGGGAGCTGCCCCGGGACACCTGGGAGATCCACCTGATGGGGAGCTTGCAGCCCGGGTCGGGGCGCGGCGTGTCGCAGTGCGCGGCCTCCCGGAACTGCACGTCGGTGTCGTCGGCCTCCTTGACCGCCTCGTCCACCACCCGGTCGAGCTGGCCACCGGCCACGAGCTTGGCGTGGAGGGCGGCCAGGTCGGCGTCGTAGCCCACCTTGTCGGCGAGCGCCCGGCTGGCGTCCGAAGCGGGGGTGACCAGGGTCTCCAGGTAGAACTGGTTCTGCTCGACCACGGTGTTGGCCACGTTCGCGAGCATCTTGCCCCGGGTGTACCAGGTGGCCATGCCGAACTTGCCGAACGTGTCGAAGAAGTGGTCGTGCCCCGACTGGTCGGCCGGGAAGTCCTGCATGGACCAGGCCCGGATGATCCGCTGCCGGAACGCGTCGTCGTGCTGCGCGTCGGCCGCCGGCCTCGTGCCCGGCCCGCACGGCGGCGCCACGGCCGTGTCCGTCGCGTCGATGCACAGCCCGGCCTCGCTCGCGAGCTGGATCAGGTACTCGGTGGTGACCGCACCCGACAGGTGGTTGTGCAGGTCACCCCCCTTGGGCAGGGCCTTGAAGAACGCCTTCAGCCGCTCCGGCCTGCCCTGCAACGAGTCGAGGCGCGCGGAGGTCCTGGCCTCGGCCGGGGTGACGGGGCGGTGCAGCGCCTGGGCTGCGGGCCGCGGCGATGCCTCCTTCGCGGTGGAGGCGGCGGCCGGGATCGCCGGAAGCAGAGTCAGTACGGCGAGCGCGCCGAACCCGGCCGCACGCAGTGACTTGGGACGGTGGGCCGTCCGGAATGTTGAGTTCACCGCCGAATGATTGCGTCAGCCGGGGGTATTCCTCACGTAAACCCCATATATGGCCTGAAACCTCCACTCGATCGAGTGGGTGCGCCGCCCGGCGGCCGGGTCAGGCCCCGGCCGCCGGGCCGCTCCGTCCCGTCAGGCCCGCACGCTCTTGAGGTCCGCGATGAACGACGTCCACGCGGCGTCCCGGAACACAAGCGTCGGCCCCTCGGCCACCTTGGAGTCCCGTACGGGGACGATGCCGGGGTGGCCGTCGGCCACTTCGAGGCAGTCGCCGCCGCTGCCCCCGCTGTACGTGGACTTCCGCCAGGTCGCAACTTCCAAGCAGTTGCCGCCGTCGCCGCCGCTGTAGGAGGACTTGTGCCAGGTCGCGGCGGAAAGGTCGTAGTCAGAGCTGCTGATCTTCATGGGCGTAATCCTCCGCCACCGACTCGATCAGGGCCAGGGACGCCTGGGGTGACAATGCGCTGGCTGCCACCAGATCGTAGGTCAGTTCGTGGTGTTTGACGGTCGCCGGATCGTCGTGCAACGTCCCTGAACCGAGGCTCTGGAGGTAGGCGAGTGGCGGTGCGTCCCGGAAGGACATCAGCTTGAGCTGGCCTTCCATGGCCATGTGCGCGCCTGCACTGAACGGCAGCACCTGCACGATGATCCGGTGTTCACGCGCCAGCTTCAGGATGTGGCGGAGTGCCTCTGCCATCACTGCCGGGCCGCCGACCACGCGGCGTAACACCGTCTCGTCGAGAACTGCCCAGAACAGGGGCGTTGTTGGGTCGGCCAGAACCTGCGCTCGCTCCAGCCGCGCTACGACCAGGTCGTTGATGACGTCCTCTGGAGCCGTCGGCTGGTAGGCGCGGATCACTGCGTGCGCGTACGCCTCCGTCTGCAGCAGTCCGGGGATCAGCTGAGGCGCGTACTCCCTGATCGTCTTTGCGAGGGCCTCGGCATCGGCCGCTTCTGCGAAGTGATCCGGGTACTTCGACTTCTTCAGGGCCGCGCAGTTGCGTACGAAGAACCCGTCCGCCGTCAGGATCCGGTCCAGCTTCTCGGCCTGGTCCAACTGCATCCGGCGCGTACCGGACTCCAGCTGTCCGATGAAGGAGCCGCTCACGAACAGCGAGAGGCCCAGTTCCTCCTGCGAGAGGCCCGCGCCCTCTCTTCTGTGGCGGAGTTCCGCGCCGAGCAGGGCGCGGGGAGAAGAGGAGGGATCGAGCTTCTTGGGCCCCGGCATGACAACTCCCTGTGACACATGTGCGGTTGTTGGTTCTGCGCCTCTTCCAGGTTAGCGGCGCGTTGGACACGCTGGGTATGCATTGTCATTACTCAGCGTGGAAAGGAATGGATCATGACGATCAAGGAACGGCGCAGGGCGGCGGAGGGCAGAGTGCGGGCAGCGGAGGACGCGGTGGCGCGGTTGAAGGAGGGGTTCTCGGGTGTCGGGATCACGCTGCCGTCGCTGCGGATCGACCCGGTGTCATGTGCGGGGAACGACCCGGTGATGCCACTGGTGGACCTCGGGCGGTGCAATCTCGACACGGTGCTGAGGCTGAGTGTGGTGCTGGAGGCGCAGGGACTGGCGGGTCATGAACGGTGAAGGACCTGAGTCGAGCGCGCCGGAGCCGGGTTCGTTCGCGGTGGACACCCGGGACGGGCGAGTGGGACGCGTGATGGGACGCGTCGGGCCGTACGTGCAGCTGCGGGCGCCGGGTGGTGGGGCGGAGTGGGACTGCCCGCCGGAGTCGGTGCGCCCGGCGCCGCTGGGGGAGGTGTTGCGGGCCCGGGTCCGGGAGGTCAACAGGGAGGGGAGGCTGCCGTGAAGGTGTTGTTGCGCCGGGCGTGACTCGGCTTTGGATACACGGAAGGGCGACACCCGGGTCGGGTGCCGCCCTTCGATCGGGGCCATGGGGACGGCCGCCGGGGGAGCGGCGAACTTCCGCGGAACCGTCGATCCACGTTCCTCTGACAGCACAGAAGAAGGGGCCCGCGATGGTTGAGAGTGATCAGGTCTCCGGAGGGCACCCGTGGGGCTATCTGCTGCGGACATGGCGCGAACTGGACGTGCCCGAGGGGTGGCGCGCCGAGATCGACGGAGGGCGGATCGTCCTGGTGCCGCCGCCGCACGCGCATCACCACGCCATCGTCGACCGAGTGCAGCGCAGGCTCTACGAAGGCATTTCCGAGGCGTGGGGGATCTATCAGGTCCTCGCCGTCCACGTGGCCGCGCTCGGCAAGCTCTACGTCCCCCACCTCGTGGTCATGCCCTCCGAGCTCACCGACGCCGCCGACCCGGAGGTCAACGACCCGATGGACGCGGCGGACGCGCTGCTCGTCGTCGAGGTCACCTCGAAGGGCAATGCCCGGGACGACCGGACGAAGAAGTACCGCGCCTATGCGCGGGCGGGCGTGCCGATGTATCTGCTCATCGACCGGTTCGACACGCGTGGGGCGATGGCCACGCTGTTCACGGAGCCCAATGAGGACGGGACGTACAAGCATTCCGACCCGGTGCCGTTCGGGAAGCCGCTCACCCTGCCCGAGCCGTTCGGCACGACGCTGCTCACGGATGAGTTCCCGGTCTGAGTGGATGCGGATACGGATGAGGGCGACACCCGGGTCGGGTGCCGCCCTCGGTCATGTCCGGGTGCCCGGGGTCAGACCCCGGCCGGTTCCTTCGATGTCGGGGACGCCGGGGGCGCCGGGGGTGCCGGGGTGCCCGTTGCCGTGACCGTGGACTCGGCGGGTTCCTGCGGGACGTTGAACTCTGCCAGCAGGTCCTTGCTGAAGCCGAAGAAGTACGTCGCGAGGAACCCGGCGAAGTAGCCGACCAGCAGGCCGCCCCCGTAGATCGCGGCCGTGGTGCCCAGGCCGTGGTTGCCGTCGAGCAGGGGGAACAGGGCCCAGCCGGACGGGCCGATGGCCGTGGAGCCGACCTTGTCGCCGAGCTGGTTGAACAGGCCGATGAAGCCGCCGCCGAACGCGCCACCCACGCACGCCGTGATGAACGGGCGGCCGAGCGGGAGGCTGACGCCGTAGATCAGGGGCTCGCCGACGCCCAGCAGACCGGCCGGGAGGGCGGACTTGATGGTGCGGCGGATCGACTCGTTGCGCGGGAGGCGGAAGTAGACCGCCGCGGCCGCGCCGACCTGGCCGGCGCCCGCCATCGCGAGGATCGGGAGCAGCACGGTGTAGCCCTGCTGCTCGATCAGGGTGGTGTGGATCGGGATGAGCGCCTGGTGCAGGCCCAGCATCACCAGGGGCAGGAAGAGACCGCCGAGCACGAAGCCCGCGCCCGCACCGCCGTTGGAGAGCAGCCAGTCGGCGAACGTACCGATGGCGGTGGAGACCTCGCCGGCCACGTACATCAGGCCGAAGATCGTCACCAGGCCCGAGATCAGGACCGTGAGGGTCGGGGTGACCAGCACGTCCAGTGCTTCGGGCACCCAGCGGCGGCACCACTTCTCCACGTACACCGCGAGCACCGCCGCACCGAGCGCGCCCAGCACACCGCCCTGCCCGGGGGAGAGCTTCTGGCCGAACGCCTCGATGTTCGCGACGCCCGGGAAGACGATGATCGCGGCGACCGCACCGCCCAGGATCGCCGTACCGCCGAACTCCTTCGCCGTGTTGTAGCCGACGAAGACGGCGATCAGCGCCATGAAACCGGACGCCATCGCAGCCAGGGCGGGGGTGACCGAGGTCAGCCAGCCCAGGTTCACCAGCAGGCCGTTGAGGCCGGCGATGATGCCGCAGCCGATGAGCGCCGGGATCAGCGGGACGAAGATGTTGGCGATCCGGCGCAGGAACAGCTTGAACGGGGTGGCGTTCTTCGCCTTCCGGGCCGCCTTCATCGCGGCGCCCTGGGCTGCCAGCTCGTCCGCCGAGACGGAGGCGGAGGCGGAGACGGGGGCCGGCTCGGGGGCTGCCGACCGGCCTTCCTCCACCAGCTGTTCGAACTCCGGCGTGACCCGGGCGACGGTCCCCGGGCCGAGGACGATCTGGTACGTGTCGTCCTCGACCACACCCATGACGGCGGGGACCGCCTTCAGGGCCTCGTCGTCGACGAGCGAGCGGTCGTGCAGACCCAGCCGGAGCCGGGTCATGCAGTGGGCGATGGTGCTGACGTTCGCGGCGCCACCGACGAGCGGAAGGATCGCGGCGGCGGTGGCGCGGTTCTTGTCTTCTGTTGCCATGGTGCGTGGTGCCTTGCTGTGCGGGGGGGTGCGGGGGTGGAGCAGGTGGTTCAGGTGGTGCGGGGGGCGGCGGCGAGGGCGGCGCGGAGGTGGCCGCCGGACGCGGTCAGGAGCTCGGCGGCGGTGGGGCCGTCGACCTGGCCGAGGATGGTGAGGATGGCGTTCTTCACCTCGCCGTCGGTCGCGGCGAGGGCGGCCTCGATCTCCTCGTCGGACGCCCCGGTGGCGAGCGAGACGATCCGGCGGGAGCGGGCGCGCAGTTTCTCGTTGGAGGCGCGGACGTCGACCATCAGATTCCCGTACGTCTTGCCGAGCCGGATCATCGTGATCGTCGAGAGCATGTTGAGGACGAGCTTCTGGGCCGTGCCCGCCTTGAGCCGGGTGGAGCCGGTGAGCAGCTCCGGGCCGACGACGACCTCGATGGGGTGCTCCGCCGCGGCGCCCAGCGCGGAGTCCGCGTTGCAGGAGAGACCGATGGTCAGCGCGCCCTTGCCGCGGGCGTGCTCGACGGCCCCGATCGCGTACGGCGTGCGGCCGGAGGCGGAGATGCCGACCACGGTGTCGTCGGCGGTGAGGCCCAGGGCGTCGAGGTCGGCGGCGGCCAGCTCCTTGCTGTCCTCGGCACCCTCGACGGCCTTGACCATGGCGGTCGGGCCGCCCGCGATCAGGCCGACGACCTCGGAGGGGTCGGTGTTGAAGGTGGGCGGGCACTCGCTGGCGTCGAGCACGCCGAGCCGGCCGGCGGTGCCCGCGCCCGCGTAGATCAGCCGGCCGCCGCGCGCCATGCGCTCCGCCGTGCCGTCGATGGCGGCGGCTATCTCGGGCAGCCGGGCGCCGACGGCGGCCGGGACGGACTGGTCCTCGCCGTTCATGATGCGGGCGATCTCAAGTGTGCCGAGCCGGTCGATCTCGGCGAGCTCGGGCCGGAACGCCTCGGTGGTGAGTGTCGCGAGCTGGGCGCGCAGTTCCCCGTAGCCGTCGGAGGCGGTGGGGTCGGCGTCGGTGGTGGAGGTCATGGAGGGCGGCTCTGCTTTCTCGGTCTCGTGCGGTTCAGCGGGTGCGGGGGGTTCACGGACCGGCGGACCGGCGGGCCGGTCAGCGGGTGCGGAGGGATCGCGGATCGGCGGGGCCGGTCAGCGCGGGCGTGGGGTGTGGCGGTGGGCCAGGGCTTCGTAGGAGGCGGCGAGCGCCGGTGCGGCCGTCTCGTACGTACGCTGCGCGACGCCTATGAACAGGCAGTCGACGACGAGGAGCTGGCTCGTACGGCTCGACATGGCGGCGGGCCGCAGCTCGCTCTCCCGGGCGGTGGACGTGGTCAGTACGTGGTCGGCGTACTGCGTGACCGGGCCGTCGGGGCGGCCGGTGATCGCTACCGTCGTCGCGCCCCGGTCGAAGGCGACCCGCAGCGGCTCTATCACGTCGACCGTGGAGCCGGAGTGCGTGATCGCGATGGCGACGTCGCCGGAGCGCAGCTGCACGGCGTTGGTCACCGCGAGGTGCGGGTCCGTGTGGGAGTGCGCGATCAGGCCGATGCGGGCCAGCTTCTGCGCGAGGTCCTGGCCGACGAGGGAGGAGGCGCCCACGCCGTAGATGTCGATGCGCCGGGCGGTGGCGGCGGCGGCCACGGCGGCGCCGAGCTGGACGGTGTCGAGCCCGGCGGCGGTGTCGGCAAGGGTCTGCTGCTCGTCGTAGGCCAGCTTGGCGACCACGTCGGCGATCGGGTCGTCGACCGCTATGTCGGCCGTGACGGAAGGGGCCCGGCCGGACTGCTGGTGCGCGGCGAGCCCGGCGAGGGCCAGGCGCAGATCGCGGTAGCCGGGGTAGCCGAGCAGGCGGGCCGTGCGGACCACGGTCGCCTCGCTGGTGCCGGTGAGCTCGGCGAGACCGGTGACCGTGAGGGCTGCGCAGCCGGCCGGATCACCGGCGACGGCCTCGGCGACGCGCTGCATGGAACGGGTCATGGACGGCGCGAGCGTACGAACCTTGGCCGCGAGGGCCGCCGGGGCGGGCGGGGAGTCAGCGTTGAAACTTTCCTTCAGGTCATGGGTCACATTTGAAAGATATTTTCAACCCGGTGGCCCGTCAACCCCCTCTCCGGCCATACGTCCGGCAGCACCACCAGCAGTACCTCCGACGGCACCTTCGGCAGCACCTTCGACAGCACCTCCGACAGCGCGGAAACGGTGAGGGCAGGCGCGCGAGGCGGATTCGCGGGCAGGTGACAATGGGCCCATGGAGATGAACCCCTTGGAACAGGCGCTGCATACGGCCCGTGCGCTGGTCATGGCCGATCTCGCCGCAGGTGACGTCGCCGAGGCCGGGATCGTCTCGCTGGTCGAGGACGCGGTGACGCACCGCCGCTGGTGGGTCGAGCAGTGGCCCGACGGTGCCGCGTTCGTGGTGGGCCTCGTCGCCCAGGACGTGCAGGACGCGCTGCTCGAACGGTACGGGCGGTGGCCGCTCTGCCCGGTCTGTGACGCGGGCGACCCGCACGCCCTCGACGTCGAACCCGAACTGGGCCCGGACCCGCACTGGGTGTGCACCAAGGCCGCGGTGGCGGTGGCGCCGGTCGGTTCGCTGAGCGGGATACTGCGGCGGTGACCGTCTACATCGACCCGCCCGAGTGGCCGGGGCACGGGCGGCTCTGGTCGCACCTGGTCAGCGATGTCTCCTTCGAGGAGCTGCACGCCTTCGCGGCGTCCATCGGATGCCCACCGCGCGCGTTCGAGCGGGACCACTACGACGTACCGGAGACGCGGTACGAGGACGCGGTGCGGGCCGGGGCCCGGCAGATCGGCTCGAAGGAGCTCGTCCGCCGGATCACGCAGGCGGGACTGCGGCGTCCCAAGGGGCGGCCCGCACCAGGGCTTCCCGCGGAGGGGCTTCCCGCACAGGGCTGAGACCGCCTGGAGGCTTCCCGCGCAGGGCTGAGACCGCACCGGTGCGGCCCGCACAGGGCTGGGGCCGCACCGGGCTGGAGACCGCTCAGGCGGTCGTCGAAGGCGCGACCGCCTGCGCCGCGTCCTGCGACGCGGCGGCCGGGGCGCCCGCCACCAGCCGGGACGACGAGGCGCGGCTGCGCTGCAGCCGCAGCGAGAACACCACGGCCACCAGCGCCAGTACCGTCATCGCCGCCCCGGCCCACGCGGTCGCCGCGAAACCGAAGTCCGCGTCGATCACCGCGCCGCCCAGCCAGGGGCCGCCGGTGTTGCCCAGGTTGAACGCGGCCGTGGTCGTCGCACCGGCCAGCGTCGGGGCGGCGCCCGCCACGTTGAACATCCGGGCGTTCAGCGCCGGGGCCGTGTAGAACGCCGACAGGCCCAGCAGGAACGAGAGCCCGATCGCCGCGACCTGGTTCGACGCGAACAGGGCCAGCGCGGCCAGGAAGACCGTCGAGGCCGCGATACCGCTCATCAGCACCCCGAAGAGATGCGCGTCCGCGACCCGGCCGCCGATCGTCGTACCGACCAGCGCCCCGATCCCGAACAGCGCCAGCACCGTCGGCACCCAGCCCGAGTCCAGCCCGGCGACATCCGTCAGCAGCGGCGCCAGATAGCTGAACGCGCAGAACACCCCGCCCGCGGCGAGCGCCGTGATCACGATCGACAGCCACACCTGACGGTCCCGGTAGATGCTCATCTCCTGCTTCAGCCGGGGCTTCTGCTCCGGCAGCGGGATGCGCGGAATCAGCGTCGTCACCCCGACCAGCGCCACGGCGGACGCCGCGCCCACGGCCCAGAACGCCGACCGCCAGCCGAAGTTCTCACCGAGGAACGCGCCCAGCGGCACGCCCAGCACATTGGCGATCGACAGACCGCCGATCATCACGGCCATCGCACGGGCCCGCGAGTTCACCGGCACCATCGCGATGGCGACGGCCGCCCCCACCGCCCAGAACCCGGCGCAGGCGAACGCGCTCACCACCCGGGACGCGAAGAGCACCTCGTACGTCGGGGCCAGCGCGCCCGCGACCTGGCCGAGGCCGAAGACGGAGATCAGGGCGATCAGGGTGGTGCGGCGCGGCAGCCGGAGCGTGGCCACGGCGAGCAGCGGGGCGCCGATCACCATGCCGATCGCGAAGGCGGATATGAGAAGTCCGGCCCGGGGTATCGACACGTTCATGTCGTCGGCGATGGGCGGCAGGAGCCCGGAGAGCATGAATTCGCTGGTTCCCAGGGCGAAGACCGAGAGACCCAGGATGTACACGGCCAGGGGCATGCGGGAGCGGCGAGCGGCAGAGTCGGGCATGACAGCTGCCAACAGCGGCCACGCCCCTGGCATTCCCCGGCCGCCGCGGCTCAGTGGCTGAGCAGCTCCCATTCGGTCATCAGGTTCTGCCGGGCCCGCGGCTCCCAGTGCTCCGCCCCGTACGGCGTACGGAACAGTCGCGGCAGCCCGAGCAACTGGCGCAGCACCGTCGCCCGCCCCTCCTGGAACGCGTCGTCGGGCACGAAGCCGTACTCCTCGCGCACCTGCGCCGCGTAGGCCGCGTACTGGCCCGGGGGCGCCGCGAGGATGGCCAGATCCGCGTCGCAGAGCACCTCGCCGTTGCTGTCGCCGTCCGCCGGGTCGTGGGTGACGGTGAGCCGTACGAGCCGGGCCACCTCCGCCGTGACCCCGTCCGGCACACCGGCCTCCGCGAGGGCGCGCTCGGCCAGCGCGGCGCTGCGCTCCTCGTTCTCGGACCGGTCGGGCCGGTATACCGCGTCGTGGAACCAGGCGGCGAGGCGTACCGCGTCCGGGTCGGCCGCGTACCCGGCGAGCGTGTCGACGTGATCCAGCACCGCGACCAGGTGCGCGGTGGTGTGGTACCGCCGCTGCGGCTCGGCCCAGCGCGCCAGGAGGTTGTCGGCGTACGGCAGCGGGTCGGGGCCGGGGGCGCCGCCCCGGGCGCGGGTGAGCGCCTCCCGCCAGCGTTCACGGAGGGAGTCGTCGGTACGGTCCGCCCCGTCGGGGGCACCGTTCGCACGCGAGCTGTCGGTCATGGGACGACCCTAACGAAAGGCCCTGGCCCGGGATGGGACGGTGCTGAGGGGCTCCGCGACGTGCTTGTGCGGTCGGCGGAACGGCCAGTCCCCGTACGGTTGTTCCTGCTCCGATTCGAGCAGGAACAGCCATTGTCGGATTATCGGGTAATCGCTAGTGTGCGCCCGTGATGGATCTGACGAGTCCAGCCCGTTCGATGGGTCTCGACGCGGACCTCGGTGAAGGGTTCGGGAACTGAATTCTCACCGTCGACGCGCGAACGGAGACGGATTCGGCGCCGAGGTGCTGGTGCTGCCCGTCGGCCGGGAGGCGCTGCTCGTCGAGTTGTCCTCCGCCGAGCATGCCGAGGCCTTCCATGTCGAGCTGTTGCGCCGCCGTGCGCGCGGCGAACTGCCCGCCATGAGGGAGGTTGTGCCTGGCGCGCGAAGCGTGCTGCTCGACGGCATCGCGGACCATACGCGTCAGGCCCGGGTGCGGTTCGCCCGCGAACTCGTGTCCTGGCAGATACCGCCGATGCGGCGTGGGTCCGGGGACGCGGTCGAGATCCCTGTCGTCTACGACGGGCCGGATCTCGACGAGGTCGCCAGGACGTGGGGCGTCGACGCCGACGAGGTGCCGGGCATTCATGCCGATACGGAGTTCCGGGTGGCGTTCTGTGGGTTCGCGCCCGGCTTCGGCTATCTGACCGGCCTGCCCGGTCACCTTCATGTGCCGCGGCGTGCGACTCCGCGCACGAAGGTCCCGGCGGGGGCGGTGGGTCTCGCGGGGCCGTACGCCGGGGTGTACCCGCGCGCGTCGCCCGGAGGATGGCAGCTCATCGGGCGGATGCCGGACCCCGAGGAGCTGTGGGACCCGGCACGAGAACCGGCGGCGTTGCTGAGGCCGGGTGTGCGGGTGCGGTTCGTGGTGGCAGGGGCGACAAGGGGAGCCGGGGCGGCAGGGGCGGCGGAGTGACCGAGACGACGGACGCTCTCGATGTGGTCCGGGCCGGGGCGCTGACCACCGTGCAGGACGAGGGGCGGGCCGGCTGGGCACACCTCGGGGTACCCAGGGCCGGCGCACTGGACGCACCGGCCCTCCGCCTCGCCAACCGGCTGGTCGGCAATGCGGAGGACGCGGCGGTACTGGAGACGACGGCCACCGGGTGCGGGGTACGGCCCAGACGTTCCACGGTGGTTGTGGTGGGCGGTGCCGCGTGCCGCGTCACGGTGGACGGGCGACCGGTGGCATGGGGCGTCCCCGTTCCCGTACCGGCGGGAGCGGTGCTGGACGCCGGTCCGGCTGAGGACGGTCTGCGGAGCTATCTGGCGTTCCGTGGCGGCCTGGCGCCGAAACCGGTGCTCGGCAGTCGTTCGGCGGACCTGCTGTCCGGGCTGGGGCCGGCGCCGCTGCGGGACGGGGATGTGGAGCCGCTGGGGACGCCTGCGGGGCCCGTTCCGCCGGTACCGGACGCCGTGCCGTGGCCGGGGGTGCCCACCGAACTCGTCCTGCCGGTTCGGCTGGGGCCACGTCATGCCTGGTTCACGGACGGCGCGCTGCGGACTCTCGCCACCGCCGCGTACAGGGTGTCGCCGCACAGCAACCGCATCGGGCTGCGGACGGAGGGGCCCGTGCTGGAACGTGCGCGGGAGGGGGAGCTGCCGAGCGAGGGCATGGTCCTGGGGGCCGTCCAGATACCGCCGGACGGGCGGCCGGTGGTGTTCCTCAACGACCATCCGACGACGGGGGGATACCCGGTGGTGGGGGTGGTGCCGGAGGCCGCGCTGGTGGGGGCGGCACAGGCGGTGCCGGGGGTGCGCGTGCGGTTCGTGGTGGTGGGGTAGGGGGCCTCCCGAGCACGGGAGGCCCCCTACCCCACGGTTCCCCGACCGCCTGAGGGGCCGGGCCCCGTCCCTACGCCGCCGCCCTGAACCCCCGCAGCCGCAGCGAGTTGCCGACCACGAAGACCGAGGAGAAGGCCATCGCGGCGCCCGCGATCATCGGGTTGAGCAGCCCGGCCGCGGCGAGCGGCAGGGCGCCCACGTTGTAGGCGAAGGCCCAGAACAGGTTCGTACGGATGGTGCCGAGGGTCTTGCGCGACAGCCGGATGGCGTCCGCCGCGGCCCGCAGGTCGCCGCGTACCAGCGTCAGGTCGCCGGCCTCGATCGCGGCGTCCGTGCCGGTCCCCATCGCCAGGCCCAGATCGGCCTGGGCGAGGGCGGCCGCGTCGTTGACCCCGTCGCCGACCATGGCGACCGAACGGCCCTCCGCCTGGAGCTTCTTGACGACGTCGACCTTGTCCTCCGGCATGACCTCCGCGTACACCTTCTCGATCCCGACCTCGGCCGCGACCGCCTCGGCCACCGCCCGGTTGTCGCCGGTCAGCAGGATCGGGGTGAGGCCCAGGGCCCGCAGCCGCTCGATGGCCTCCGCGCTGGTGTCCTTCACCGCGTCGGCGACTTCGAGCACCGCCCGTGCCTCGCCGTCCCAGGCCACCGCGATGGCCGTCCGGCCCGCGGCCTCCGCCTCGGCCTTGCGGCGGGCCAGCTCCACGGGGAGGTGGATCTCCCACTCGGCGAGCAGCTGCTCACGGCCGACGAGGACGGCGTGGCCCTCGACGACGCCCTGGACGCCGAGTCCGGCGATGTTGGCGAAGTCCTCGGGGGTGGGGAGGGTGGTGCCGGTGCGTTCGGTGGCTCCGGTGGCGACGGCCTGGGCGATGGGGTGCTCGGAGGCGTGTTCCAGGGCTCCGGCGAGGCGCAGTACGTCGGTCTCGGTGGTGCCCTCGGCGGTGTGGACGTCGAGGAGGGTCATGCGGCCGGTGGTGACGGTGCCGGTCTTGTCCAGGACGATCGTGTCGACGCGGCGGGTGGTCTCCAGGACTTCCGGGCCCTTGATCAGGATGCCGAGCTGGGCGCCGCGCCCGGTGCCGACCATGAGGGCGGTGGGGGTGGCCAGGCCCAGGGCGCAGGGGCAGGCGATGATCAGTACGGCGACGGCGGCGGTGAACGCGGCGGTCAGGCCCCCGCCGTTGCCGAGCCAGAAGCCGAGCGTGCCGAGCGCCAGGGCGATGACCACGGGTACGAAGACGGCGGAGATCCGGTCCGCGAGGCGCTGGGCCGCAGCCTTGCCGTTCTGGGCGTCCTCGACGAGCTTCGCCATCCTGGCGAGCTGGGTGTCGGCGCCGATCCGGGTGGCCTCCACGACGAGCCGGCCGCCCGCGTTGAGCGTCGCCCCGGTGACGGAGTCGCCGACGCCGACCTCCACGGGCACGGACTCGCCGGTCAGCATGGACGCGTCCACGGCCGAGGCACCCTCGACGACGGTGCCGTCGGTGGCGATCTTCTCGCCGGGGCGGACCAGGAACCGGTCCCCGACCTGGAGTTCGGCGGTGGGCACGGTCACCTCACGGCCGCCGCGCAGCACGGTCACTTCCTTGGCGCCGAGTTCGAGCAGCGCCTTGAGAGCCGCGCCCGCCTTCCGCTTGGACCGGGCCTCGAAGTAGCGGCCGGCCAGGATGAAGGCGGTGACTCCGGCGGCGGCCTCCAGGTAGATGTTGCCCGCGCCGTCGCTCCGCCCGATGGTCAGCTCGAACGGGTGGGTCATGCCGACCATGCCCGCCGTGCCGAAGAACAGCGCCCACAGCGACCAGAGGAACGCGGCCGTGGTGCCGACCGAGATCAGCGTGTCCATCGTCGCCGCGCCGTGCCGGGCGTTGGTGAACGCGGCCTTGTGGAACGGCCAGGCGGCGTACGTGACGACCGGGGCCGTCAGCGTCAGCGAGAGCCACTGCCAGTAGTCGAACTGGAGCGCCGGGATCATCGACATCGCGATCACCGGCACGGCGAGCGCGACAGCGGTCAGCAGCCGCTGGCGCAGGGGCCGCAGCTCGTCGGCCTCGCCGGCGCCGGGGGCGGCGGCGCCGTCCTCGGCGGTGCGCGCCGGGGGAGCGGGCTCGTGCGCGGTGTAGCCGGTCTTCTCGACGGTGGCGATCAGGTCCTGTACGGAGATGTCCTCGCCCCGGTAGCTGACCTTGGCCTTCTCGGTGGCGTAATTGACGGTGGCCTCGACGCCGTCCATCCGGTTGAGCTTCTTCTCGATACGGGCCGCGCAGGAGGCGCAGGTCATGCCGCCGATCGCGAGCTCGACCTCTGCGGCGGTGCCGGTGGCGGTACCGGTGCCGGTTGTGGCGGTGTGCGCGGACACGATGTCCTCCCTGGCGGAGACGTTGATACCCCTAGGGGGTATGCATTGCTGACTCAGGTATACCCCCCTCCCCTATGAAACGCAAGGGCGGATGTACCGCCGGATCCGCCTCGTGATCATTCGATCACCCGATGTGCGGCTGACCTCACGTATCTTCGGCTGGCATTGAGGCTGCATCCTCGGTGTACTGACCCGTAGGCTGGCCATTGGACTAGACCTATTGATGCTTCCTGGAGGATGGGGCCCATGAGCAACCGTGCAGTCCTGGAGGTGATCGCTCTCGACGCCGAGGACGCGATCGCCGCCCAGGCGGGTGGTGCGGACCGGCTTGAGCTGGTCACCGACATGGCGTCGGACGGCCTGACCCCGTCCTGTGCGACCTTCGCGGAGATCCGGGCGGCGGTGGACATTCCGCTGCGGGTGATGCTCAGGGTGGCGGACGGCTTCGCGGCCGGTGACATCGAGGTGCTGGTGGCGAAGGCGCGCGAGCTGCGCGCGGCGGGGGCCGAGGAATTCGTGCTCGGGTTCCTCGACGCCGAGGGCCACCCGGACCTGGTCGCCGTCGAACGGCTCGTCGCCGAGCTGGACGGCTGCCGCTGGACCTTCCACCGCGCGATCGACCGGGCCGCCGACCGGGACGCCCTGCGCAAGCAGCTGGCGGACCTGCCCGGCCTGGACACGTACCTCACCGCCGGCTCGCCCAAGGGCGTCGACGACGGCATCCCGACGCTGCTGGTGGAGGCGGCGCGCCAGGGCGAGCCCGGCTACGAGCCGCAGATCCTGGTGGGGGGCGGGCTGCGGCTCGAACACCTGCCGGAGCTGCTGGCCGCGGGCATCGACGCGGTGCACATCGGCGGTGCGGCGCGACCGCACGGGTGGTCGGGGCCGGTGGACGCGGCGGCGGTACGGGAGTGGCGAACGGTGCTCGACGCGTAGCGGGTGCGGGGCGGGGTGGGGCGGGTCGCCTGCGGCGGGCCTGGTTCCTTACCCCGCCCCTTCCCGTATCCGGGGGCTCCGCCCCCGGACCCCCGCTCCTCAAACGCCGGAGGGGCTGGATTTCGCCAGCTCGTCCGGCAGCTCCGCCGCGTGTACCACCGTCAGCCCCGACACCGCTCGCGTCAGCGCCACGTACAGGCGGCGCAGGCCCGTGCGCTCGTCCGGCTCGCCGTCCACCACCGCGGCCGGCTCGTCCAGCACCACGTAGTCGTACTCCAGGCCCTTCGCCAGCGACGCCGGGACCAGGGTCAGCCGGGACTCGGCGGTCGTCTCCTCGCCGGGGGAGAGGTACGCGTGGCCCGCCGCGCTCAGGGCCTCGGCCAGCGCGGGGATCCGGGCGTCGGCGGCGATCAGGCCGATCGAACCCTCCCGTTTCAGGGACGCCTCGCACTCCGCCAGTACCGCCGCGTCCAGCTCCGCCGGACCGGCCACCTCCCGTACCTCCAGCGAACCCGGCGACTCACGCACCGACTCCACCGCCGCGAGGCCCGGCGAGATCACCGGCAGCAGCCGCGAGGCGTACGCGATCACCTCGCGCGGCACACGGAAGCCCGCCGTCAGCTCCTCCACCACCGCGTCCGACTTGCCGAGATGGTGCAGCGCCTGCGCCCAGCTCTCCGTCGACCAGGGCGTCGTGCCCTGCGCCAGGTCACCGAGGACCGTCGCCGAACCGGTCGTGCAGCGCCGGCCCACCGCCCGGTACTGCATGGGGGACAGGTCCTGCGCCTCGTCGAGCACCACATGGCCGAGCGAATGCGTCCGCGCCACCAGGTCGTTCGCCTCGTCGATCAGCACCGCGTCCGCCGCCGACCACTTCGCCGACTTCACGCTCCGGGCCGGCTTCGCCCACAGGATCGCCTTCTGCTCGTCCTCGGTGAGCAGTCCCTGGGCGTGGGCGGCCAGGAACTCCGCGTCGGACAGCAGCCGCAGCACCAGCTTCGCCGGGTCGACGGCCGGCCAGATCGCCTTCACGGCCGCCTTCACCGCGGGGTTGCGGGCCACCGCGTTCTGCACCCGGTCGTCGGGGGCCTCGCCCGCCTCCTCCATCCGGACCAGGACGGCGTGCGCGATGCGCTGCGGAAGCGCTTCGTGGGCGGAGCCGTACCGCATGTCGCGGGCCAGCAGCTCGTCGACCATCTCCGCGATCTCGTACGCGGGCACCCGCCAGCGCCGCGAACCGCGCACCACCACGACCGGCTCCACCGGGGGCGTCACATGCGAACGGATCGCCCGCCGCAGCACCTCGGCCATCCGGGCGTCGCCCTTGACGACGGCGGCGGCCGCCGCGTCCGTGCCGCGGACCTCGATGCCGGCCGTCACCAGATCGTCGACGGTCGCCTGCTGCACCGCCAGCTCGCCGAGGGCCGGCAGCACCTGCTCGATGTACTGGAGGAAGGACCGGTTCGGCCCGATGACCAGCGTGCCGGTACGGGCCAGCCGCTCGCGGTGCGCGTACAGCAGGTACGCCACCCGGTGCAGGCCCACGGCCGTCTTGCCGGTGCCGGGACCACCCTGCACACAGACCGTTCCGCCGAGCTCGCTGCGGACGATCTCGTCCTGCTCCGGCTGGATCGTCGCGACGATGTCCCGCATCGGGCCGACGCGCGGCCGCTCGATCTCCGCCTGCAGGAGCCTGCTCGTCTGCTCGGCCTCGGCGGGATCGGTGAGGTGCTCGTCCTCGTACGCGGTCAGCTCACCGCCGGTGTAGCCGAACCGGCGGCGCTGCCCCACGTCCTGGGGGTCCTTCTTGGAGGCCCGGTAGAACGGCTGCGAGACGGGCGCGCGCCAGTCGATGACCATCGGGTCGCCGTCGGCATCGTGGACATGGCGGCGTCCGATGTAGAACTGCTCGCCCTCCGCCCCTTCGGCCCGATCCGCACCGACCCGGTGCAGATAGTCCAGGCGCCCGAAGAAGAGCGGGGTGTGGGCGAGATCGGCGAGCGACTTGATGCGCTCGTCGATCTGGGCCTGAAGTACTGCCGCGTTGACCCAGTTCGCGGTGACATCGCGGATGTCCAGGGCCTGGGCGTCCTCACGCATGGCGCGCAGCGCGGCGCGGGACGCGGTGAGATGGGCGCGTTCGCGAGCCAGCGGATCGTTGGTGGTGTCGCTCTCGTGTTCGTGCGCGGGCACGGTCTTGCCTCCGGCTGTTCAACGCAGGACGGCGGACCACGTCCGGCCCCGGACGGTGCTCGGGGCGATGCGGTCCGCTCGGGGATCGATCACGGGTACGCGCAGCAGGTGCGCGTACGGCTGTCGGCCGGTTTCCGTCCGGTCGGCGGCGCTCCCCCGGCTGCCGGCGGGCCCTCGCGGGCCGCTGCCGGTACCACGGTGCGGGAGGCGGGCAGACCGGCGATTGTATCGACCGAGGCCGCCCGGGGCGAGCGGATTACCGCCGGGACCCCTGATCCCGCCTGCCGGGTCCACCGCCGGGTCCACGGCCGGGTTCACCGCCGGGTTCACCGCCGGGTCCATCCCGTAGGGGACGGCATCCGACCGCAGACCTACCCGGACCACCGCCGGTTTCCGCCCGTGGGTCCACCCGCGCCCCCGCCGGATTCAGCCTGAGGGCCGATGCCCGTTCCGGCCGGGCGCAGGACCATGGAATACATGAGCACAGTCCTTCTGAACCCCCGCAGGACCGGCCCCGCGCACGGCGCGACCGCGGCCACCGGTCACTACCGCCCCCACCGTGTCGGCGACGCGGTCCGCGCCGTCAAGGTCTTCGCCCGCGCCGCGTTCGGCGTGGTCGTGCTCGGCGAGTACGCGGAGGAGGCGGGCGTCCGCCACAGGTCCCGCTGAGTACCCGGAACCGCCCCGGTATGAGTATCCGACCGGAGGTGGCCCGGCCCTGCCCCGGGATTGGGTAGCGGCATGGAGAACCCCGCCCCGACGAAGCCCACGCCGCCCGAGGACCCGATCCGCCTCGACGGCTGGATCGCCCCCGCCATCGCCACCGTGGCCGCGGTGATCCTCTCCTACGCGGCCCTGATGGTCGTCCTCTTCGCCTTCCTGGGCCCCGGCAACTGCGACGACGTGCGCGACGGCTGCTCCTGGGGCGCCGAAGCCACCCGCAGCGTCATGGGGACCGCCGCCAGGTCGATTCCGTACGTGACACCTCTGGGCCTGCTCGTCACGTGGATGCTGCCGTGGCGCTCGCGCTGGACCGCGGCCCGTCGCCGGGCCACGGCCTTCGCGTTCCTGCCGCACGCGGTGATCACGGCGTCCCTGCCGCCCCTGCTGGTCTTCGGCAGCTGACCGCCGCTGACCGCCGCTGATCGCCGCTGACCGCTGCCTTCGACCGCTGTCTCAGTTCTCGGTGTTCTCGGTCAGCAGCTCGTCCGCGTCCACGATCCGGTACGCGTACCCCTGCTCGGCCAGGAACCGCTGGCGGTGCGCCGCGAAGTCCTGGTCGATCGTGTCGCGCGCGACCACCGAGTAGAACCGCGCCTCGTGCCCGTCCGCCTTCGGCCGCAGCACCCGGCCCAGGCGCTGCGCCTCCTCCTGGCGCGAGCCGAACGTCCCCGACACCTGGATGGCGACGGTCGCCTCCGGCAGGTCGATGGAGAAGTTCGCGACCTTCGAGACGACCAGGACGTTGAGCTCGCCCTCCCGGAACGCGTCGAAGAGCTTCTCGCGCTGGGCGTTGCTCGTCTCGCCCTTGATCACCGGGGCGTTCAGGTGCTCGCCCAGCTCGTCGAGCTGGTCGATGTACTGCCCGATGACCAGGGTCTGCTCGCCGCGGTGCTTGCGCACCAGCGCCTCCGTCACCTTCCGCTTCGTCGCGGTCGTCGCACAGAACCGGTACTTCTCCTCGGCCTCGGCGGTCGCGTACGCGAGGCGCTCCGAGTCCGTCAGATTGACCCGCACCTCGACGCAGTCGGCCGGCGCGATGTAGCCCTGCGCCTCGATCTCCTTCCACGGGGCGTCGAATCGCTTGGGCCCGATCAGCGAGAAGACGTCCGACTCGCGGCCGTCCTCACGCACCAGCGTCGCCGTGAGGCCGAGCCGCCGCCGGGCCTGGAGATCGGCGGTGAACTTGAAGACGGGCGCGGGCAGCAGATGCACCTCGTCGTAGATCACCAGCCCCCAGTCGCGGGAGTCGAACAGTTCCAGGTGCGGGTAGACGCCCTTGCGACGGGTCGTCAGCACCTGGTACGTGGCGATGGTGACCGGCCGGATCTCCTTGCGGGTACCGCTGTACTCGCCGATCTCGTCCTCGGTCAGCGAGGTCCGCTTCACCAGCTCGTGCTTCCACTGCCGGGCCGAGACGGTGTTCGTCACCAGGATCAGCGTGGTCGCCTTCGCCTGGGCCATCGCACCGGCCCCGACCAGCGTCTTGCCCGCACCGCAGGGCAGTACGACGACACCCGAGCCGCCGTGCCAGAACCCCTCGACGGCCTGCTTCTGGTACGGCCGCAGCGCCCAGCCGTCCTCGGCGAGATCGATGGGGTGCGCCTCGCCGTCCACGTATCCGGCGAGGTCCTCGGCCGGCCAGCCCAGCTTCAGCAGGGTCTGCTTGATCTGCCCGCGCTCGGACGGGTGCACGGCCACGGTGTCCGGGTCGATCCGCGCCCCGACCAGCGGCTGCACCTTCTTCGAGCGGAGGATCTCCTCCAGCACGGGCCGGTCGGTGGAGGTCAGCACCAGGCCGTGGACCGGGTGCTTGGACAGGGTGAGGCGGCCGTACCGGGCCATCGTCTCGGCGATGTCGACGAGCAGCGCGTGCGGAACGGGATAGCGCGAGTACTGCACGAGCGCGTCGACGACCTGCTCGGCGTCGTGCCCGGCGGCCCGCGCGTTCCACAGCCCGAGCGGGGTCAGCCGGTAGGTGTGGATGTGCTCGGGCGCTCGCTCCAGCTCGGCGAAGGGCGCGATGGCACGACGGCAGGCGTCCGCCTGGTCGTGATCGACTTCGAGGAGCAGCGTCTTGTCGCTCTGGACGATGAGGGGTCCGGTCACGCGCGTCGGCCCTTTCTGCGGGGTGCGGCCACGGATGCGGCCAAACGTCCAGTGTGCCGCATGCGGGCGCGGTCGTGCCGGGTACTGGCACCGTCGTGCCGGGTACGGGCGCGATCGTGCCGGGTACGGGCGCGATCGTGCCGAGTACGGACCCGCGTGCCCGCCCGTCGGTCCGTCCGGCGGTGGCCCGTCCGTCGGTCAGTCCCTCCGGCGGTGGCCGCGTCCTTCGGGGAGCTGACCCAGGTGCACGGCGCGGTGGGCGGTCACCGCCAGTTGCCGGGCGTCCTCGGTGAAGGTGTCGATGCGGATCGCGCGTCCGTCGGTCAGCGTGATGTTGCAGGTGAAGCCCATGCCGCGGGCCTCGGCCAGCGGCCGGCCGTCATCGCCGTGCGCGCCGACGGACGCGATGTCCTGCCACGGGATCAGGGTCGCGGTGCCCGCCACCCGGTGGGTCAGTCCCCGCTCGTGGACGTCGAAGCTCTGCTCACGGGTACGGAAGCCCTGGATCAGCCGCCAGATCCCCAGGCCCAGCCCCACCAGCCCGACGCCGAGCAGCAGGCCGGCCAGCTGCGGAGCCCCGTCGGTGGTGCCGATCGACGCGATGGTCACCGGTATTCCGAAGGCCAGGCCCACCGCTCCGACGACGAGCAGGATTCCGGCCTGCCGCATCCGTCTGCCCCCGTCGGTACGGTGCTCACGGACGAATCCCCCCAGCTGCCTGGCCGCATCGGTGCGCCGCATGACATCCCCCTCCAGTGTCGTGGACACGCCAGAGTCTGCCCTTCGGACAGTCGGCCCGCCCCCGATTCGCCCGCACTGCGCGACGGGAACGAGGACGGGGGCGCACCCCTCGCCTCCATCACGCCGTCTGGTCGTCCGCCAGTTCCGCGACGCCGGTGATGCGGTGCAGCGGGTACGTGCGGACCTCGTCCGCCGTGTGGTCGTACGCCGTGACGAAGCCGCCCTCGACCCGGACCGGAGCGATGACGCGCTGGCTGGCGGCCCCGTCCGCGTTCACGTAACCGATCCAGAGCGCCGAACCGGTCATCGCGGCGGCCTGGACGGTGGCGAGGGTCTCGGCGGAGGTCGTACGGGGCAGGGCGCCGGGCGTGGCCTCGGGGGCGCCGGGGGACTCCGGGGCGTCCTTGCGGACCACCGTGGCGGCCGTGTCCCCCGCCCGGATCGCCCGGACCGCCGCGCCGAGCAGGGTGGCGTCCGGCACCGGAGGGCCCTCGGGGACGGGGACGGGGGCGGTGCGGGGCGGGGTGCGGCGGGCGCCCGCGCGGGTGATCAGGACGTCGCCCTCGGCGGACTCGGCGGCCGGGGCGTATCCCATGTCGCGCAGCCCTTCCAGCAGGGACGCCGGGTCTACCTGGGCGGCCAGGACGGTCGGTGCGAGGCGGCGCAGCCGCAGGGTGGCCGAGCGCTTGTCGGCCAGGATCTCGTTCAGCACGGCCTCGTCGTCGCAGCGCACGTACGAGGAGGCGGCGCCGATCCGGAGGTGGCCGTGGCGGCGGGCGACGTCGTCGATGAGGTAGCTGAGCGGCTGCGGGACGGGCGTGCGGCTGTGGGCGGCGAGGAAGGCGTGCAGGTCGGCCGCGGACTGCCCGGCGTCCAGGGCGCGGCGCACGGAGCCGGGGGTGAAGCGGTAGACCGTCGCGCCGCCCTTCGACTCGATGTCCGCGAGGGCGGAGAGCATGTCGGCCAGGGGGCGTTCCAGCGGGCCGGGGGCGACGGCCGTCAGGTCGGCCTGGAGCAGCACGTGGTCCAGCGGCTCCGGGATGAGCGGCGCGAGCAGCGTGGCGGCCTCGGCCGGTCCGGCGTCGAGCAGGGCGCGGGTGTGCGCGGCGAGCGCGCCGCGGCCGGTGATGCCGAGGAGCTCGGACTCGTTGAGCGTCCACAGGGCGATCCGGGACCGCAGGTCCGTGCCGTCCCCGGCCGAGGCGGAGGCGCCGCGCAGGGGGCGTTCCCAGCGCAGCCGGGCGAGGACGGTCTCCGGGTCGGGGGCGGTGCCGGGTTCCAGGCCGGCGAGGAGGGCGAGGACCCGGTGGCGTACCTCCGGGGCCGCGGAGCGGTCGAGCTCGGGGCCCAGTGCGGACAGGGCCCGGCCCTTGGCGTCCTGGCCGCCGACCAGGCCCGGGGTGCGGGTGGTGGCGAGCCAGGCGGTGGCGAGGCGCGTCCAGCGTTCCTGGGCGGGGAGGTCGGCCCAGTCGTCGTACGCGGGCGTCGGCGCGTACCGCTCGTCGGCCTCCCCGTCGGAGGCCAGCAGCCCGGCCGCGTAGGCGAGTTCGACCCAGAACGCGGCGACCGGCTCGGGGACCTCCAGGGCGGTGGCGGCCTTCTTCAGCTCGCGGACGCTGAGCCCGCCGGCCCGCAGTATCGGGGGCCCGCCGCCGTTCCAGCTCTTCAGCAGTTCCTCGACGGTGTTCACGGCCAGCAGCGCCTGGCCGGCCGCGGCGCTGTCCACAGCCTGTGGATCGCGGCTGGCGACCGCCTCCACGGCCGGCGGCCGCGGCTCCGGTACGCGGTGGGCGCGTCCCGCCCGCAGATGCAGGGCGGCCTCGCGGGGCAGCACCACGGTGCGGGTCGACACCGGCAGCAGCAGCCCGTGGTCGCGCAGCCACTTCACGGGCGGGGTGGGGTTCGGGGTCACCTCCCCGTACGGCGGCCCCCACACCAGCCGGTCCAGCACGGACAGGGCCTCGGCCGGGGCGGAGTCCAGCAGTTCGCCCATCCTGGCCCGGTCGGTGAAGAGCGCGGACAGGGCGGTCACGGCGGAGACCGGGTCGTGCGTGGCGGGCAGCCCGGCCGCGGCCAGGATCTCCTGGAGGCGGCCCGGGGACATGCCGGAGGTCGCCTCGGCGACGGTCGGCCCGAGACCGGTGGGGGAGGCGTGCTGAGGGGACGGCGCGAGGATCTCGCGCGCCGTGCGCACCAGCCGCAGCCGCTCGCCCTCGCCCCAGACCAGGGCCTGTTCGCGCAGCGTGGCCAGGGCGCCGGGCAGCGCGTCGGCGATCGCCGTACCCGCGTCGTCGCGGTGCTCGCCGTCGTCCCGGCCGTCACCGGTGAGCAGGCCGAGCAGCGTCTCGTACGGGGCGGGGTCGGCGGCCACCGCGAGCGCCTCGGCGGTCTGCAGGGCGAACTTGTCGAGGTGCTCCAGCGCGCGTACGACGGAGGCGCGGGTGCCGGCCCTCGTCGCGAGCTGGGTGATGTCGCCGGGCACCGGGCTGAGGAGATCGGGACGGGCGCGCAGCAGCGCGGCCAACGACTCGTCGTCCCGGGCCCGGAGCGCTTCGGCGAGCGTCCGCGGTGGTGTGGTCATCCCCATCCGTCCCACGGTAGTCGCTCCGGACAGACCTGAGAGGCTCTCAGGGCGCTACCGTCGGTGCAGGGCGGTAGAGGGGAACGATCGCGTGGGGATCGAGAGCGACCAGCTGGTCTACGACTATCTGAGCCGGGTCGGGGACCTGGCACAGCAGCAACAACTGTCCTCGGCAGCCCGGATGCGGCTCGTCTCGACGCTCCGGGGCGAGATCGACCGGCAGCGCGGAAAGCAGTCCGGGGACAGTCCGGCGGCGGTCCGCCGCATCATCGGGAGGCTCGGCGCACCGGACGAACTGGTGGCCGCCGCGGCCGCGTCGGGCGACGGGACGGTCGAACTCGCGGGGCGGCCGGAGCCCGTGGCGGACGTGGGGCGCGGCATTCCCCGTCCGCGCAAGGGGATGCTCCGGAAGGACGGCAAAGACAGTTCTGGCAAGGGCGCGTCGCGGCCGCAGGAGCCCGGACCGGGTGCGCCGGACGGACCTGGTGCCCCGGGCGGAGCCGGTGTGCCGGACGGACCTGGTGTGCCGGACGCATTCGCCGCGCCCGCCGCGCCGGACGGCCACGTGCCGTCGCCGCCGCACATGGCCGGTACGGACGAGCTGGGCCCGTCCGGGGGCGAGGCCGACTGGTGGCGGGTCGAACCCGGGCCGTTCGGTGCCGGGGTCGACGTGCCGGGGTTCGTCGGCGGCGTCGAGGTCCCGGACATGATGAAGCCGCCGCCGTCCCGGGACGCGGTGCCACGCCCGCGCGTGGCGCGACACGAAAAGGACGCGGCGGACGCGGCGGACGCGGAGGAAGAGGCAGAAGAGGCAGAAGAGGGCGAAGCGGGCGAAGAGGGTGAAGCGGAGGAGACCGCGCCGCGCCGCCGCCGGCTCCTGCGGCTCGGCCGCCGTGCGCCGCGCGAGCGCGGGGCGGGCGGCCACGGCTTCTCCCACCCGCTGCTGCTGCTCGCCGCCGTGCTGCTGCTGGCGGGCGTCGTGACGGGGTCCTGGCTGGCCCTGGCAGGTGGCTGGCTCCTCGCGTACAGCTCGCGCACGCTGTCCCGCGCGGAGGCGAAGTGGGCCGCGATGGGGCTGCCGGGTGTGGTCGCGGCGGGCGCGCTGGTCTGGCTGTGGGGCAGGACCGACGGCCGGTGGGGCGAGCCCATCGGGGCCGGGCAGATGAGCGACGCGATCGGTGAGATGTGGCCGTGGGTGGTGCGGGGGGCGGCCGTGGCCTCCGCGCTCTACCTGGTGTGGCGGTCGCGGAGACCACGGCCGTGACGGCCGGGCGCCGTCGCCCGGAATGGAGGAAGCCGTCGCCCGGAATGAAGGAACGTCAGCCGGTCATCTTCGCCTGGAACTCGTCGAGGATCTTGTCCGCGGCGGTGTAGCCGATGCCCGCGATCCACAGCCGGTCGTCGACCTTGAAGACCTTGCCGTCCTTGGACGCCTTCAGCCCCTTCCACAGGCCGCTGTTCATCGTCTTCGTCGTCCCCGCCTTCGCCGGGTCGCCGTACGTCGACGTGAAGACGACGTCCGCGTCCGCGAGGTCGATCTTCTCGGGCGACACGTCGTACGAGAAGCCGTCCTTGGCCTTGTCGGTGATTGCGGGGCGGCCCATGCCCAGGTCGGCGAGGATCGAGCCGATGTAGTTCTGCTTGCCGTAGATGCGGATGTCGGCACCCTCGACGAAGCGGACGAAGTTGACCTCGGTGGCGGCGGCCTTCTCCTTGCCGCCGACCGCCTCGGTCACCTTCGCGACGTGGGCGTCGTACGCGGCGACGGCCTTCTTCGCCTCGGCCTGCTTGCCGAGCGCCTCCGCGTGCAGCTGGAAGTTCTCCTTCCAGGCCGTTCCGGTGGACTCCGTCATCACGGTCGGGGCGATCGCCTTCAGCTGCTCGTAGCGGTCGCCGTCCCGCACCTTGGAGGTGAGGATCAGGTCCGGCTTCAGCGAGGCGACGGTCTCCAGGTTGGGGTTGGCGATCTCGCCCACCTCCTTGATGCCCTTGGTCCGGTCCGCCGGCAGGTACGAGGGGAAGCTTTCCTCCGACGCCGAGTGCGTCGCGCCGACCGGCTGTACGCCGAGGGTCAGCGCGGAGTCCAGCTCACCGGTGTCCAGCACCACGACGCGCTCGGGGGCGACCGGGACCTCGACATCGCCCATGGCCGTCTTGACGGTGTGGGTCTTCGCGGCGGCGGAGCCACCGTCCGCGCTGCCGGAGCCGGAGCCGGAGTCGGACGAACCGCAGGCGGTGAGCGTGAGCGCGCCGGCCAGGGAGAGGGCGCCGAGAGCGAGACCGCGACGGCGGACGGAGGGGGCCATGGGGGTGCCTTTCGTAGGAGTCAGGAGTCAGGAGTCAGGAGGTCAGGAGTCAGAAGCCGGCAGCCCGCAGCCGGCAGCCCGCAGTCCGCAGCCATCAGTCAGAAGTCAGAAGTCAGAAGTCAGAAGTGGGGATGCGCGCGGGCTCACGAAGCCGTGTCGGCCTGCCACGGCGCCCCCGGCACCACGAGCGGCGAACCCGTCACCGGGCACGGGACGACCACCGCTTCCAGCCCGAAGACCTCGCGCACGAGTCCGGCGGTGACGATGTCCTGCGGGCTGCCCTCGGCGACGATCCGGCCCGCCTTCATGGCGACCAGGTGGTCCGCGTACCGGGCGGCCTGGTTGAGGTCGTGGAGCACGGTGACGACGGTCCGGCCGCGGGTTCCGTCCGCCGCCGGGGCGGTGAGCCGGCGCACCAGGTCCAGGACCTCCACCTGATGGGCGATGTCGAGGTACGTGGTCGGCTCGTCGAGCAGCAGCAGATCGGTCTCCTGGGCGAGCGCCATCGCGATCCAGACCCGCTGGCGCTGACCGCCGGACAGCTCGTCCACGGACCGGTCGCCGAGCGCGGTGACATCCGTACGCTCCATCGCGTCCGTCACCGCCCGCTCGTCCTCGTCCGACCACTGCTGCCACCAGTGCTGGTGCGGCTGGCGCCCGCGGGCGACGAGGTCGCTGACGGTGATCGCCTCCGGGGCCACCGGGGTCTGCGGCAGCAGCCCGATCGACTGGGCGATCTTCCGGGTGGGGATCTTCGACAGCTCGGTGCCGTCGAGGAGCACGGTTCCGCCGCGCGGCTTCAGGAGCCGGCCGAGCGCGCGCAGGGTGGTCGACTTGCCGCAGGCGTTCGGGCCGACGATGACCGTGACCCGGCCGTCCGGGATGTCGAGGTCCAGCGCCTCGACGACGGTGCGGTCCTCGTACGCGAGCGTCAGCTCCCGCGCGCCGAGCCGACCGGTCGTGGCCGCGGCGGAGCCGGTCGCAGCCGTCCCGGCCACCATGGCGTCGGACGACATCGGGGTCGAACTCATGCTGTGCCTCCACTACGGCCGCGGCCGCCACGCTGACCGCGGATGATCAGCCAGATCAGATACGGGGCGCCGACCGCCGCCGTCAGTACGCCCACCGGCAGTTCGGTGGGCGAGAAGAGCCTGCGCGCCAGCAGGTCCGCGAACACCACGATCACCGCGCCGAGCAGCGCCGAGCAGAACAGCGGGATCTGCGCGGTGCGGGTCATCCGGCGGGCGATCTGCGGGGCGAGCAGCGCCACGAAGTCGACCGGGCCGGCCGTGCCGGTCGCCACGGACGCCAGGATCACGCCGAGCGCGACCAGACCCAGCCGTACCCGCCCCAGCCGCACCCCGAGCCCGGTCGCGGTGTCGTCGTCCATCGAGACGGAGCGCTGGGCGCGGGCGGCCCACAGCACGGCGGGCAGCAGGATCAGCAGCGTCCAGCCGATCGGCGCGACCTCGGCCCAGCCGCGCCCGTTGAGCGAGCCGGTCATCCAGATCTGGGCCTGCTGGGCGACCAGGTAGTCGCCCTTCGTCAGGAACAGCGTGGTGACCGAGCGCAGCGCGATGGCGAAGCCGATGCCGATGAGGACGAAGCGGGTGGCGTGCAGCCCGCCGCGCCAGGCGAAGACGTACACCAGCGCCGCCGCGGCCATCCCGCCGATGACGGAGAGGTACGGCAGCACGGTGTACGAGGTGATGCCGAAGGTCATCGCGCCGACCGTGAGCGCGCTCGCGCCCTGGCTGATGCCGATGATGTCGGGGCTGGCGAGGGGGTTGCGGGCGACGGTCTGGATCAGCGCACCGGCGATCCCGAAGGCCACGCCGACCAGCAGCCCCACGGTCATCCGCGGCAGCCGCAGCGTGCCGACGACCAGCTCGTCCGGGGACGGCTGCCCCAGCACCACCTTCACGACCTCGCCGGGAGCGACGAAGCTCTCGCCGACGCAGAGGTACGCGACACAGACGGCGGCCAGCAGCACGACGAGCGCGACGGCGACCAGGCCCGCCCGCCGGTGCAGCAGGAACCGCCCCCGCGCCCCGATCCGTACGACGTGGTACCCGGCGGGCCGCACCCGGACCTTCGTCCGGCTCTCGGCCCGGACCTCCGTACCGGCATTCATGCGGGCACCGCCTTCCGGCGTACGAGGGCGACCAGGAACGGCACCCCGATCAGCGCCGTCATCACACCCGCCGGGACCTCGCTCGGCGGGAAGAGGACGCGGCCGATCACATCCGACACCAGCAGCATCACGGGCCCGATCAGCGCCGCCATCGGCAGCACCCAGCGGTGGTCGGAGCCGACGACCGCGCGGGCGATGTGCGGCACGGCGAGCCCGATGAACGCGATCGGCCCGGCCGCCGCGACCCCGGCACCGGTCAGCACCGTGGCCCCGATGCCGCCGACGACCCGGACCGTCGCGACGTTCTGCCCGAGCCCCTTCGCGACGTCCTCGCCGAGCGCCAGCGCGTCGAGCCCCCGGGCGACGGACAGCACGAGCAGGATCCCCACCAGCAGGAACGGCCAGATCTGCTGCGCCACCTCGGCCTCGCGCCCGGCGATCGAGCCGACCTGCCAGAAGCGGAACTCGTCCAGCGCGGACGCCTTGGTCGTCAGCACCGCCGAGACCACCGACACCAGCAGCGCGTTGATGGCGGCGCCGCCCAGCGCCAGCTTCACGGGCGTGGCGCCGCCGCGCCCGCTCGACGCGATCGCGTACACGGCGACGGCGGCGATCGCCGCCCCCGCGAAGCCGAACCACACGTACCCCGTCAGGCTGTGGACCCCGGCGTACGCGATGGCCAGCACCACACCCACCGAGGCGCCCTGGCTGATGCCGAGGATGCCGGGGTCGGCGATGGGGTTACGGGTGATGCCCTGGAGCACCGTGCCCGCGATGGCCAGCGCGGCGCCGACCATCAGCCCGATCAGGGTGCGCGGCACGCGCATGTTCCGGATGACTTCGGCGTTGTCGGAGTGCCCGCCGTGCAGCAGGACGTCGAACACTTCGGACGGGGGTATGGAGCGGGCCCCCACGGCCAGGCTGAGGAGGACCGCCACGAGCAGCGCCACGACGGCCGCCGCCGTCGCGAGTGCGCGTCTGGAGCGGCGAGGTGCGGCGGCTGACATCGGACCCAATCAAGTGGTGACGAGCAAGTGGCGAAGAACAAGTGGCGCGAACGGTGCAAAGGTTAGGCTTGGCTAAGTCTAAGCACGGCCCTTCCGGGCCCGAAGGCCGCACCGGCGCCGGAGCGACGGAGGCTCCCACGGACAATGGATGCCATGCCCTCGCACCCCTTGACGGTCGGCTTCGACCTCGACATGACGCTCCTCGACACCCGGCCCGGCATCAAGGCCGCCTACCAGGCACTTTCCGCCGAAACGGGGACGCCGATCGACGCCGATCTGGTGGTGAGCAGGCTCGGCCCGCCGGTCGACGAGGAGCTGCGGAACTGGTTCCCCGCCGACAAGGTGGCGGCGACCGCCGACCGCTACCGCGAGATCTACGCCACACACGCCATCGCCCCCAGCCTCGCGCTCCCGGGCGCCCGGGAGTCGGTCGCGGCGATCCGCGAACGGGGCGGCCGGACGCTGGTCGTCACCGCCAAGCACGAACCGAGCGCGAAACTCCACCTGACCCATCTGGGCATCGAGCCCGACGCGGTCATCGGCGGCCTGTGGGCCGAGGCGAAGGGCCACGCCCTGCGCGAGCACGGCGCCCACATCTACGTCGGCGACCACACCGGCGACGTACGCGGCGCCCGCACCGCAGGCGCCCTGTCGGTCGCGGTCGCCACGGGCCCGTGCGACGAACGCGAACTCCGCGAGGCGGGCGCGGACGTCGTCCTGTCGTCCCTGACGGAGTTCCCGGCGTGGCTGGAGGGGTACGTGGCGGGCTGATGTGCGGGGCCGCTACGTCTTGGCCGCGCACTCCACCCAGAGCAGCTTCCCGCCCTGCCCGGGCAGCCCGCCCCGCATGGGGTACGCGCCCCAGCACTCCGCGTACAGCGTGACGAGGTACAACCCCCTTCCCCGCTCGGCCAGTTCCTCCGGCGCAGGTGCGCCCCACCGGAACGGGGCGGGGATGTGCGGGTCGGTGTCCCACACGCTCATCCGTACGCGGCTGCGCCCGGCGTCGCGCAGTCGGAGCGAGTACGGCCCCGAGGAGTACAGGTAGGCGTTGGTGACCAGCTCGCTCGCCAACAGCTCGGCGGTCTCCGTGAGGTCGCGCATGCCATGCACGCGCAGGACGTTACGGAGGGTGGTACGGGCGACGCCGGGGGCGCGGGGATCCTGCGGGAGTTGGAGGGTGTATGTCCAGGGCGGGGATACCGTGGAACCGACCATGGAAGTCTCCGTTCACGGGAGGGAGTTGGATCGCGGATTTCCTGCTGCCCGGTGACGAGGCCGCTCCGTCGAGCGGGGTGCTTCCGGGCGGGTGGCCTGAGGCCGAGACTAGGGCCTCTGCAAGTTCTACTTGCACTGCGCCCGTGAAACGGCACGCAGATTCCCTCGCGCGAGCGATGAGTCGAACTCGACTCCGCAAAGGAGGAGTTACATGGCGGGCAGATCTGCCCCGACCGGCCGGCGCATCCGGATCGCCACCGAGCTGCGCAAGTTGCGCGAGCGTGCCGGTCTCACCGCCACCGAGGCGGCACGCGTGCATGGCATCGGCCAGGGCCAGCTGAGCAACATCGAAACGGCCAGGTTCGGGGTGAGCGGCGAGCGGCTGCGCACCATGGCGCAGAATTACGAGTGCTCCGACCACGCCTTCGTCGAAGCTCTGGTCGACATGGTCAATGACCGGAAGCGCGGCTGGTGGTCCGATTACCAGGAACTCCTGCCGACCTCTCTCCTGGACCTTGCAGAGCTGGAATACCACGCAGAACGACTACGCGGTGCCATCGCGGCGCACATCCCCGGACTGCTCCAGAGTGCCGACCACGCGCGGGAGATCTTCCGGCAGCATGTTCCGGAGCTCCCGCCGTCGGACATCGAGCACCGTGTCTCCTTCCGGATGAAGCGCCAGGCCGTACTGTGTGGGGCCGAGCCCACCTCGTACCAAGCGCTCATCCACGAGGCCGCGCTCCGCACCGAAGTCGGCGGCCCCAAGACGGCGCGGGCGCAGTTGCGGCGCCTCCTCGACACGAGCGAGGAGGACCACGTCACCATCCAGGTCATCCCGTTCAAGGCAGGCGCGATCCCCGGCTCCGGCCAGTCCATCTACTACGCGTACGGCCGAGTCCCCGAACTGGACACCGTCCACCTCGATCAGTCCCACGGCCTCGCGTTCCTCGACGCCGAGACTCAACTGCGGAACTACCGGACCCTGTTCAGCAGAATTGAGGGCGCCGCACTGTCGTCCCAGGACACCAGGGATCTGATCCACCACATCAGTCAGCAGCTATGAGAGGAATGCCGATGCCCGCACACGACCATTGGCAGAAGTCGTCCTACTGTGCCCAGGGAGACTCGTGTGTACATGTCGCCACGGATGTCGGCGGCGTCAAGCTCACTGAGAGCAGCGACCCCACCGGAGCGATACTCCGCACCACACCACACGTGTGGGCCGCCCTCGTACGCACCCTCAAAGAGGGCCACTGCCAGGGCTGACTCCCGCATCCTCGCGGCCGTCCGGCTCCCGCCCCGCAGCCCACGGCTTCACCGTGCGTTCCCGCGCTCCCTCTGCCCTGCCGCTCCCGCCCCGGCCGCCGGGTTCCCGCTTCCCGGCGGCCGGTATCTCGCGTACGTATGGGTGGTGCGCGCGGCCGTACGGCCAGTACCCGAAGCCGTCCTCCTCGGTGACGAAGCGGTGTTCGCGGTACGGGAGTTCACCCTGTTGAAGGGCCGTGACGGGCGGGCCCTCCGGCGGCAGATCAGGTCAGCGGCGCGGGAGCCGGAGTGCCGTAGAAGGTGAGCGGCGGCCAGCCCTTCGACTCGGCGATCGCGGACAGTGCCTGGGCCACCTCCAGGGCTGTGATCTCCTGCGCCGACGGGGAACCGTTGGGCCAGTCCACCCGCACGCTGAACGTCATCTCCATCATGAGGTCGGACTCGGCCATGCTCTGCTGCGCCTTGAACTCAGTCCCCGGGCCGAACTCCGCCGGGGCCGACTGCGCTTCCTCGGTCCCGGCTGCCCTGGCCGTCCCGGCGGACGCGAACACGGCACCGGCCGCGGCGGTTCCCGAGTACCCCAGCAGCGACCGTCTGGAAATCTCCGACATGGTCTCCTCCTCCTGTCGTCGCTCCCGCCCCACCCGCGGGAGCCGAGGCCGATCATATGGACGGGGCTCCCGCGATGGGGTGACTTCTCCATAGTCGGCGGGGCGAGGGAGATGCGTCGGGATCCGCGGATCCGCGCCAGGACACCCAGGACCTGATCCACCGCATCAGTCAGCAGCTATGAGAGGAATGCCCATGCCACACGGATGTCCGACCCGCCCTACCGCTTCGCCGCCCCCGCCCGCACCGACCGGATCACGCCCGCCGCAGCGATCAGGAAGCCGACGCCCATCAGCATGCACAGCGACCAGGCGATGGACGGCAGCGGATGGGTGCCGAGGAAGAGGGGGGCCATGGTGGCCAGGGTGGACAGTGCGCCGATGAAGAAGACGATCGCGCCGATCCGGACCAGCCGGTCACCCGCGCCAGAAGGTGTAGTACTCACCGGGCCAGGGTAGTTCCCGGCGGCGGAGAACCGCCCCGCGGTCGCCCCCGCGGCCACCGGCGCGTGAAGCAGGCGCCGTTTCCGGACAGAGTCCGGATGACCAGGCTTGACGAGGGGTACTCCCCCTGGGGAGGCTGCTGCCAGCAGGGGAGCACCACCACTGGATAGCCTGACCTGCTGAGGATTTGTTCCGGGTTCCGGCATACAGGTTGCATACGGGTTGAGATGGGGTGCGTGCTTTGCCGACTGGCAAGGTCAAGTGGTTCAACAGCGAGAAGGGCTTCGGCTTCCTCTCCCGCGACGACGGCGGCGACGTCTTCGTACACTCCTCCGTGCTCCCCGACGGCGTCGACGCCCTCAAGCCCGGCCAACGGGTCGAATTCGGGGTCGTCGCAGGTCAGCGTGGTGACCAGGCGCTCTCGGTGGCGGTCTTGGACCCGACCCCGTCCGTCGCGGCCGCGCAGCGCCGCAAGCCGGACGAGCTCGCGTCCATCGTGCAGGACCTGACCACCCTGCTGGAGAACATCACGCCGATGCTGGAGCGCGGCCGCTACCCCGACAAGGCGGCCGGGAAGAAGATCGGCGGCCTGCTGCGCGCGGTCGCCGACCAGCTCGACGTCTGAAAACCGACCAGAAGAGCGCTCAGACGAACGACAGCGCGTCGGGGCCGAGGGGCGGTACCAGTCCCTCGGCCGCCGCGCGGGTCAGCAGTCCACGGATCGCCGCGTAGCCGTCCTCGCCCAGGTCGGCGGTGAACTCGTTGACGTACAGCCCGATGTGCTGGTCCGCCACCGCCGGGTCCATCTCCTGGGCGTGGGCCAGCACGTAGGGCCGGGACGTCTCCGGGTCGTCCCAGGCCATCCGTACCGAGGTGCGCACCGAGTCGGCGAGCAGCTTCAGTGTGTCCGCGCCCAGCGAGCGCTTGGCGATGATCGCGCCGAGCGGGATCGGCAGCCCGGTCGTCTCCTCCCAGTGCCGGCCCATGTCGGCGAGGTTGTGGAGCCCGTAGTTCTGGTACGTGAACCGGGCCTCGTGGATGACCAGGCCGGCGTCCACCTTGCCGTCGCGCACCGCCGGCATGATCTCGTCGAACGGCATCACGACGATCTCGCCGACGCCGCCCGGCACCACCTCGGCCGCCCAGAGGCGGAACAGCAGATACGCGGTGGAGCGCTCGCTCGGCACGGCCACGGTCCGGCCGGTCAGGTCCGGGTCCGCGCCCTCCCTCGTGAGGACCAGCGGGCCGCAGCCCCTGCCCAGCGCCCCGCCGCACGGCAGCAGCGCGTACTCGTCGAGCACCCACGGCAGCACCGCGTACGACACCTTGAGGACGTCGAGCTCGCCGCGCTCGGCCATGCCGTTGGTGATGTCGATGTCCGCGAAGGTGACATCGAGGGCGGGCGCGCCGGGGACCCTTCCGTGCGCCCAGGCGTCGAAGACGAAGGTGTCGTTCGGGCAGGGCGAGAAAGCGATCCGCAGCGGGTCAGGATTCGTGTCGGTCATGGTGGGTCCAACCTTCCAGTACGGGTGCGAGCTTCCCGAACGCCTCGGTGAGCGCGGCCAGCGCGTCGCCGATGCGCCAGGCGTCCCGGTCACGCGGGCCCACGGCGTTCGAGACCGCCCTGATCTCCAGGACGGGCAGGCCGACGCGCTCGGCGGCCTCCGCGACCCCGAAGCCCTCCATGGCCTCGGCGGCGGCCCGAGGGTGCGCGGCGAGCAGGGCGGCGGCGCGGTCGGCGGAGCCGGTCACGGTCGAGACGGTGAGGACGGCGCCGGTGACCGCGCCGGTGGCGGCGGCCACCTCTCGTACCAGCGACCGGGGCGGGAAATGCCAGGCCCGGCCGAAGCCGAGCTCGGTGACCGGCACGAAGCCCGTCGCGGTCTCGGCGCCCAGATCCGCCGCGCCGATGCGGTCGGCCACCACCAGGGAGCCGACCGGTGCGACGCCGGTGAACCCGCCACCGATGCCGGCCGAGATCACCAGGCCGTAGCGGTCCGAGGCCAGCCCGAAAGCGGCCGAGGCCGCTGCCGCGCCCGGCCCCGCGCCGCCCGCCAGGACGTCGAAGGAGCCCACGCGGTGGATCTCCGCGCCCGGGACGAAGAAGACCGACGCCTCGGAACCGTCCCCGAACGCGCGCGTGACCGCGTCCCGTTCTGCTGGGACAGCGGTCACGACGAGCACACGCACGGGGGAGAGCCTCCGAGGTCAGGAGGGGATCAGGAGGTCTTCTTCAGCTCGAAGTGCCAGATGCCGACGAGCTTCTTGCCCTTCGTCTCCACGATGCTGATCTGCGTCTTGTTCGTGGTCTCGCCGGTCTGGCTGGAGAAGAAGGCGCTGCCCGGGATGGACCGGTAGGTCTTCTTGTACGGCTCCTGCTCGGCCTGCTGACCGTTGATGAACAGCGTCCAGCCGTTCTCCGCGACCTCGGGGTCGACGCCGAAGCGGACCTTGTCGTCCATCGCGACTTCGACGGACTTCTCCGCCTTCTTGTTCAGGCAGCTCTGGTACTCGGACGGCTTGAGCGCCTCGCCGTCGTTGTAGCAGGACGCCTCGGAGCTCACCGAGTTGCCGCCGACCGTTACGGTCGCGAGCGGCGTCGGCTTGTCGCAGGCGGAGAGGACAAGGAGTCCCGCGGACACGGCACCAAGAGCGACGCCGATTCGGCGGCCCTTACCGGAGAAGAACGCAACGGTCATGGGCCGAAGGCTATCGGTCGCTCCGGTTCATGCCACGCGGGGGTGCGGCGAGCCGCGGCGCGCCGCGCCCAGCAGACCCCGTACGGACGTTGCGGCGCCGAGGGCGAGGATGCCCGCGGCGACCGACATGCCCAGTACGCCGTTGAGGGGGAGGGCGATGCCGATGCCGCCGCCGATCACCCAGGCCATCTGGAGCACGGTCTCGGACCGGGCGAACGCGGAGCTGCGTACCTCCTCGGGCACGTCTCGCTGGATCATCGCGTCCAGCGAGAGCTTCGACAGGGCCAGCGTGAAACCCGCGGTGGCGCTGAGCGCGGCGACCATGACCGTGCCGAAGAGGAGCGCGGCGAGCACCGCGACCCCCAGGGCCAGGGCCAGCATCGAGACGACGATCGCCTCGGGGGCACGGGCCCGCAGCCAGGAGCCGACCGCCGTACCGGACGCGTTGCCCACGCCGGCCGCGACACCGGCGATGCCGAGCGAGACGGCGGCGCTCTGCCCGGCGAGCGGGTTCTCGCGCAGCAGGAACGCCAGGAAGAAGATCAGGAAACCGGAGAGCGCGCGGTGCGCGCAGTTGGCCTGGAGCCCGTTCAGCACGGACGGGCCCACGGACCGCAGGCCGGGCCGCTTCTCGCCGTTCCGGTCCCGGTCCCGGCGCCGCGCCCGCTCCGGCCGCCCGCCCGCGCCGCGCCCCGACTCGCTCCGGGAGACCGCCACGCCGTGCGGCGGCACCAGCTGGGCCTTCCGCTCGCCCTTCGCGGAGTCGACCTTCGGCGGCAGCGTGAAGGCGAGCACGGTCCCGGCGAGGAAGATCGCGCACGCGCCGTACAGCGGCCAGCCGGGCCCGACGGTCTGGAGCCCCGCCCCGACCGGGGCCGCCACCCCGGTCGCCAGGAGCCCGGCCAGGGTGACCCGGGAGTTCGCCTTCACCAGGGAGAAGCGGGGCGGCAGCAGACGCGGCACGACGGCGCTGCGCACCACCCCGTACGCCTTGGAGCAGACCAGGACGCCCAGCGCGGCCGGATACAGCTCCAGGCCGCCGGTGGCGACCGCGCCCGACATGGTGATCGCGAGCACCGCGCGGGCCAGCATCGAGCCGGCCATCGCGGCGCGGCGGCCGTGCGGCAGCCGGTCCAGGAGCGGGCCGATCACGGGGGCGAGGAGCGTGAAGGGCGCCATGGTGACGGCGAGGTAGAGGGCGACCCGGCCGCGGGCCTCGTCCGTCGGTACGGAGAAGAACACCGTCGAGGCGAGCGCGACCGTGATCATCACGTCGCCCGCGCCGTTCACGGCGTGCAGCTCGATCAGTTTGCCGAGCCCGGACTCCCCGGCGCCGTGGGCGTGCGTCGCCTTACGGATGCCCTTGGCGGTTCCGGTGAACGGTTTGTGCAGGGCATGACCGACCGCCCGGCCCGCCCTGCGGAGCGGGCCGGATTCTTTGTGCGACCTGGCGGAAGTCACTTCGTCATAGTGCCCCAGCCACAGTGGCGGCGAACCGGCGACGGGGCGGGGCGGGGCGCACTCCGCCCTGTCGGGCCAGTGAGCCGCCCCGCCCGGACGGCGGCTCCCGGGGGCTCCCGGGGGCGCCGGGGGCACCCGGGACGGTCCGTGGCAGCGAGCACGGCGATGTCGTGGCACCCGGATACGGCGATGTTCGGCAGGGGATACGGCGATGTTCGTCACCGGATACGGCGATGTTCGCCACGGGATCTGGTGCTGTTCGGCACGGGATCCGGTGCTGTTTGGCACGGGATCCGGTGCTGTTTGGCACGGGATCCGGTGCTGTTCGGCACGGGATCCGGTGCTGTTTGGGACGGGCAGGTGGGCGGGGGGCGGCGGAGAGGGTAGCGTGCGTAGCGCGCCACCGGCGGTTGTTCTCGGCCGCGCGCCTCTCGGCGATCCCGCAGAATGGGTTGCAGAAGGTGTGCCCGAGGCAGGCAGTAACGGGTGTGGACGTCGACGCGGCCCCCAGGTCCGCTCCGCCCTCACCCGTCATGGCCGAAACCGATGGATGTGCTGGCGCGCTCGTGAGACTGGCGTAGGAGAGAAGCGAGACCTGTGAGTGCTGCGACGACGCGAAGCCGTACGGCCCGTACCCCTGTTCCCGACCGTCTGTGCGCCGAGGCGGTAGACCTGGCCCGCGCGGCGGCCGAGGAGGCAGCCGCGCCGGGGGCCGTCGGCGAGCATGTGGCCGTGGTCTCCGAGGGGGACCGGGTCGTCACGCACTTCTTCGAGTGCAAGGAGCCCGGCTACCGGGGCTGGCGCTGGGCGGTGACGGTCGCCCGCGCCTCCCGCGCGAAGAACGTCACCCTCGACGAAACGGTGCTGCTGCCCGGCAGTGACGCGCTGCTCGCCCCGGAGTGGGTGCCGTGGAGCGAGCGGCTGCGCCCCGGCGACATGGGGCCGGGCGATCTGCTGCCCACCGAGGCGGACGACATCCGCCTGGAGCCCGGCTACACCGGTGAGGACGAGCCGCCGCCGAACTCCGCGGTCTCCGAGGTGTCGCAGGAGATGGCCGACCTCGTCGACGCGGAGGACGCGGAGCTGACGACCCGCCCCGCGACGACGAGCCGGGGCTCGATCGCGGCGGTCGCGGACGAGCTCGGCATGCGGCGGGCGCGGGTGCTGTCCCGGTACGGGCTGCACGCGGCGGCCGACCGGTGGGACGAGGCGTTCGGCGCGAAGACGCCGATGGCGCAGGCGGCCCCGGCCTCGTGTGTCACCTGTGCGTTCCTGGTGCCCCTGGCGGGCTCGCTCAAGCAGGCCTTCGGGGTGTGCGCGAACGAGTTCGGTCCGGCGGACGGGCGGGTCGTGTCGCTGTCGTACGGGTGCGGTGGGCACTCGGAGGCGGCGGTGATGCCGAAGCCGCCGAAGCCGGCGCCGCACGCGCTGGACACGATGCAGGTGGACGAGTACCCGTTGCGGCCGGCCCGGGACTCCGGCTCCGTCCCGGCGGAGGCGGACGCGCCGACGGAGGACCTCGGCCACTCGTAGGCGGTGGCCGGGGCGGGGGTTCCCGCGGAGCGCGGCCTCCCCGTGGGGCGCGGCCTCGCGGAGCGCGGGTTGCTCCGGGGCGCGGCGCCCGGGTGCTCCGCTCCGGCGAACCGGGTCCGTCCTCAAACGCCGGACGGGCTTCGTCCCGCCGCTCGTCCGGGGGTTCGCCGCTCGTCCGGCGGGCCGGTTGCGTCCTCGATCGCCGGGCGGGCCCGATTTCACCGCCCGGCCGCCTCGGCCACGGGTCCGAACCGGCCGAAGCGCTGTTCGGCGGCGCCCGTCCGGCGCGATGACCCGGTACCTTCGGGCGCACACTTGGCGGCACGGGCAGTGCGCAACCGGAAAGAGCGGAGTCAGAGCGTGAGCATGAATGCGACCGAGGGGGCCGATCCGTTCGGGACCGCACGGCTCCGGCGCGGTGTGCTCGACGCCTGGGGCGCCGGCCCCGCCAGGTTCCGCGAGGACGCCAACGCCGAGGAGGACCTCGCGCTCGGCGGCTACCGCGACCGCCTCGTCGTCGAGCTGGCCCAGAACGCCGCCGACGCCGCCGCCCGCGCCCAGGTCCCCGGCCGGCTCCGCCTCACCCTGCACCCGGCGACCCCGGACAACCCCGCGCTCCTCGCCGCCGCCAACACCGGCGCCCCGCTCGACGCCACCGGCGTGGAGTCGCTCTCCACGCTGCGCGCCTCCGCCAAGCGCGAAGGGCACGAAGGCGCCGTCGGCAGGTTCGGCGTCGGGTTCGCCGCCGTGCTCGCGGTGAGCGACGAGCCCGCCGTCGTCGGCCGGCACGGCGGTGTCCGCTGGTCCCTCGCCGAGGCCCGCGACCTCGCCGCGCGGGCGGCCGTCGCCAGCCCCGGCCTCGGCGACGAACTGCGCCGCCGCGACGGCCACGTACCGCTGCTCCGGCTCCCGCTGCCCGCCGAGGGCACCGCACCCGAGGGGTACGACACGGTCGTGGTCCTCCCGCTGCGCGACGGCGGCGCCGAGGACCTCGTGGTCCGGCTGCTCGACGCGGTCGACGACGCCCTGCTGCTCACCCTGCGCGGCCTCGACGAGATCGTGATCGAGACCCCGGACACCGTACGGACGCTGCGCCGCTCGCAGCACGGTCCGTACACCCACGTCGAGGACTCCGCGCACGGCACGAACCGCTGGCGCACCGTCACCCACCACGGCCCCGTCGAGCCCGCCCTGCTCGCCGACCGCCCCCGCGAGGAACGGCTGCGCCCGCACTGGTCGGTCACCTGGGCGGTCCCGGTCGACGCGGAAGGGGCCCCGGTCCGCCCCCGCACCCTCCCCGTCGTCCACGCCCCGACCCCCACCGACGAACCCCTCGGCATCCCCGCGCTGCTCATCGCCTCGCTGCCGCTCGACACCGCCCGCCGCCACTTCGCGCCGGGGCCGCTCACCGACTTCCTGGTGCAGCGCGCCGCCGACGCGTACGCCGAACTGCTCGCCGGCTGGCAGCCGGTGTCCGTCGACACCATCGACCTCGTACCGGGACCGCTCGGCAAGGGCGAACTGGACGGGGCGCTGCGCGGCGCGATCCTGGAGCGGCTGCCGCGCGTCGCGTTCCTGGCGCCCGCCGCCCCGCGCGACACCACTGCCGCCGAGGCGGACCGGTGGGACACCTGGGACGCGCAGGCGGACGGCCTCCCCCAGGCGGCCACCACGGCGCTGCGGCCCATCGAGGCCGAGGTGCTGGAGGGCGTCGGCGCCGAGACGGTACGGGTGCTCGCCGAGGTCCTGCCGTGTCTGCTGCCCGCCGGGCTGGAACGCCGCAGCGAGCTGCGTACGCTCCAGGTCGCCCGGGTCCCGCTGACCGAGGCGATCGACCGCCTCGCCGGTCTGGAGCGCGACCCCGGCTGGTGGCGGCGGCTGTACGACAGCCTGTCCGGCATCGACCCGGACCGCCTCTCCGGCCTGCCCGTACCGCTGGCCGGAACACCGGAGGCCGCCGACCCCGGGACCCCGGCCGTGCCCCGCACCACCATCGGCCCCCGCCAGGTCCTCCTCCCGCTTCCCGACGCGGCCGCCGGACCGGCGCTGGAGCGGCTCGCCCGGCTCGGGCTGAAGGTCGCCCACCCGGACGCCGCCCACCCGCTGCTGGAGAAGCTGGGCGCCCTGCCCGCCACCCCGCGCGCCGTGCTGACGACTCCGCAGGTGCGGGCCGCCGTCGCCGGATCGCTGGACGCGGGCGAGATCTGGGACGAGGACGCGCTGGACGCCGACGAGCTCGCCGAGACCGTCCTCACCCTCGTCCGGGACGCCGAACTGGCACCCGGCGACGAGCCCTGGCTCGGCGCGCTCGCCCTCCCCGACGAGGACGGCGAACCCGCCCCGGCCGGTGAACTCGTGCTGCCCGCGAGCCCGTTCGCGGCCATCATGAGGGAGGGCGAACTCGCCCTCTGCGACCAGGAGCTGGCCGACCGCTGGGGCGAGCAGCCGCTCACCGCCTGCGGCGTGCTCGCCACCTTCGCCCTCGTACGGGCCACCGATGTCGTACTGGACCCGGACGAACTGGAGCCGCGCGAGGGCGACTTCACCGAGCCCGACGACGCCGGTCTGCTGGACGCCGTGGACGTGTGGTGCGAGGACGTCCTCGACCAGCTGCCCGACGCCCCCGTACCGCCGGTCGCCACCGAGATCGTCGCCGTCCGCGATCTGGACCTGGTCGACGACGACGCCTGGCCGCAGGCGCTCGCCATGCTCGCGCAGCCGCCGTTGCGCGACGCGCTGACCCAGCCGGTGCGGGTGCTGCTGCCGGACGGCACCACCCGGTCGGTACGCCCGTACACGGCCTGGTGGCTGCGCGACCACCCGGTGCTCGACGGCCGCCGCCCCGCCGGACTGCGGGCCGCGGGCGGCGACCCCCGGCTGGCCGGGCTGTACGACTCCGCCGACGCGACCGGGTTCGACGACGCGCAGGTGCTGCGCGCCCTCGGCGTACGGACCTCCGTCGCCGCCCTGCTCGACGAGCCGGGCGGCGCCGCCGAACTCCTCGGCCGGCTCGCGGACGAGGACCGCCCGGTCGGCCCCGTACAACTGCACTCGCTGTACACCGCGCTGGCCGATCTCGACCCGGAACAGGTCACGCTGCCGGACGAGCTGCGGGCCGTGGTCGACGGCGAGGTACGGGTCGTCGACGCGGCGGACGCCGTGATCGCGGACGCCCCCGATCTGCTGCCGCTCACCGAAGGGCTCCCGCTGCTCCCGGTCGCCCCGACGCGGGCGGCGGACCTGGCCGAGCTGTTCCAGGTGCGCCGGCTCGGCGAGAGCGTCGAGGCGGAGGTGTCGACGGAGGGCGAGGAGCATCAGGTGCCGGACGCGGTACGGGTGCTGCTCGGCGCCGGGACCCCGGACGTGTACGTCGAGCACGGCGAACTGCGCGCGGGCGGCGTCGAACTGGACTGGCGCCGCGCCCCCGACGGCACGGTGCACGCCGCCACGCTGGAGGGCGTCGCGGCGGGCCTGGCCTGGGCGGCGGGGCAGTGGCCGCGCCGCTTCGAGGTCGCGGCGCTGCTGGAGGACCCGTCCCGTACGGAGGAGCTCGCCCGGGACCGCTGGTTCGACTGACGGGCCGACCGGCCTACCGACCGACTGACGGACTGACGGGCGGGCGGTCTGACGGGCTGTCACGGGCGCCCGGATGCGCCCTTCGGAGGATCTTCGCAAGAAGTTCATCTCGGGGTACAACCCTTCACATGCGTCGCGGGTCTGGTTTGGCGAGTCAGCAGACTCACAGTCCGAACCAGCCCCGCCCGTGGCGCGTCACGCGCCCGCGGGGCCTTTCTCCACTGGGGAAACACATGCGAATTCGTGCCACCGTGGCCGCCGTCTCTGGCGCCCTGGCCCTGTCTGCTCTGGCTGTCCCGGCCGCCCTCGCCGGCGACCACTCCGTTCCGAACCTGAACAAGCCGACGTCGGGCGCCGAGGTCTTCGGCACCGCCGCCGAGCGGGGCGCCTCGAAGGCCGCCGCGGCCACCGCCGCCGACGCCTCGGAACCCGTCATCTCCAAGGTCGTCGTCAACGGCGGCAAGGACGTGGTCCTGGGCACCACCGCCCTGAAGACGATCTCCATCTCCGTCACCGCCTCGCACGCCTCCGGTGTCGTCGACGCCTACGCCGACCTGTGGCACGGCACCAACCCGGACTCGCCGGACACCATCGACGGCTTGATCCTGCCGAACGAGGACGTGTCGACGTGCACCAAGGTCAACGAGACGACCTCGACCTGCAAGCTGACGTTCACGATCGACCCGCGCTACGACCTGTACAAGAACTCCCTGGCCGGCACCTGGCACGTCACCGCGGGCGCGCTCGCCGGTAACCAGACCGACATCGCGTGGAACGACTACTTCAGCACCGCCCGGGTGCAGCGGCTGTCGAAGCTGACGGTCAACGCCGCTCCGGAGCCGGTGAAGAAGGGCGGGACCATCACGGTCACCGGGAAGCTGTCGCGGGCGAACTGGGAGGACCACGCGTACCACGGATACGCGACGCAGTCCGTGAAGCTCCAGTTCCGCAAGAAGACCAGCTCCACGTACACCACGATCAAGACGATCAAGACGAGCAGCACCGGCACCCTGAAGACCACGGTCAAGGCCTCGGTCGACGGTTACTGGCGCTACAGCTTCGCGGGTACGTCCACCACCCCGGCCGTCACCACCGCCGGCGACTTCGTCGACGTGAGGTAGCCCTCCCGGCCCCAGGCCCTCGGGCCCCCGGACACATCACGGCCACCCGTGGCCACCGTGAGCAGCGGGATCCCTCCCCCGAGGGGTCCCGCTGCTCACGCATCCGTCCTGTGCATCCCCATCCGGCCCCAAGGCCTCGTCCGGCCCCACGGCCTTTCTCCACGGAGAAGTCCATGCGCATTCGTGCCACTGTCGCCGCAGCCTCCGGCGCGCTGGTCCTGTCCGCCCTCGCCGTTCCGGCTGCGCACGCGGCAACGGCCGATCCCGTCATATCCAAGATCACCGTCAACGGTGGCAAGGACATCGTCCTGGGCACCACCGCCAAGAAGACCGTCACCGTCTCGGTGACCGCCTCGCACGCCTCCGGCATCGAAAACGGCTGGCTGCTCCTGTGGCACGGCAAGGACCAGGACGAGGGCATGGACGGTGCGCTGCTGCCCAACGAGGACGACGCGACCTGCAAGGCCGCGAGCGCGACCACCAGCACCTGCTCCCTCACCGTCACCATCGACCCCAGGGTCGACCTGTACAAGAACGCCCTGGCGGGCTCCTGGCACGTGCTCGCGGGTGCGGAGGCCAAGGACGGCTCCAGCTACTACTCGGACTATGCCGCCACGGCGAAGATCCAGCGGCTGTCGAAGCTGACGGTCAACGCCTCGCCCGAGCCGGTGAAGAAGGGCAAGACCATCACGGTCACCGGGAAGCTGTCGCGGGCGAACTGGGAGGACCACGCGTACCACGGTTACGCGACGCAGTCCGTGAAGCTCCAGTTCCGCAAGAAGACCAGCTCCACGTACAGCACCGTCAAGACGATCAGGACGAGCAGCACCGGCACCCTGAAGACCACGGTCAAGGCCTCGGTCGACGGTTACTGGCGCTACAGCTTCGCGGGTACGTCCACCACCCCGGCCGTCACCACCGCCGGCGACTTCGTCGACGTGAAGTAACGGCGTTCCGCAACGGCCGGGCGGATCCGCACGGCTACACCGGGAAGCGTCGGCCGACCAGCCGCCAGGCGTACTCCAGGCCGGCCGACGCCACCACCGCGATGCCCACCGCCGCCCACGGCATCGTCGTCCCGACCAGCTTCAGCGCGAAGAACTCCTGGAGCCACGGCACCACCAGCACGACCAGGAACGCCAGACCCATCGCCGCCACCAGGGCGACCCGCCACCAGGTGTACGGGCGGGCGATGATCGCCAGCACCCACATCGAGACCAGGAACAGCGTGAGTGTGGCCGCGCTGGTCTCCGCTTCGAGGGCGCCCGGACCCGAGTAGTGGTCCCGGGCGATCAGATACGTGGTGAAGGTGGCCGCGGCGGCGATGACGCCCGACGGGATCGAGTACCGCATGACCCGGCGCACGAAGTGCGGATGGGCCCGTTCCTTGTTGGGGGCGAGGGCCAGGAAGAAGGCCGGCACGCCGATCGTCAGCGTCGACAGCAGGGTCAGGTGGCGCGGCAGGAACGGGTAGTCGACCTGCGTGCAGACCACCAGGACCGCGAGCAGCACCGAGTAGACGGTCTTGGTCAGGAACAGGGTGGCGACCCGGGTGATGTTGCCGATCACCCGGCGGCCCTCGGCGACCACGGACGGCAGCGTCGCGAAGCTGTTGTTCAGCAGCACGATCTGGGCGACGGCCCGGGTCGCCTCGGAACCCGATCCCATGGAGACGCCGATGTCGGCGTCCTTCAGCGCGAGCACGTCGTTGACGCCGTCGCCGGTCATGGCGACCGTGTGGCCGCGGGACTGGAGGGCGGCGACCATGTCCCGCTTCTGCTGCGGGGTGACCCGGCCGAAGACCGCGTTCTCCTCCATGGCCGTGGCCATGTCGTCCGGGTCGGTGGGCAGCCTGCGGGCGTCCAGGGTGTGCTCGGCGCCCGGCAGGCCCAGCTTTCCGGCGACCGCGCCGACCGAGACCGCGTTGTCGCCGGAGATGACCTTCGTGGCGACCCGCTGGTCGGCGAAGTAGGACAGGGTCTGCGCGGCGTCGGGCCGCAGCCGCTGCTCCAGCACGACCAGCGCGTTCGGTACGGCCCCGGCCGCGATGTCCGGCCCGTCGAGCGCACCCTCGGCGCGGGCCAGCAGCAGCACCCGCAGGCCCTTCTCGTTGAGCTGCTCGATCTCGGTGAGCGCCGGGTCGTGCTCGGGCAGCAGCACATCGGGGGCGCCGAGCAGCCAGGACGTCTCCCGGCCGCCGCCCTCGTCGAACGCGGCGCCGCTGTACTTGCGGGCCGAGGAGAACGGCAGCGTCTGGGTGCACAGCCACTTCTCGCCGTCCGGGTAGGCGTCCACGATGGCCTGGAGGCTGGCGTTGGGGCGCGGGTCGGACGAGCCGAGGGCGCCCAGCACGCTCCGCACGTACGTGTCGTCCGCGCCGCCCAGCGTCCGTACCTCGGTGACGTCCATGCCGCCCTCGGTGAGGGTGCCGGTCTTGTCCAGACAGACGACGTCGACCCGGGCGAGCCCCTCGATGGCCGGGAGCTCCTGCACCAGGCACTGCTTGCGGCCGAGCCGTACGACGCCGATCGCGAACGCGACCGAGGTGAGCAGCACCAGGCCCTCGGGGATCATCGGGACGATCCCGCCGACGGTCCGGGCGATCGAGCCCTTGAGGTCGTTGTCGTTGACGAAGAGCTGGCTGATGACCAGGCCGATCGCGGTCGGCACCATCATCCAGGTGACGTACTTGAGGATCGTGGAGATGCCGGTGCGCAGCTCGGACTGGACGAGGGTGAAGCGGGACGCCTCCTCGGCGAGCTGGGCGGCGTAGGCCTCGCGGCCGACCTTGGTGGCGGTGAAGGCGCCGCCGCCGGCGACCACGAAGCTGCCGGACATCACGGGGTCGCCGGGCTGTTTCAGTACCGGGTCGGCCTCGCCGGTGAGCAGCGACTCGTCGATTTCCAGACTGTCGGCCTCGGCGACCGTGCCGTCCACGACGGCCTTGTCGCCGGGGCCCAGCTCGATGAGGTCGCCGAGGACGATCTCGGAGGTGGAGATCTCGGCCGCGACCCCGTCGCGCCGCACCGTGGGTTTCGCCTCGCCGATGACCGCGAGGCTGTCCAGGGTCTTCTTGGCCCGCCATTCCTGGACGATGCCGATGCCGGTGTTGGCGATGATCACGAAGCCGAAGAGGCTGTCCTGGATCGGCGCGACGAACAGCATGATCAGCCAGAGCACGCCGATGATCAGGTTGAACCGGGTGAAGACGTTGGCGCGGACGATCTCGCGCACGGAGCGGGACGAGCGGACGGGTACGTCGTTGACCTCGCCGCGGGCGATCCGCTCGGCCACCTCGGCGGCGGTCAGTCCGCGCGGGTCCACGGCAGGGGCGGGCAGCTTCACCGGGTGGACCGGGTCGAGCTCGGCCCCGGCGTCGATCATGGCCGAACCCGGGTGGCCGGGGGAGCCGGTCGTCCCGGGGATCCGCTCACCGGTCTCTTCACCGGTCTTTTCACCGGTTTCTGCGCCGGTCTCTTCGCCGGTCTCTTCGCCGAAGGAATGGGATGCCCGCTGCGTCATGGTTCCGACGGTACGGGGGGATGGTCCGATGCACCCACTGGGTGGTCCGAAGATCAGACCGGGGGAGGAGGGGTAATGGTCCTGTGGTGCCACTCGGCCGGTGGCGGGCCCTAGGGGGCACCCGCTCTCAGGCGGTGGCGCCCTTCGCCGCGTCGCCCGACGCCTCGGCGGCGGCCGCCGCCCGCTTGATCGCGGCGTCACGTCCCCGTACGTACCAGATGCCGATCAGGCCGAGCCCCGCACCGGCGAGACAGGTCCACACCCACCACAGGTGGCCGTGGTCGTCGAACCAGTTGTAGAACGGGAGCTGGACCAGGAAGAGGACGAACCAGAGGATCGTGCCGCCGGTGATGGTGGCGACGACGGGCCCCTCCAGGGGCTCGGGTGCCTCGTGCTTCGGTGTCCACTTCGCCATGACCTCAGTGTATGGGGCCCCCGTGCGGCCCCGTGAGGACGGCGGTCCCGAAGCCTGCGACGTCCAGGCGGCCCAAGGGTCTACGCGCGGAGATAGCGATCTTCGTCTTATGTATTCATACTGAATCTGCTTAAGACTGACTCGAATTGTTCGTGTAAAAGTCCAAAGCTGACCACTTTTCTTCCCCCCTCTACGTACGACTGAGGTCATACATGTCCCCCTCGGCCACCGCTCCGGTCGACGCCGAGCAGCCCCCGGCTTCCCAGCCGCAGGGCCGCCTGGATCGTTTCTTCAAGATCTCCGAGCGGGGGTCGTCGGTCGCACGCGAAATCCGTGGCGGATTCGCCACGTTCTTCGCGATGGCGTACATCATCGTGCTGAACCCGATCATCCTCGGCAGCGCGCACGACATCAATGAGCACTACCTCAACCATGGCCAGCTGGTCACGGCGACCGTGATCACGGCGGCGTTCTCCACGCTCCTCATGGGTGTCATCGGCAACGTGCCGATCGCGCTGGCCGCCGGTCTCGGCGTCAACACCGTCGTCGCGCTCCAGCTCGCCCCCCGGATGACCTGGCCCGACGCGATGGGCATGGTCGTCCTCGCGGGCATCGTGGTGATGCTGATGGTCGCGACGGGCCTGCGGGAACGCGTGATGCGCGCCGTGCCGATGTCGCTCCGCAAGGGCATCGCGATCGGTATCGGCCTCTTCATCCTGCTGATCGGCCTGGTCGACTCGGGCTTCGTCTCCCGCATCCCGGACAAGGCGGAGACCACCGTCCCGCTCCAGCTCGGCAGCGACGGCCACCTCAACGGCTGGCCCGTCCTCATCTTCGTCATCGGTGTGCTGCTCACCCTGGCGCTGATCGTCCGCAAGGTGCCGGGCGCGATCCTGATCTCCATCGTGGCGATGACGGTCCTCGCGCTGATCGTCAACGCGATTGCGGGCCTGCCGGACGGCGCCTGGGGGCTGACCGTCCCGAAGTGGCCGGGCAATCCGGTCTCGACCCCGGACTTCGGGCTGCTGGGCGAGGTCAGTCTGTTCGGAGGCTTCGAGAAGGTCGGCGTCCTGACCGGCATCCTGTTCGTCTTCACCGTGCTGCTGTCCTGCTTCTTCGACGCGATGGGCACCATCCTCGGTGTCGGCGACGAGGCGAAGCTGACGGACAAGGACGGCAACTTCCCCGGCATCAACAAGGTGCTGTTCGTGGACGGCATCGCGGTCGCCGCGGGCGGTGCGAGCTCCGCTTCGGCGGGCACCTGCTTCGTGGAGTCCACGGCGGGTGTCGGCGAGGGGGCCCGCACCGGCTTCGCGAGCATCGTGACGGGCCTGCTGTTCACGGTGGCGCTGTTCCTGACGCCGCTGGCGACCATGGTCCCCTCGCAGGCGGCCACCCCCGCGCTGCTGGCGGTGGGCTTCCTGATCATCGCGGGCTCGGTGCGGGACATCGACTGGAGCGACTACACGCTCGCCATCCCGGCCTTCCTGGCCATGGTGATGATGCCGTTCACGTACTCGATCACCAACGGCATCGGCATCGGCTTCATTGCCTTCTCCGTGCTGCGGGTGGCGGCCGGGCGCTGGCGCGAGGTGCCGGTGCCGATGTACGTGGTGTCGGCCGTCTTCGTCTTCTACTACGCGATGCCGGCCCTCGGTCTCACGTGACCTCTTCGGCCCTGATCCCCGCGGTCCCCTCCGGGCCGTAGAACCTCTCCGTCTCGTCGACGGCCGCCTTGAAGCGCTCGTCGAAATCATCGCGAATGAGCGTCCGGACCACATAGTCCTGGACGCTCATTCCGCGTTTGGCGGCATGCTGCCGGAGCCGGTCGAGCAGCTCACCGTCTATCCGCAGGCTGAGCACAGTCGATCCCATGGCAAGCAGGGTTACGGCCCACCGGGTCGTTTCGCGTTACTTTCCGGAGCCGACTCACTCGTTCGGGTGATCGATTGGGCGAAGCGGCACTTGCTCGTGTAACACGAATGGTCTTTAGGGCGACTAATGAGTTACGCTAATAAACATGCCTGACCTGATCCACGACGGCGACAGTGCGGCCGCCGTGAGCTCCCTTCGCTCCGCCGTGATGCTGCTCAGCCGGCGCCTCAAGCACCAGCGTGTCGACGAGTCGCTGAGCCCCACCGAGATGTCGGTGCTCGGCACGCTCGCCAGGTGCGGCTCGGCCACGCCGGGCGAGCTGGCCCGCAAGGAGCATGTGCAGCCTCCGTCGATGACCCGCATCGTCGCGCTGCTGGAAGCGAAGGGACTGGTCAGACTGGAACCGCACCCCGATGACCGTCGCCAGAAGGTGGTCAGCCAGACCGAGCAGGCCGAGGCCATGCTCGAAGAGAGCCGCTCCAAGCGGAACGCCTGGCTGACCGCCCTCGCCGAGGGCCTGGACGAGGACGAGTGGGAGACGCTGCGCAAGGCGGCACCCGTGCTGGAGAAGCTCGCCCACCTGTAGCGGCACGGGCCGCGCCGGACCACAGCCGGCGCACCGCCCACCCCGCCGCACCCCGTCAGCCAGCGAAACGTATACGCCCGAGGAGGCGAACCCTTTTGAGTACGGGATCCGGAGCAGACTCCGCCCCCGCACCGACTTCCACCCACGAGAGCAAGCCCGGCGGGACCTTCTCGTCGCTGAAGATCCGTAACTACCGCCTGTTCGCCACGGGCGCCGTGATCTCCAACACCGGTACCTGGATGTCCCGCATCACGCAGGACTGGCTCGTCCTGAGCCTCACCGGGTCCGCCGCCGCCGTCGGTATCACCACGGCCCTCCAGTTCCTCCCCATGCTTCTGTTCGGCCTCTACGGCGGCGTCATCGCGGACCGCCTCCCGAAGCGGAAGCTGCTCCTCGTCAGCCAGGCGGCGCTCGGCCTCTGCGGGATCGCCCTCGCGGTGCTCACGCTCTCCGGTGTCGTCCAGGTGTGGCACGTCTACCTCATCGCGTTCCTGCTCGGCATGGTGACGGTGGTCGACAACCCGGCCCGCCAGTCCTTCGTGTCCGAGATGGTCGGACCCGCCCAGCTGCGCAACGCGGTCAGCCTCAACTCGGCGAACTTCCAGTCCGCCCGGCTCATCGGCCCGGCCGTCGCCGGTGTCCTGATCACCACGGTCGGCAGCGGCTGGGCCTTCATGTTCAACGGCCTGTCCTTCGCCGCCCCGCTCATCGGCCTGCTGATGATGCGTACCAGCGAGCTGCACAAGACCACCGTCGTGCCCCGCGCCAAGGGCCAGCTGCGGGAGGGCCTGCGCTACGTCTCCGGCCGCCCCGAGCTGATCTGGCCGATCGTCCTGGTCGGCTTCGTCGGCACGTTCGGGTTCAACTTCCCGATCTGGCTGACGGCCTTCGCGGACGAGATCTTCCACGGCGGCGCCGGGATGTACTCCTTCTTCAACATCCTCATGGCGGCCGGTTCCCTGGCCGGCGCCCTGCTGGCCGCCCGCCGCCGCTCCTCCCGGCTGCGGATGCTGGTGGCCGCGGGAACGGCGTTCGGTCTGCTGGAGATCATCGCGTCCCTGGCGCCGTCCGTCTGGCTCTTCGCGATCCTGCTGGTCCCGATCGGCATGATCGGCCTGACGACCAACATCAGCGCGAACACCAGCGTCCAGATGGCCGCCGACCCGGCCATGCGCGGCCGGGTCATGAGCCTGTACATGATGGTCTTCGCCGGCGGTACGCCGGTGGGCGCCCCGATCGTCGGCTGGATCAGCGACGCCTACGGGGTCCGTACGGGCATGGCGGTCGGCGGCGCGTTCTCGCTGGTGGCCGCACTCGGCGTCGGCTTCATGCTGGCCCGCGTGGGCGGCCTGCGCCTGCGCGTGGACCTGCGCCCCGGCCGCCCGCACGTCCGGTTCGTCCCCCGGGAGGAGCTGGCCGCGGCGGCGTGAGCCACCTCCGACGAGGAGCGACGAGGAACCTGGTACGGCCCCGACCGGTGAGCACCGGCCGGGGCCGCCGTGCGCCGGGGGGAGTCAGTCGCGGGGGAAGTCGCCGGTCTCCAGGCTCAGGCCCTGTCGGTCTCTACGACGGTCACCGTGGCGCTCCTCCCCGCTGCCGCGCGGGCGCGGGCAGCCGCGCAGTACAACGATACGTACGGAGACCAGGGCACGCCGGTACGGTGCGACACTCGGCGCATGAGCCGTCTCAGACTCTTCGTCGCCGTGCTGCCGCCCGCCCCCGCCGTCGAGGAACTGCGCCGCGCCGTCGCCCCGCTGCACGCGCTGCCCGAGGCCGAGCGGCTGCGCTGGACCGGGGTGCCCGGCTGGCACTTCACGCTGGCGTTTCTCGGGCCCGTGGACGAGGAGCTGCTGCCCGAGCTGGAGGAGCGCCTCGCGCGGGCCGCCCGCCGCACCGAGCCCTTCCCGCTCCGCATCCACGGCGCCGGCCGGTTCGGCGGGCGGGCCCTGTGGGCGGGGGCCGCGGGCGCCCTGGACACGCTGCGGCTGCTCGCCGAGCGCGCGGACGCCGCCGCCCGCCGCTCCGGCATCCCGATGGACCAGCACCGCGCCTACCACCCGCACCTCACCCTCGCCCGCAGCCGCCGCACCGAGGTCGACCTGCGGCCCTGCGTCGAGGCGCTCGGAAGCTTCGAGGGCACCGGGTGGCAGGTCGGCGAGATGGCCCTCGTGCAGAGCAATCTGCCGGACTCCGGGGTGCCGGGCGAGCGGCCCAGGTACGAGGTGGTCGCATCCTGGTCGCTGGGGCACTGAGACCGGCGGTTAGGCTCGAAGGGTGGATCCGAAGACCAGAAACCGCATCATGGCGGCCGCGCTCGTACTGATGTTCGTCGTCGTCGCCGTGGCGGCCGCCGTCGGGGCGTGACCCGGCCGGCCCTCAGACCGCGAGGGCCCGCGCGGTCTCCTCGGCGAACGCCTGCGGGTTGTCCAGCATGATGTTGTGCCCGCAGTCCGGGACCGCCACGACCCGCACCCCGTGCCCGACGAGCGTCTCCTCGCCGGGCAGCGGACCGTCGGCCGACGGGCGCAGGAACGTACGCGGGATCTTCAGGCCCAGCAGGATTTCCCGCATCGTCGGCGTCGTCCCGGCGGCGAGGTGCACCGCGCTGCGGTGCAGCGCCTCGTGGCCCGCCAGGCGCATGGTCGCCCACCAGTGCGGCCCCACCCGCTCGCGCACCTCGAAGCGGCCGTACGACAGGAACTCCTCCTCCGAGTACGCCGCGATGCCGCTGCTGCCCGGCCGGGCGGGGCCGGGGGCGACCGGGTCCAGATTGGCGTCGACCAGGACCAGCCGGGCCACCAGGTGCGGATGGCGCGCCGCGAGCACGACGGCCACCGCCCCGCCCATGCTGTGCGCGATCACGTCCGCGCCGCACGCCCCGGCCGCCTCCAGCGCCGCGGCCACCGCGTCGGCGTGCTCCTCCAGCGTGTAGCCGAACTCCGTGGGGCGGTCGCTGATCCCGAAGCCGAGCAGATCCATGAGCAGCGAGCGGCCGTCCGCCAGCAGCGGATGGGCGGCGCTCGCGGTGAAGTACGGGCCGGACGAGGCCCCGAGTCCGTGCAGGTAGACCCTGGTCCGCGAACTTCCGGACCGGCCGGGGAGCTCCACCCACCGGATACGCGCGCCGCCTTCGGTCACCCGGGCGTTGTGCATGTCGTCCTCCTCGTCGGCGCTGCGGCCACCGCCACCGCCACCGCCATTGCCGTCGCTGCCGTCACTGCCGTCACTGCCATTAAGTATCGGGGAGACTATACATAGATGCCGATGTATAAAGTGCGTCGGAGAGGATACGCACATGCTGGAACTGGCCATCCTTGGATTTCTGTACGAGCAACCGCTGCACGGCTACGAGCTGAAGCGCCGGGTCGCCCACCTCACCGGACACGTCCGCCCCATCGCCGACGGCACGCTGTACCCGGCGATCAAGCGCCTGGAGCGCGCCGGATGGCTGGAGCGCCGCACCGAACCCGGCAGCAGGGCCGCCCCCCGGCACACCCTCACCCTGACCGGTGCGGGGCGCGAGGAACTGCGGCACCGGCTGCGGGAGGCCGACGAGGTGGACATCAGCGACGAGAACCGCTGGTTCACCGTCCTCGCCTTTCTGCGCCACCTCTCGTCCCCGGCCGAGCAGGCGGACGTACTGCGGCGCCGGCTCGCGTTCCTGGAGGAGCCGAGCAGCTTCTTCTACGAGGGGGATCGCCCGCTGGGCGCCGAGTCGTTCGACGACCCGTTCCGGCGCGGGCTGCTGAGGATCGCCCGTGCGACCAGCGAGGCGGAGCTGGACTGGCTGGCGGCGACCCTGAAGGAACTGGACGCGTCCTGAACCGGGTACGCGAACGGGCCGCCGCCCGCCCCGCCGGGGGCGGGGACGGCGGCGGCCCGTCGAAGGGGCCTCACGAAGAGACCCTTACCAGGCGAACGCCTCCGGCGAGGGCCCCGGGCCCGGGAAGATCTCGTCCAGCGAGGCCAGCAGCTCCGCCGAGAGGTCGAGCTCCAGCGCCCGCAGCGCCGAGTCCAGCTGCTCCTGGTTGCGCGGCCCGACGATCGGCCCCGTCACCCCCGGCCGGGTGAGCAGCCAGGCCAGGCCGACCTCGCCCGGCTCCAGACCGTGCTTGTCGAGCAGGTCCTCGTACGCCTGGATCTTCGCGCGCTGCGCCGCATCCTTCAGCGCGTCCGCGCTGCGGCCCGAGGCCGAGCGGCCGGCCGTGCCCTCGCGCTCCTTCTTCAGCACACCGCCCAGCAGCCCGCCGTGCAGCGGGGACCACGGGATGACGCCGAGGCCGTAGTCCTGCGCGGCCGGGATGACCTCCATCTCGGCGCGGCGCTCGATCAGGTTGTAGATGCACTGCTCGCTGACCAGGCCCAGCGAGCCGCGCCGGGCGGCCAGTTCATTGGCCTGGGCGATCTTGTAACCGGCGAAGTTCGACGAACCCGCGTACAGGATCTTGCCCTGCTGGACCAGGACGTCGATCGCCTGCCAGATCTCCTCGAAGGGGGTGTTCCGGTCGACGTGGTGGAACTGGTAGAGGTCGATGTAGTCCGTCCGGAGCCGCTTCAGCGAGGCATCGACGGAGCGCCGGATGTTCACGGCCGAGAGCTTGTCGTGGTTGGGCCAGGCCTCGCCGTCGGCGCCCATGTTCCCGTACATCTTGGTGGCCAGGACCACCTTGTCGCGGCGTTCGCCGCCCTTGGCGAACCAGGTGCCGATGATCTCCTCGGTGCGGCCCTTGTTCTCGCCCCAGCCGTACACGTTCGCGGTGTCGAAGAAGTTCAGACCCGTGTCCAGCGCCGCGTCCATGATGGCGTGGCTGTCCACCTCGTCGGTCTGCGGGCCGAAGTTCATGGTGCCGAGGACGAGACGGCTGACCTTGAGCCCGGTGCGTCCGAGCTGTGTGTACTCCATGGGGATCAAGCCAACGCCTTCGAGTCCGCTCGAAGCAAGGGTGGGCGCATGCGACTGCCCCCGGCGAAGGGGCCGGGGGCAGTCGGCGGTGCATGGTGCGGACTACTTCAGGTACACGATGCCGTCGGTGGTGACCGTCGGCCGGCCGGAGGTGGCGACGACGACGATCTTGACGGTGTGCTTGGCACTGGACGACCAGCTCTTCGTCCACAGCGCGTCACGGTACTTGGTGGTGCTGGACTTCAGATCCACCGTGGACACCTTCACCCCGTCCACATAGACGTACGCCTGGCCGGAGGTGGTCGCCCGGGACGCCACCAGGGCGACCGAGCGGCCGGTGAACGTCCAGCTCAGCGAAGCGCCCTTCGACGAGCTGGAGTACGACTTGCCGCCGAGGTAGCTCGACGAGGACCGCGTCGTCCACGTACCGGACTTCGTCGCCGAGCTCTCCTGCACGATGACCGGCGTACCGGCGACCGAGGCGGTGGCGGTGTTGCCCGCCCGGTCGTACGCCTTCATGGACCAGGTGGTCGCCACCCCGGACTTGGCGGTGTGCGAGGCGCTGGTGGTCGTCGGGCCGTAGGTCTTGGCGACTGGTGCGGTGAGCCGGACCTCCTTGAGCGAAGCGGCGTCGGTGGCCTTCCACTTCAGGGTGAGCGGGACGGCCGTGGTGTTCACCGTGCCGGTGCGCAGCGCCAGGTTCGGCTTGGTGGAGAACGTGGGCGCCGTCTGCTCGGCGACCACGGTGGCCGCCGCCGACGTGGTGACCTTGCCCGACTGGTGGGTGGCGCGGACCTGCACCTGGTGGGTGCCGAGGGCGAGGGTGGCCGGCGCGGAGGTGGCGGTGCCCGCGGTGGTGGCCACGGACTTGCCGTCGACGAGCAGCTCGTACTTGGAGATGAACGCGCTCGGGGTGCTCGCCGACCAGCCCACGGTGATCGCGGACCTGGTGTAGTACGTCGTGCCCGAGAGCCCGGCGCCGGTCACCGACTTGACGGCCAGCCCGGTGACGGGGCCCGCGGCGAGATCGCGGATCGACTTCAGCTGCCCGTACAGCATGGTGCCGGGGCACTGGGTGTTGAAGCCGTCGCGGTGCCCGGAGATCTGCTTGAAGGAGTACTTCGTACCGGCGGTGAACTTCGTGCCGAAGTAGTTGCTGCCGGTGGCGCCCGCGGTGAGCATGGTGCTGCCCGCCGGGTCGCCCTGGTACTGGCCGAGCTTCCACGCGGCGACCCGGGCCACCGCCGTGGTCACCGCGCTGGGCGCGGTCGCGTCCGTGTACGTGCCGATGACCGCGATACCGGCCGACTCCCGGTTGAAGCCGTAGGTGTGCGCGCCGAACACCGGCCGGTCCACACCGCCCTTACGGCCCTCGAAGACAGTCCCGCACTTGTCGACCAGGAAGTTGTAGCCGATGTCCTTCCACTTCTCGCTCAGGACGTGGTACGCGTACAGGCTCCGCACCACCGCCGCGGAGTCGGCGCAGGAGTAGTTGTTGCTCCCCGCGGTGTGGTGGACGAACACGGCCTTGACGCCGTCCAGGTACTCCGGCGCCTCCGGGCTGATCGACTCGTCGGCACTCCAGCCGGCCCGCGAGACGATCGGCGGCTTCGGCACGGTCGACGGCGGCGCGGGCGGCAGGGTCTCGGCCGGGGAGGAGCTGGGCGACGCCGAGGGGCTCGGGCTCGCCGGGGGAGTGGGCTCCTCGGTGGCCGGTTCGGACGGGGCCGGTGACGCCGGTTCGGACGGCGTGGGCTCGGCGGGCGGTTCCGTGCCGTCGCCCGGCGTGGCCGCCGGTTCGGACGGGACCGGGTCCGTCGGGTCGGTGGAGGGTGTGGCCGACGGGTCCTCGGCGGGCAGATCGGCCGCGAAGGCGGCCGGTTCCGCGGCGGGCGAGCCGCCCCGGCCCGGGTCCACGGTGTTCAGCCGCAGCCCCGCGGGCAGCTTCGCGGAGACCTTGCCGCCCGCGTTGATCCGTACCTCCACACCGTTCGATGGCCCCACCCAGCGGGGCTCGGTGCTCCCTCGTACGCCGGACCGGCCGGTCTCCGTACGCCCGTCCAGGTCGGTTTCGAGCGGCACCCAGGACGTCCAGTTCCCGCTGGTCGCAGACTTGGTGCGGACCTCCACGGCTCCGGTGACCCTGGCCGCCGGGTCGGTCCAGGTGATGCCCAGCATGCTGAACGGCGCGGTGTCCCGCTTGCCCAGGACGGCGGACGTGCCGTCGTCGCCGACCTTCAGCGAGGTGGCGCGCACATCGGTCTTCGGCGGGCCGGACTTGGCGTCGGTGTCCACCGAGGAGTTGCCCGTCACCCCCTCGAAGACCAGGACACCGGCGACGGCCGCGGTCGCCACGGCGGCCGTGACCCAGATTCTTCGCTTCGAGAAGGGCTGATTGGTGATTCTGCGCTTCGATCTCAAGTCGTACCCCAAGGATCGTCTTCGTTGTTCGTTGCCATGAACCGCTGGGGCAGGCGACGGCACAGGTCACAGGTGACCGGTGGGGGGTACGAGTGCCGGCGCGCGCATACAGCGGAAGCACAGCTTCGCATGCCGGTGGGACAGTCCGGCACCGCCCCCGGGCACTGCCCCCGGCCGGGCGTAGCCTGGCTGCCGTGACTTCCGTACCGCGCGTTCTCGCCGTACTCGACGAGCTGCTCCGCGACGCGACCCCCGACCGGCGCGGGGCCCTGTGGCAACTGGCCGAGCAGGGCCGCGAATTGGACGCCAACCTGGTACGCCTTCCGCCCGGCGGCGAGGTGGGTGAGCACCAGGAGGACGTGCTCGACGTCCTCCTGGTCGTCGTCGCGGGCGACGGCCGGATCGACGCGGGGGGCGAATCGCTGGAGCTGACCCCCACCACCGTCGTCTGGCTGCCCCGCACCTCCCGCCGCGCCCTCGTGGCCGGCCCTGGCGGCCTCACCTTCCTGACCGTCCACCGACGCCGCCCCGGCCTCACCATCAAGTCCGCGGCCGCCCCGGCACTCTCGTACGAGGGCGGGGAGGCGCCCTGCATGCTGGACCTGGTCTGCCCGGGGTGCGGCGGCCTCTCGCGGGACCCGGAGCCGGTGTTCTGCAGCCGGTGCGGGGAGCGGTTCACGGACGGGTGATGGGCACGGCGGACGGAGACGGCGCCGGTCCGGAAGGCGCTCCTGAAGTGACCGAATCACAAGTGCTGCGAGCCGCTTCGGGGTATGACCGAGCGTCTAGTCTGTTGCCTCCATGTAGTCCACAGGGGGTCGCATGCACAGCGAGGGTACGGACGGTCGCGATGCGGACCACGGGCAGTCGTGGCCGGAGACCGAGCCGGCGTCGGAGCCGTCCCGGTCGCCGGAACAAGCGGCGGCCCCCGCACCGCACCATGTGATCGACGGACGTTACGAGTTGCTGCGCAGCCTCGGGCGCGGTGGCATGGGCGAGGTCTGGGAGGCCCTGGACACCCGCCTGGGCCGGCGTGTCGCGGTGAAGGGTCTGCTCGGCCGGTACCCCGCGGGGGCGGCCACGCAGGAGCAGATGATGCAGCGGGCCCGGCGGGAGGCCGCGGCCATCGCCAAGATCAAGCATCCCAACGTGGTGTCGGTGCACGACCGGGTCGAGTCCGGCAAACAGGTCTGGATCGTGATGGACCTGCTCGACGCGCGTTCCCTGGCGGACCTGATGCGCACCGAGCACCGGCTGCCGGTGCGGCGGACGGCCGCGATCGGCCTCCAGGTGCTGAGCGGGCTCCGGGAGGTCCACAAGGAGGGGGTGGTCCACCGCGATGTGAAGCCGGCCAACATCCTCTTCGGCAAGGAGGACTTCGCGATCCTGGCGGACTTCGGGATCGCGACCTTCGACGGTGCCGCCCCGCTCACCAGGGCCGGTGAGCTCATCGGCACGTACAAGTACCTGGCGCCCGAGCTGCTCGCCCCGACGGCGCAGAAGAGCACCGCGACACCCGCCTCCGACCTGTGGTCGCTGGGCGTCACGCTGTACGAGATGGTCGAGGGCAGGCACCCCTTCGACCGGCCGAACGGGCACGAGGTCCTGTTCGCCGCCTGCCAGTACGACCCCCTGCCGATGGAGCACGGCGGGGAGCTGGCCGAGGTCGTGGAGCGGCTGATGCACAAGGATCCGCGCCGCCGGCTGAGCGCCGGGAGCGCGGAGGAGATGCTCCGGAGCATCCTCCGCGACTCCGCCGCCAAGCCGGACCCGGTGCCGGTACCCGTCCCGGTACCTGCCCCTGCGCCCGAGCCCGTGCCCGTGCCCGTACCTCCTCAGGCATCGCCCGTGCCGCCCCGGCGGCCGAAGAAGGGCGTCCCGCGATGGCAGAAGCTCTCGGCGGTCGCGGTGTGCGCCGCGTTGGTGGCCGGTCTCGGATGGTTCGCCGTGGACCGGATGCAGGGGGACGGTACGTCGGAGGCGGGCGGCCGTCCGGGCGGCGGGTCCCCGGCCGCCCCGTACATCAGGACGCACCCGGTCCTGAAGGTGGGCGTCAAGGCCGATCAGCCCGGACTGAGCGAGAAGACCAGGAACGGCACGTACCGCGGGTACGAGATCGACGTCGCCCATGCCATCGCGCGCGACATGGGCTACAGCCGTGACCAGGTCACCTTCGAGCCCGTGAGCAGCGAGAACCGGAGCACGATACTGCAGAAGGGCGATGTGGATCTGGTCATCGCCACCTACAGCATCACGGAGGAGCGCAAGCACGCGAAGGCGCCCGACTACAGCGTCGCGTTCGCCGGGCCGTACTACGTGGCCAGCCGGAGCTTCATGGTCCGCAAGAAGGCGAAGGCGGGGGCGATCGACGACTCCCGGATGCTGCGCAACAAGCAGTTCGAGGTGTGCACCGCCAGGAGTTCGACGTACGAGTCATGGCTGCCCAAGGCGGGCTACAACATGACGGAGTCGCTGCCGAACGGCTACGACCGTTGCGTGCGCGACCTGTTGGACCCGGCGTCGTCGGTCTACGCGGTGAGCACGGACGACGTCATCCTCGCCGGCTTCGTCAAGGACAAGCCCACCGAGCTGAAGCGGCTGGACAGCGGTCCGGGTGCGGAGGGCTACGGCGTCGCCATGAAGCCGGACGAGAAGGGGCTGAAGAGGGAGGTGTGTTCGGCACTGAAGAAGATCATGACCGACGGTGTCTGGGAGCAGCTGTACGCCGACCACCTCGCCCCCCTGCTGAACCGGGCGAGCCCGCCGAACAAGCCGAAGCTGGCGGAATGCCCGTCCTGACGTCCTGATCCACGGACCGGTTCAGCGGTCGACCGCCCAGGCCGCGCCGGCCGGGGCGGCCTGGGCGGTGGCCCTTCGGGGGCCGTCGGCTGCTGTCACCGACCGCGGTAGACCTCGCGGCGGTGTCCGACCGTCAGCACCCAGAGGATCAGCCGGCCGTCCTCGATCGTGTAGACGGCGCGGTAGTCGCCGATTCTCAGCCGCCAGCGATCGGAATGACCCTGGAGCGCCTTGATGTCGAAGGCCGTGGTGTCGCCTGTGTCCAGTGCCTTCTGAAGCTCGCTGAGCCGGATGAGGATGCGCAGCGCGTCCTGGCGGGGAACTTTCAGCAGGTCCCGTTGTGCGTGCGAGGTGAATCGCGTGACGTGTCCCATCCGGTCAGGGCGCCGATCGCAGGAGTGCGGCCATTTCCTCCATGGAGACCGAACCTTCCAGACCCTCGGACTCGGCTTCGTCGGCCAGTCGGTTCAGCCACTCGTCCTCTTGCTGTTCGGCGGCCTGCTTCAGGCGCAGGTACTCGTCGATATCGACCAGCACGGCTTCGCGCCTGCCGCGGCGCGTGATGATCGTCGGGGTGTCGTCCCGGTGTGCACGGTCTATGGCATCGGCGAGGTGACGGCGAACCTCCGCCATGGATTCGATGACAGGCTCACTCATGTTGCGAATGTATCAGATGTACATCTGTTACGCGATGCGCAGGCGCAACCGCGACGGCGGCCCGGCCGTGGCCGGTAGCCTCGCGCCATGGGGGTCGACATAACGGTGCTGATCACCGACTGGTCATGGCTGGGCGAAGTGCCGCCGCGCGAGCGGCTGTCCCGGCTGGAGAACGCCTGGGACGCCGACGAGACAGGGCTGTGGGACCACGACGCCCCGGAGGTCGACGGCGACTGGAAGTGGCCGCGGGGGACGAACAGCGATCGCTTCGCCGTCTACGAGTTCCTGCACACCCTGGGCTCGTACAAGCCGCACTTCTGGGCCACGCACCGCTGGGACCACGTCCGGGAGCACGCCGATCCGCTGGTGCGGGCCGAGCTGGACAGCTTCCTGCTCGGGTTGGTCTGGGACGGCGTGGACGGAGAGTCGAGGCGGATGGACCTGGACTTCTTCGCCGGTGACCAGCAAGGCACGTACGGCCTGATGGTCGCCCGGTCACCGCAGGGCGTCCGGGAGCTGGTCGCGACCTGGGAGGGCGTACGGCCGCGGCTCGAAGGGCTGCGCGAGGCGTTCGACGAGCACGCCGCGGTGCCCGACGGCTGGATCGCCGACTTCGACGCGTTCGCCCGGCTGCTGGCGGAGTGGGGACACGTCCTCACCGAAGCGGCCCGGCGGGGCTGGGGCGTCGTGGGGCTGAGGGCCTAGCGCGGGACGGCGGTCGGCCCTGCGCCAGGGCTCCAAAACAGGTGGAGGCGCACCGGCGCCGGCGGACATGATGGCGGCATGAGCGATCGCGCACTTCCCGTACAGGCACTGCTCGTCGTGGACGTCCAGGCGGACGCGGTCGTCGGTGAACGGGCGGTGCCCGGGGCGGACCGGCTCGTGGACCGGACGGCGGGGCTGATCGCGCGGGCACGCAGGAGCGGGGCGCTCGTCGTCCATGTGCAGAACGACGGGCGGCCCGGGGCGGGGGACGAGCCGGGGACACCCGGCTGGGAGCTGCACCACCGCGTCGACGCCTCGGACACGGAGGTCGTCGTCCGCAAGCTCAGGGACGACGGGTTCCACGGCACGCCGCTGGGTGGCCTGTTGAGGGACTCGGGGGTGCGGGCGCTCGCCGTCTGCGGGGTGATGTCCGAGATGTGCGTACAGGCGACGGCCCGTACGGCGCTGGAGCTGGGGTACCGGGTCGTCATGCCGCACGACGCGCACGCGACGCACGACATCCCGGCCGCGCCGGGGATCAGCGGCCCCGTCCCGGCCGCCATGGTCTCGCGGGTCGCCGAATGGGCACTCGGCAGCGATCTGGAGGTCGTGGCGCGCGCCGCCGACGTGGAATTCGTTGCGCCGGTCCCGCATAGGAGCTGAATGCGCCGGAGCGGGAACCACGGTGCCCGGTCCTGTCGTCATCACGCGCGCGCCACCATGCGCGGGCCACGCCGAGTGCTTGTGCGGGCCGCGCCACATACCCGAACTCCAAGGAGCAGCATGAGAGTCAACGGCAGCACGCACCCCCACGGCGGCAGCCGAAGCAGCAGTGTTTCCCCCGCGCGACGCGGCTCTCGCAAGGCTCTTCTGAACGGCTCGAAGGCGGTGCTGGCCGTCGCGCTCGTCCTGGGGGCGGCCACCGCCTGCAACAAGTCGTCGAGCGACGGGACCCACGAGGCCAAGGACTGGAAGGTCGGCGACTGCGCCGGGCCCGACAGCAGCAAGAAGGACGCCTACCAGCCGCTGGACTGCGACGACTCCAAGGCGACGCTCAAGGCCCTGGAGATCAAGGACGGCGCCATGTTCGCCGACTCCATCCAGTGCCCGGCCGGCACGGACGCGATCATCTCGGTGAAGGTCTCCTTCGGTTCCGGCAACGCAAGCGCCGGCATACCCAGCAAGACCATCTGCGGCCGCAACCTGAGCGGCGACCACCCCGGTGACGCCGGTGCGGGCGGCGGGCAGCTGGTGAAGGGCGACTGCGTGAACGACCAGGCCAAGGAGGTCGCCTGCGCCGGTGGCGGCGCCGGTGTGAGCAAGGTGCTCGACCTGACGAAGACCGCCGAGGAATGCCCGTCCGGCAGTGAGCCGCTGGAGCTGTTCCCGAGCCCGGGACGGCCGTACGACGCCATCTGCACCGGCAAGGCCTGACCGTACGGAACAACCCCGCGGCAGGTGAAGCACGCGCTTCACCGGCCGCGGTTTCCTGATGCCGGGTCCGGGCGGGTCAGGCGGGCCGGCGGAACAGGGCCGTCCAGAGGAAGGGTTCACCGAAGAGCGGGGAGCCGGACGGCTCGTCGTGCATCCGGCGGAGCTCGATCTCCGTCAGGCCGGAGAAGATCCGGCGCAACGACTCGGGCGTGTAGGCGAGTCCGCCCTGGAGCCCGCCCTGGAGTCCGCCCCGCTCGTAGAACGCCTCGTCGGGGAGTTCGGAGCCCATGCCGCCCTCGCCGGACGCGAAGCAGGCGAGGGCGAAACCGCCGCCGGGGGCGAGGACCCGGTCGAGCAGGGCGAGGTAGCTGATGCGGCGGTGCGGCGGCAGGTGGTGGAAGAAGCCGGAGTCGTGGACCAGGTCGTAAGGGCCGGTCAGCGTCGGTTCCGTCGCCACGAGTTCGAAGACGTCGCCGTGGTGGAACCGGACGTCCGCCCCCGCCTCGCGGGCGCGCTCCGCCGCCCGCGCGAGGGCCGACGCGGACAGGTCCACCGCGTCGACCTCGAAGCCCAGGGACGCCAGATGGACGGCGTTGCGGCCGGGCCCGCAGCCGAGTTCCAGGACGCGGCCCGGGGTGATCAGCCCGCGCTCGGCGTACGAGACGAGGTGCTCGTCCGGCTTCGCCGCGAAGAACGGCACGGGCCTCTCCCCGTCCGCGTAGAAGCCGTCCCACCAGGAGCCCGCTTCGGCCGTCCACCGGTCGGCGTCCCGTGCGAACAGGCCGTCCATGAGCCGCAGTACGTCATCCGTCGAGCGTATGTTCCGGTCCATGGGGACCCCCTTTCCACCTGGGGAAATCGTAGATTCGCAAGGCGGCGCAGCCCAGTTGGGCAGAGCCCGGCGAAACCTCCCGGCGGCGGCCTTGCGGGCGGGCGGGGCGGGGCCGACAACCCCGCGCACACGGTCCCGCCACGGGGGCGGGGGCGCCTGCGCCGAGGCGTGAAGGGGCAGTTCTCGCGCCCCCCGAGGGTTGTTTCTTGGGGAGTTCCGGAGGCGGGGGACCCCGGGAAGTGATGGAGTCCTCAGTGCGTGGCGGACCCACCACCGACCGAGGGGAGCGGGAAGAGTGGGGGCAGCGGTACGGACGACGAAGGAGGACCGATGGCGGGTGTCGTGGCGAGCCGGCGGAACGGGGCGGTCGGGCCGCCCATGGAGCTCCTGGGAGCACGGGACCGACTCCTGCGGGCGGGGCGCGAGTTGTTCGGCGCCTACGGGTACGCGCACACCGGCGTCGAGGAGTTGTGCGCCCGCGCGAAGGTGCCCACCCATGTCTTCCATCAGGAGTTCCTCTCCCGGGAAGTGCTGCTGATGGCGCTCTACGACGAGGTGGCGACGTACGGGCTGCGCGCGGCCGAGAACGCACTGATGGCGGAGGGCATGGAGGACTGCCCGACGACGGAACGGACCCGGCGGCTCTTCGAGGCCTACGTGAGGGCGGTCACCGAGGACAAGTGCGCGGCCAGGGTGGCCTTCGTCGAGGTGCTCGGGGTGAGCCGGGAGGTGGACAACCACCTCCAGACCTGGCGGGCGATGTGGATCGAGTTCCTGACGTCCGAGGCCGAGCGGGCCGTGCGTCGGGGCGAGGCGGTGGCCAGGGACCACAAGGTCACCGTCACGGTGCTCAACCACGCGGTGGACGAGCTCATGGCCCACCACGGCCGCCGGCCCCGCCAGGTCGACGCAGAGTGGCTGACCGACGAGCTGACCCGGCTCTCGCTGTCCATGATCCTTTCGTCCTGACGCGTCCGGTCGCCGCGTCGGCCGCCGGTGGGGACATGATGGGGCCCATGGCAGACGGCGCGGAGCACACGGAACGACCGGACGACGACGAGATCACGACCGTCCTGACAGGCGTCGGCCCACGCCTGCGGGCCCTGCGCCAGGAACGCGGCACGACCCTGGCGCAGCTCAGCGAGACGACCGGGATCTCGCTGAGCACCCTCTCGCGCCTGGAGTCCGGCGGCCGCAAGCCCACGCTCGAACTGCTGCTGCCGCTGGCCAAGGCGTACGGGGTCCAGCTGGACGAGCTGGTCGGCGCCCCGGACACCGGTGACCCGCGCGTCCACTTCCGCCCCTTCGTCCGCGACGGCATGACGTTCGTGCCGCTCACCCGGCACCTGGGCGGGCTGCACGCGTACAAGCAGATCCTGCCGGGCGGCCGGGGGGCCACGGGGCCGCTGGAGCAGCGGGTGCACGAGGGCTACGAGTGGCTGTACGTACTGGCGGGGCGGCTGCGGCTGCTGCTGGGCGAGCACGATCTGGTGCTCACCGCCGGTGAGGTCGCCGAGTTCGACACGCGTACGCCGCACGCGTGGGCGAGCGCCGGGCCCGATCCGGTCGAATTCCTCAGCCTGTTCGGGCAGCAGGGGGAGCGGATGCACGTACGGGCCCGGCCCTCCTCGAACGAAAGGCCCTGAGGGCTCAGACCCGGAGTTCCGGCGGGAAACCCGTCCAGCACAGCTCGTCGGGCAGATGCCGCATGTCGTTGGAGACCAGGACCGACGCCGGGCGGCCCGGGGCGTAGCGGATCACCGTCAGCGAGGCATTGCCGTGGTTGAGGCCGAGCCAGCGCCACTTCGGCGCGTCCATGGCGTCCCGCATCAGCCAGGACACCAGGAAGCTGTGGGTGACGACGACTTCGTGGACGTCCTCGTCGCCCTCCGGCGGGCCGGTGAGCTCGGTCAGGGCCCGGCTTGCCAACTCCGGCCCCCGCAGCCGCTCTTCGGCGGTGCACGGTTCCAGGAACCGCATGAAGCGGTCGGCGCTGTCGGCGGGCAGCTCCGCCCGGTCCGGGAAGTGCGGAACGTAGTCGTCGGCCGTCTCGGCGACCTGGACGGGGACGCCGTCGAGCTGTTCGCCGATCAGCTTCGCCGTCTCGGCGGCCCGGGTCAGCGGGCCGTGGCGCACCACCGAGATCGGGTGCTCGCGCAGCCGCCGGCCGAGCAGCTGGGCCTGGTGGCGGCCGGCCTCCGTCAGCGCGCTGCCGTCGTCCTCCCCCGCCGCCTCGCCGTGCCGGACGAGATAGAGGTACCGGCTTGCCGTTCCTGTCATGTCAGTGCCCTTTCGTGACGGTTCACGGCCGGGGAGCGTACGGGCCGCCCAGCCCCCACGCCTGATGCATCGCGTCGGCGAACGCACCTGCCAGCGCGTGCTCGCCGGTCGGACCGGGATGCGTACCGTCGTAGGTGTCGTCGTGGATGTCGTACCCCGGGGGGCGGGAGGCCAGCAGGACCGGGGACATCGGGTCGTCGAGGTCGGCGACGGCCTTCGCCAGGAGTTCGTTGAAGCGGTCGCACTCGGCGGCGAACGGGGCGTCCGACTCGGCCCGGATGTTCGGTATCACGGGCATGAGGACCATCTTGACGTGCGGGTTGGCGGTGCGCGCCGCCGCGATGAACGCCCGTGCGTTCAGGGTGGTCTGGTCGCTGTCCGTGTAGAACCCGAGGTCTATCAGGCCGAGCGAGACGAGCAGGACGTCCGTGCCGTGCCCGGCCACCGTGTCGGCGATCACCGGGGCCATGTGCAGCCAGCCCTCGCCCCAGCCGGCCAGATGGGCGCGGGCCCCGGCGGGGAATTCCGGTGCGCCGTACTCGTGACTGACGGGGGCGCCCGCCACCGTGTCGTACAGCGCGCTGCGCGGCCCGACGATCGCGAACGGCGCACCGAGGGTGGAGGTGAGGTGCTGCCACATCCGGTAGCGCCAGGTGAAGTCGCCGGCGCAGCCGATGGTCATGGAATCGCCGACAAACGTGAACCGCATGGCGTCATCATCGCGGATCATTCCTGCCGCCTGCGACGTGACGATGGACACTTGCGCCATGCGTTCGTACCTGACTGTGTCCGGAGCCGCCGCGCTGCTCCTCCTGTTCGCCGGAGCGACCCCGGCGGTGGCCGACGACGGGGCCGACCGGAGCTTCACGATCGAGGACCCCCGGATCACCGAGTCCAGCGGCCTCGCCGCGAGCCGTGCCCACCCCGGCATCTATTGGACGCACAACGACAGCGACGACGGGCCGTACGTCTACGCCGTCGACTCCCGGACCGGGAAGACCGTCGCGACCATCACCATGAAGGGGGTGGGCGAGCCCCGTGACGTGGAGGCCATCTCGCTGGGACCGGACGGCGATCTGTACGTCGGTGACATCGGCGACAACCTGAACGGCAGCTGGGACCACGTCTGGATCTACCGCTTCCCGGAGCCGAAGGAACTGAAGGACGCGACGGTCCGGGCCACCCAGTTCGACGTGAAGTACGCGGACGGCCCGCGCAACGCCGAGGCGCTGATGGTCCACCCGAAGACCGGACGCGTCTACATCGCGTCGAAGAACGAGGACGGCGGCGGGCTGTACGAGGGCCCCGAGAAGCTGACCACCGGCGCCGCCAATGTCTTCCGGCGGGTGGGGGAGGTGCCGTGGGTGACGGACGGGGCGTTCTCGCCGGACGGCAAGCAGCTGGTGCTGCGCTCCTACTTCAGCGCCCGGGGCTACGCCTTCGAGAACGGCAGGCTCGGCGCCGACCACGCGGTTTCGGCCCCGCTCCAGGGGCAGGCGGAGTCCGTGACGTACACGGCGGACGGCTCGGCGCTGATGTTCGGCTCGGAGGGGGAGCGGAGCGATGTGGAGCGGGTGGACGTGGAGGGCGGCGGGGGCAATGGCGGTGGCGGGCAGTCGCCGTCCAAGGGCGGCGACTCGTCGGCCTCGTCCGCCGGGGCGGGGAGCGGGGGCCCGGGGGACGTGAAGGGGACGACCCTGACCGGGGTGCTCGTGCTCGCCGGAATCGGATTCCTGGTGTTCATGGGGCGGCGCCGGAAGGGCAACTGAGGGAGTGGACCCCGGGCGTTGTCAGTGGTGGATGTGAGAGTGGACCACGCACGGACAGCGCGTACGGACAGCACTTGCGGAGGGCACCTCATGGGCACTTGGGACACCGGCCATTTCGACAACGACAGCGCCGCCGACTTCTCCGGCGCGGTCGACGACAAGCCGGAGGCTGAGCGGGAAGCGGTGATCCGTGACGCGTTGACCGACGCGATCGAGGCGGGGTACCTGGACAGCGACGAGGGCGCTCCCGCCGTCGCGGCGGCCGCGCTGGTCGCCTCCCAGTGCCCCGGCGGTGAGCCGGTGACCACCCCGTACGGCCCCGACAACCCGCTGCCCGTCCTGGCGGCGGACCTGCGCCCTCTCGCGGTGAAGGCCCTCGACGCGGTGCTGGGCGAGAATTCGGAGCTGCGCGAGCTGTGGGAGGACGCGGGGGACAAGGAGTGGGCCCCGGGCATAGCCCGGCTCCGGGAGGTGCTGGTGGCGGCGGCCGGGTGATCAGGCGCGGGGGCGGCCGGCCCGGATGAGCTCGTCGACGTCGAGGGTCACCGGGGCGCCGATCGACTCGGGGAGGGTGACGGTCTGCCCCGGGGCGTACACCTCGTGATTGTCGTAACCGCCGCCCATGGGCTCGGTCAGGACGTGCACCCGCCCGTGCCTGCGGTCGACGATCACATACACCGGGATCTTGGCCTCGGCGTAGGTGACCACCTTGTTGCGCAGGTCGCTCCGGTAGTTGCTGGAGGTGACCTCCAGGACGAGGCGGAAGACGGCGGGGTCGTAGCAGTTGTTCTCGATCAGGTGCTCGTCGAGATCCGCGTCGACGACCGACAGGTCGGGGATGGCGTAGTCCTCGGGGCCGCCGGGGAGCCACAGGCCGATTCCTTGGAGGACGCGGGTCTCCTGGCCGTGAAGGCCGGCGGCCAGGAAAGGAATCATGAGCGTGGTCAGCGCGTTGGCATGCGAGCCGTCCGGGGGTGGGGCCACGGTGATGACGCCTCCGATGATCTCGACACGGCAACCCGGGTTCTGCTCCGCGAGCCTGTTGGCCATTGCGAGCAGCGGTTCCGGCTCACCGTCACAGGGGTGCTCGACTGCTGCTGCAGACATTGCGGGCCTCCTGAAGGGGTGATGTCGAGGTCATCATCGTAGGCCGATCCGGTCGCCAAAGCCCGAAAGCCGTTCCGCCACCCGACCGAGTGAACGACGAAGGGCCCCGCGCAGACGGCGCGGAGCCCTTCCTCGTACGGGTACGCGTTACAGCTTCTCGATCACGTAGTCGATGCAGGCGGTCAGCGCCTGGACGTCCGACGGGTCGATCGCCGGGAACATCGCCACGCGCAGCTGGTTGCGGCCCAGTTTGCGGTACGGCTCGGTGTCGACGATGCCGTTGGCGCGCAGGGCCTTGGCGACGGCGGCGGCGTCGATCTCGTCCGCGAAGTCGATCGTGCCGATGACCTGCGAGCGCTTCGCCGGGTCGGTGACGAACGGGGTCGCGTACTTCGACTCCTCGGCCCAGCCGTACAGGTTCTGCGCCGAGGCGGCCGTGCGGCCGGTGGTGAAGTCCAGGCCGCCCTGGGTGTTCATCCAGGTCAGCTGCTCGTTCAGGAGGAACAGCGTGGCCAGGGCCGGGGTGTTGTACGTCTGGTTCTTCAGGGAGTTGTCGATCGCCGTGGGCAGCGAGAAGAACTCCGGGATGTGCCGGCCCGAGGCGTGGACGCGCGCGGCGCGCTCCAGGGCCGCCGGGGAGAAGACGCCGATCCACAGGCCGCCGTCGGAGGCGAAGGACTTCTGCGGGGCGAAGTAGTAGACGTCCGACTCGGTGATGTCGACCGGCAGGCCGCCCGCGCCGGAGGTGGCGTCCACCAGGACCAGGGCGCCCTCGTCGGCGCCCGCGACGCGCTTCACCGGAGCGGCGACACCGGTGGAGGTCTCGTTGTGCGTGAAGGCGTACACGTCGACGCCGGCCTCGGCCCGCGGGTCCGGGTGGGTGCCCGGGTCGGAGGCGATCACGGTGGGGTCGGCCAGCCACGGGGCGAGCTTGGCGGCCTTCGCGAACTTCGACGAGAACTCGCCGAAGTTGAGGTGCTGGGACTTCGTCTCGATGAGTCCGTGCGTCGCGATGTCCCAGAAGGCGGTGGAGCCGCCGTTGCCCAGGATCACCTCGTAGCCCTCGGGGAGGGAGAAGAGGTCGCGCACGCCCTGACGCACCGCGCCGACCAGGTTCTTGACCGGGGCCTGGCGGTGGGACGTACCGAGAAGAGACGTGCCGGTGGCGGCGAGCGCGTCGAGCGCCTCCGTCCGCACCTTGGAAGGACCGGCGCCGAAGCGTCCGTCGGCGGGCTTGAGGTCAGCGGGAATCTGGATATCGGCCACGAACCGGAGCGTAGTGCCTCCCGGACACGGCCGAGCACCGTGTCCGTCGGATGAGACACCCGCGCCGGTCCGTGGACGGCGTACGGGGAGTGCCGGTCAGCCCAGCTCCATCGGCAGCTCGTGCAGGTCGTTCTGGGTGACGATCGGCTTGTTCCGCAGCTCGGACGCGGGCACGGCGAGCTCCAGCTCCGGGAACCGCTCGTACAGCGCGGGCAGGGCCACACCCGCCTCCAGCCGGGAGAGCGCGGCACCCGGGCAGACGTGCGGGCCGTGGCCGAACGCGATGTGGCGGTTGGGGGAGCGGGTGATGTCGAAGTCACCGGCCGTCGGACCGTGCTGCGCCTCGTCGCGGCCGAGCGCGCCGAAGGAGACGATCAGTGCCTCCCCCTTGGGCAGGACCTTGTCGCCGACCTGGACGTCCTCGGTGGCGAACCGGATCAGGACGTGCGACGTGGGAGTGTTCCAGCGCAGCGTCTCCTCGATCACGTTCTCCCACGGCACCTGGCCGCCGAGCACCTGCTCGCGCTGTTCGGGGTGGGTCTGGAGGGCGACGACCGCGTTCACGATCAGGCTGATCGTGGTCTCGTGACCGGCCGCGATGATCAGCTGGAGGGTGTTGACGATCTCCTCGTCGGTGAGCTGGTCACCGTTCTCGGAGGCCGCGATCAGGGCGCTGGTGAGGTCGTCGCCCGGGTTCTTCCGCTTGCCGTCGACGATCTTCGTGAAGAGCTCGCCGAGGTCCGCCATCATCTGCGGGACCTCCGCCGGCGGCGTCTGCGTCGAGAAGAACTTCTCGAACAGCTCCTTGAGCCGCGGGTGGTCCGCGCTGTCCACGCCCATCAGCTCGCTGATCACGTTCATCGGCAGCGGGTAGGCGAACTCCGCCTTCAGGTCGACCGGCTCGCCCTTCGGCAGCGCGGCCAGCCGGTCCAGGCTCGCCGTGGTCAGCGCCTCGATGCCGGCCCGCAGCCGCTCCACCCGCTTCACGGTCAGTGCCTGCGCGACCAGGGTGCGCAGCCGGCGGTGGTCGGCGCCGTCGACCGTCAGCATGGAGCGGCCCGGGTTGGCGAGGCCGATCAGCGGCCAGTCCATCGGTATCTCGCCGCGCTGCCAGGCGTTCCAGACGTCGATGTCCTTCACGATCCGGCTGTCGGTGAGCAGTTGCCGCGCCTCGGCGTGGTGGGTGACCGCGTAGCAGTGCACACCGCCGGGCAGTTCCACCTTGGCGAGCGGGCCCGCGGCGCGCAGTCGGGCGCTCTCGCCGTCGAGGTCGGTGACGAAGGGGTCGAGCGCGATCCGGGTCATCTCTGGCCTCCGGTGGCGGTTTCCGTGGTGGGGCCCAGGGCGGGAGTGGGCGTGAAGGTCAACGGCAGGTCGGTCAGGCCCCGCAGCCACGGGGAGGGGCGCCGGGTGAGCTGCTCGGCGGGGACGGCGAGGTCGATGTCCGGGAGCCGGTCGAGCAGTACCTCGATGCCGGTACGGGCGATGACCTCGGCGGTCTCCTGGGCGGTGAACGGGCAGCGGTGCTCGCCGTGGCCGAAGGAGAGGAACGCGTTGTTGCCGCCGGTCAGGGTGGAGCCGTCGGTGCGGACCTGCGGGTCGAAGTTGGCGGCGCCGATGCCCAGGATCAGCAGGTCGCCCGCCTGGATGTGCCGGCCGCCGAGGCGGGTGTCGCGCGAGGCCCAGCGGCCCGCCACGTTCTGCGTCGGGGTGTCCTCCCACAGGACCTCGTTCATGGCCTCGGCGACGCTGTGCCGGCCGCCCGACAGGGAGGCGGCGAACCGGTCGTCGGTGAGCATCAGCCGCAGCGAGTTGCCGATCCAGTCGGCGGTCGGCTGGTGGCCCGCGGCCATCATGACCATCAGGTCCTGGGCGACCTCCTCGTCGGTGAAGCCGCCGCGGTCGGCGAGCATCCGCGACGCGACGTCGTTGCCGGGCCGGGCGTGCTTGTCGGCCAGCAGCTGGAACATGGACGAGGCGAGGTGCTGCTGACCGGCCAGCGCCCGCTCCCGGCCGTCGATCATGTCGTTGAGCGAGCTGACGAGCGCGTGGGCGACGGTGTTGTCGAAGCCGTAGATCTTCGCCAGGACGAGGGCGGGCAGCAGCATCGCGTAGTCGGCGACGATCTCGGAGCTGCCGGTGGCGCAGAACCGGTCGATGAGACCGTCGGCGAACTCCTCCGCGTACCGCTTCAGGGCGAACGGGTCGACGGCCTCCAGCGCGTCGCTGATCATCGTGGCGCGCTCGGTGTGCCGGGGGCCGACCGTGTACAGGATCGACGGCTGCTTGCGGCCGATCATCGGCAGCAGCGGCCAGTCGTCGGGGATGCGGTCCCACTGGCTCCACAGTTCGGAGTCACGGCTGAACAGCACCGGGTCGCCGGTGACCTGGTGCAGTTCGCGGTAGCCGATCACGAGCCAGGCGGGGATGTCGCCGTCGAGGACGACCGGCGCCACGGACCCGTGGTCGCGGCGCATGTCCCGGTAGAGCCCGATCGGGTCGGTCTGGAACCGGGAGCCGGAGAGCGGCAGGCGGCCCTGGGAGACGGGGCAGCCGGAGGACGGTGCCGGGGGCTGGGTCACGGGGTGGGCTCCGGGGTCATCTCCGGCGCGATCTCCGGACGGGCGGCGGCGGAGCGGGCGGCGGCCCCGCCCTGGGAGAGGGTGTGGAGGTACTCGACCAGCGTGATCAGTACGTACTTGCTGGACGAACGGTCCCGGGCGTCGCACTCCACCAGCGGCACGTCGTCCGAGAGGGCGAGCGCCTCCCGTATCTGCTGCTCGGTGTGGAGCGGGCCGCCGAAGTCGTTGCAGGCCACGATGAACGGCGTGCCGTGGTGCTCCAGCCGGTCGATCGCGTACCAGGAGTCGGCGAGCCTGCGGGTGTCGACGAGCACGACGGCGCCGAGGGTGCCGGAGAACAGCCGGTCCCACAGGAACCAGAAGCGCTCCTGGCCGGGGGCGCCGAAGAGGTACAGCACGGAGCGTTCGTCGAGCGAGATCCGGCCGAAGTCGAAGGCGACGGTCGTGGACGTCTTCGACTGCACGCCGTCGAGGTGGTCGACGGCCTCGCCCGCGCGGGTCATGGTCTCTTCCGTGTTCAGCGGACGGATCTCGCTGACGGAGCGGACCATGGTGGTCTTGCCGACGCCGAAGCCGCCGACGACGACGATCTTCAGTCCGTTGTCGGCCGTCGCCCGCAGGGCGGCACGGTCAGAGGTTGCGGAGTCCAACGAGCACCTGTTCCAGGATGTCGGGGTCGGGGAGCCGGTCCGCGACACGGGCGGTTCGGGGGTGGCGGGCGCTGATCCGTCCGGTGTCCAGCAGATCGGACAGCATGATCCGGACGATGCTGACGGGCAGCCCGAGGCCCGCCGCGATCTCCACGACCGCGGTGGGCAGCCGGCACATCCGCAGGATCGTGACGTGCTCCGACTGCATGCCGGGGGCCGGCTCGCACTCGGAGACCACCAGCGTCACCAGGTCGAACGCGTCCGAGTCGGACCGGCTGCGCCCTCCGGTGAGGGTGTACAGCCGGTCCGGATCGTCGTCCCGGCCGGGGCGGCGGGGGCGGGTCATCCGGCCGCTTCGGCGTCGGTGACCTCGGAGGCCGAGGGGGAGCGGGGCGGGGCGCTGAGGTGCTCGCCGAGCTGCTCGACGAGCTCGCTCATGTTGTGGCCGATGAGGCCGACGTCGGAGTCCTCGGAGGCGACGACCGCGAGATGGGCGCCCGCGCCCGCCTCGACGATGAACAGCACGCCGCCGTAGAACTCGGCCATCGCGGACCGTACGCCGCCGGTGCCGTCACCGAACTCGACGGACGCGCCGTGCGACAGGCTCTGGATACCGGCCGAGATCGCGGCCAGCTGGTCGGCCTGGTCGACGGAGAGCTCGGGGGTGCGGCACAGCTTGAGGCCGTCCCGGGACAGGACGAGGGCGTGACGAGTGCCGGGGGTGCGCTCCAGGAGCCCCTCCAGCAGCCAGTTGAGCTTCTCGTCGGTGGTGGCGGTCATCGGGTGTTGCCTTCTTCCGGGTGCGGGGAGTTGGCCCGAACAGCCTGGCGGAAGCTGCTGAAGCGGGCGGCTTGTTCCTTGGGATCGGAGCTACGGGGCCGGGGGGACTCGGCGCCGTCGGTGTGGGCGTTCGCGCGGGCCTCGGCGGCGGCGAGGGTACGGCCGCGGGGGCGCTTGGGCAGGCCGCTCTCGCCGAACCGGGGGAGGTTGCCGGTGGTGTCGGAGGAGGGGTCGGCCGGGGCGGGGTCCACCGGGGCGGGGGTGGCCGGTTCGGTGGGGGCCGGTCCGGTGGGGGCCGGGGCGTGCTCGGCGTGCTGCGGGTGCTGGGCGTCGGCCGTGGCGGTCGCCGTCGTGGTGGCCGTGACCGCCGGCGCGGTGCCGTGCGAGGGTTCCGGTTCGGGGACCGGAGCGGGGACGGGGGTCCGGGTGAGGAGCTCCTGCGGGAGCATCATCAGGGCGCCCGTGCCGCCGCGCGCGGAGGGCCGGAACGAGACGGTGAGACCGTGCTTGCGGGCCAGCCGGCCGACGACGGCGAGGCCGAGCCGGGTGCCGGACAGCCCCGTCAGGTCCTGGTCGGTGGCCGACACCGCACGTTCGGCGCGGCGCAGCTGCACATCGCTCATGACCAGGCCGCTGTCCTCGACGGTCAGGACGATGCCGGCCGGCACCTCCTCGACGTACACATGGACCTCGGCCGTGGGCGGCGAGAAGTTGGCGGCGTTGTCGAGGAGCTCGGCGAGCGCGTGCATGACGCCCTCGGCGGCGTGCCCGGCGACCGCGACATCGCTGGTCGAGTGGAGCCGCACCCGCTGGTAGCCGCTGATCCGGCCCATCGCGCCGCGCAGGATCGACTCCATCACGATCGGCTTCGCCCAGCGCCGCCCGGAGCGGGCGCCGGTCAGCACGGCGATGGAGTCGGCGAGCCGGCCCGCCTGGGCGGTGCGGTGGTCCAGGTGGAGCAGATCGCCGAGCACGTCCTCGGCGGAGTGCCGGTGCTCCATCTCGCGCAGGTCGGCGAGCATGCTGGTGGCCAGGGCCTGCATTCGGCCCGCGGCGTTGGCGCAGGCGGCGACCGCGGCGGAGCGCTCGGTCTCGCTGCGGGTCGCACGGGCGCTGAGCCGCTGGTTCTCGGCGGTGAGCCGCTCGCTCTCGGCGACGGCCTGCGCGGTGATCCGGGCGGTCTCGGCCTCCGCCGCGGACCTGAGCCGAGCCGTCTCGGTGGCCGCGGCGGACTTGATCCGGGCGGTCTCGGCGGTGAACCGCTGGCCCTCGGCCGCCGAGGCGGAGACGAGGCGGCTGATATCCCCGGTGAACCGCTGGGTCTCCGAGGTCAGCCGGGCGCGCAGGCGGTTGGCGTTGGCGCGGGCCTGGACGGCGACGGCCACGGCGGCCGACAGCAGCACGGCGCCGGCACCCGCCCCCCAGGCCAGCTCGGTCCGTACCGAGTCGGGGGCGGCGACGGCCGCCCACAGGCACAGGGATCCGGTGACGGCCAGCGATATCAGCAGGGCCACTGCGGTCGGCCGGGATGAGGGGCTCAAAGGGGAGTCCTTGGGAGCGGACGGGAACGGACGGATCGGGCAAGCGGGACGAACTGAACCGCCCGGATCGGGGCAGTTCGGGACATCGGGACTGAACGCGGAAACTGGAGCTGACAATTCCAAGCTAAGTCCTGGTCACTATATGAGAATTGACGCTCTCTTTGGGAAGAGCTTGTGGCGTTCTTTGTTACGTATGTGACTACGCGTCCGACGTATTCCGACGTATTGACGTATTCAGGGGAAACGTGCGGCGCCGGGCGGCCGAGTGGCCCGATCAACGGCATCCTGGGCCGCATGGCCGCACAACAGAATCCGACGCAACGCGCCGAACTCGAACAGGCCCTGCGCACCGCGGTCCGCGGCGAGACCGACTTCGGCACCACCGCCCGCGCGTTGACGACGATGGACGCCTCCAACTACCGCCGCGTACCGCTCGGCGTCGTCTCCCCGCGCGACGCCGACGACGTGGCCGCCGCCCTCGCGGTCTGCCGCGCGCACGGGGTGCCCGTGGTGCCGCGCGGCGGCGGCACCTCCATCGCCGGGCAGGCCACCGGCACCGGCGTCGTACTCGATCTCACCCGCCACCTGCGCCGGATCGTCGACCTCGACCCCGTGTCCCGCACCGCCGTCGTCCAGCCCGGCGTGATCCTGGACGACCTGCGCGCCGCCGCCGCCCCGCACGGCCTCACCTTCGGCCCCGACCCGTCCACCCACAGCCGCTGCACGCTGGGCGGCATGATCGGCAACAACTCCTGCGGCGCGCACTCGGTCGCCTGGGGCACCACCGCCGACAACACGCACGCCCTGACCGTGACCCGCTACGGCGGCGACATCCTGCGCCTGGAACGCGGAGGAACCCCCGAGGCCCTGCCCGGCCTCCCCGAACTCATCCGCACCCACCTCGCCCTGCTCCGCACCGGTTTCCCCGAACTCCCGCGCCGCATCTCCGGATACGCCCTGGACGCCCTCCTGCCCGAGCGCGGCACCGATCTCGCCCGCGCCTTCTGCGGCAGCGAGGGAACGCTCGGCGTGGTGACGGAGGCGACCGTGCGACTGGTCGAGGCACCGGCCGCCCGCGCCCTCGCGGTCCTCGGCTACGCCGACGAGGCGGCGGCCGCCGAAGCCGCCCCCGGCCTGCTCCCGCACCACCCGCTCACCGTCGAGGGCATGGCCGCCGACCTCGTACGGGAACCGGCCGGGCTGCCGCGCGGCGGGGCCTGGCTCTTCGTCGAGACGGGTGGCGCCACCCCGGCCGAGGCGCGGGCGCACGCCGAGCGCGTCCTGCGAGCGGCCGACGCCCTGGACGGCACCGTCGTCACCGACCCCGCCGGGCAACGCGCCCTGTGGCGCATCCGCGAGGACGCCGCGGGCACCGCGACCCGGATGGCCGACGGCACCGAGGCGTGGCCCGGCTGGGAGGACTGCGCCGTACCGCCCGCCCGCCTCGGCCCGTACCTGCGCGACTTCCGCGCCCTGCTCGCCGAGCACGGACTGCGCGGCACCCCGTACGGCCACTTCGGCGACGGCTGCATCCACGTCCGGATCGACTTCGACCTGCTGAGCCCGCCGGGTGTGGCCCGCTTCCGCCGCTTCTCCGAGGAGCTCGCGGACCTGGTCGTCGCGCACGGCGGCTCCCTGAGCGGCGAACACGGCGACGGCCAGGCCCGCGCCGAACTGCTCCCGCGCATGTACGGCGACGAACTGGTGGCCCTCTTCTCCCGCTTCAAGGACATCTGGGACCCGGACGGCGGAATGAACCCCGGCATCCTCGCCCGCCCCGCCCGGCTCGACGAGAACCTCCGCTTCGCAGTGCTGCCGAAACGCCCGGTGGACGTCGCGTTCGGCTATCCGCACGACGGCGGCGACTTCTCGGCGGCGGTACGCCGCTGCGTGGGCGTCGCCAAATGCCGTACGCCGCAGCCGACGGGCATCGGTGTGATGTGCCCGTCCTTCCGGGCGACCGGCGAGGAGGCCCACTCCACCCGGGGCCGGGCCCGGCTGCTGCACGAGATGCTCGCGGGCGAGACGGGCGAGACGGGCGAGGCGGGCGAGGCGGGCGAGGCGGGCGAGGCGGGCGGCGCGTTCGACGGGGAGGGGGTGATCACGGACGGCTGGCGCTCGACGGAGGTACGGGACGCCCTCGATCTCTGCCTGTCCTGCAAGGGCTGCCGCAGCGACTGCCCGGTGGGCGTCGACATGGCCACGTACAAGGCCGAGTTCCTCCACCACCACTACCGGCGGCGACTGCGCCCGGCCGCGCACTACTCGATGGGCCGACTGCCGACATGGCTGCGCCTGTCCGCCCCGTTCGCCCCCGCCCTCAACGCCCTGGCCCGGATGCGCCCGCTCGCCGGCCTGGCCAAGCGGCTGGCGGGGATCGCCCCACAGCGCACGATTCCGGCACTGGCACGGCAGACGTTCACCCGGTGGCTCGGCCGGCACCGGGGCAGGGGGACGGCGACCTCCTCCGACGACCAGGTGGTCACCGTCTGGCCCGACACCTTCACCAACTACCTGTCACCCGAGGTGGGCCGGGCGGCGGTCCGGGTCCTGGAGTCGACGGGACGGACCGCCCTGCTGCCTGGCCGGGGGGTCTGCTGCGGCCTCACCTACGTGTCCACGGGCCAACTGGACAAGGCCCGCAAGGTCATGCGCCGCACCCTGGACCGGATGCGCCTCCTCCCGGGCGACCCACTGGTCGTCCTCGAACCGAGCTGCGCCGCCACCCTCCGCACCGACCTGCCCGAACTCCTCCCCGACGACCCGAGAGCCGCCGAACTGGCCGCTTCGGTAAGAACATTGGCCCAATACCTGGAGGAGTACGCCCCCGACTGGCAACCACCCCGCCTGAACCGCCCGGTCACCGGCCAGACCCACTGCCACCAGCACGCGGTACTGGGCGACGCGGCGGAACACCGACTGCGCGAACGGGCGAGCCTGACGGGCGAGTTGAGCGGAGGCTGCTGCGGCCTGGCTGGAAACTTCGGCTTCGAACGGGGCCACTGGGACGTATCGGTGGCCTGCGCGGAGGAGAGCCTGCTGCCCTCGGTGCGAGCATCGGAACCGGAAACGGCCTTCCTGGCGGACGGCTTCTCCTGCCGGACCCAACTGGAACAACTGGGCGGCGTACGGGCACGGCACCTGGCGGAACTGCTGGCGGAGGGCCTGGACGAGGACCTGACGGAGGGGGCGGGAGGGGGCGTCGGAGAGAGGCGCGACGAGGCATGACGCGTACCTGGTGACTCGACCCGAAGCCCGAGCTTCGGGAGCCGGGCTTCGAGCTTCGGGAAGGTCCTGTTCACTCCTTCGTGGGTACGGGAAGGGGCTCGGGGCCGGGTCTTGAGCTTCGGGCTTCGAGGGCCGGGATCCGGGCATCGGGATTCGAGCGGTGTCTTCCAATCGGTGGGGAAAAGAAGGTGGTTGGGAAAACCTCCCCACCCTCCCGGACCCGTCACGGCCAGCAAGTATGACTAGTCGTGACCGACTTGCGGCGCGGAGTCGCGACTGCTTACGGTGCCAAATGAACGACCCCGACGCGGTGTTACAGCACCGGCCGGGGTCTGGCCCCAAGATCGAGCACCTGAAAGGCGATCCCGTGGTTGTTTCAGACCTTAGCCCTGCCCCGTGCGCGTCCGCATCCTCGCGCGTCCACCCGAAGGCCAGGCCCGGATACGGAAAGCGTTCCGTCCCGGCGCAACGACCGCCCCACGAGGGTGATTTCGCGCTGCTGCCCGAGCGTGAGCGGCATATCGCCGGTTACGTGGATGCGTTGCCCGACGGTGCGGCGATGGACATCAAGTCGCTGGCCCGGAGCCAGCCGCTGTACGGGCAGATGGCCGTCGGCAGCGCGTTACGGGCCCTGGGGGTGGCCGGTCATCTGCGGCACGTCCGGTGCCTGAGCGGCGAGAACGGCGGCCAGGTCCGCTGGGTCACCCGCACCTTCTGGTCCCGCACCGCCCGCGACAACGAGTGGTGGAACGCCTTCCTGACCGCCGAGGAACGCGACTTTGCACCGCAGGAGGCCGCAGAGGTCGCGGCGACCACCGCGCCCCCGCCGTGCGTTCCCGTAGAACCCACCGCTCCTGAGGCGGATGCCTCGTCCGGAGCGCTCGCGTCCGTACTGGCGCAACCACCCCTCACGACGGTGCCGCGACAACGCACCACGGAGCCGGTGCCTGTGCCGCAGGTGGCCGAGGGGCGTCCCTCTCCCGCTTTCCTGGCCCTGGCCCATCTCGGCCGTACCGATTCCCGCCTGGCCCTCTCGGTGGCGGACTGCGCGGCACTGGAACAGATGGCCGCCGAGTGGTTCGCGCGAGGCGTGGACGCCGATTACCTGACGCACGCGCTCACCGCCGGGCTCCCCGCGTCCGTCGACTCCCCGTTCGGCTTCGTCCGCCGCCGCCTCCGCGACAAGCTCCCGCCCCGCCTGCCCGCCTCCACCTCGGCCGCGCCGGGAACTCCCGTGTGCCGTCTGATGGTCGAGTGCACCGAGTGCGGCGCACCCGGGCGGCCCGAAGCGTTCCGCGACGGCCTCTGCCGCCCCTGCCGCGAACCCGACCCGGCCTGAGCAGCTGCTGCGGCACCCCCTGCCAAGCGGCAGAACGTGTCGAACACCCACCCAAGTGTCACGTTCGCAACGCAGGCAGGGGTGCTGTCCACCTGGCCGGCAGGGGGATTCCGGCGCTCTGTTGTGTCGCCGACCCGCACGGCTACGGTGCGCCACAGATCACTACCCACAGGAGGGGTTCATGGTCCGAAAACTGCGCAAGGTCGGCACCAACTCGGGCAACGACGGATGTCCGACCTTGTACGAGATCCCTGGTACCGATCGATACGTCGTCCAGGGCGACCGCGTTACCGACGCAGCCGAACTCAACCAGCTCGACAACCTCAGCCCCGAAGAAGGTGCCGTCACCGTCCCGCGTGAACTGCTCGCGAACTTCGGCCCCAAGGAGCCCGTGCACGTGCCCCAGTTCATCACCTTCGACGCGTTCGGAGGCATGTTCGCCAAGCTGAAGCACTCGGCTTGGAGGCTGGAGACGCGCCGCCGCTACGCCTCGGACGAGGAGACCGACACCTATCGGCAGTTCCTCGCCGAGGGGCGCGTCGACTGGGACCTCGACGACCCGTGGTGCACCGGACGACGCGATCAGTCCGCGCTCGGTAAACGGTTCGAGCGCGTCCGCATTCTCGACGAGCCGCCCACTCCGGGGCAGCGCTACCTCCTCGACAACGCGCGCCGCAACGCCGCGGTGGGCGAGAACATCCGCGTTCTGTTCCGCAGCGGGGCCGTCGAACTCCAACTGCCCCAAGAAGATTTCTGGATCTTCGACAGCCGAGTTGTCGCTCTGCTCCACCACGACAACGCCGACGAGATGACCGGAGTCGAGCTGATTACGAACCCCGTGGATGTCCTCCGATACGCGCAGGTCCGCGAGGCCGCCTGGCACCACGCCGTGCCCTACGACCAGGTGCAAAGGTAACTTCGCCGTGTGAGCACTGACTTCCAGCACGCCCGCGAGGCGCTCGGCCGTCGGCTCCGTGAGCTGCGTGGCACGACGACGCAACGGGCGTTGGCGGCCGAGCTGGGGTGGCCGCAGGCCAAGGTTTCCAAGCTGGAGACCGGACGGCAGACGGCCACCCCGGATGACCTCACGGCGTGGGCCACGGGCATCGGGCGACCCGAGGCTGCCGAAGAGCTCCACGCCCACGTCCAGGGTCTGGAGACCCGGACCCGGTCGTGGCGCCGCCAGTTGAGTGCCGGTCACCGACCGGTACAGGACGCCCTCACCGTCGAGTACGAGCGATCGGCCGAACTGCGGGCGTGGCAAGGGGCCATGGTCGTCGGCATGCTCCAGACCCCGGACTACGCCCGGCACGTCTTCACCGGGTTCGCCGCGCTCTATCGGTCGCCCCGTGACATAGAGGCAGCGGTACGGGCCCGTATGCACCGCCAGGACCTGCTTTATCAGTCGGGCCGAACGTTCGACATCGTCATGTGGGAGGCAGCACTCCACGCCGGAGTGTGCCCTCCCGGTGTGCTCGCCGCTCAGCTCGACCGACTCGTCGGCGCGATCGGGCTGGACACCGTCCGGCTCGGCATCGTCCCGCTGGGCGCACGGGTGGCCATCCCGCCGGGGCCGGGGTTCTGGCTGTATGACGACCGGCTGGCCATCGTCGAGGACTGGCACGCCGAACTCTGGATCGACGACCCCGAGAGCACCGGTGTGTATCGACGGGTGTGGGACAGCCTCACCGCATCAGCTGTGTACGGGACCGGCGCGCACCGGCTGATCGCGCGGGCGCGGGCACAGCTGAACCTTTCGTGAGCATCATCGGGAATCACGCTGGGCGGGCAGAGAATATTCGCGAATCGTGGCCGCCTCTGATTCTCCTGAGCTCCTAACCTGCTGGGCATGGCCTTATGGACACGTGCTCCGGGCTCGGAACGGCTGGCGTCCTGCGCCCCGGACCCGGCACTGATTCACCGCAAGCGGGCAGTCGGCGCACTCGCGCCCGTCCGCACCGACAGCGGCGTGGGGACCCGGACGGAGGTGTTCCGATGACTGCGACGGGTGTATCCCGCGAACCTCCCCCGGTCGCGTCGCTGTCGACCGCCCAGCAGCGCGGCGTGTGCTGTGTGTTCTGCGGTGTCACGCTGTCCGCCGGAACCGCCGTCGACCTCGGCCCCCGGGCGATCGACGTATTCGGGTCCACCGTCCATTGGTTCCCCCGTTCCTGCCGGAAGGACATGCCGACGTGATTCCCCTGACGAAGACCGTCCGCTCGCGCGGCGACGAGGCGTACCGGGCATTCCTCGGTCACACCTGCACGTGCGCTGCCTGCCGGTGTGCGCCGTGTCCGGTCGCGGTCCGGCTCGGCCGGGTGTGACGGGAGGGCCGCCGGTGAGGTGCGACCACTGCCAACAGCCCATGGCTCCCGGGGAGTCGAAGACGTACGACATCCCCGGCGCGACCGGTCCCGGCATCACGATCCGCGTCCACGAGCGTCCGTGCGCGCTGCCCGCGTCGGCGCGGCCGAAACCGTACCCGTACCCGTACCCGCAGCCCCGCGACCGGCAGCGCTGAGCTCCCCCTCGCGGAAGCGACAGCGCCTGCTGGGCGGGGGTGCCGGGCAAGCGTCCGCCGCGGGCGGGGCTCAGTCGCCGGTGGCGTCCTGGCGCAGGATCTCGTGGGCGAGGGCGGTGAGGGCCGGGAGTGCCGGATGCCCCGGGACGTCCCGCCGGGCCAGCAGGACGGGTACGGACGGGGCGTCGACCAGCGGGCGGTAGGCGACCCCGGAGTGCGGGTGCATGCCGGCGGTGGACGCGGCGGAGACCCCGACCCCGCGGCCCGCCGCGATGGCGGTCAGCCAGTCGTCGGTGTTGGCGACGGTGAGAGTGGCGGTGGGCCGGCCGCCCGGCGGCCACAGGTCGACGGTGGTGGTGCCGGAGACGGTGTTCAGGACGACGGTCTCGTCGGCCAGATCGGCGAGCCGGAGCGTGGCGCGGTCCGCGAGCGGGCCGTCCGCCGCCACCGCCGCCACCCGGTCCTCGTCGAACAGCACCTCGGTGACGAGGCCGGGAGCGTCGACGGGCCCCCGCAGCAGCGCGGCATCGACCTCGCCCCGGGTCAGCCCGGCGGTGCGGTCGTCGATCCGCAGCAGTTCGAGCGGGGTCTGCGGGTACAGCTCCTGCCAGCGGCGCAGCAGCGGCGTGGTGTACGGGCCGAACGCCGACCAGGCGTGCCCGAGCCGCAGCGGCCAGTGGCGCAGCCCGCCGGGGTCGAGTGCCTCGTCGAAGGCGGCGACCGCGGCGGCGGCCTTGTCCCGGAAGGCGACGCCTTCGGGGGTGAGGACGAGATGGTGGGTGGACCGGTCGACGAGGCGGATGCCGAGGTGCCGCTCCAGGGCGGCGAGGGTGCGGGAGACCGCGGGCTGGGTGAGGCGGAGCCGGGCGGCGGCGCGAGTGACGTTGCCCTCGTCGGCCACGGCCAGAAAGGCACGCAGATGCCGCACTTCGATGCCGCGACCAGCGCTTTGTCCGTAACGCCCCATGCTCATGCGCGGGGAGCATAACCGGAGCCCGGTCGACATTTCACGTGCGACGCGGAGGTACCTACCGTAAGAGGACGTACCGCACGGACGGAGCGCAGGAGTTCGGTGCAGTATCTTAGATCGCATAGTTCATTGTGTTGAACTGTCGGATTCGGGAGGAACACCGCAGGTGAACGACCAGCGCAGTGCAGCAGGGGCCGCTGTGGCCGTGGAGCGGGCCGCGGCCGTCGCCGTACCCGAGGCGGCCTCCGCCCTGGGCGACGCGGCGGGCCCCGCACGCCCCAAGGGCCGGGGCGCGGCGCTCGCGCCGGTCGCGCTGGTGGTCGGCGGCTGTCTCTCCGTCCAGTTCGGCTCCGCGGTCGCGGTGCTGCTGATGCCCAGGGCCGGTGCGCTCGGCGTCGTCACCCTGCGCCTGGCCGTGGCCGCGATCGTCCTCATGGTCGTCTGCCGCCCGAAGCTGCGCGGCCACTCGCGCGCCGACTGGGGCACGGTCCTCACCTTCGGACTGGCCATGGGCGGCATGAACACGCTCTTCTACCAGGCTGCCGACCGCATCCCGCTGGGCGCCGCCGTCACCCTGGAGGTGCTGGGACCGCTCGCCCTCTCGGTGTTCGCCTCCCGCCGCCTGATCAACGTGGTCTGGGCCGGGCTCGCGCTGGGCGGCGTCGCGCTGCTGAGCGGTGGAGGGCTCGACCGCCTCGATCCGGTCGGCGCCGCCTACGCCCTGGGCGCCGGTGCCATGTGGGCGACGTACATCGTCTTCAGCGCCCGCACCGGCCGCCGCTTCCCCCAGGCGGACGGGCTGGCCCTGGCCATGGTCGTCGCGGCGGTCCTCTCGCTGCCCCTCGGCATCATGGAGTCGGGTTCGAAACTGCTGGTCCCGTCCACGATCGGGCTGGGCGCGGCGGTGGCGCTGCTGAGCTCGGTGCTTCCGTACACCCTCGAACTCATGGCGCTGCGCCGGCTGCCCGCGCCCACCTTCGCGATCCTGATGAGCCTGGAACCGGCGATCGCGGCCGCGGCCGGCTTCCTGATCCTGGACCAGGCCCTGACGACCACCGACGCGCTGGCGATCGCCCTCGTCATCGGGGCGAGCATGGGCGCGGTACGGAGCCAGACGCGGCGCGGGAAGCCCCGCAAGCGCGCCTGATATCGCGGGGCGGGCCCTTGTCGGCCCGCTCCGCGCACGGGACCATGGCGGACCGTCACGCGAGATCCCGCCGGGGGAGCCCATGATCGTCGTCGCCGCCGTCTATTTCGTCGTCGCCGCGGGCGCGGCCGTGATGTTCGGAAGGACCCTGGACCGGCAGCTCCAGGGCCCCCGGCTCCGGGCCGCCTGGGCCGAGGGGCTCACCGCCGAGGCCCGGTGCGTCTCCCTGCGCACCGAGGAGGTCCAGAGCCCCGAGGGCGGCCCCCTCGTGTACACCCACCCCACTCTGGAGTTCCGGACGGACGACGGGCGCACCGTCGGCTTCGAGGAACGTCAGTCACGCCTCACCCCGGCCCGGGGCGACTTCGTGACCGTCCACTACAGCGCCGCGAACCCCGAGGACGCGACGACCCGGGCCCCGTCCTTCGGTATGCGCCACGCCAGGGCCGTGATCACCGCGGCGGGCTGCTCCTTCGCCCTGCTCTCGGCGGTCGTCATCGCCGTGGTCGGCTGACCCGCCGGACCCCCGGCCCCGTTCGCCCTCAGTTGGGGTTGACGGTGTCGAAATACAGGGTGTCGGTCGCCGCGTCGAGGAAGAACCGCCCCTTTGTCAGACCTTCCACCGGTCCGGGGCCCAGGAGCAGCGCGTCGTAGGAGGCGCTGGTCATCCACCGCGCGTGCGCGGGCAGGAACTCGGCCAGCACGTCCGGTACCCCGTGCGGCGCGGCCGGCCCGAAGGCGTGCGCCGGGTCCGCCACGGTCCGGGCCGCGGTCCCGGCGGGCAGCCGGGCCACGCCCACCACCCGGTAGCGCGGGTCCGGGCTCGGCAGGAACTCGCGGTCCTTCGCGTCCCGGTCGTACGCCAGCCAGTGCGCCCCGCCCAGCCGCCCCGCCTCGCCGAACCTGCGCCGCAGCGGGGCGAGGTCCGTCCGCACCCGCTCGCGGTCCGGCACGGGACCGTCGGTGGAGGCGTACACCGTCCCCCCGACCGCGGCCGCCGCCGCGACGCCGATGCCCAGCGACAGCCAGGCGCGACGGCTCGGCCCCCTCGAACGCTTCATGTACGTCGCCCCCCGCGTGTCGTGTCGTCGATGGCGACGACGGCGACGAGCGTAACGCCGCGCGGCCCGGCGCCCGTTGTGGGCGTACGGAATCGCGCAGGGCCCCGAGGAACATCCGCAGAAAATAATGCAAGCATGCTTGCTTGTTTATTGGTCCGCTGTCATGCTCCTGGGCACACCGCCACGCCCCGAGGGGAGCGCACCGTGCCCGATGTCGCAGCCGTGATCGACGATCTGCGCGACGAGAGCCAGGAACTCGACGCACTGGTACGGGAGTTGAGCGCCGGCCAGTGGGCCGCCGCGACCCCCGCCCCCGGCTGGAGCATCGCGCATCAGATCGCCCATCTCACCTGGACCGACGAGGTCGCGCTGCTCGCCGCCACCGATGCCGACGCCTTCGCGGGGGAGGTGGCCAGGGCCATGGAGGCGCCCGAGTCCTTCGTCGACCGGGGCGCCGAGGAGATCGCCGCCGCCCTGGACCCGGAGGCGTTGCTCGCGCGGTGGCGGGCCGGGCGGGAGCGGCTGGAGGCGGTGCTGCGCCGGGCCCCGGCGGGCACCCGGATCCCCTGGTACGGGCCGCCGATGAGCGTCGCGTCCATGGCGACGGCCCGGATCATGGAGACCTGGGCGCACGGCCAGGACGTCGCCGACGCCCTCGGGGCCACCAGGACCCCCACCGCCCGGCTGCGGCACGTCGCCCGGATCGGGGTGCGGGCCCGCGACTACGCCTATCTGGTACGGGGGATCAAGGCGCCCGGGGAGGAGTTCCGGGTGGAGCTCGAAGCCCCGGGCCACGGGCCGGTCGTCTTCGGGCCCGAGGACGCGCCGCAGCGGGTCACCGGCCCGCTCGTCGACTTCTGCCTGCTCGTCACCCAGCGCGCGCACCGCGACGACCTCGCCGTCCGGGCGACCGGCCCCGACGCCGACCAGTGGCTCGACATCGCCCAGGCGTTCGCCGGGCCCGCCGGACCGGGCCGCGCACCCCGGGGAGCAGGCAAGTGACCGCACCGCTGCGGATAGGGAACGCCTCCGGGTTCTACGGCGACCGCTTCGACGCCCTTCGCGAGATGCTCACCGGCGGCCCCCTCGACGTCCTCACCGGGGACTACCTCGCCGAACTGACCATGCTCATCCTCGGCCGGAGCAGGCTCAAGGACCCCGCGCGCGGCTACGCCACCACCTTCCTGCGCCAGCTCGAAGAGGGACTCGGGCTCGCCCACGAACGCGGGGTGAAGATCGTCGCCAACGCGGGCGGACTCAACCCGGCCGGACTGGCCGACGCCGTACGGGAGCTGGCGCGGAAGCTCGGCGTCCCGGTGCGCGTCGCCCATGTGGAGGGCGACAGCCTCCCTGTGCCCGAGGGGTTCCTCACCGCCAACGCCTACCTCGGCGGCGCCGGGATCGCCGCCTGCCTCGACGCGGGCGCGGACATCGTCGTCACCGGGCGGGTCACCGACGCGGCCCTCGTCACCGGACCCGCCGCCGCCCGCTTCGGCTGGGGGCCCGGCGACCTGGACGCGCTCGCCGGGGCCGTCGTCGCCGGGCACGTCCTGGAGTGCGGCACCCAGGCCACCGGGGGCAACTACTCGTTCTTCCGGGGCCACGACCTGCGCCGGCCCGGTTTCCCCGTGGCCGAGATCCACGCCGACGGCTCCTGCGTCATCACCAAGCACGACGGCACCGGCGGCGTCGTCGACCTCGGCACCGTCACCGCCCAACTGCTGTACGAGACCGGCGGCGCCCGGTACGCCGGACCGGACGTCACCGCCCGGCTCGACACCGTACGGCTGACCCAGGACGGACCCGACCGGGTCAGGATCTCCGGCGTACGCGGCGAGGCCCCGCCGCCCACCCTCAAGGTCGGGCTGAACCGGCTCGGCGGCTGGCGCAACGAGGTCGTCTTCGTGCTCACCGGCCTCGACATCGAGGCCAAGGCCCAGCTGGTGCGCGAACAGTTCGCGGACGCACTCGCCCGCTCCGGCGCCGAACCGGACGAGGTGCGGTGGGAGCTGTCCCGGACCGACCGGGCCGACGCCGCCACCGAGGAGACCGCGAGCGCCCTGCTCCGGCTCGTCGTCCGCGACCAGGACCAGGAGACCGTCGGGCGCGCGGTCTCCGGCGCCGCGATCGAGCTGGCGCTCGGCAGCTACCCCGGCTTCCACGTCACCGCCCCGCCCGGCAAGGGCGCACCGTACGGGGTGTTCGAGGCCCGGTACGTACCGGCCGGCGAGGTCCCGCACATCGCCGTGCTCCCCGACGGGAGGCGGCTGGACCTGGTGCCGCCCACGGCGACCCGATCGCTCCAGGACGTCGAGCAACCGCCGTTGCCCGCACCCCTGTCGGACCCCGGGCCCACCCGGCCCGCCCCGCTCGGCCGGATCGCGGGCGCCCGCAGCGGCGACAAGGGCGGGGACGCCAACGTGGGCGTGTGGGCCGTCGACGACGACGCCTGGCGATGGCTGGCCCATGAGCTGACCGTCGAACGCTTCCGGGAACTGCTGCCGGAGACCGCCGGACTCACCGTCGTACGCCACCTCCTGCCGAACCTGCGCGCCCTGAACTTCACCGTCCACGGGCTGCTCGGCGAGGGCGTCGCCGCCCAGCACCGGTTCGACCCGCAGGCCAAGGCGGTGGGGGAGTGGCTGCGCTCCCGGCACCTGCCCATTCCCGTATCGCTGCTGGAGACCGTCCACGCACCGGAGGCGCACGCATGACCCTTCACGGACTGGAGGCGCACGCATGACCGTCCACGTACCGGAGGTGCACGCATGACCGTCCTGCCCACCGCGCTCGACAGCACGAGCCCCGAATACGCCGCCAACCGCACGGCCATGCTCGCCAAGCTCGACGAACTGGCCGCGGAGCACACCAAGGCGCAGGCGGGCGGCGGCGAGAAGTACGTGGCGCGGCACCGCTCGCGCGGCAAGCTCCTGGCCCGCGAACGCATCGAGCTGCTGATCGACGAGGACACCCCGTTCCTGGAGCTCTCGCCGCTCGCCGCCTGGGGCAGCGAGGCCCCCGGGTACACGGTCGGCGCCTCGCTCATCACCGGGATCGGGGTGATCGAGGGCGTGGAGTGCCTGATCACCGCCAACGACCCGACCGTACGCGGCGGCGCCTCCAACCCCTGGACCCTGAAGAAGGCCCTGCGGGCCAACGAGATCGCCTTCGCCAACCGGCTGCCCTGCGTCAGCCTCGTCGAGTCGGGCGGCGCCGACCTCCCCTCGCAGAAGGAGATCTTCATCCCCGGCGGGGCGCTGTTCCGCGACATCACCCGGCTCTCCGCGGCCGGCATCCCCACCGTCGCCGTCGTCTTCGGCAACTCGACCGCGGGCGGGGCGTACGTCCCCGGCATGTCCGACCACACCGTCATGATCAAGGAACGGTCCAAGGTCTTCCTCGGCGGACCGCCCCTGGTGAAGATGGCGACCGGCGAGGAGAGCGACGACGAATCGCTCGGCGGCGCCGAGATGCACGCCCGCACCTCCGGGCTCGCCGACCACTTCGCCGTCGACGAGCAGGACGCGCTGCGCCAGGCCCGCCGGATCGTCGCCCGCCTCAACTGGCGCAAGGCACACACCGATCCAGGCCCCGCCGAGCCGCCCAAGTACGACGAGGACGAGCTGATCGGCATCGTGCCCGGCGACCTGAAGGTGCCCTTCGACCCCCGCGAGGTCATCGCCCGGCTCGTCGACGGTTCCGACTTCGACGCGTTCAAACCGCTGTACGGGACCAGCCTGGTGACCGGCTGGGCGAGGCTCCACGGCTACCCCGTCGGCATCCTCGCCAACGCGCAGGGCGTGCTGTTCAGCGAGGAGTCGCAGAAGGCCGCCCAGTTCATCCAGCTCGCCAACCAGCGCGACATCCCGCTGCTCTTCCTCCACAACACCACCGGCTACATGGTCGGCAAGGAGTACGAGCAGGGCGGCATCATCAAGCACGGCGCGATGATGATCAACGCGGTGTCGAACTCGAAGGTCCCGCACCTGTCCGTGCTCATGGGCGCCTCGTACGGGGCCGGGCACTACGGCATGTGCGGCAGGGCGTACGACCCGCGCTTCCTTTTCGCCTGGCCCAGCAGCAAGTCCGCCGTCATGGGCCCGCAGCAGCTCGCCGGGGTGCTGTCGATCGTCGCCCGCGCCTCCGCCGCCGCGAAGGGGCAGCCCTACGACGACGAGGCCGACGCCGGACTGCGCGCCATGGTCGAGCAGCAGATCGAGTCCGAGTCACTGCCGATGTTCCTGTCCGGCCGGCTGTACGACGACGGGGTCATCGACCCGCGCGACACCAGGACCGTCCTCGGGATGTGCCTGTCCGCGATCCACACCGCCCCGGTCGAAGGCGCCCGCGGCGGCTTCGGCATCTTCCGGATGTGAGGAAGACATGATCAGCACCCTCCTCGTCGCCAACCGGGGCGAGATCGCCTGCCGGATCTTCCGCACCTGCCGGGCGCTCGGCATCGCCACCGTCGCGGTGTACTCCGACGCGGACGCCGACGCGCTCCACGTACGGGAGGCCGACACCGCCGTACGGCTGCCCGGCGCCGCCCCGGCCGACACCTACCTCCGCGGCGACCTCGTGGTGCGCGCCGCGCTCGCGGCCGGTGCCGACGCCGTCCACCCCGGCTACGGATTCCTCTCCGAGAACGCCGGATTCGCCCGCGCCGTGCAGGACGCCGGACTCCTCTGGGTGGGCCCGCCGGCCAAGGCCATCGACCTGATGGCGTCCAAGACCCGCGCCAAGGAGCTGATGGCCGCCGCCGGGGTGCCGCTCCTCGCCCCCGTCGACCCGGAACGGGCCACCGCCGACGACCTGCCGCTGCTGCTCAAGGCGGCGGCGGGCGGCGGCGGACGCGGGATGCGGATCGTGCGCGAACTCGCCGAACTGCCCGACGGGTTGACGGCGGCTGCCGCCGAGGCGGCGGCCGCGTTCGGGGACGGCGAGGTCTTCGCCGAGCCGTACGTGGAGCGCGGCCGGCACGTCGAGGTCCAGGTCATGGCCGACGGGCACGGCGGGGTCTGGGCGCTCGGCACCCGCGACTGCTCGCTCCAGCGACGCCACCAGAAGGTCATCGAGGAAGCCCCCGCCCCCGGACTCGACGACACGCTGCGGGGCCGGCTGCACGACGCCGCCGTGGCCGCCGCGCACGCCGTCGGCTACCAGGGAGCGGGCACCGTCGAGTTCCTGCTCGCCGCCGACGGGCGCCCGTACTTCCTGGAGATGAACACCCGCCTCCAGGTCGAGCACCCCGTCACCGAAGCGGTCTTCGGCCTCGACCTCGTCGCCCTCCAACTCCGCATCGCCGAGGGCGAACCCCTGCCCACCACCGCACCCCCCGCACCGCACGGGCACGCCGTCGAGGCCCGCCTCTACGCCGAGGACCCCGCCCGCGACTGGCAGCCGCAGACCGGAACACTGCACACCTTCCACGTACCCGACGAGCCGGGCCTGCGCCTCGACACCGGGTACACCGACGGCGACACCATCGGCGTCCACTACGACCCGATGCTCGCCAAGGTCGTCGCCCACGCCCCCACCCGCACCGAGGCCGTACGCCTGCTCGCCCGCGCCCTGGAACGCGCCCGCATCCACGGCCCGGTCACCAACCGCGAGCTGCTCGTACGGTCCCTGCGCCACCCCGACTTCCTCGCCGCCCGCCTCGACACCGGCTTCTACGACCGCCACCTGGACGCCCTCACCCCGGCCCCCGCCCCGGACGATCCCGGTCCCCGCCTCGCCGCCCTGGCCGCCGCCCTCGCCGACGCCGCCGCCCGGCAGCAGGCACCCGGCCCCGGCCCGGCCCGCTTCGGCGCGTGGCGCAACATCTCCTCCCTGCCCCGGACCAAGCGCTACCGCGCCGAACCCGACGGCACCGAACACGAGGCCGCCTACCGCACCACCCGCACCGGCCCCGTGCCCGAAACCGGAGAACGCGTCATCGCCGCCCGGCCCGACCGCGTCACCCTCGAAACCGGCGGCACCACCGCCGAAACCGACCGCACCACCGCCGAACCCGGCGGCACCACCCTCGAAACCGACCGAGCCACCACCCCGTCCGGCGGCATCACCCGCCACTTCGACATCGCCGTCCACGGCGACAAGGCGTACGTCGACACCGCCACCGGCTCGTACACCCTCACCGCCCTGCCCCGCTTCACCGACCCCACCGACCGCACCGAACCCGGCTCGCTGCTCGCCCCCATGCCCGGCACCGTCGTCCGCGTCGCGGACGGGCTCGCCGAAGGGGCGGCGGTCACGGCCGGACAGCCGCTGATCTGGCTGGAGGCGATGAAGATGGAACACCGCATCCTCGCCCCCGCCACCGGCACCCTCACCGCACTCCACGCCGCACCCGGCCTCCAGGTGGAGGTCGGCACCCTGCTCGCCGTCGTACAAGACGCACAGACCGTCGCACAAGACGCACAGACCGTCGTGCAAGACGTACAGGAGGAACCGAAGCGATGAGCACCGTCCTCGAAACCGAAGAGCACCAGGCCCTGCGCGCCGCCGTCGCCGCACTCGGAAACCGCTACGGACGCGACTACATGACCTCCGTCGTACGCGACGGCGCCCACCCGCGCGAACTGTGGACCGAAGCCGCCAAGCTCGGCTACCTCGGCGTGAACCTCCCCGAGGAGTACGGCGGCGGAGGCGGCGGCATGGCCGAACTCTCCATCGTCCTTGAGGAGTTGGGCGCGGCCGGCAGCCCTCTGCTGATGATGGTGGTCTCCCCGGCGATCTGTGGCACCGTCATCGCCCGGTTCGGCACCGAGGCCCAGAAGCAGCAGTGGCTCCCCGGCCTCGCCGACGGCAGCCTCACCATGGCCTTCGGCATCACCGAACCCGACGCCGGATCCAACTCCCACCGCATCACCACCACCGCCCGCCGGGACGGCTCCGGGGCGGACGCCGACTGGCTGCTCACCGGCCGCAAGGTCTTCGTCTCCGGCGTGGACACAGCCGACGCCACCCTCGTCGTCGGCCGCACCGAGGACGCCCGGTCGGGCCGGCTCAAGCCCTGCCTCTTCATCGTCCCCCGCGACGCCCCCGGCTTCGGGCGCTCGCAGATCGACATGGAACTCCAGGCCCCGGAGAAGCAGTTCGAGCTGGTCCTCGACGACGTACGCCTCCCCGCCGACGCACTGGTCGGAGACGAGGACGCCGGACTCCTCCAGCTCTTCGCCGGACTCAACCCCGAACGCGTCATGACCGCCGCGTTCGGCATCGGCATGGGCCGCTACGCACTCGCCCGCGCCGTCGAGTACGCCAAGACCCGCCAGGTGTGGAAGGAACCCATCGGCTCCCACCAGGCCATCGCCCACCCGCTCGCCCAGGCCCACATCGAACTCGAACTGGCCCGGCTGATGATGCAGAAGGCCGCCCGGCTCTACGACGACGGCGACGACATCGGCGCCGGCGAGGCCGCCAACATGGCGAAATACGCGGCTGGCGAAGCCTGCGTCAAGGCCGTCGACCAGGCCGTGCACACCCTCGGCGGCAACGGCCTCACCCGCGAATACGGCCTCGCGTCCCTGATCACGGCGGCCCGCGTCGCCCGGATCGCCCCCGTCAGCCGGGAAATGATCCTGAACTACGTGTCCCACCAGTCCCTGGGCCTCCCCAAGTCGTACTGAGCCACGGCAGTCTGTCCCCGAGGCCACCGCCGCCGTCACCGTCACCCCGCCGCCCCGAAGGGACCCGCCATGGTGCACGTGTTCCACAGCGACCACCCCGCCGTACCGGTACTCGACCTGCCCATCCATGACGCGGTCCTGGGAGAGGCCACCGCCGCGTACGGCGACACAGTGGCCCTGATCGACGGGGCGGCGGACGACGGCTCCGCCCTCACCTACCGGCAGCTCGACGCCTTCCACCGCGAGATCGCCGCGGCGCTCGCCGAGGCCGGGGTGCGCAAGGGCGACGTACTGGCCCTGCACAGCCCCAACACCATCGCCTACCCGGCCGTGTTCTTCGGCGCGACCCGGGCCGGCGCCACCGTCACCACCGTCCATCCGCTGGCCACGGCGGAGGAGTTCGCCAAACAGCTCCGCGACTCCTCCGCCCGCTGGATCGTCACCGTCTCCCCGCTCCTGGACACGGCCCGCGAGGCCGCCGCACGCGTCGGATCCGTCGAGCAGATCCTCGTCTGCGACCGGGCCGAGGGACACACCTCCGTACTCGACATGCTCGCCACCACCGCACCCGAACCCCGCGTCACCATCGATCCCGGCGAGGACGTCGCCGCCCTGCCCTACTCCTCCGGCACCACCGGAACCCCCAAGGGCGTCATGCTCACCCACCGCTCCATGGGCACCAACCTGGAGCAGCTCCGCCCCTTCGTCCCCATGGGCCCCGGCGCCCGCATCCTGGCCGTTCTGCCCTTCTTCCACATATACGGGCTCACCGCCCTGATGAACGCCCCGCTGCGGATGGGCGCCACCGTCGTCGTGCTGCCGCGCTTCGACCTGGACCAGTTCCTCGCCGCGATCGAGAAGCACCGGATCACCGGCCTGTACGTGGCCCCGCCGATCGTCCTCGCCCTCGCGAAACACCCCGCGGTCGAGCGGTACGACCTCTCCTCGCTGGAGTACGTCGTCAGCGCCGCCGCCCCGCTCGACGCCGAGCTCGCCGCCGCCTGCTCCCGGCGCCTGGGACTGCCGCCCGTGCGCCAGGCGTACGGCATGACGGAACTCTCGCCCGGCACCCATGTCGTCCCGCTCTCCGCCGAGAACCCGCCCCCGGGCGCGGTCGGCAGGCTCCTGCCCAGTACCGAGATGCGGATCGCCCGGCTCGGCGGCGACGACCCCGAGGACGCCCCGGCCGGCACCGACGGCGAGATCCTGATCCGCGGCCCGCAGGTGATGAAGGGCTACCTGGGCCGCCCCGAGGCCACCGCCGACATGATCGACGCCGACGGCTGGGTGCACACCGGCGACATCGGACACGTCGACGCCGACGGCTGGCTGTTCGTCGTCGACCGGGTCAAGGAACTCATCAAGTACAAGGGCTACCAGGTCGCCCCCGCCGAACTCGAAGCACTGCTGCTCGGCCACGAGGCGATCGCGGACGCCGCCGTCATCGGCGTGCACGACGCCGACGGCAACGAGGTCCCCAAGGCCTACGTCGTCCGCCAGCCGTCCGCACCGGACCTCACGCCGGACGACGTCATGGCGTACGTCGCCGAGCGCGTCGCCCCGTACAAGAAGATCCGGCAGGCCGAATTCATCGACGCGATCCCACGCGCCACCTCCGGCAAGATCCTCCGCCGCGAACTGCGCGACCGGGAGAAGCACCCCAGGAATGCTGCCGGGTCCTGACGACACCACAAGGAGAAGACCGACCCATGACGGCGCTCGCCGGCCCCACGCACGACCGGGGCATCACCACCCTCACCCTCGACTCGCCCGCCAACCGCAACGCACTCTCCGCTGCCCTGGTCGGCGAGCTCACCGCCGCCCTGGACGCCTGCGCGGCCGACGACACCGTACGGGCCGTCGTCCTCACCCACACCGGCAACACCTTCTGCGCGGGCGCCGACCTGACCGCACCGCCCGACCCGGCGGCCTTCGTCGCCCTGATGCGGCAGATCGTCGCCCTGCCCAAACCCGTCGTCGCCCGGGTCACCGGTCACGTACGGGCGGGCGGCCTCGGCCTGCTGAGCGCCTGCGACATCTCGGCGGCCGGGCCCGACGCCTCCTTCGCCCTCACCGAATCCCGCCTGGGCCTGGCCCCCGCCGTGATCTCGATGCCGCTGCTGCCCCGCACCGACCCGCGCGCCGCCGCCCGCTACTACCTCACCGGTGAACGCTTCGACGCCACCGAGGCCGCCCGCATCGGCCTGATCACCCTGGCCGCCGGTGAGGTGGACAAGGCACTCGTCCCCGTCCTGGACGGCCTGCGCAAGGCGTCCCCCCAGGGGCTGACGGCATCGAAGGAGCTGGTCACAGCTACTGTGCTGAGCAACTTCGACCAGCACGCCGAAGACCTCATCGCCCGCTCGGCGGCCCTCTTCGCCTCCGCCGAGGCCCGGGAAGGAATGACGGCCTTCCTCGAACGACGGGACCCCGCATGGGAGTTGTGACGCCCCCCACCGACCGGACCCCCAAGCAGGACCGCAGCCGTGCCACCCGCCGCCGGCTCCTCGAAGCGGCCGTCTCCTGCCTCGCCGAACACGGCTGGGCGGGCTCCACCGTCTCCGTCGTCGCCGAACGCGCGGGCGTCTCGCGCGGCGCCGCCCAGCACCACTTCCCCACCCGCGAGGACCTGTTCACCGCAGCCGTCGAATACGTCGCCGAGGAACGCTCCGCCGCCCTGCGCGCCCTGCCCGTCCAGGGCCGCACGGATGTGATCGCCGCCCTCGTCGACCTCTACACCGGCCCGCTCTTCCGCGCCGCGCTCCAGCTCTGGGTGGCCGCCTCCAACGAGGCACCCCTGCGCCCCCGGGTCACCGAACTCGAAGCCCGCGTCGGACGTGAGACCCACCGCATCGCCGTCGAACTCCTCGCCGCCGACGAGACGAAGCCCGGCGTACGCGAAACCGTCCAGGGCCTCCTCGACATGGCCCGCGGCCTGGGCCTGGCCAACGTACTCACCGACGACACGGCCCGGCGCCGCAGGGTCGTGGCACAGTGGGCCGCGCTGGTGGAGGACGCGCTGGGGTGACAGGCCCCTCCGAGGGCAGGCGCGTGGTCGGCCCCCGGATATCCTTCCTCGTTCCGGACAGGCCAGGGAGCCCGCACCATGAGCAGCACCACCGCATCACCCTTTCCCGAGCGCATCGAGCTCACGGGGGAAGGCATCGTCCTGCGCGACTGGACCGAAGGCGACCTGGCCGCGATGCCGGATCTGTTCGACCACCCCGACACCGCGTACTGGACACCCCTCGTCTCCCCCTTCGACGAAGCTGCCGCCCGCGCCCGGCTGGACAAGGCCCGGCGGCTGCGGGCGGAGGGCACGACCATCCTGCTCGCGATCGCCACCGACGGCGGCGCGGCGCTCGGTGAGGTGATGCTGCGGCGCGCCCCCGAGGGCACCGAGCTCGGTTACGCGGTCGGCCCGGCCCACCGCGGCCAGGGGCTGGCCACGCGGGCGGTGCGGGTGATGGCCGCGTACGCCTTCGAGCAGCTGGGCGTGGAGCAGGTGATCCTGGAGCTGGAGGCCGAGAACGCGTCCAGCGTCGCGGTGGCCACGAAGTCGGGATTCCGCCTGCTCGATGTACCGCTGATCGAGGGGGAGGAGAAGGGACGGCCGTACGTCCTGCAGACGTGGGGTCTGAACCGCCCCTGACGCAAAGGGGCGCATGGTTCGTGAGGGTCCGCAGGGGGCAGGGCCGGTGCATGGCCGGGTACGGGACGATGTCGTTCCACCTCAGGACCGATCGGCATCCTGTCCCAGAAACATGCGATGCTGCGAGCCCAGGCCCTCGGTGCCCGAAGACACCTCGGGCCGCACACATGGGCCGCTGAGGAACCGGGGGAATCATGGGGGACTACTTCCAGACGGTCGTCGACCTCGACGCCACCGAGCGGGAGGCGCAGGAGCTCGGGGCCCGGGTCCTGGACTGGCTGATCGCGGAAGGGATCGTGGCGGCCGAGCGCACCGACTGCGTCCTGGGCGGCGACGGATACGGTCACGCCCCCGGCCCGCACTTCACCAAGGCCGTCGACGACCCGGACCCGGTCGACCTGTGGTCCAACGGGTTTCACGTCCAGACCGGCCGTACGGTCTTCGACAGCGGCCAGGGAGACGCGGGCGCGGCCACCTGCCCGCTCTGCCGGACCGAGATCCGGCTGGTCGACGAGGTGTGGCAGCCCATCGAGTCCGCCTGGGATCCCTTCGAGGGGCGGTTCCAGGACTGGGCCGAGGACGGTGGCGAAGGGATCGTGGACTGCCCGTCCTGCGCCCGGCCGTCCGGGATCGACCGGTGGAGCTGGGAGCACGACCACTACGCGTGCGGGTACCTCGGGTTCACGTTCTGGGGCTGGGCGGAGCTCACGTCCGACTTCACCCGGGAGATCGGCCGCAAGCTGGGCGGCCACCGCACCGTGCTCCTTGCCGGGAAGCTGTAGAGCGTGGGCCGCGGGCCGGGCATGCCGTCAGGGACGGGATGCCCGGCCCGCGGACACGGGAACGGCTGATCAGCTGGTCCAGACGACCGGGCTGTCGCTGTACGCGTCACCCTCCTCGAACGAGGCGACCGCGATGGGGTCGGTCTTCGTGGCGCTGAGCGAGCAGGTCTCGTACGACGCGCCCTTGGTGGTGAAGTCGCGGGGTGCCGTCTCGCTGTCGCACTTGCCCGGGAGGTCGCCGATCAGAATGACGCCCGTGGGGCCTCCGCCTTCCAGCTTGCCGCGCAGCCTCAGCGACGAGTACGACAGGTCGGTGCCGCCGACGTTCTCCACCTTCATCCGGATGTAGTAGGGCGTCATGCCCTTCGCCTTGTCACCGAAGGAAGCCATGTCGGCCTCGGCGCCCTTCTCGATCGCCGTGACGGTCACGGCGACGGTGCCCTTCTTGTCGGTCCCGTACTTGAACGGCAGGACCGCTCGGTCACCTATCTTGAACTTCGTGCCCGGTGCGGCGACGTCACCACCGGCCGGAGCGGCGGCGTCGTCGCTGGGGTCCGCGGACGGGCTCTTGCTGCCCGGGTCGGACGACGCCGGGGCGGAGGCCGGCGGCGAGTCCTGCGTCGATGCCGCGTCCTCGCCGTCGTTGCAGGCCGTGAGCCCGAGCGCCAGGGTGGAGAGGGCAACTGCGGAGACGATGCGTCCCTTGTGTGTCATTTTGACCTAACTGGCAGTGAGGGCTGCCCATACGGCAGCCGGAACGTTCAACTGGGCAAAGCACCCGGCCATGTGACCGGACGCGCCGACGCGGCACGACGACGGCGGTGCGTCAACGAGGCGCGCCACGACGCCATCTCAGGCTGTGGCGGGAATGACACAGACTCGCCACAGGTACGGCACAGGCACGGCACAGGGCGCGCGGCGGGTGCGGCACAGGGCGCGCGCGAGGCGTGCGGCACAGGTGCGTGACGGGCGCGGCACGGCTCGGAGAGCGTGGCTCCTGCGGCCGGCCTCGTCGAACACGGCTGGGCGGGCTCCACCGTCTCCGTCGTCGCGATGCGCGCCGACGTCTCGCGCGGGGCCGCCCAGCACTGCTTCCCGACCCGCGAGGGCCTGCTCACCGGAGCCGTCGGGTACGTCGCCGAGGAACGCTCCGCCGCCAGCGGACGGACGGGGTGCCGCGGAGTCTCCCGTCCGTCCGGAGCCGGGCCTCAGTTCCCCAGATCCGCCAGCTGCTCGTACCCCGGGATCTCCCGCGGATCACGCGAGCCCGGCCCCACGTAACGCGCCGAAGGCCGCACCAGCCGGCCCGTGCGCTTCTGCTCCAGGATGTGCGCCGACCAGCCCGCCGTACGGGCACACGTGAACATCGACGTGAACATGTGCGCCGGAACCTCCGCGAAGTCCAGCATGATCGCCGCCCAGAACTCCACGTTCGTCGCCAGCACCCGGTCCGGACGCCGCGCGTGCAGCTCCTCCAGGGCGGCCTTCTCCAGCGCCTGCGCCACCTCGAAGCGCGGCGCGCCCAACTCCTCGGCCGTACGCCGCAGCACCCGCGCCCGGGGGTCCTCCGCCCGGTAGACCCGGTGCCCGAAGCCCATCAGCCGCTCGCCCTTGTCCAGGGCCTTCTTCACGTACGCGATGGCGTCGCCGGTCCGCTCGATCTCCTCGATCATGCCGAGCACCCGGGACGGCGCACCACCGTGCAGCGGACCGGACATGGCGCCCACCGCACCCGACAGCGCCGCCGCCACGTCCGCGCCGGTCGACGCGATGACGCGGGCGGTGAACGTCGAGGCGTTCATGCCGTGCTCGGCGGCCGACGTCCAGTACGCGTCGACGGCCTTCACATGCTTGGGGTCCGGCTCGCCCCGCCAGCGGATCATGAACCGCTCGACCACGGAGTTCGCCTTGTCGATCTCGCTCTGCGGGACCATCGGCAGCCCCTGCCCGCGCGCCGACTGGGCGACGTACGACAGCGCCATCACGGCGGCCCGCGCCAGATCGTTGCGCGCCGTCTCCTCATCGATGTCGAGCAGCGGCCTCAGACCCCACACGGGAGCGAGCATCGCCAGCGCGGACTGCACATCGACCCGGATGTCCCCGGAGTGCACCGGGATCGGGAACGGCTCGGCCGGCGGCAGACCGGGGTTGAACGCCCCGTCGACCAGCAGACCCCAGACGTTGCCGAACGACACATGGCCGACGAGATCCTCGATGTCGACACCCCGGTAACGGAGCGCACCGCCTTCCTTGTCCGGTTCGGCGATCTCCGTCTCGAACGCGACGACTCCCTCTAGTCCCGGTACGAAGTCGGACATGGCGGCTCCCTCGGTCGACGGCTCTGCGCGGGCCACAGTGGCCTGCCTCAGATACTGGCGGGTCACCCGGGACACGGGGAAGCGTGACATCCGGCACAGGACCTCGAATCGGCCCCGCCCCCGCGCCACCCTCCTTGCCTGGCCGGGACCGCCGCTGCGGCAGGATGACCCCGTGCCCACCGCAGATTCACCCTCCGATTCCATCACCGATCCGGCCGCGATGCGCGAGCAGTACCGCTCCGAGGGCTTCACCGAGGACACGCTGGCCGCCGACCCGATGCAGCAGTTCGCCCACTGGTTCCGGCAGGTCGCCGTCGGCGGGCTGCTCCACGAGCCCAACGCCATGGTGGTCTCCACCGCCACCCCCGAGGGCCGGCCCTCCTCGCGCACCGTGCTGCTGAAGAAGTACGACGAGCGCGGCTTCGTCTTCTTCACCAACTACGAATCCCGCAAGGGCCGCGAGCTGACCGCCAACCCGTACGTCTCGCTGCTCTTCCCCTGGCACCCGATGGCCCGCCAGGTCATCGTCACCGGCCGGGCGGACCGCGTCGGCCGCGACGAGACGGCCGCCTACTTCCGCACCCGCCCGCACGGCTCCCAGCTCGGCGCCTGGGCGAGCCCCCAGTCGACGGTGATCGGCTCCCGCGACGAGCTGCTCGCCCGCTACGAGGAGCTCGCGGCCCGCTACCCCGAGGGCCAGCAGGTCCCCGCGCCCCCGGACTGGGGCGGTTTCCGCGTCGTCCCCGACACCATCGAGTTCTGGCAGGGCCACGAGAACCGGCTGCACGACCGGCTGCGGTACGTACGCGAGGGCGATCAGTGGCGCGTCGAGCGCCTGTGCCCGTAGCGGCCCCGCCCGGACATGCAGAGACCCGCAGGCTCTGGTCCCTCCTTGCGGAGGAGCCGGCCGGACTTACCGGCGAGCCTGCGGGTCGGTGACTGCTTGGGATTGGCCGACGACCGGCCTGCACTGCAAAGAGCGCGACGAACGGGCGTCAGCCCGCAGCCACCTCACGAGTCCGAGAAGAAATCACTTCCGGAACACCTCCTCTCTGTGTGGCAGCAGCCTAGGAAGGGGCGGGAGACGCCACAACTCATTTATTCGGCGGCTTCCTGTTGGTAGCTGTACGCGTACCCGTCGGCCCGCTGCAGTAGCCGCAGGTGCACGTGAGACACGGTGAAGCGGCCCGTGGGCGTGCCCAGGCTGTGCTTTCCGGAGGCGCGTACGGAGATGCGCCCGGTCCAGGTCCCCGCCCACTTGCCCCTGGGCACCGAGGCGTGGACGAGGTCGCCGGTGGCGAACCCGTGGTGCCGCTTTCTGCGCGCACGGGTGAGCCGGGGAAATCCGTACCGGTCGGGAGTGGTGCGGGCGTAGCTCCCGCGTCCTGTCGCTGTGATGACCTGGACCTGCTGGGGTACGCGGACGATCCTGTTCCCCGCTTCGTGGTCGAGCTGTCCGACGCAGAGGGCGTCGAGCGTGTGGGTCTTCGGCAGCCCCATGGCGGTGCGGTTCCACTTCGTGCGCCCTCCTGACCAGGTCAGCACTGGCTTCCCGAGGCCCGCGAGGGCGTCTGTGAGCAGTTGCCTGGTCGCATTCATGACGGCGGCGTCGCGGAGCGGTGCCTTGATCTGTGCGCGGATGGCCGCGAGGCGGGTGGGGCGGTGGGACAGGAAGTCTTCGACGCGGGCGGAGCCTTTGGCCTGGTTGCAGCTGATGCAGGCGAGCGTGAGGTTGGAGACGCGGTTGGAGCCGCCGCGGCTGCGGGGCTGGATGTGGTCGATGTTCAGGGGCACGCCGGAGGCTCCGCAGTAGGCGCAGGCGCGTCCCCATGTGGAAAGCAGGTATTCACGGATCTCGGTTCCCGCGAGTGTGCCGCTGCGGTAATCGGCGGTGGTGAGGTCGCGGCCCGCGCTCATGGCGTGGGTGTCGAAGGCGACCTGCTCGATGTGGATCTCGGAGACCGGTGCGTATCGGGAGAGACGGTGTGCGGTCGCAAGTGTGGTCTCGATCCGATGCTGTACCGAGGGTGGCAGCCAGCCTTTCGGGCGGGTGCGGTTGTGCGACCTGCGGGCGCGGTAGCGGCGGTTCGCCGAGCGCCGTCTGCGGCGGTATCCGGTTCGTTGTCGCATGGCGCGGTGGATCTGCTGGCCACGGTGTCGCAGTTCGATCGACATGAGCCCGCGCCGTACGGTCGTGGCTGTTCCGTCCGGGGCGGTTTCCTGTTTCGTGTCGGTGAGCGCGATCCCCGTTCCTTTCGAACCCGGATCGATGCGCAGCTGTACGCCGTCGACGTGGGAGTCGGCGTCCGTGCGGTCCTTGAGGCGGATGGCGAAGGGGGTGTGCCGCGCGACGATGGCGCGGCCGTTGGTGAGTAGTTGTCGTGCGCGGGCGGGGTGGCAGGGCATGAGCGGCTCGCCGCCCTTTGCGAGGACGAAGACTCTGCCCGCGCCTGTTCCGCCGTTGCGGGTGATGTTCTGTGGGGGGACGTCACCGTCCCTGTTCGCTGCCTTGTCGGCGTGACGCCGACGGCGCCCGGTGCCGCGTCCGTCGGTCTCCCCTCGCCCATGTTCCCTGCCGGTGTCCCGCGCGGGGGCGGGATGTCCGTGAGCCGTTTCGTCCCTGCTCCCAGGGTTGTCTGCTCTCACGGATTCCAGTGCGGGCTGCTGAGGAAGCACAGCTCGGTGGGTCTGCTCGCCTGCGGGAAACGTAGTCATCAAGGGCACCTGCCTTTGATCGGTGATCGCGATGACTGGGGCTGTTCACTCGGCTCGCCTCGCGCGGAGGGAGCGGGAGCGAGTGATCTCCTTTCTTCGCGTTGGTCAGGGACGCTAGCCGTGCCTGCGTCGGAGTTGGCTTGATGGGCCGGTATCACCGCACAGATGCGTGATCTTTCAGCGGAGATCGAATGTGTGATCGTTCGATGTGTTAATCGGCAGGCTCCAGCACCTGAAGGGGAGTCGATTTCCGGGAAGTCGGTGTGTGCCGGGTCACGTTCGAGTTCAATGGTCTGACGTGCGGAAATGCCGGATGCGTCCTGCGGGGGGTACGGGGTGAGTGCGTCCACAAGCAGTGGAACGGCCGAGGCGCTCGGGCCCGACGAGGGGCCGGGGGCGGGGCCCGGGGCCGAGTTGCTCGCGGCCCTGCTCGACGGGATGGACGCCGCGCTCTGCGCGTTCGACGCGGCCGGCACGATCACCCACTGGAACCGCGAGGCCGAGCGGATCCTGGGCTGGTCCGCCCAGGAGGCCGTGGGGCGGCCCGGGTTCGCCGGGTGGGCGGTGCGGCGGGCGGACGCGGTGGAGGTGCAGGGGCGGCTGATGGCGGCGATGGAGGCGCCGGGGCGCCGGGTGCACGAGTTCGCGCTGCTGCGGAAGGACGGCGGGCGGGTGCTGGTGCGGACCCAGTCGGCCGGGGTCCGGGGCGCGGACGGCAGACCGGCCGGGGTGTACTGCGCGTTCAGCGAGGTGCATGCGCAGATCGATCTGGAGCGGTCGATCGCGCTGAGCGAGGCGCTGTTCGAGGACGCGTCGTGGGGTGTGGTGCTGGTCGACGCGGATCTGCGGCCGACGATCGTCAACGCGCACGCGGCACGGGCGCTGGGCAGCAGCCGTACGACGCTGCTGGGGCGCCCGCTGGGCGAGCTGATCGCGCAGGGCGTCGAGGACCTGGAGGGCGCGTTGCAGCACGTGCTCGCCGAGGGCGCACCACCGGCGCCCGCCGAGCTGTGGGTGACGTTGCGGACGGCGGAGGGGCAGCGGCGGCGCTGCTGGCGCAGCGGTTTTCTGCAGCTGGCCTCGCCGCTCGCCGAGCAGCCGGTTCCGCTGGGGGTGGGCTGGCTGTTCCAGGACGTGACGGCGGAGAAGCTGGCGGCGCAGGAGGCGGACCGGATGCGGTTCCGGTCGAACCAGCTGCACCGGGCCTCGCGGTCGGCGTCCGAGTGCGAGGACCCGATGGAGGCGGCGACGTCGTACCTGGACTACGCGCTCGCGGGCTTCGCGGACCACGCGCTGGTCGATGTGGTGGCGGGGGAGCGGCTGGTGCGGGTGGCGGCGACCCCGTCCGGTGAGCCGGGGCCGTGCCTGCCGGTGGCCGGCGGTTCCCTTCCGCTGCGGTACGCGGCGGGGCACCCGGCCCTCCAGGCGGTGGACCGTACGGGGTCGGTGCGGGCCAGCGCGGGTGCCGGGTCCGGGGCCGGGGTGTGGGCGGCCGAGCGGCAGTGGCCGGGTGACGCCGTGCACGCGCTGTGCGCGGTGCTGCGGAGCCGGGGGCGCACGCTGGGCGTGGTGACGTTCCTGCGCTCCGCCCATCGCGCCGCGTTCGAACGCCCCGACGCGGCGTACGCGGAGAGCGTGGCGGTGCGGGTGGCGGCGGCCGTGGACCTCTCGCAGGTGCTGGCGACGACGCGGTGACGGTGCGGCGACGGCGCGGGCCGCGGCCCGTCACCCGCGGACGCCGTCGCCCGTCACCCGGCACCGCTCCGCCTCCTACTGGCGGTAGAAGATCCGGTCCCGGTACTCCGTCATGACCCGGCCGTTCCACTCGTGGCCGCCGTCGACGTTGCCCGAGCGCAGCAGGGGCGGCTCGATCCCCCGGGCCACCAGCTGCTCCGCCGCGGCGGCCATCATGGCCTGCATCAGCGCGCTGGTGACGACCGTCGACGCGGGGGCGAACGGCGCCTCGATGCCGTCGAGCGTCAGCTCCGCGTCGCCGATGGCGATCTTGCTGTCGAGCACGATGTCGCAGTGGTCCCGCAGGAAGCCGCCCGAGCCGTGCCGGGAGCGGGTGCCGTCCGCGTACGCCACCGATGTCACGCCGATGACCTTCAGGCCGAGCGCCCGTGCGTTCAGCGCCATCTCCACGGGGAGGGCGTTGCGTCCGGAGAGCGAGATGATCACGAGGACGTCGCCGGCCTCGGCGGGGCTGGAGTCCAGCACGGCGCCCGCCAGTCCGTCGACCCGCTCCAGCGCGGAGCCGAGTGTCGCGGGCATGACGTCGACGCCGACCGTCCCCGGTACGGCCATCAGGTTCATCAGGGCGAGGCCGCCCGCCCGGTAGACGACGTCCTGCGCGGCGAGCGAGGAGTGTCCGGCGCCGAAGGCGAAGAGCCTGCCGCCCGCCTCGACGGTGTCGGCGATCGCGGCACCGGCGGCCGCGATGTTGCCGGACTCCTCGTCGCGTACCCGCTCCAGCAGGCCGATCGCTGCGTCGAAGAACTGACCGGCCAGCTTGCTGTCGCTCATCGAGGAGCCCTTTCCGGCGGGGGGAGGTGTCCATGGGTGTCCGTGCCGCGGATCACGTTGCGGTCTGGACCAGTGACATGTCAATACCGCCCGCCCGGCTCCGCCGCACGGTGTTCGACCGGCCCGGCACGGTTGTCGGCGGTATGCGTCAGAATTGGGGGAGGGCCAGCGCGCAGCGCTTACGACGTTTTCCTGTCACAGCATCGAGGGGCACGAATGTCCGGACTGATCGACACCACGGAGATGTATCTCCGCACCATCCTCGAACTCGAAGAGGAAGGCGTGGTCCCCATGCGCGCCCGGATCGCGGAACGGCTGGACCAGAGCGGTCCGACGGTCAGCCAGACGGTGGCGCGGATGGAGCGTGACGGCCTGGTGCAGGTCGCGGGCGACCGGCACCTGGAGCTGACCGACGAGGGGCGCCGCCTGGCGACGCGCGTGATGCGCAAGCACCGGCTCGCCGAGTGTCTGCTCGTCGATGTGATCGGCCTGGAGTGGGAGCAGGTCCACGCCGAGGCGTGCCGCTGGGAGCATGTGATGAGCGAGGCGGTGGAGCGGCGGGTGCTGGAGCTGCTGCGCCACCCGACGGAGTCGCCGTACGGGAATCCGATCCCGGGCCTGGAGGAGCTGGGCGAGAAGGCCGAGGCCGACCCGTTCATCGACGAGGGCATGGTGAGCCTGTCGGAGCTCGACCCGGGGACGGACGGCAAGACGGTGGTCGTGCGCCGGATCGGTGAGCCGATCCAGACGGACGCCCAGCTGATGTACACGCTGCGGCGTGCGGGTGTGCAGCCCGGTTCCGTGGTCAGCGTGACCCAGTCGCCCGGCGGTGTGCTGGTCGGCAGCAGCGGTGAGGCGGCGGAGCTGGACACCGAGATCGCCTCGCACGTGTTCGTGGCCAAGCGCTGAGAACCGCTCGCGGGTAGGAGTCGGTGCCCGGGCGCCGACGAGGCGGCTCGTCCGCCACCTGTTTCCGTCCGGAATCGCAGCGCCCGGACGGATCCCGTGCCAGGCTGTGGCTGAGGCATACCTGAGAGTGTCGGCCAACTGGCCGCGCGGTCGGGGAGGGAGCAGGCGCATGCGCCCGTCGTACTGGCAGGTCCAGCAGGTCCGGCACGTGCACCGGAGGGTGGCCGCCGAGGTCCCGGCCGCCCGGACCGCCGAGGTCCAGGCCGCCCCTGAATCGTGCGCCAGTGCCCGTGAACCGCACCCCGCCACCCCTGGACCCGGCGCCGGTGCCGGAGACCGTCGATGCACATCGCCGTCGGCGGCTTTCCCGGAAGCAGAGGGCCCCGGCGCCGCGCGGCGCCGGGGCCTGTCCTCCCCTGCTTCGACCTGGAGCCCCGAGCTCTCAAGGCCGATCCCCACGGGCCCTCATCCCCGAGTGGCCCGCCTCCCGGAGAAGGTCTCCCCTGCGCCACCGCGGTCAATCCTTGGAGCCGGTCACTCGAACGAGCGGTGTTGGGTGGCAGAAGCCAGTTTTCGAATACAAGTTCGATAGTCTGGCGTCACGCGGCCAGGCGGCGATCGAGCAGTGATCAATCGGTGATCGAGGACCAGAAGGGGGTGCCAGGACATATGGTGCGGCGCATCGATGTGACCGGGACCGATGGCGTACGCCTCGCGGCCTGGGAGTTCGCCGACCCGCCCAAGGGGCGCACGGAGGGCGAGCGCGCCCCCGGGGTCTTATTGCTCCATGGCCTGATGGGCCGGGCCGCGCACTGGGCCTCGACCGCCCGCTGGCTCACGGAGCGGCACCGGGCGGTCGGCCTCGACCAGCGGGGGCACGGCCGCAGCGACAAGCCGGCCGAAGGCCCGTACACCCGTGACGCGTACGTCGCCGACGTCGAGGCCGCGATCGAACAGCTCGGCCTCGCCCCCGTCACCCTCGTCGGGCATTCGATGGGAGCGCTCACGGCCTGGCAGCTCGCCGCCAAGCGCCCCGATCTCGTCCGGGCCCTGATCATCTGCGACATGCGGGCCTCCGCGCTGGGCGCGGCCTCTCAGCGCGAGTGGGAGGACTGGTTCAAGTCCTGGCCGGTGCCGTTCGCGACGCTCTCCGACGTACGGAAGTGGTTCGGCGAGGACGACCCCTGGGTGGAGCGGCCCAACCCGGCCCGCGGCGAGTTCTTCGCCGAGGTGATGGCCGAGCGGGCCGACGGCTGGCGCCCCGTCTTCTCCCGCCGCCAGATGCTCCGGTCCCGCGCGACCTGGGTGTTCGACGCGCACTGGGAGGAGCTGGCGCAGGTCCGCTGCCCGACCCTGGTGCTCCGCGGGCTCGACGGCGAGCTGGGCCGGGCGGAGGCCCAGGAGATGGTCCGCGTACTGCCGCGCGGGCAGTACGCGGAAGTGGCCGACGCCGGCCATCTCGTCCACTACGACCAGCCCGAGGGCTGGCGCGCGGCGGTCGAACCCTTCCTGGAGCAGTTCGCCGAGGACCCGCAGGAGGAGCGCGAGCCCGTCTCGCCGTGACGAGCGACGCGGCCGCCCCCGGAGGCCGGGCGGCGGCCGCTCTCGGCCCTCGCCGACCGCAGCCCTCAGGCCCTCGCCGACCGCAGCCCTCAGCCCTTGCTGACCGCCGCCAGGATCTCCGGGAGCCGGTCCGCCGTGCGCGGGGCGGCGACCCGCAGCCCCGCCCAGGTGATCAGCGCCCCGTACCCGGCCCCCACGGGCAGCAGCAGCCACAGCCACTGCTCGTGGTCCGCGACGTGCAGCCAGATCGTCACCGCGATCAGCGGTGCGCAGAGCAGCCCCGCCGCGACCATGCCGCCGAAGATCGAGATCCAGGCGAGCCCGGCCTGCCCCGGCGCCACGTTCTTGAACGCCCCGTCCTGCGGGATCGAGTACGGGAAGTTCGCCGAGGCCACCGCGCCCGTCGCCAGCATCCCGCCGAGCAGGGCGAGCGACAGCCCCATGGCCTCCGGCAGCGCGGCCCAGTCGTCGAGCATCGCGGCGGTCACCACCGTCACCAGGATCGTGTACGGCAGCGTGATCAGCAGCAACGCCAGCGCCCGCGCCCGCAGTTCCAGGTAGGCGTCCCGGGTGGAGGAGATCGTCAGCGCCACCATCCAGAACGCGGAGGTGTCCTGCCCGAACTGGTTGTACATCTGGATGCCGAGCATCCACGCGGCGAAGCAGGCGAAGTAGACCGATCCGGTGCCCTGGAGCGCGTTGAGGACCGGCACGATCAGCCCGATCGCCAGCGCCGTGGTCCAGGCGGCCTTGGTCTTCGGATCGCGTGCGATGTACCGCAGACTGCGCTCCATCACCGTCCCGGTGCGCCCCTGGGGCAGCAGCGCGGCAAGCGCAGAGCGGCCCGCGCCGCCCTTGCCGGCCTTCTCGCGCCCCGGCCCGGCGGCGGCCAGCGTCGAACCGTCCGGGGCCGTCATCAGCTTCACCAGACTCCGCTGCCACAGCCACAGCAGCCCGGCCAGCGCCGCGACGGAGAGCAGCAGTTGCAGGGACGCCTGCCCGTACGAGCCCCGCGACGCCGAGTCCACCGCCCCGATCGCCGAGGCGGGCGGCAGCCAGCGCACCACGTCCGCGGCCGGGTCGAGCGTGGACAGCCCACCGGCCCGGCCGAGCCGCTGCGCACCGAAGTTGACGGCCTGGAAGCCCACCGCGATCACCAGCCCGCTGAGCACCGCGAGATCACGGCCCTTGCGCGAGGTCAGCAGCCGGGTGTTGGCGGTGGCCACGGCCCGCGCCAGCGCCACGCACACCAGCAGCGCGAGCGGCGCGGCCACCACCGCGAACACCGCGCCGACCGCCCCTTGCGCCACCGCGAACACCGACCCGGCCGCCAGGCAGAGCGTGAACAGCGGGCCGATCCCGACCAGTGAGGACGCCAGCAGCGCCGCGACCAGCGGGCGCGGCCGCAGCGGCAGCATCACCAGCCGGCTGGGGTCGAGGGTCTCGTCACCGCTGGGGAAGAACAGCGGCATCACGGCCCAGCCGACCGCCGTCACCCCCGCCAGCAGCACGACGAGGGACGCGGCGTGGGCGTGCCCGCGCAGCACGGTCAGCCCGAGCAGCAGGCCCGCGGCGCACAGCAGGGTGACGACGACGGAGGCGAGGTACGCGGCCCGCCGGCCGGCCGACTGCCGCAGCCCGTTCCGCAGCAGGGTCAGCTTCAGCCGTACGAAGACGGGGACGAGGTTCTCGCCCGCGGCCCGGCCGCGGGCGGCCGTCACGGGGGCGTCGAGCACGCTCATCGCTTGCCGTCCAGCCAGTCGAGGGAGCCGTCGGCGGCGCGGGAGCCGGCGCCGACGAGTTCGAGGAAGGCGTTCTGCAGCGAGGGCGCGTCGCCGCGCACCTGCGCCAGGGTGCCCTGGGCCCGGATCCGGCCCGCCGCCATGACGGCCACCCAGTCGCAGAGCGACTCGACGAGCTCCATCACATGGCTGGAGAAGACGACCGTCGCCCCCGAGCGGGTGTACCGCTCCAGGACCTCGCGGATGGTCTGCGCCGAGACCGGGTCGACGCCCTCGAACGGCTCGTCCAGGAACAGCACTTCGGGGTTGTGCAGCAGCGCGGCCGCGAGCCCGATCTTCTTCCGCATGCCGGTCGAGTAGTCGACGACCAGTTTGTGCTGGGCGCCCGCCAGGTCGAGCACATCGAGGAGCTGGGTGGCCCGCAGGTCGACCTCGGCGCCCGGCAGCCCGCGCAACCGGCCCGTGTACGCGAGGAGTTCGCGCCCCGAGAGCCGCTCGAAGAGCCGCAGCCCCTCCGGGAGCACGCCGATCCTGGCCTTCACCTCGACCGGGTCGCGCCACACGTCGTGGCCGGCGACCTCCACCTTGCCCTGGTCGGGGCGGAGCAGTCCGGTGACCATCGACAACGTGGTGGTCTTGCCCGCGCCGTTGGGACCGACCAGGCCGATGAACCTGCCCGCGGGCAGCTCCAGATCGATCCCGGCGACCGCGGTCTGTTCCCCGAACCGCTTCCACAGCCCCTGTACGCGAACGGCGGGCGTCGCCTCACCGGCTCCGCCCGCCTCTTTCGCCCCGTCCGCCGGTACCGTTCTGTCGGTCTCTGCGCGGTCACGCATGATGCCTCTGCCTTTCGGTGGCCCCGTGTTCCGGGACCAGCCTACGAAAGGGTGTCCCTGGAGAGGCGGGCCCGCGCGTCGGCGGCTTCCCTGGCACAGGCGTAGGCGAGCGGGCTGATGAGCTCCTCCGCGTCCGGCAGCCAGCGGTTGGCGGGGGTGGGTCGGCGGGCCCACTGCACCGCTCCGCGGGCGCCGACCCGGGTCGGCGGACCCGTGACGTAGTGGCCCTCGCCGCGGCCGACCAGATCGATGGCGGCGGCCCGCCAGCCCAACTTCCGTACCAGATCGTCCGACTTGGCCGCTGCACCCGGCAGCACGAAGAAGAACATCCGCCGGTCGGGGCTGCAGGTGACGGGGCCCAGCGGCAGGCCCATCCGTTCCATCCGGGCCAGCGCCAGGAAACCGGCGGACTCCGGTACGTCGATCGCGTCGAAGCTGCGGCCGGTGGGCAGCAGGATCGACGCCTTGGGGTGCCTGGACCACATCCGGCGGGCCGCGGCCCCGCTCCCGGTCGCCTGGCCCGCCCAGTCGGGGCCGGTGGGGTGGGCGCCGGGGGCGGGGCAGCCGGCGTCGCCGCAGGAGCACTGCTCGCTCCCCTCCGCCGCCTCCAGCCAGGTGCCCGGGCACACGTCCCAGTGCCGCTCCTCCGTGTACCGCACCGCCGCGTCGAGCAGTTGCTCGCCCCGCTGTTGGGGTACCTTCGCGGCTTCCATGACTCCGACGGGCTCTTCGACTGCGATGGGCTCTTCCACGCACAGCACAACTACGGCCAACACCCGGGGTTACGGGCGTGGCGGTCGCGGGCGCGGCGTATCGATCCGGCACACGGGGCGCATGGATGCATGGGCGGGGGCGCGCGTGAGGCGGTGCCGGGCGGGGCGGGTAGCCACATACGGGCAACCGCCGGACAGTCGTCGTGCGGGTCCGGAACGGTCGGCCTCTGTCATATGCCGACATGAATGACAAGGAACACGACGCACGTGACGAACACGATGAATCTGTGCATTTTCCGCGTATTCGCCGGGCAGTGATCGGCTCAATGATCACTGCGGCCTCAGGGGGAAACATGGCAGCCAGGCCTCTCGTCGCCCGCCAGCCGAACGAACGGCTCCAGGCGCTCATTCAGGAAGCCGGATGCTCCAACGCCGGCCTCGCCCGCCGCGTCAACATGGTCGGCGCGGAACGTGGGCTCGACCTGCGCTACGACAAGACGTCCGTGGCCCGTTGGCTGCGCGGACAGCAACCACGCGGCAGGGCACCGGGAATCATCGCCGAGGCGCTCGGCCGCAAACTCGGCCGTACGGTCACGATCGACGAGATCGGGATGGCCAACGGCAAGAATCTGGCGTCCGGCGTCGGCCTCCAGTTCGCCCCGACCGTGATCGGCGCGATCGAGCAGGTCTGCGAGCTGTGGCGCAGCGACGTCGGCCGCCGCGACTTCCTGTCCGGTTCGGCGGTCGCCTCGTCCGCGCTCGTCGAACCCAGCCGTGACTGGCTGATCACCGGCGCCGATCCGCAGGTGGCGCGCGCTGCCGGGGCCCGGGTCGGGATCTCGGACGTGGAGGCGGTGCGGGCGATGACGACCGCGCTGGTCGACCTCGACCACCGGTTCGGCAGCGGACACGTGCGGCCGGTCCTGGTGCACTACCTGAACAGCGTGGTCTCCGGGCTGCTCTCCGGGGCGTACCGCGAGTCGGTCGGCCGGCAGCTGTTCGCGGCGGTCGCCCGGCTCACCGAACTCGCCGGGTACATGGCCGTCGACACCGGCCAGCCGGGGCTCGCCCAGCGCTACTACATCCAGGCGCTGCGCCTGGCCCAGGCGGCGGGGGACCGGGCGTACGGCGGTTATGTGCTGGCCGCCTCGATGAGCCATCTCGCCGCGCAGCTCGGCAACCCCCGGGAGATCGCCCAGCTGGCGCGGGCCGCGCAGGAGGGCGCGCGCGGGCGCGTCACCCCGAGGGCGGAGGCGATGTTCTACGCGGCGGAGGCGCGCGGACACGCCCTGCTGGGCGACGCCCGCACCTGCCAGGCGGTGACAGGCCGGGCGCTTGCGGCCATGGAGCGGGCCGAACCGGGCACGGGCGACGACCCCGACTGGATCGCCCACTTCGACCACGCCTATCTCGCGGACGAGCTGGCGCACTGCCACCGCGACCTCGGCCAGGCGGAGGCCGCCGCGCGCCGCGCGAAGGAGTCCCTGGCCGGTCACCCGGAGTCCCGGACCCGCCGCCGGGGCATCGGCCTGGTGCTGCTGGCCACGGCCCAGGTCCAGATGCGCGAGGTGGAGCAGGCCTGCCACACGGGCACGCGGGCGATGGAGCTGCTGGGGTCGGTGCGCTCCAGCCGGGGAGCGGAATATCTGGACGATCTGCAGCAGCGGCTGATCCCGTACGGGGACGAGTCGGCGGTGCGCGAATTCGGCGCCCGCCTGGAGCTCCAGGCGGCCTGACCGGGGCCGGGAGGGCCCGGGGCGGGGCCCGGCCGGTGGACGCGTCCGGGTGCCCCCTCGACCTGCGTCCTGGGAGCGCCGGGCGGCACCGCGCTTGTGAAGGGCTGGTGAGTGACAACACACGCTTGGCGGTCGGCGGCAACCACCCGATAGCGTGAGCCGACGATTCCGTAGGTTCACACGTAGGAGTCCCGGTGACGCAGAGCGGACAGGGTGACGAGCAGCAGCTCCCTGCTGTACGACCCACGCACGAAGGTGTCGTGCTGCCCGCAGGTGGCGGCGAGCCCTGGATACCAGGGGGGCCGGCGGATCAGGCCGCCCCGGCGGGCGGCCAGCCGTGGGGGCAGCCCTGGGGGCCGCAGGCGGCGCACCAGGACCCCTCGCAGCAGCAGCAGCACCAGCAGCACCTGCCCCAGGGGCCCGCCCAGGGGCAGGGGCCGTACGGGCAGGAGCAGTACGGCCAGGTGCAGCCGGGGCAGGGGTACGGGCAGCCGCCCGCCCCGCAGCACGCCCAGATGCCGCAGGCCCAGCCGCTGCCGCCCGTCCAGTCGCAGCAGCACATGCAGCAGCCGCCGCACCAGCCCCAGCCGATGCCGCAGCACATGCAGCCGCCGCACCAGGGGCAGCAGCCGCCGCAGATGCCGCAACAGCCCCAGCCGCCGCAGTCGTTCGCGCAGCCGCTGCCGCCCGAGGCCGTGCCCGGGATGAGCGCGGGCGGGGACGCGGAGGCCACGCAGTACATCGCGCCGGTGCCCGGTGGGCCCGTGCCGGGCGGGCTGCCGCCGGAGAACCCCGCGGAGTCGACGACGTTCCTCGGCCACGCCGGGCAGCCGCAGCAGCAGGCGTACCAGCAGCAGCCCGGCAACGGCGGTGACGCCGAGGCGACCCAGTACATCCCGCCGGTCCCCGGCGGCACCCCTTACGGCATCAGGCCCGGAGCCCCGGGCGACCGGCAGCCGCCCGCCGAGTTCGACAACCTGTTCCGCAGCGACGAACCGGCGGGCGCCACCCAGCAGATGCCCCTGCTCGACCCCCGGCAGCAGCACCAGGGCGCCCCGCCGCAGTACCAGGGCGCCGCGCAGGCCCAGCACTCCGCGCAGGCCCCGTACCAGCCGATGGGCGAGGAGCCGCAGCAACCGCGCAGGAAGCGGCCGCACGTCACGCTCATCGCGGCGGTCGTGGTCGGCTGTGCCGTCGTCGGGCTCGGCGCGGGCGCGCTGCTGAGCGGCGGCGACGACGAGAAGGGCAAGGACGACAAGCAGTCGGTCGCCGCGGCGAGTTCACCCGCCGGGGAGCCCTCCACGCAGGCCGCCGCCGATCCGGCGAAGCCGCAGGCCGAGGCGCTCGACAAGCTCCTCGCGGACAGCAACGACAGCCGTGCCGCGGTCATCGGGGCCGTCGAGAAGACGAAGAGCTGCACGGATCTGGACCAGGCCGTGACCGATCTGAAGGGCGCCGCCCAGCAGCGCCGCGATCTGGTGACCCGGCTCGAAGGGCTGTCCGTCGACAAGCTGCCGAACCACGCCCAGCTGACCGCCTCCCTCACCAAGGCGTGGCAGGCCTCCGCCGCAGCCGACGAGCACTACGCCAACTGGGCCGGGCAGGCCAAGAACGGCAAGAAGGTGTGCAAGCACGGGCGGGCGCGTACGACCTCCGAGACGCAGGCGGCCACCCAGCAGAGCGAAGAGGCGAGCAAGCAGAAGCAGCAGGCGTCCGGGCTGTGGAACTCGATCGCGACGAAGTACGGACTGACCCAGCGGGCGGCCACCCAGCTCTGACGGGACGTCCCGCGGTGCACCTCCCGCGGCGCCCGCCCTGCTCATCCGGGCGGGTGCCGCGGGTCAGCGCGTCGCGCTGGCGTCCGACAAGGTCTTCGAGACGTCGATGAAGCCCTTCCGGTCCGCGACGAGCCGGCCGTCCCGCACCACCTGATACGTCACCCTGGTGTTGACGATCCGGGGGTACGAGGACGAGCCCAGCACGTCCGTGAAGCCCCAGCGCAGCACCGGGGTCAGGCCGCCGGTCCCGACCGCGGTGCCCTTGCTGAGGGCGGAGGTGAGCTTCCAGGGGGTGATCTGCGGGGAGTCGATCGCCTTCACGAGCTCCTTCAGCACCGTGTACGCGATCCAGGTGGTCTGCACCCCCGTGTCGTCCGGGTCGATCCGGTTGTCGCCGAAGGCGTGCTCGCGGATCACTTCGCGCATCGGGTCCCAGCGGGCGTCGCCCGATTCCGGGTACCAACCGGTGATGTACGCCCCCTCGAACGGGCTGTTCCGGCCGCCGGTGCTGTCGATCAGCGGCTGGTCGACGCTGCCCAGCACGGAGGAGATCCGGACGCTCCCGTACGACGGTTCGAGCCGCCGGAAGGAGTCGAAGAAGGTCTCCGTGCGCTTCCCGAGCACGGCCGTCACGCAGCCGTGGGACGCCCCCGCCGCCCGGAGCGCGGACGCGGCGGCCCCGTCGTACGCAGTGGCCGACTCCGGGGCCCGGATGTCGGCGGGTGCGGGCCGGCCGGCCTCGGTGAGGCCGGTCTTGAGGAGCCACGCCTGGCCGTCGCCGCTCAGGGTGTCGGGCCGGACCACGGACACCCGCTCGCAACTGCGGGCCAGCTGGCGGGCGTTGCCCGCGAGCAGGGCGGGCTGGCCGCCGTTGACCGGGAAGGAGTTGTAGCTGCTGAACTCCTCGTCGGAAGCGCCGTAACCGCCGATGTAGGGGATTCCGGCGGCCTCCAGCAGCGACATGAACGATGTCCCGTGCCGGCTGTACGAGCCGACGACCGCCACCGCCTTCTCCTTGACGGCCAGCCGGGCGCAGTCCGCCGCCCCGGCCGAGGTGTCCTGTTCGTCGCAGGTGACGACGCGGAGCTTGTGACCGTCCAGCCCGCCGTCGGCGTTGGCCCAGCGGGCATAGGCGCGGGCCATGGCGGTCATGCCCGCCATGTTCACCGTGTCCGGCCCCGCGACCCCGCCGGGGGCCCAGGTCACCACGGTGACGGGCTCCCTGGAGCCCCCCGTGGCCCCAGGGAGTACGCCGCAACCGGTGATCAGCAACGCCCCGGCCGCCGCCGCACTTGTGAGGAGCTTGTAGGGGCGGGAGGAGGTGGGGCGTCGCCATCCGGTCATGGGCCTGAACATTTCCGGCCGCGGGGTAACGCCGCTGTGTGCTCCGCTCAACGCTCGGTGACATCCGGGTGAATTGCGGGGGGCGATGCGGGCGGCGGAAAAGGGAACGTACGATCGATGACCGTGCAGCAAGGTTCGGAGAACTCTTCCCGTCGCGGCCGTCGCTCCTCCACCATGGGCGGCATGCCGCTGAATGACATGCCTTGGTGGCGCTGGCGCAGCAACGTGCGCTCGGCGCTGCACATGCTCTCCGACCCCGTCTTCCACCACGAGTGCTGGCTGACCGGCCGGGAGGGGTACGGCGACGTCACCGACGCCGTGTACCGCCTGGTCGAGGACACCTGGCTGGACAACTGGTCCGCCGAGAAGTACATCGGAACGATCTTCCGCGACGCCGACGAGGCCGCCCTCGTCGACGTCGCCGTGCTCCGGGTGCTGCGCATCATGCACCAGGTCGGCGCCGACGCCCCCGTCTCGGCGTATCTGGAGCACCACGGCTGGCAGGAGGCCGTACAGGCCGCCCGCGAGGCCCATGTGCTGCTCGCGGGCAACGACGGCGAGGACCCCGACACGCCGCCGCGCTCCCTCGACGTGCTCCGCATCATGACCAGGTCGGCCTGATTCCGGGCCGGTGTGGCACGCTACGGGGATGACCGCGCCGCACCCTGCCGACACCGCCCCCGAGCAGTACGTCCTCACTCTCTCCTGCCCCGACAAAAAGGGCATCGTGCATGCCGTGTCGAGCTATCTCTTCATGACCGGCTGCAACATCGAGGACAGCCAGCAGTTCGGCGACCACGACACGGGTCTGTTCTTCATGCGGGTCCACTTCTCGGCGGACGCCCCGGTGACCGTGGAGAAGCTGCGGGCCAGCTTCGCGGCGGTCGGCGACTCCTTCCGGATGGACTGGCAGATCCACCGCTCCGCGGAGCGGATGCGGGTCGTGCTGATGGTCAGTAAGTTCGGGCACTGCCTCAACGACTTGCTGTTCCGTTCCCGGATCGGGGCGCTGCCGGTCGAGATCGCCGCCGTGGTCTCCAACCACACGGACTTCGCGGAGCTCGTCGCCTCGTACAACGTTCCCTTCCGGCACATCCCGGTGACCAAGGAGACCAAGGCCGCCGCGGAGGCGGAGCTGCTGGAGCTGGTCCGTGCGGAGAACGTCGAGCTGGTCGTCCTCGCCCGCTACATGCAGGTCCTCTCGGACGATCTCTGCAAGCAGCTGAGCGGCCGGATCATCAACATCCACCACTCCTTCCTGCCGAGCTTCAAGGGTGCGAAGCCGTACCACCAGGCGCACGCCCGTGGGGTGAAGCTGATCGGTGCGACGGCGCACTACGTGACCGCGGACCTCGACGAGGGGCCGATCATCGAGCAGGAGGTCGAGCGGGTGGGCCACGGCGTCACGCCGGACCAGCTGGTCGCCATCGGGCGCGACGTGGAGTGCCAGGCGCTGGCGCGGGCGGTGAAGTGGCACGCGGAGCGCCGCATCCTGCTCAACGGCCGCCGTACGGTGATCTTCGCGTAGGTCGCCCCCAAGGGCTGTCCCTCAGAGGCGGCTCAGCGAGGCCGCGGCGCACAACACGTCGCGGATGGCCTCGCGGTCGCCCTCCTGACCGGCCGCCGCCTCCACCGGCGACACGTGCCCGGCGACCAGCTGGCAGAACTCCACACCGTCCAGCGCGACCTGCGCCACGGTGTGCGCGGGGGAGCCGAGCGCGGCCGGGGAGTCCAGCGGGATGTACCAGTCGCCGCCGCCCGAGCCCTCGACCTCCAGATGCAGCGAACGGCCCGGTGACCCGGCCGTCACCAGCTGCCGGGCGGGCCCGGCGAGACCGGTCCTGCGGCGTTCGGCGAGGGCGGCGGGCAGCAGCCGGGCCGCCAGGTCGATCATCCGGTTGAGGTGGGCGGCGGACGGCGCCTCGTACGGATAGTCCACCGCCTCCGCGATGTCGCCGCCGTGCACCCAGCACTCGAAGGCCCGGTCCAGCAGGGCGTCGTGCATCGGGAGGGCGAAGTCGCCGTACGAGACGGAGAGCTCCGAGACCCCGCGGCCGGCGAAGGACACCGTACGGATGAGGGTGTGGCTCTGCGCGCGCCACGGCTCGTGGACCGCGCGGGTGGGCGGCCGCCGCGCGGCGGACCAGTACTTCTCGGTGCGTCCGGTGGGGGAGAGCGGCCAGTCGGCGCCCAGGCCGAGGACCCCTTCGCCGAGCGGTACTTCGAGGTCGAGGGCGGTGCCGATCAGTCCGTCGACGGCCATGAGATGACCGATGACGCCCGCGACCGTGGTCTTGCGGCCGGCCTCCTGCTCGCCCTCGAACCACTTCAGGCGCACCGGGGCGTGCCACTCCGCGCTGCCGATGTCCCGGAGCAGCGCGTCGAGCCGCGCGGTCTCCGCGTCGTACGGGGAAGCCCAGTCCGGCACCGGGATGTCGGCCGGGCGGCGGCTCAGGCAGGCGTCGATCACCCGGGTGCGCAGCGTCGGGTCGAGGTCCAGGCTGCGGTCGGTGTGCAGCAGGCCGACCGCGTCGCGCAGCCGCAGGGCCTCGTCCGCGCAGGCGGCGCACTCGGTCAGATGCGCCTCGACGGCCTCGGTCTCCTGGGCCGAACAGGCCGCCAGGGCCCACGCGCCGAGGAGCGCCTTGAGGACGCGGTGCGCCAGCACCGGCGGGTCCGACAGCGCTGATGGGTCCGACGGGGTCGACGGGTCCGTTGGGTCCGGTGGTGCCACGGCGGTTTCCGGTTCCGGTGTCGTCGGCGGTGAGGCCGGTCGCGGCTTCTCGGGCGGGGTCGCGGGGACGGGCGGCGGCAGGGGGAAGGCGGAGAGGTCGAAGTCGTCCGCGGCGGCCCGGGGTCCCGGTATGCGCCGGGCGCCCCGCACCTCGTCGTCGCCGCGCCCGCCCGCCTCGTCGTCGCCGGTCACAGGGGCCGTCCGTATCCGGGCGGCGACGTCCCTTCGAGCGGGCGGGTGTGTGCGGTGGAGAGCAGTTGCAGCCCGAGCCGGAGCCGGCGGCGGGCCTCGTCCTCGGTGACCCCGAGGTCGGCCGCGGTCTGCCGGTAGTCCCGGCGCTGGATGTACGCGAGCTCCAGCGCGGCCCGCAGCGGGGCGGGCATGGACGCGACGATGTAGTCGGCGCGGGCCGCGACCGTGGCCCGGTGCACCCGCTCCTCCAGGTCGCTCCCCTCGTCGTCCGGGTCGTCGAGCCGGCCGTGCTCCTCGCGCAGCCGCCGCACGGACTGACGGTGCGTGAGCCGGGCCACCCAGGAGCGCATCGAGCCCTGCTGGGGGTCGTACGCGTCCGGGTTCTCCCACACGTAGCCGAAGACCTCGCGGGTCACCAGGTCGGCAGCGGTCTCGTCGTCCAGCATCCGATGGGCCTGGCTGTGCACCAGCGAGGCGAACCGGTCGTAGAGCTCACCGAGAGCCGCCGCCTCACCGCGTGCCAGCCGCTGCTGCATCTTGCGGTCCCAGCGGGGCGGTGCGTTCCTGGCCATGTGACCCCCGACCCGTTCCCTCTGCCTGCCCTGTTCCCCTCGTCACATCGAATGTAGTCGGCGGTGTCGGACGTGCACGTCCCTTTACGGCAAGTACGCCCCTGAAAAGGCCTGGGATGATAGTGAAGTGATCATTTCTGCCTGAATCCGCCTGTGTCCTGACAGGCCGTTCGGTGTTTCATGAAGGCGCGGCCGGGGCAGCCGCGAGAAGGAACGGAAACTTCCGGATCGTCGGAATCCCCGGAACGAGAGGGTCGGTCGCGTGACTTTGAGGGTGGCCGAGACCGTGCAGGGCGAATGGACCGTGCTGCACATACGCGGCGAGCTGGATCTGCTGACGTCGCCCGCGGTGCGCCAGTCCGTCCACGACGCGGTCGCCGTCGGCCGCCACGACGTGGTGCTCGACCTCTCCGAGGTCCTGTTCTGCGATTCCAGCGGGGTCGGCGTGCTGATCGCCGCCCGGCGGCTGATGCGTTCCTGCGGGGGCCGGCTGCGGCTGATCCTGCCGGCCCGGGGCGCGGAGGAGGGCTCGCACGTCAACCGGGTGCTCGCCGCCCTCGGCGTGCGCCGGCTCTTCGACGTCTACCCCGACTGGGACACGGCCGTCGACGACCGGGCCCGGCCGCTCTCCGCGTGAGACCGGCGATGACCGGGTGACCGGGTGACCGGGTTGTCACATCGGTGGAGCGTGTAAGTGACACGTGGCGCCTTCCGGCGTCGTACGCTCCCCGCATGGACAGCGCAGAGTACGAGCGCAAGATCGCCCACCGCTTCGCCGCCTTCGACCAGGACGGCAACGGATACATCGATCGCGCGGATTTCAACGCCGCCGCGGCCCGTCTGCTCGCCGAGTTCGGCACGACGGCACGCTGCGACAAGGGCCAGGCGCTCTACACCGGGGCCGAGGCGTTCTGGCAGGGCATGGCGGGCATCGCCGATGTCGACGGGGACCAGCGCGTCACCCGTGAGGAGTTCGTGGGCGGGGCCGTGAAACGGCTGCGCGACAACCCGGAGCGCTTCGCGGAGATCGCCCGGCCCTTCCTCCGGGCGGCGATCGCGGTGGCGGACGGGGACGGCCGGGGCAAGGCGGCCGTGCCCGCCGTCGAGCGGGCCCTGCGGGTGCTGGGCGCGGACGCCGGGACGGCTCGGCTCGCCGCGCGGAGCCTGGACGCGGACCAGGACGGCTGGATCGTGGAGGACGAGGCGGTGTCGGCGCTCGCCGGCTACTTCACGGTGATCGCCCCGGACGCGTAGGACGTACGGACAGGGGGTGGGGGGGGGCCCCCCCCCCCCCCCCCCCCCCCCCCCCCCCCCCCCCCGGGGCCGCCCCCCCCCCCCCCCCCCCCCCCCCCCCCCCCCCCGCCGGCCCCCCCCCCCCCCCCCCCCCCGGGGGGGGGGCGCCCCCCCCCGCCCCCCCCCCCCCCCCCGCCCCCCCCCCCCCCC